>NZ_UIGI01000001.1:1246986-1870479 GCF_900446255.1 Buttiauxella agrestis | reverse complement strand
CAGGAAGGTTGTTTGCGTCAGTCGTATCACCTCCCGCATCCCCTGAAGCACGAAATGACCGCACAGCAATAGCGCTACCATTAACCAAGACTCGCCCTGGCGTTACATCGTCCTTTGATGTTTGCGCGTCAAGAGTTGCTGCTGAACCCAAATCAATATTATCCCGCGCCGCCTGCTGAGCTGCTGCACCTGCTGCCGCTATTTCTGACAGGTTATTGCCGATTTGCAGATAAATCGTGTCGGCCTGTTCCCGCGTCAGATAATCGTCGCCGTCGAACTGGAGCGTCACGACTGACGTATCACTGACCTGCAGGTAATAATCCGTGTCCATTTTCACTGCGTACCCACTGGACGGTAGCGGCTTCTCCTGTGCCGGGAAATTACAGATGCTGAACAATGTTCCGTCATCGGTGTACAACCCGAATCCCTGGATGGTGTACCCCCCGGAGTCCTTCGGGATAACCAGCTGCGCTTTAATCGTATTTCCGGTCGCTGAAAGGATACTGATATCACCCCGGTAAACTTCATTAACCAGGGTCGTTTGTGCCGGGTCTGGCGTAATGGCAGCACCATTTCCGTCATCGACCCCGAACTGAGACAGAGCAACCGGCGCACCTCCCGCTGTCGCTGCAGCCATCAGTGCTTGTCCGGCATCCGTCAAAATCACATAAAAATCGCTCATTCACTCGTCCCTATTTCTGCCTTTAGCGTAGCCACAACCGCGCCGCCCACGTAGCAGACGCCGGCAATGTCGTTTGGCCCGATATCGATGGAGGAAAGCCAGCTCCGACAGTTTTTTGTATCAATGATCTGACTGTAAATTTTGTCGAGGGTGTCTTTCGTTATGCTGTTGCCGATGACTTCGACACGGAAGGTGTAAGGGTCAGCCTGCGGAGTTTCGCTGAACCATTCGATAACATTGATGCTGTAACCCACTGACGCGAGAGATTGTTTAACCGCTCCCAGTGTCCCGCGTGTTTTGTTCACTGCAGCGGCATTTTTGATGTTGCTGCGCTTCTGCTCTTCGGTCCACTGGTTGTCCCACCACGTGACGCCGAACTCCCATGCCAGCCAGGGCAGAATGTCGGGCGGGCATGTATCCGGGTTTTTCACGTCACGGACATCGAAAAGTACGTCGCCGACATGGCTATGCACCATCTCCTGCGCGAGCTCATCCTGAGTGGCATTAGGTGGGAGTAGGCTCTGAAACGTCATGGAGCCTCCTTGATACCTGGCAGATCCGTTCCGAGATTTATTCCGGTGCAATAACTCGCCTCACCCTTCCCGACCGCTATCGTTGCTGTTGGGTCGCTCAGCACGACGTCCGTCACACCCGGCTGCTTCAGCGCGCGGTAAACACCGGCTAATGACATGGGAACGCCGATGCGATGAACGCTGTCCGCATAACGCTGCATCGCTTCCTGTGCTGCCTGAGTAACCGTCGTAGCATCCGGCCCTGCACCAATAACAAGCGTCGCTGTAACGGTGTACTCTTTGAGCGTTGCCGGTTTGACCAGGACGTAATCCGTCAACGGTCGGGTAAAATCACCGCTTAATACCCCGTTTACTGTATCGAGCAGCGCCTGTGAGGGAACACCACTGCCGTCGCTGCTCAGGATGTAAACCTCAACGTGACCAGGTAAAACAGAACTATCATCATTCGGCCCGTAGGCTTTTGCATCGAGGACCGTTCCATCAGCTGACAGTGAAAAATACTCGTAGGCCTGCGTCGAACCGGCGGTATTGCGTGCATACCAGCTGAGGCGAATACGCAGACGAAAAGCATCGTCGCCTTCCATCACAGCCGGCGTCGGCGGGATTGTTGTATCATCCTCTGGCATAATGGTCAGACGGTAGACATCAAAGTTCGCGGCCAACTGGTCGAGGTCAGCACCTTTGGCATACGCCAGCATGACAGCCCAGACCCCGGAGTTCGTCCGGCCAACGCTCACCATCTCGCGATAACACGTAATTTCCAGCAATTTTATCGCCGGGTCACTTTCCAGCAAAGCGTTAAACGTCGGATCTAATCCCTGTAGTTCTGCCAGCCGCTGCGCCTTCAGGTCTTTAAATGCCGGCATTTCAATTACAGCAGGTGGCGGAAGCTGGCTCAGGTCGATAACTTCACTCATATCTCTATATCCTCAAGCAGCATTCCCTGCCCGGATTCAATATCCGTCGCCGCAATAGTGACCGATATTTTCCCCGCGCTCACCTCCACCGCATTGATTGAATCAACACGAATACGCGGTTCCCATCTGGCCAGCGCGACGGCGGTTGCCATAATGACCCGGATTTCGGTTGAACGGTCGGAGGTGTAATCAACAAGATTCGGGAGATTGCTCCCGTATTCCGGCAGCATCCGGCGTGAAAGCAGCGGCGTACTGAGGATATCGGTCACTGATTGCCGAATATGGTCTGTGCTGTAGAGCGGTTTTCCGCTCGTTCTGCTCATTCCCTGCATACTTCCCCCAATAAAAAACCAGCCGGAGCGGGTCAGTTCATTTTCTGGTTTGGTGGGCTTGTCGTGCCTCCACCGTCGCCATTTTCTGGATGGTCGTGGTCGTCGAACGTTTCGCGGATTTGCTGCACCGAGCCAGACGCGCCGCCTTTGTCCTTGATATCACCACCCGCGATAATGTCGCCGTCGACGTCCGACTTTCCATCGACCTTAGAATTACCATCGACCTTCGAATCACCAGTGACTGTAAAGTTGCCGTCGACCGTCGTATCGCCCTGCAGCAGTATGCCACCCGCGGCTACGACCGTTACTTTTCCGCCATCGGGGAGCGTTACTGTCGCCTGATGTGCGCTGCTGTCATACATCACCGTTGCGCCATCACTATATTTAGTAACGTGTTGGTTTGGATTGTCTGACGGCGGCGTCTGGTCGTCAGTCAGCAGGCCGGAGAAAACTATCCCGCCGGTCGGTTCCCCGCCGACGCTCAGCACCAGCGCAGGCGCGCCCACGGCAGGCATACTCCAGTCCTGTCGCTCACTGTCTGCATGCGCGAACCAGAGCAGCCAGTCTGTTTTATGCTCTTCCCCGCTTAATGGGTCGGTGCCGAACGAAACACGGCAGCGCGGCGGCTTTGCCTGCACGCTGTGAATGGTTCCGCGCCTCAGCATCTGAGAGACACGGCGGGATAAGTCCGCAAGGGTATAGTCAGCCGACACCGTGTTCCTCCAGGAAGTCGTTCATCTTTTTCAGGGCGTCCTGCATCTTGCTCTCTTTGCTCGTAAAGCCGAGCGAGGCAAACTCAGGAACGGCATCACTTTCGTTAAGGCGAGGGCCATAAAACTGCATGGACAGACTGATTGTCTGGTGTTTGGCGTGACTGTTCGGTTTAAACTCATCAATCGTCTGATCCAGACCCGTGAGGACCCAAAATCCCATCACTTTTCCCGCGCCGGTAACGAGCATGCAGGGCGCTTTCAAATCGCCCTGCAGCCGCAGATGCTCTACAGGGTCGACAGCCACATCCTGCAGCAATCCGTAGCGCTGCAGTCCGCGAGTCAGCAAAGAGGAGTTAACGAGCTCAGAATAGAGCTCACAATCGAATTTAATGGTCGGCGATTTTTTGCCGGTGTACTGGAGCGTCTCTCGCTTGCCAAACCGCCCCTGCGCCACCCAGTTCCAGGAGTCCTGAACCGTCAGTTTGCTGTAAGCCAGCGTGCTCAGCTGGAAAATGAAATCGCCCCACATCATGAGCGGTGGGAGCTGATCGAGATAATTTTCCGTCTGCTCGCGAATATTCGCGCCTATCAGCGCCAGCGGATCAATATTCATAGGATGAGGCTCATAAAGTTGGCAGGTATCCCCAGGACATTTATCCCGCAGACCTTGCGCAGACCGAGGATCGGGTTAATTTCCAGCAGGGGAATAATCCCGTTTGCCGAGATTTTGTAGTAGTTGACCGATAGCGTCATCGTATGGCCAACATCGATTTTATTGTCGTTTCCATGCTCGTCGGCGTGGATGGTATCGATAAATCCTTCGATTTCTTCTTCCAGATAATCGACACCTTCAATCCCACGATAGGCACGTCGAACGGTCAGACGTGCGGTCACGCCAGGGATAATGCCAAGAAACAGAAACGATGCAGCGGTCGGCCCCTGAACCTTATAGGAAGCCGTCATCGCCTTCGTCCCCCGGTCAATGGGGATGGGTGCATTCATTCCGCCAGCTTTGAACCAGGCCCGCTCGATAGATATTTCTGGTGGGGAATACGTCACTGAATCGGCAATTTCGAAGCTGTTCATAAACAGCCGGCAACCACGATAAACAGCCATTAACTCTCCTCCGATTTTGCAACGAGGATATAGTCGTCGGCGTGTTCTGGTCCCACATCAGGGAAGATCCCCAGCCAGAACTCTTTCAGCACAGGTGCGTCAGGCTCCTCAAACGGGTCGGCACCCACAGGCAACCTCTGGGTGAAAGTGACACCCCAGATGGCATGCTCCGGCGCCGATTCACCTTTTTCCCACACCATGGGTTCAGCAGATACCAGAGCAGCAGGCGCGCTCCCGTTACCGAACTGACGACCATGGATCCAGTCGGACATCTTTAGAGCTGCGTTGCGGACCTGTGTTTCAGTTACGCCACGCTCTTCCTCATCCTGTCCACCCGCTGACACAAAACTACGAAGAATATAAAGATTGCAGGTAAGCTCGAGCGTGACATTGCCCCCTATCTCACTGCCAGAACGCTCCCAGCCGGACACATCAAAGAAGACTGCCGGAGTGGGAAAACCGTCTGGCAATTCCGGATAAATGCCTGTCGTTTTGGCCCAGGGAATTTTTTTGAGCTCTGCAAATACAGCATCCTGATACTCATCCAGCCAGAAAATGCCATTCATGCCCGTTTTCCTTTACTATTCAGATGAACATTCCCCGCCACGCGCCCATTAATATCTTTGGTAAAATAGTCCAGCAACATCTCGCCGGCTTGCGGAAAAATATCCCCGCCTATAGCACCAACCATCGGGTCGTAAACTGGCTCCCGCGCCTCTGTCAAAAATCCATTTGCCTGGCGAATATAAATCGACCTCTTGCCCTTCACGGTGGCGACAAACGAGTTGGGGAAAGAAGATGGTGAAAGTGATGAGGACTTAGGGATAAACGTCGCCCCACGCGCACCCTTTGATTTTACAAAACGACCTTTTTCGTCACGACGGCGTTTAACTTTACGAGGATTACGCATTGAACCCTTCAGGGTACTTACGGGCATGTCGTTCAGGCCAAACCAGATTTTGCCACCACCCGGCTTATCCCGTGACACCTTTGAAACAAAAGCCCGCACGCGACGTTGCGTTATCTGCTTTCCTTTTGCGCCCACGGTGTTGATCATCAGCGCGGTGGATGCTTTATATAACCGGGCCGTAGTTTGTTTCAGCGCCTTATGGTAAGCAGCAATAAACTGTGACTCTGTTGCCCCAACCGCTGCCTGCACCGCGCGCAGCTGAGCAATATCGATAGTGAATCCACTCACAGGCGACTCCCGGGTCTATCAAAAGAGGATTTTTGATACTTTGAAAGGAATACGCGCGTGATCCCGGTACCGTCCGGTTGTGGCTCTTTCGCATACCAGAGGCTGCCCGATATCAACAAAGCATCGTTTTTTTTCAGACCGATGATGTCTCTGTCATGCGCGGTGAAAGAGGGATCGCTACCCATAATTTTCCCGCCGTCCGGTATGTCCGTTCGGGCGAAATCATTATCAAAAATCGCCTCTATCTGCACTTCCCGTGGCTCACCCGGCCAGAGGGTTACTCCACCCTCAATATTGAAGGTGGAGATCAGGACATCATCCGCCGAAGCCATCAGCGAATTAAAATCCATATCAGTATTCCAGACGAACCCGGCACTCAGTATCGGCAGGATTGATTGAAACCCAGGCAATACCCGCAACCGGGTACGGATCACCACCAGCACCATCATCAGATGCGTTTGTTACCAGACCTGATGCGGGAATTAGGTACAGCTTCTCGCCACGATCCCATGTATCTGCACCGTTTTTCGGTAGCACCCAGACGCCACACATGTGCAGGACGCCGTCCGATCCATCAGGAATATCGTCGTGCGCCACCCCCGTCACCGCCCCCACGGGAACCGGATCGCCCGATTTATAATTCGTGCCGGTACTGTTGGACCAGTCCATTGTCTTGCCGTCTTCGTAATAGTTTTTAGCCATGATTGTTCTCACAAAAGGGGGCCGAAGCCCCGCTGGTTATTTGCCCGTTGATTTCAGCAGACCGCGATAATCCATCGGTGCCACACCCGCATCGATGCGCACTTTCATGGTCACTCCATCAACAGTGAATCCGGAGGTGCTTTCAACTGTTGGCGCGGCGTTACCGTCAAGGTAAGCCACCTCAATGGTGTCTCGCCCTTTGGCAGCAGTCAGATACCAGGCATCTTCGTCTGCATCATCAAGGCGCGGCTCCGCAACAATCGTAGCCATGTTCAGTACTGGGTTTTTAATGCCAGAGTTAGCATCCGCACCCGGTACTGATGTCGAGTGGATAATCTGATCGGCATAAGCCTCCTGGAGCGTTGGCACCAGTAAGAACGCGGGGGAGATATTGAGCGTGCGCGTGCCAGATTTCTGACGTTTCATCTGTGAGCGGGCATCAGCCAGGGTGTCGACAGATAACTCACCGTCCACCAGGTTGTCACGTTCGGCACTGAAAAGTGACGACCCGTTAAATTCAGGATTCCCGGTTAACACCGCATAAACCAGATCCCCGACCGTTGCCTTTGCCGCGCGCCCCATAGACTGCGGGATGCGGGTAATAAAGCTCATGTCATCATTAATAATGGCCTGGCGATCGATGCTGAACAGTTCCCCGTAAGTGGCCAGCGCGATCGATGCGCCAGTATCACTCAGCGTGGCATATTTATATTCCGCACCAGCACGCACCTGGCGCAGACTCGGGAAGGCTTCCATCCCTACGCGATGCCCTGGCTTAAAGTCGGGAAGTTCACCCGTGCGTGTCCAGATATCAAACGTTTCATCGGCATCATCCCAGCCCGCCAGCGCTGACTTGTTCGCCACATCCATCAGAATATAAGCAAAATCGCTGCTGCTGTGGGTAAAGGCCATGCCCACGATGCCCATACGATCGAGGCTGGCAACACCAATATTTCGGTGAGAAAGCGATGCACGAGCCAGCTCCATAAGAGACATGCCATTGAACTGGTTGTCCGTCTGGCGTTCGCCGTAGCCAGCACGCGTCATAATCACGTTACGGACAGAATCCCCAACAATATTGCCGTTGCCTGCATGGATATGCGCATAACTGCCTGAAATGGACGTCGTATCCTCTGCAAGCTTCGCCAGCAGCTTTTGCTGCGCAGCGCCAGCGTCGCAGAACTGATCGGTAATACATGCAGCCTGAAGTTCTGAAATGCCGGGATGATTAGCAAATGCAGAAAATACCCCTGATATTGCAGTGCGACGCTCTGTCTCGCGCGCCTGCATTTGCTGCTGCATCTGCTGGGCCAGTGCAGTCATATCAATCTGCGCAGGAGTCGTCGGCGTCTGAGGTTGCTGTTGTTGCTGACTACCCGTTGCGCGTGGTGCGAACCATGTTTGTGCTGCCTTTGGCATTTTTGAAAACTCCTTTGTCACGTTATCGTTGATACATGCCGCCATCGCCATTTCTGGTAGCAACACATCGGCGAAACCCTTTTCAACAGCTTCGGCACCCGTCATCCAGGTTTCCTCGCTCATCATGGTCTCCAGTTCCTCGCGCGGCAGGCCTGTTTTTTCGGCATACGCGTCGAGCATGTTTTTGGCGTTCTTATCCAGAAGATCTGCATAATCCCGCAGGTCTGACGCCTCCCCCATCGCTCCGCCCCATGGGTTATGGATCATAATGAAGGCGTTTGATGGGATGTGGACCGTCGCACCGGGCAGCATGGCGATGACCGACGCCATGGATGCCGCGATGCCGTCGACGTATACGCTCACCGAACCGGACAAGCGCTTTAAAGTGTTGAAAATGGCAAAGCCATCCAGGGTGCTGCCACCCGGTGAATGAATACGGATATCCACCTGCGAGGCATTAAAAAGGCCAGCTTCGCTGACCTCTCTGAGAAAACGGCTGGCTGAGATACCCCAACCGCCAATCTGATCGTAAATGTGAATTTCACCCGGAGAACTGTTGGCCGCCGCCCGGATTTCGTACCAGTGATTATTCATCGCCTGGATCTGGCCGCTGGCTTGCGGTGCCACCAGCATTGTTTGTCGCTTGCTCATTCGGAGTGCTTCCTTTGTCATTAGCGGGGTCGGTGTCGAACACCAGATCGTGATCACGGTTGAAATCAATCTCCCGCATACGTTGTGATTTAACCTGTCGCGGGCTAAGTCCACGCGCCCTGATCCACTCGGCCTCGGTGGCTGCGCCGCCGCGGATCTGGGTTTTCCAGGCGTCGCCTTCTTTTACCGGATCAATCCATGGCATAACCGGAGCCATATAGGTCGCGTTGTAGAGCGAATCAGGATCAATATCGGACGGGATTTCAACGCCGCTGAGCAGGAACATTTTCAGCCATTCGCGGTACAGAGGGCGGGCTGTGCGTGAAACAAACCACTCCTGCAGGACGCCATACCCCTCGAAGCTTTCCACCAGCTCTTGTCGCTGGGCGCTGTAGGTGCCGTTGTAATCACGAGCAATCGATGAATAACCCGTACGCGTTCCTGCTGCAGCTGCACGTAGCTGACCGCTTCGAAACCCAAGCATGTTGGTGTTCGGTCGGTTTGACTCCAGCATTTCAAGCTCTTCGCCTGGGGCCAGCCCGTCATAAATCATGCCCGCTGACATTTCAAAATCGCGATTTTCTTTGTCGGGTTTCTGCCAGTCGCTGGCATCATCCGCATAAACCGAACCATCACCACGCTTAATAAAAAACCCGAGCGAAGCCGCTATCCGCGCAGCGATACGCTCCGAATCTTCGTACTCTTTCACATCGGAAAGACGCTGCAGAACTCCCGCAAAAATGGACATTCCGCGCACCTGGTGCAGGCGCTTTCGCATGGCGAGATGCAGCATGCGTTCAGCCGGGATGATTTTGGTCTGACTCGCGCCCAGACCGCTCTGAGGATGAAACTTATAAACGTTGTAGGACAGCGCCCGACCCCAGGCATTTACATTAACGCCCTGGATGGTGTTAAAGCCTTCGTTGGCACCCGTTAGATTGAGAGGGACGAAATCAGCTTCGAGCATTTCAAAAGAAAACTGCACATTGCTGTTGTAACTGACGCCTTTCACCGGGCCGCGGATCAGCTGCGTGAACACCTCGCCATCCCGGACAGCAGAACGCAGCATTAGGCGCTCCGCTTCTGCCAGGCTGAAGCTTCCAGTGACTTCAGGTGATTCCGCCCACCGCTCCCAGGCAGCAGATATTAGCGCGGCGAATTGCTCGTGAACCTTCCCGTCAGCACTCAGTGGCTGCGGCTCTATCTGAATCCCGCGCGCACCAACAACCCGCTCTTCCAGCTTGTCGAGGATCCCGATGGCTATATCGTGGTTTTCATCCAGCCATCGCGCCTGCTCGCGGATAGATGCGCCGGCAGCAAAGATGGCGGTATTAGCACTTCGGCTCTCACGTCGTGCAGCGTGCGTCCGTGTTGGCCTCGCGGCTTCATACGCCTGAACCTGTATCTCGGCGCGCAACCTGCGTGCGGCCCAGCCCGGAGAAAAAAGGGATACTGCTTTGGTGATCAGGTTCATTTGCGCCCCGTAAAATTAACCAGCGAATAAGGCTTCGCTTTTCCGAGAGCCTGTCGATATTTGCGATCCCAGTATTCGTACTGGGTTTTTAGCGAATCCAGGCTCTGGCGCGTCAGGTTACGACCGTTCATCCCCATGCTTTCAGCATCAAGAGCGTCGGTATAGGCCTTAAGCACCTTGTCACGCATGGCTTTTACTTCTGCAATGTTCACTTAGTCACCTGCATCCTTTTTCCTTTCTTTAATTGGCCGCTCGAAACCTGATTCACCGGCTGCCGTCCGGCTTTTTCTGGCGGCTTCGTTTTTGCGGGGCCGCCAGGAGCAGCGGATAAATGCTGAGACATTGCCCAGGATGGCGGTTTACTCCAGTCTTTGATTCGCTCATATCCCCGCAGAACCGCCAGCGCATGACCGTAGCAAAACAGATCCAGCGCCTCATTCGCGCCGTTGCCGGGCTTACGCCATTTGCCGTCGGTTGCTCGCACCTCGTAGGTCAGCTCGTCATAAAACCACTCCCCGATCCAGTCGGGAAAATGGATGAATCCCGGCCCGGCGGTCTCTCGCTTCAGGTTGTTGTGAATGCTGTCTTTGAGCTTGTCCGTCTGTAACAGATAAAGAGGCACATCGCCGCGCGCACCCGCTTTGCGGTCGCTTCGGTTGGTGTTGTCCGGGTAGGTGCGGGTGATGAGTTTTGCCCGGGTTGAGCTGTCGCCCTTAAAGAGATACACACGCTTTCCATCACCGTTACGCCTGCAGCGGCGCCAGAACTTGTAGGCGTTATCCGTCACGCCATCTTCGCCGCCACTATCCACCGCCATGCATAACACCGGCAAGGTGCGGCTTGGATCGGTTTCCAGCGCGTACTCTTTCTCAAGAACATCGGAGATAAGCAGATCCCAGTCTTCGGGATAGCCACCCGGATCTACGGGCAACGCCTCGCCATGGGCATCACATCGCAGCGACGTTTTAATGTTGTAACGGTCAATCAGCCAGCGCTCACCGTGCTGGCCATAACCAATCATCTGCACAACGAAACGTCGCTTTTTCCCGCCCTGCACATCCACGGTGGCCACGATAAAGCGCACTTCTGGCGGTACCAGGCGCTTGCCATAATCTTCGGCGCGCGCCATCAGTTCATCGCTTTGCCGCTGGTCCATTGCCGAACGTGGCAGGTAGGGTTGCCCCCAGTCGGTATTAATGACGGTTTTCAGGGTTTCTTCGCTGCCTGTCGCCTCGTAATCCTGCTCTGCGGTCAGGCGTTTATAGACAAGCTGGGAGAGGGTCTGATAGGCCGCTGCGGGTCCTTCCATCCAGAATGATGCAATTCGAGAGCGTCGCGGCTCTCCACCACGCTTGCCACCCGCATCGATAGTCTCGCCATCACGTAACCAGACGCCAAGACCGTTGAGCTCACGCTTTTGCTCCGGGTTGATCTTCCCGGCACAGTACGGACACTGGACATATGCAGCCTCGCTCGCCAGCACCGGATCATGGAGATCATGATAGCCAGCAACGGTATCGCCAATGGGCTGGAAGTATTCATCGCAGTGCGGGCATGGCCAGTACCAGCGTCGGCGGTCACCACGGTTGTACAGTGAAAGGATCCCGGTAGCAGGCGGGGCTTCATGCGGCGTGCGACGTCGCCATTTGACATCAACAACATCACGTCCGGGAGAGCTCTCCACCAGCGTCATACCGGACGACATAAAAGTTGTTGTACGCTTTGAAGCCAGAGAAAATGCATCGCCCTCTCCGTCAATATTCTCGGGGAAGCGATCATAATCAGTCAGCGCCACGCACTTATAATCTGACGACGACATGATGTTGACGGACGGCCAACCAATTTTCAGGTAGTTGCCCGCGAGGAAGGTCCGGTCGTATACGTTGTTGTCGTTACGGTTAGGGCTGAGTCGCTTAACCACCTCGGGACTTGATCGAAACGTTCGGGCCAGGCGTTTCTTCGAGTGTTCACGCGCTTTCTCTTCCGTCATCTGGATAATCAGCATGTCGGCCGGGTCACAGATAATGTTGTAAACCACCCATCCGTCAATTAACCCGATAGTTTTACCCGTACGCGCTGGCCCTATAAAAATCACCGCGTCATATTCTCGGGAGGTCAGACAATTCATCGGCTCGATGACGTAGGGCGCCACCAGCGGATCCCATGGGACTGAGTTGCCCGCGCCCATGGGCACACGCATGAACTGTGCGACCGCATCAGCAACCGGCATACGCCGGGGTGCCCGGATAATGCCGGCGATATTTTTCCTCGCCCTGCTGGCCGTTGCCTGATTCAGCATTATACCTCCTGTGGATCATCCTCCTCATCAGCTATGTCAGCATCAAAGACCCGCTGCGCTACCTGATCCCGCAGGTCATCGATAACAGACTGAACGCGGGATACTGCGGAAGGTTGTAAACCACAGTCGCGCTCCAGAATATCGGGCAGCGTTTCCAGCACCTGGACCATGGCCTTTGCCATGGATGAAAATTCCCGCATTACCTCACTGGCAGGGATAAGCTGCGACGTCTCCTGCTCGAACTTGAGCCGCTCGCGCTCAGACTGAAACCACGCTTTGCGATCGGGTGGCAACATTTCATCAACTTTTATCTGTGCCGGGTCAGCAGTACGGCTCAGCAGCACGACCAGAAGATCGAGAACCGAATAGAGTTTTAATTTCGGATTACTGCCTGGCGCCAGAGGAACGTTTGACAACCTACTGGCGATGGTCTGTCGGTGCAGATCCGTCATAGCCGCAAGCTGGTTGATGTTGAGGCGGAAATTCTTTAGTTCGTTATCCATGATGATGAACACAAAATAATCATTTCGACATCCTTAAAATATAATAACAAGCAAAATCAATACATTAACTACATGATGATGAAGCCAATAAAATGCAAAAAACTAGCCGTTCCCCGCGGTCAGTCGCCCCCGTGGAGCAGCCACCCCGCCGGGAGTACCTTGGGAAAATCAAACCGCTACCGGGCTGGTGGTCCTGCCGGTGCCTGTACAGGTCTGAGTAGCTTCGCTTCCTCACGGTTTGCGGGCAGGGGGTTGGCTCTTTACGGCTCATCGCATAACACTCCACAATAGTCACTCTCGGGCGCCATCGTAATGACACCCTGTAGTGATTATTGAGCCGGTGCTGGATCCGATTCAGGGCAGATTAATTGCTGAAGGTCTGCATCGGCTTGCTTCTGCTCTTGTTTCTTAGCAGCCAGATTTGCAGCGGCTGCTGCCGTTGTTGCAGTAGATGTTGCCAACGCGACTTCGGCGTGCTCTGCCTTGCGATCAGCGGTTTGTTTAGCGCTCATGGCTTCACGTTCGGCTTTTTGTTCCGATTTGAGCTGGTCACTGGTGCAGCCAGATAGCACACAGGCAGAAACCACGCAAATTAATGCGATTATGGATCTCTTCATTTATTTACCTCGGGTAATTTAAATCAAATTCATTAATTAAATACAAATAAGAATGTTTATATATTTGTATTTTTATCTCTTATTTTATTACTGACTATTGAAACGATTAACTTTCAGCACCATATTTTTATTGCCACAAT
This sequence comes from Buttiauxella agrestis, assembly GCF_900446255.1. Taxonomy (NCBI): domain Bacteria; kingdom Pseudomonadati; phylum Pseudomonadota; class Gammaproteobacteria; order Enterobacterales; family Enterobacteriaceae; genus Buttiauxella; species Buttiauxella agrestis. The sequence continues at coordinate 1,857,183 of NZ_UIGI01000001.1, read as the reverse complement.
TCGTGGTGCTCATTGGAAATATAAAAATGGCATTAAAACCAGGTCAGAGCACAGGTAAAAATGGTGGGATTTACCAAGAGCAAGGTCCCCGTGGTGGTAAAAAGGACAACTTTTCCACCATTGCGGATAACACAAAAGCACCACCAACACAGAACCCCAACAGCTCTTGGGTACCTGTAAAACGCACTCCAGACAGTAAGCGTTAAAACTCAAAACCGGCCAGTAAAGCCGGTTTATCCATTCCAACGGGCAGAGTAACCTCGAACATCAACATGCGTGAAAGTGTCATATCGACCAACACCACCATTTGGGTGTGCCTTTTCAATATAGCTGGCCACGTCGTCAGGGCTAACACCATTAACCTTGATATCAGCTGCCATACCATATACGTGCTGGCTATCAGCAACCCCACCTACATCTGCGTTATGTGATGGGCAGCGGCAAGCGCAGTCAATCACAAGCGGGGAATTGAAATGCGTTCGTACATCTTCCAGAACAGCGTTAAGCTCCTTATCTACAGCAGAAAATCCACAGCCGCACTTACATGCAAATTCACTGCGGTTAAAATGCGGGGAAATATCACCCATTTTTGTCATCTCCTTTCAAATGAATTTTGCGTGAGTCCCACGCTCCAACTACAGCAGCACGAATACGATCCGCACCGATAAAACCGACCAGCATGCCAACCAATGGCATCCACTCTTCGTGTAAGCCAGTCTTACGCATGACGGCCAGCACACTTAAAGTGATTGCGATTGCCAGCACTCCAGCGAATGTTGAAGCACACCAGCCTTTACCGTCTTTCAAGGCAGACCATAACGCAGCGAGGAAGGCTGTTAGGCTTCCCCAGCTGGCGTAGGGGTGGCTAAGCAACCATGCACCGGTAGCTGATAACCATCCGAGCAGGCCAGGTTCTTTTTCAAGCATACAGCCACCTTTTGGGCTAAAAAAAGCCCACCAAAAGTGGGCTTAGAAAAGGACTCATTGAAACCTTGGTTATATTGACAAGCAATTAACTCTTAGCTTGTAGTGAGCACTATATTCCGTGGCCATACGTGGACGAGCAAGACGTAACGTCTGCTCCTGAGCCAAAGGAAGATCTGGGAAGAATTTGATTCCATCGGTACCCATCTCCGATTGAGTGCTCCTTTCACCATGCAGGGTCCACGCGACTTGACCAGCACTATTGACCAACTGAACGGAATTATCACCTTGAATACCCACCACGCTGAAAGGTGAAACCAAACCAGAATTTCCGAAGGTTATAGATGCGTCACCGCCGTTAAAATCACCTAAAAATGTAACCTTAACTCCGCTAACCTGAGTTAAATTCATTGAAATGCAATCGCCAAATTTATCTTCAGCCAAGCCTAAAAAATTTTTTTCCATTTGCATTATCCCTAATCATTTAAAAAAATATCTTCCAACATGCTTTGATGGAACTGAATGATTTTTTATTGATTAACCGAGATAAAGCATTAAATGTTCTCATTTAAATATGTCTACACGAGACATTTTTGTACAAATTTCCATTCTAGTTTGTTCAAATCGTTTCAACTCCAGTTCAACACCAATCGCCCCGCGTCCTAGTGCCAATGCAGCTTTGATTGTTGAACCAGACCCCATAAAGAAATCTGCCACCACATCACCTGGCCTGCTGCTGGCATTGATGATGTCACGCAACATATCGGCAGGTTTCTCACATGGGTGTTTACCCGGATAGAATTGCACCGGCTTATAGCACCATACGTCCGTATACGGCACAGCTGCACTTACAGTGAACGATCGACGCAGTCGTTTAAACTCGTCAGCCAGATCGAGATAATGCCGGTTTAATGCCTGGTAGTTCTCGCTGAGTTGCTGACGGTTTATACCCAGGCCGGACTGTTGCCGTCTTTCCCAGGCAATATCATCAAACAGCTTCTGCAACTTTGCATAGTCTACTTCGCTGGGCAACTGCCACTGGCTGGCACCGAACCAATGCGACACCATATTTTTCTTGCCCGTGACTTCAGCTATTTGTTGAGCCGTTACCCCGAGTTCGGCGCGCGCATTGCGAAAATAATCGATAAGCGGCGTCATAATATGGCGACGCAGGTCATCGCAACTCGCGCTGTAACCGTCACTCTTCCCGCGATAAGGGCCAGGGTAATGCTCAGCAAACAGCACGCGCTCGGTCGCCGGGAAATAGCTGCGCAGATCCTCTTTATGACACCCATTCCATCGGCCACTGGGTTTTGCCCAGATGATGTGGTTGAGGATGTTAAAGCGGTTGCGAACGAGTAGTTCAATGTCAGCAGCCAGCCGGTGACCGCTAAACATATACAACGAACCGGCTGGCTTGAGTACGCGGCAGAACTCAACTAGGTAGCTATCAAGCCAGAGCAGATAGTCTTCATCGCCCCGCCACTGGTTATCCCAACCATGAGGCTTCACCTTAAAGTAAGGCGGATCGGTACATATAAGATCGATGCTGTTATCAGGAAGGATTTTGATGTACTCGAGTGAGTCGGCATTCACCAGCGTAATACTGGATTTATTTACAGTAAAAGCCATAGACCTTTAAGCGTCCGTTTGTTAGGCTCAAATTGCTTTAGCGCTAAAGCTGTGGGCCAGGGTTCGCTTGTGACCTCTAGACATGAGCGAATGGCTGGTGAGTACTATAACACCCACCAGCCGCCCATTTCACAGCAGAAGCCTCCTGTTACTGGAGGCGCTTGTAACATCCAAACTGGTAATCTGATAAACCCGCCATCACCAACTGCGTCAGTATTAACTGGCAGCGTTCGCGCGTCAGGTGTGTATTCTGGGCAATTTCCCCAGCCGTAGCTGGCTTCTCGCTTAACTCATTGAAAACAGCCTTTGCTGTTTCCGTCATATCTTTCTGATTTAGCATGTCTTTATCCATTTTTTGTGTATGACACACATGTAACTCTGAACAAAACACACAGCAAGATATGAATGAATATTTGGGCGTGCTAGCGCGCATTTTGCGCTGTTAACTTGCCGCTATAGGTGTCGCGGCGCACCGTCGAATTTTTTAGGCTGTTTGCTGCGTTAATCGGGTTGCCAATCCAAACTCAGTGATGCCACAGCGCTATGCGCCTTCACTTCCTTTCCCTCACTACGTCGCCGTGGGAACCCGACCACAGATAACGCCGTCGTCGCGCGCCTGAAATCAATCAAGCATCTGTATTTACGGTATCACCGCTTTGCTACTTCATTTTCGACCGCCTAATACGACAAAACCCCGCCAAGGCGAGGTTTGTGACTTAAATAAGTGCGGTGTCTTAGTGACATGTCTTATCACATTACGATAGTTTTTGCGTACGCGTTAGCAATTTTGTAAGATAGCGTTGACTACAGCATAAGGAACTGAAAAGCGTGAAAAAAATCGAAAAATTGTTTAATAAAGCAATAAAACGATTAATAAAAAAGAAATTTTTGCGTTCTATTGTTAGTAACAAAAACATTAAAGGCAGCAAGACGAAACGAAATGGTAAAAAGAAAAAATCATCTACAAATAAAATTGTTGCGCCGACAATATTAGATATTTACAACCCAAATCACCATGAGAACGTATTAAATTTCATTGAGACTATAGAGCGAAGAGCGGAGCAAGAACATTCTAAATCCCACGGATTATTCATTTGCTTTAGAAACACCATTTATATCTCAGCTGCCGCAGGATTATATTTACTTGCTAAACTCGAAAATCTTAGAAGTAATTATCCACTTGTGAAATACACTGTAACCAGACCTCCTTTCAAAACTACCAAGAAAGGTGAACATCATGTTGTTGACAGCGTATTAAACAGAATCGGAATTTATTCTGCCTTCGGTGTTAAAGGTAGAGAAATGAAAGAAAATCCATCCGTCAAATGTTGGGAGGTCATTCGAGGGGAATTAGTTGACTCTGAAATGGCAGGTAAGTTGCTGGAAACTGTAGCTGCGAAAATGGGTGAAGAATACACAGATCTTTATCGACCCTTAATTGAAGCGATGTCAAACTCTGTTGAACATGCATACAGGGATGATCTCTATGACAATCAGAAAAAAACCAATAAAAATAAATGGTGGTGCTTTGCTGCCATTATGAATAATAAGTTGGTACTGCTAATTTGTGATCTTGGTGTTGGCATCCCTAGAACCTTAAAATTAACTCAAGGAGAGAAAGTTTTATCTAAATTGATAGAATTAATGGGAAAACCAATTGAGTTAGACTCAGAGCATATAAAAGCATCACTTCAAGTTAAAAGAACCAGAACCAAATTAGGTTATAGAGGAAAAGGTGGTACAGATTTACAATCTATCATCGAAAACTTTAAGAATGCTCAGTTACGGATTATTTCCAACAATGGAAATTATAGATATACTGAGCATAAGAGATCAGAGCCTGAAAAGTTGTGGGATGCAAAAAAATCTATCAACGGTACAATTGTTGAGTGGAGCATTCCACTTCCTACAGAAAGAGGAACATTATGAAAACCATATACATCAAAGACTTCTCTAAGTATCCAGGACCTAGGTATGAATCTCTTGGTGAAAATAGTGGTGAAAAATTCCGCGACTCATTCTTGATACCTGCAATAATGGACAACGATCTGGTCTGCGTGGACTTTGATGGTGTGTTTGGGTATGGATCCTCCTTCCTTGAGGAAGCATTTGGTGGATTGGTCCGAAAAGGCATAAGTCGTAACAAGATTGAATCTCTTAAGAAAAATCTCAAAAGCAAAGATCCTTCCTTAACCGCTGAGGTTGTTTCATATATCAATGACGCTCTAAGGAGAATTTGATAATGAATCAAGCTGTTCCACAAAGTCTATGGACCATGCCGGCTACTATAATAGCAATAGTAGGTATTGGATTAACCATCATAGGATGGATTGTCACTGCTTTATTTGCAAGAGCTAACAACTCTAAAAACTTAAAGAAATTAGAAACCAACAGATTAATTGATGAGTTATTTTATAAATTAGATTTCATTTATAATGAAATGCTCGAACTTTTAGAAGACAATGAAAAAGATAAGCGTGTTTCTTATTATATCTTTACTTCATCTGTCAGGCATGTCGAATTTATTTGTGAGAGAATAGAAATATTAGATAGTAAAAAAACCAAAGATACCGGTTTTATTGCTGAACTACGGCAGTCTTGTACAAACGATGCAAAATATGAAATTAGCAAAGTTGGTACAACATTACATGAAATCCAAAATATAAATGAAAAAATAAAAAACAAATATATAAAAAGCTTCTGAAATTTTAGCCGGCTTAGCCGGCTTTCCTCAATTCATTGTACTAATAACCCCGATAATGAAACCAAGAGCCGTCTGCAAATCCTTTCTAATCGTCCCATCCGAACACTTCCGCCTTTTCGCTATCGCGCGCAGCGAAATACCGATAACAAAGTGAGCAATCACAAGCTCATATTCATCTGGCTTATACTTCCTCAGTCGAGCAACACAGCCATCAATCATGATCCCTTCATCGTCACAACACTGAGGGCGTGATTTCTTACCGTGTGGGAGCAGGCCTTTAAAACCTGCTGCAATAGGTTGCCAGTCAACCCCACTGCTATCACAAGCAGCCCAAGCGCCCCAACGGTCTAATACTTCATATATATCACGCATTGCTCATCTCCATACACTTACGCTTTAACTATTACGCCAATTGCCATCACGCGATCCAGAAAACGAAACACCAGCTCAAGCTGGGTTCCATATTTCAGTTCGAATGCTGCTAAGTCAGCGTGCAATTCGTCGTGACACTCTCTGCACAGAGGGATCACGAAGAGGTCGTGGGCTTTTGTGGCTGTACCACCCATACCATGCCCGATGATATGGTGGGGATCGTCAGCGGGTCGGCGGCAGCATTCGCAGGGTTGAGTTTTCACCCATCGCGTATAAACCGGATTTATCCAGCGACGCCGCTTCGGTCGCAGCATGAATGATTCAGGGCTTTCCGGATTAGCGATAAGTTTCAGAACAGGTTTAATCGGCTCTTCGAGCGTATCTGCGTGAGCTCTAACTACTGCACTGACCGCTTTCACTTTCTCCTTAACAATGCTGGTGGCCGGAAGTGAGGGCACAATGTCACTCTCTTTGTATACCGACAGAATCGGTTCTTCCGGCTTTCTCAACGCTTTACGGGCCATCCCTTCTGGCAGGCAATCAACCAGGTCGTAACGTATCGCCCACCAGCAGAGCTCTGGCAGTGTCAGCTGATGAGTATCATCAAACCCAAGGTTACGCAGCGCTGAAGCAATCACGAATTCCACCACGTTCCGGTGGGCTAGATCCGCAAGAAGTTCAGTCGCCTGTTCCCGCACCTCGTTATCGCAGTGCCAGCAAACGCGAATTGACCCTGGTGGATAAGGCATGATGACCATTTGAGGGTGGTGGTAATCACCGTGCGGATACTGACAACCATTCTCCCTGAGGAGGGATGTGTTAAGGGTCGAAAGGCCACCAGCAGCCTGAATCACTCGCGCATTGGTGAAAAAGGCCAACAGAGCCTTATCACCAGATAGCGGTTGTAATGCCGCCGGTACAATACCGGACGGCAGGTGCTGTAAATGCTCAGGAACACTCTCAATCAGCACGCGTCCCTGATGGAACAGAGCCATTACATCAGAGCCTGGGCGGAACAATGCCAGGCCGAGACGCGGAGCAATTTCAGGAGTAAGAATTGCCCTCATGCTGCTATTCCAACGATAAGCGCCCTGACCTCACCAATGATTTCCTCGCGGCTGGCACGCTCGAGCCACCGGCTATAGATATGGCCTTTGACTTGCTGCTGTTTAGCACTCTGGAGTTTACCCAGCTCGGGTAAATCACCGATCAGCAGATTCACTTCCAGTGGATAGATTCGTTCTTCTTCTGGCTGTTGCTCTGCGATAACCGTGACAGGCTTCGATTCCGGAGCAGCCTCCACCGCTGCCGGCTGAATACGTCCAGCGGCAAACTGCACCAATGCCATAAATGCGCTACCTTTCGCTTCCAGATCGGTACGCTGGATATAGCTGAAACGCTCACCACGCCATGTCTTATCGAACACAGCAATGGCACCCGCAAAGAATGCGCCGCTTGGCTGCTGCTTATCGTCAGCAGGTATGAACCAAGACGGCAGGTCAAATCCAATGCGCCCACGAATGAAAGCAATGTGATCGGCACTGTCAGGCCACCAGGTTTCGCTGGTTGCTGCTTTGATGAGGAACACGTAACGCCCGCCCTTCTCCCGCATTGCCAGCGCATGGTTAATGATGTGGGTCATGCCGGTGATCGCCTGCTTTTCGTGATACGACGAGCGACTGTATGGTGGGTTGGCAAACGCAGCGCCGCCGAGATCCGCCAGTCGTTCTGACCAGTCCTGTGTCAGCGAGTTATCTTCTGCCGTGTACCAGGTGGGGCATTTGGCGTTACTGTCGTCGGCGAATAGGTCCAGCACCAGCGGGCCGAACATCGCATTGATTCCCCAGAACAGCAGATCAGGTGTGCGCCACTGATCACCAACCTCTTTAAGCTTGTGCGAGGGACGCTGCCGCAAATCGTTTAGTGCCAGGCAATACGGGCTTATGTTCTTGAGTTGGGTCTCTTCCGGCAGATCGTTACCCTCTTCATCGATATCACAGGTCAAAGCTTCGCAGCTTTCGGTGCAGGAGCCTGATTCATAACCGCCCCCCCCTCTGATGGTCGATGCGATTTCTGCACGGGAGTGCTCAGCAAACAATGCAATGACACTTTCAAGCGAGTGGTGTTTCCGGTACATGATACTGCCGTCATACTGGCGGCCTTCAACATCGCGCACCGCAGGAGCGTTGATCATTTCCCAGAAGTCACTGGCAAGTTCAGGTTCATCACGGGCAGCAAGTGCTATTTTGTTCAGCCCTTTTTTGATACAAAAAACGCAGTTCCCCAGGTGCTCAGGAATTTGCAGATCGAATGGCTGTTCTTTCCACCATGCCAGAACATCCTGTTTCTCAAATGGACTGATATCTGCCAGATAGTTCACTCGCGCTCGTTCAATCAGACGTTTTGGTTCGTCCACACGTATACCCAGCCACGTGTGATAGCCATCCTTGCCAAACTTATCGACACAGTAACGCTTGAAAACCTCCGTCTTCATTGCCCGAGTGCATAACGGACCACCAAAATATGGCATTCCGTACTTTGAACTGATATCTCGCCAGGGCTGCAAGTCAGGACCAATCTCGCTGATTTCAACGATACGATAGCTATTCGCCGAACCAAGCTCTGGGTTAATAACCACTCTCAAACACACCAGCGGGATATTCCAGTAATTCACTAAATTACGGATAAACTCGTAAGTTTTTGGATGCTCAGCTCCAGTGTCCATAAAGGTGTAATGCACACTCTCACCCGCAGCACGCCGTTGCTCCATTAAATGCACCAAATATGCGGAAGTACGCCCACCGGAAAAACTAACAACATGAATTGTCATATCAACCCCATACCCACAAAGTGACCTGCCACAGTTGAGCTATCGCCAGAAGGTTTGCTTCCACAGCGGCTCCGGCAGCTAACAATTTTCTCGCGTAACGTTGTTTCCGATGTCACGTCGAGTAATTCCAGAAACGCTTGGTTTGCGCGGCGCGATAATCCTTTGACCAGCAGCTCTTCTGCTTTGCTAAAACGGCGCTCCCACTCGTCGGGGCTGATGACTCTCTGGTTCGGTACCACAGCGACAACTGGCAGAGGTTCGGCAGCGACCGGGAGAATTTCGCCCGCGGTGATGGTGTATTCAAAGCGACCACCATTGCCCTCAACGCGGGTGAGTTTTCCCTGCATCGTCAGGCGGGTCAGTGCAGACGATACCGACGAACGATCAATATCAGGCAGACCTTTGACGACTGCGGAGATCTGGGTACCAGGGTTTTCACTGATGAAATTCAGGATCAGGTTTTGTATCTGCACTCTCATGATGCAATCCTCGCAAGGTCTTCTTCGCTTGCCTGTGTTACTGCCTGCGTCCAGATGGACTTCCACGACGCACGCGCCATCACTTCGTTCATTCGCCCCAGACCTGCTTTACCGGCGGCAGCTTTTGCCAGCTCTTCGACTCGCCCTGCAGGTTTCTTACCCTGGGCTACCAGGCGGACAAACGCAGTATCCCGTTCGGTAATGTCCACGCGGGCCACTTTCGGCAGGTCGTTGGCGCGTTCCTCTTTCACCGCTAGGTAGCATTTTTCGGTGACGAGGTAGTCGAAGTTCTTCTTGCGCCAGGTCTTTCCTGTCGTGGTATCCGGGCGGTTTTCCATCATCCAGCGGCAGTATTTGGCGATGTAGCGCAGGTAGGCCTGCCAGCGGTCCAGGTTAAAATCGTACTTCTTCCAGAGGCTGCGGAGTTTCTTGCGGCGGTCGTCGGTCATGTCCAGAACGGTGGGCATTTCGGGCAGAGTGGTGTGGTACGCCTCCAGCACAGCGGGGTAATCGATTTTCAGAGAATCGGGCTGCTGCGGGTCGGTTGCCAGCGGCGACTGACCAACAGGTTTTAGATCTGATGGATCTGGTTTTGAATTTACTGACGGATCGTGTCCAATTTCTGGACCCTGAGAACCCGCTTTTTCACTCTCTCCCGGACGTTCAAAATCTGGACGTTCAGTTTCTGGATGTTCAACTTCTGAACGTTCAGGAATTGGACTATCAGAATAAGCACCGGCAGCAGCGTGGCGTAGCCTGGTAACGTTGAGGGTGTAGAGATTGCTGGTATTACGTTGGCCCTGACGGCGTTCCTTCTTCACCAACCAGCCGCCCTTCTCTAGTTCACTAATCAGAGATATAACCGTGCTACGGCCAGCACCGAGCTGTCGCGCAATGGTTGCCACGCTCGGGTATGCAATGCCCTCGTCGCTGGCGAAGTCAGCCAGGCGCAGCATGATCAGCAGTTTGTTGCCTTTAATGCCGGCAGCCGCGCAACCATCCCAGACGTAGGCGGATAATTTAACGCTCACTTATCTATCCTCCTGAACCGGGCACGGAAGATGATTAGCGGCGCAGCACATTCCCACTCGTAACCTGTACGGCGATAAATCACACGCTGGCCAATACGGTCATATCCAATAACGTTCACAACAACGCCATGATGATCTTTATACAGGCGGTCAAGAGTCTGAATATTCTCTTCCATATCAGCCTCCCATCAGTTCAGAAGCGTAGCGTTCAGCGATCCACTGGACACCACGCGGGGTAACTCGGGTCTGGGTATAGGCGTGACCAAAATCAGATGTCCCAGTTTTGACAGTGAAGAACCCGTCGCGCTGGCGTAGTGCGTGGGGCAGCAAGTTGCCAGACTGACGAAAAAGAACTTTGTCGCGCAGAAGTGAATCAATCATCGCCTTCTCAGGCATGTTTAGGATCTTCGCTGTTTCACGCAGGCTTTTATTGCCACCGGCTTCGACATAGTGATTGACGAATGCGACCTTCGGAGCGTCTTGCTTGACCTTGTTAGCAAGCTGCACGTTCTGCTCGGCCATATCAGCCGCCAGGCGAAGCGCTTCAGGGAGTGACTGAGGGATGGCAGATTTGCTTTCAAGTTCCTGCCATCTATCTACTAAGCGAGCGGTAAATTGCGGAGACAACTGCGCAACCACTACATAGCTGTCGCGCTTGCCAATCAAGTACTCTTTGTAGGTTCGACCGTTCTGAAGGTGGGTATACGGCGTTGGCGTATACCCCTGGATTGCCCCTGCTGCTGCCAATCTTTCAATGGTTCGGCACACATCAGCATGGCGCGACTCAACCAGATCGGAAATCTCCCGACTACTCATCGTTACGTTGCCAGCTACAAAAGTCGGTACCAGCGCAAAGGCCGTAGTGTTATTTACTTGCTGAACCATTGCGCAGCCCTCCGGTTGAATACCCCCACAATTGCAGATGCCCGACTGTGGTTACATGGAACCCATTTCCCGCGTACCATGCGCTCATACCGAAACAATGGAAGCCCAGAAGTCGGGGCCATCCGTAGTTGCGGTAAACGGCACTTTGTCGTTAAAATGTTCATGCGATTATTTCTCCATACACGTAGAGTTATTCGCCAAGACGCCCGGAGCTGCATACTCGCGGGCGTCACTCTTTTCTGGCGGGCAATAAACGCGATAAAGCAGCGTGATGTGCTCCTGCCACTTCGCCATTACCCGGTAGCTGGTTTCATCAAGATCCTGGCGTTCGTCTGAATCAATCACACCATCCTCGATGGCCTGGCGCACGCGCTCCGAGTGACGGCCTATCCACTCAATCGACTCCATCAAACGCTGGTTAATATCGGCATTGTCCACGCTATTCAGATCCACCAGCGGGACAAACACCCCACCAGAATTGCGCGCAACAGCTTCAGCTACGTGGTTAGTGCCACCAGCCTGCTGCAGCACTAGCGCCCAACCCAGCGGGAAGATTTGATCACCATCAGCACGCAGGCGGTTAAATAGTGCGTTTTCTGTCACTCCCAACCAATCAGCAGCCTCGGCATAACCACCAGACAACTCAGTGATTGTTTTCTTCAACGCAGCCACCAGCCAGAATGGTTGCTTTTCTACTTTCCATTGCGGCTCATTACCCACGGCTTGCCTCCTTTTCCAGCGGTGTTCCTTCAGTGCATTCTTCAGTAACCTTTCCATAACGCTGTGGATATAAAATCTGGAGTTCGTTGATTTTCCCGGAATAAAACTTGACCAACCGTTCAGTGACGTCAAGTGATGCGATTTGTTGCCCTCGCTCAATCCGGCTAAGGTTGGCAGGATCAATACCCACCAAATTAGCGACAAATGAGAGAGTTAACCCTTGCGATTTTCGCAAATTCCTTAACGGTGATTGCATAATGCCTCCTGTAATTGCGTATTGCGCATATTAGTGTGTACTTACGACTTGCGCAAGTTGCTTTGCATATCACGCAAAAACAACCTGTAATGGATGCATGAACATAGGAAACCGTATTCGAGAATTGCGCCTCGCAAGAGGCATGAAAATTTCAGACCTTGCCGATGCTGTTGGTATTGACGGTGCGAACGTCTCTCGAGTAGAGACAGGAAAACAAAAGTCATTTACTGAACAATCGCTTAGCAAATATGCACATGCTTTGGGTGTTGATGTCTCTGAGCTCTTTACACCATCTATAAATGAAACTACTGTATTTAAATCCAGTAGTAAAAATCCAGTTTATGGAGAGGGTGACCCGGTGTTTAGAGTCGAAATGCTTGATGTGAGTGCAAGCGCAGGCAAGGGTTTCATACAAGGCAGTGATGTTATTGATGTCATCAGATCAATTGAATACAACAATGAACGTGCACTAGCCCTGTTTGGTGGCAGGACACCAGATACTGTTAAGGTGATTAACGTTCGCGGTGACAGCATGGCTGAAACTATTGAGCCTGGTGATTTGATTTTTGTTGATGTTTCGGTCAATGAATTCGATGGCGATGGTATCTATGTTTTTGGTTTCGATGATAAAATTTATGTAAAAAGGTTACAGATGATTCCTGATAAGATATTGGTAATATCTGATAACCCCAAGTATCGAGAATGGTCAGTAGACCAATCGAACGAAGAGCGCTTTTATGTGTATGGCAAAGTAATGATTAGCCAATCGCAATCGGTTAAAAGACACGGGTAATTAAGTCTCCTATAAAGAGCCGCCATCATCCTGGCGGTTTTTTTTCGCCCGTGATATTGCGAATTACGCATTTTATTACTTGCGCAATTCGCAATATTATTTTATCTTCACTCCATCAACAGCGAACAGGCAGGACGCCCACGAAGTAGCCGCCGGTGGCATATGAATGACCGGATGATTCGCATCTTTCAACGGAGGGGGTATGGAATTTACAGATCTACCATCTGACTTTCAAAAAGTGGCAGTACGCACGCTGTGTTCAATTTTGGAGGGTATGGGTACTGAAATTGAAAGCGAGCCAGCGAAACCTCTGGCTCGGAATATCAAAGACGCATTCATCGAGTTACATCAAATTAATGCATCTAGTGATAGTGAATGTGGATTTAAAAGGCTCGCCGCCTCTTTGAGTCATTTTGCTATGAAAGATCTACTGAAGTATCAAGAATTTCAGAAATGTACTCACAAATCTCTTGCCCGCGTTCGCGTAAAGATGGTGGTTGATTTTTCATCAACTTAATTAACTCAAGTCCATGGACTGACAGCCCAACGCGCTGCTCCACGCTCATAGTGGAAAGAATAAGCGAAATAAGCGCTTCCATTCCGGCAAGTTTTATTTCAGGACTGAATTGGGTGGTTTGAGATTCCATTAAATTTCCTAAGTGGTTGGTTATAAATTGCAAATTCACTCTACCACTTAGCGCCCAGCAGCTTTGGGCAAAAAACCACGTGCCGGGAGTGGTTAAACATCTCGGCACACAACGATGAGAGCATTGACGAGCAAGGCATTAGTGCTGGTTCAATTCCAGACAGACCCATTTAGATGGGTGGGTTGGGCAGGGAAAAGGTCCGTTCAATTCGGACACCGGCAGTGCTCTCTTCGTTGTGGTAATCCGCGAAACGGCGCGGCGGTAAGTATGGCCAGGTGCTCTCCTTCATCTGTGTTAATGGCACCGGGTTGTCAGGTTGACCATACGCCTAAGTGACAGCCCCATCACAACGAATTGCTGTGTGTAGTCTTGGCGGTACCCGGGTCTTCAACCTTCTGGAGGACGAAGATAATGTTCTCCCGCGGTACCGCCCTTTTTATACAACAGAGAAGGGCATCACCGGGCGACGGGCTCATAACCCAACCCACTCGGGCGTTGCGGCGGGCGCAGATGCCCTTCCCTGTTGTGTATGGAGAAACTTACGGCGGCGGCAGCCGCTAAACCGAGAGGAAATGCTATGAGTAATGATCGCATGACCGTAGTGCCCGATTTCCTGGGCGAACTGGATGCTGGCGTCTTCATGAATAAGATCGCCGCCTCACTCAATACCACTGCACTCGGCACGCTGAATAACGGCGGAAAAGGCAAAGTGGTTCTGACTTTTGATATTGAACGTATGGGTAACTCTGTCGAAGAGAAGCGCGTCAAGATCAAGCACAAATTGCAGTACACCACCCCTACTCCACGCGGCAAGGCGACGGAAGAAGACACTACCGAAACCCCTATGTGGGTTAACCGTGGCGGCAAGCTCACCATCTTGCAGGAAGATCAGGGGCAACTCTTCGGGATCAACGGCGCCACTGACGGAAAGCTTAAAGCGGCTCAGTGAACCGCGACTGATTAATTCACTGTGATTACTTCTACCAATTTATTTATAAGGAATTTTGTATGTCTCAATTAGACGGCAGCGCTATCCAGCAAGTAAAAGACCTGGTCCTTTCTGGTTATCATCTTGGTGATATTGGTGGTCTTGCCTGCCCTACTGCCATGCTGCCAAAAGACGTAAGCGTAGAAAGCCTGGAGCGCTTTGGCCTGGCACGCTTCCGCTTCCGTGGCGCCATGGATACGACCAGCATCGATGACTTTGTTCGTTACTCTGTTGGTTACGCCAGTGCTGAAGAACCGGCACGCTGCTTTATTGATGCGCAAAACATGAGTGCCCGCTCTGTCTTCAATATCGGCACACTCGACAATCCAGGCCACGCCGATAACGTTTCAACCATCAAGCTGAAACAAACAGCTCCGTTCCGTGCACTGCTGGCGATCAATGGCGACCGCCTGAATCAGAAGCAAATCGCTGAATGGCTGGAAGACTGGAGTGACTACCTGACTGCGTTCGATGCTGACGGTAATGTCATGTCTATTGCACAGGCTGCGCAAGCGGTACGCCGCATTACCATTCAGCAGGCAACCCAGGCTGACCACGAAGACGGTGATTTCAGCGGTAAAAAGTCCCTGATGGAAAGCATTGAAGCCACCAGTAAAGACGTTATGCCAGTGGCCTTTGAGTTCAAATGTGTCCCGTATGAAGGCCTGGGTGAACGTGCCTTCAGCATGCGTAATAGCCTGCTGAAAAGCAGCGAGCCATGTTTCGTGCTGCGTATCGTCCAACTGGAAGCCCAGGAAGAAGCTATCGCTAATGAATTCCGTGACCTGCTGATCGGCAAGTTCAACGAGAAACCAGTGGACACCTATATCGGTAACTTTAAAGCGTAATTGCTCTGCCTTAATTGCCCTGCATGTCGGGGCAATTAGTGAAGCGTAATTCCGTTAATTATCGCCACCCGGCGAGGGATTCGTGCAACCAAAATCAGCCGCAGGTGCAGCTGCGAATATATGGAGAAAATATGCCTTTTATCAGAACTTTTACCGGCCAGCATTTTGATTACACCAATATCCACACCGACCATATCAACATCGAAGATATTGCTGTCGCATTGTCCAATATCTGCCGCTTTGCTGGGCACGTCCCTGAGTTCTACAGCGTGGCCCAGCACGCCGTACTATGCAGCCTCATCGTTCCGGCTGAGTTTGCCTTTGAAGCGCTGATGCACGATGCCGCAGAGGCATACTGCCAGGACATACCTGCCCCGCTCAAACGCCTGCTGCCTGACTATCAACGCATGGAAGAACGTATCGACATTGTCATTCGTCATAAATTCGACCTGCCGGCAGAGATGAGCAAGCCAGTGAAGTACGCAGATCTGGTCATGCTGGCAACCGAGCGGCGGGATCTCGAGCTGGATGACGGTTCATTCTGGCCGGTACTGGATGGCATCCCGACATCGGACATGATCAATATCACCCCACTTAAACCGGGCATGGCTTACGGCATGTTCCTGAATCGCTTTAATGAACTGACGGAGGCCGTATCTCACGCTTAAACAAATGTCCACGAGCGAGATGGCTAAGCTGAAAGATGACAGTCATAGCTCATAAATAACCTAAATAAGTGGAATTTCATTCACAAAATACCAAATAAGACCCACAAAGTGCGTAGTGGGTTATTAAAGAGCTAAATAGATAAATTATTTTAAAAATAAGGCCATACATGAACCATTTAATGATTGATTTAGAAACTATGGGCAACAAGCCAAGTGCACCAATTGTAGCGATCGGCGCTGTGTTCTTTGACCCACGCACTGGTGCGATTGGTGGTGAATTTTACTCTCCAGTAAACCTCGCCAGCTCCATGGAGCAAGGAGCAAAACCAGACGGCGACACCATCATTTGGTGGCTAAAACAAAGCACGGAAGCTCGTGCCGCGATTTGTACCGATGATGTTCTTGATATTGGAGAGGCGCTTTCTGCTCTCAGTTATTTTATCAGTCGTAACTCTGACAACCCCCGCTATCTCAAGGTGTGGGGTAACGGCGCCAATTTCGATAACGTCATCATTCGCGGCGCTTACGAGCGCGCAGGCCATATATGCCCGTGGCAGCTCTGGAATGATAGTGATGTGCGGACCATCGTAATGCTGGGTCGTGAAATCAATATCGACCCGAAGCGCGATATGCCGTTTGATGGGGTGGCGCATAACGCTCTGGCTGACGCTCGCCACCAGGCGAAATATGTCTCGGCTATCTGGCAACGCCTGATCCCGTCAATCACTAGCGAATAGTAGTTATTCATTACGCCCGGGTGCAGCCGGGTTTTATGGAGAAATCACATGGTTAATTTAGTTAATGAGCATACTCAGGGGAACGATGTTCTCTCACCTGAGGCTCTTAGATCTCTTACTGGATACAAGCAGCCTAAAAAGCAGCGTCAGTGGCTGGCATCTGCCGGAATTTGGTTCATGCCGGGTCGTAGTGGTCACCCATCAACAACCTGGTATCACGTTAACCATCCCCTAAGCTTGCTCAACCTACAGTCTGCTGATGCATCCCGTACAGAGCCAAACTTTGAAGCTATGTAATATGGTCGGAAAACGTAAAAGTCCCAATGACAATATCTTTCCTCCTCGAGTATACCGGGGGAAGTCAAAATTTGAATACCACCCAGCAGGTGGCGGCTCAATTTCACTCTGCCCTCTCAACTCGCCTATTTCACTTGTCTGGGCAAAATTCGAAGCTGAAAAGGCAAAAAAAGAGGCAGCATCAAATCTGCATGCGCTGGCTGAAGAATTTTTCGAATCAGCTGATTTCACAAAATTAAGCCTCGATACCAGGAAGGATTATAGAAAATACTCAAATAAGTTAATGCCTGTATTTGGGAATATGGATCCAGATTGTATTAAACCGCAGCATATTCGAAAATATATGGATAAACGCGGGGTTGCCAGTCAAACACAGGCCAACCGGGAAAAAGCGTTTTTATCCCGTCTGTATAGCTGGGCTTACGAGCGAGGAAAAGTGAAGTTAAACCCATGCAAGGGAGTTCGTCAGTTTAAGGAGGAAGCACGCGACCGCTATATTACCGACGAAGAATATAACGCACTTTACAGTGTTAGCCCTTTATTGGTGAAGGTAGCAATGGAAATAGCGTATTTGTGCCTCGCCAGACAAAAAGATGTTCTGGCTCTAAAAAAATCCGAGCTACTTGATGCTGGCATGTTCATCGCTCAAGGCAAGACAGGAAAGAAACAAATCAAAGCCTGGTCTAATAGGTTGAGAGCCGTAATCACGATGGCAAAAGATTTGCCATTAAAACCCAGCATGTCTTCGATCTATGTACTGCATAAAGCAGATGGGCAGAAATATACGAGGGATGGATTTAACAGCAGGTGGGAGGTAGCAAGAGAGGTGGCGCGGCAAAAATTTCCACACCTGAGTTTTGACTTTACGTTTCACGACTTGAAGGCAAAAGGTGTTTCTGATCTTGAAGGAACCCTCCAAGAGAAACAACAAATATCTGGACACAAAACGATCACTCAGACTGCGCGTTATGACCGCAAGGTGCAAATTGTCCCTGTTGTCGGCGGTCAGGGTAAGTGATTATTTATGCAAACAGGGGAATATCATGTTAGGAAAGATGTTAGGAAAACGATTTTCAGTCAATAAAAAACCACCCGAAGGTGGTTTTCACGACACTGCTTTATCATTGATTTTATAGCTTTTATTCCCATGGTGCCCGGGGCGGGACTTGAACCCGCACAGCGCGAACGCCGAGGGATTTTAAATCCCTTGTGTCTACCGATTTCACCACCCGGGCTCGGGAAGAAAGTGGAGGCGCGTTCCGGAGTCGAACCGGACTAGACGGATTTGCAATCCGCTACATAACCGCTTTGCTAACGCGCCAAAACTTTTTACCTTTGCAGGCTGTAACAGAATTTCTGCTACATAAATTTGGAGCGGGAAACGAGACTCGAACTCGCGACCCCGACCTTGGCAAGGTCGTGCTCTACCAACTGAGCTATTCCCGCAAAATCTTTTAATGAAGCTTAACGCTAATCATTTGATTTTACTATCTTCTGGCAAGCTGTGCTGCCGTTCGATGCGTTGCATTCTACTTAGATGGCGCGGTGAGTCAATGAAATTTTCCACCACCGCGTTCCGTTTGCTGAAATTTGCACCGGACCGATCACGGTTCGAGCAAATCGCCCCTTGCGGCGGCCAAATATTGGAACATTGACCAGAAAGTTAATACCGCAGCAATGAAGAATAAACCGATACCGGTGTACTCGATCCACATATTTGGACGCCAGAGCATTCCTATCAGCGCCAGCATTTGTGCCATAGTCTTGGCTTTGCCAATCCAGGAAACCGCCACACTGCTGCGTTTGCCGATTTCAGCCATCCATTCACGTAACGCAGAAATAATAATTTCACGAGCAATCATGGTCGCCGCAGGCAGTGTCACCCACCATGCGTGATAGTGCTGAACCACCAGCACCAGCGCGACGACGACCATCACTTTATCCGCTACCGGATCAAGGAAGGCCCCGAAACGGGTGCTTTGATTCCAGCGACGCGCCAGAAAACCATCGAACCAATCAGTGATAGCGGCAAACCAGAAGATAAACGCGCATAGGAATGGCGCCCAGCTAAACGGCAGATAAAAAGCCAGCACAAAGAATGGGATAAGGACGATACGAAACAGAGTAAGCAATGTTGGGATATTAAATTGCATAGTGCTGGTTAACTGTCTGTCGTAAGTGGAAATTGTCTCTATGTTGCTACAGAGGCCTTAATGTTTCAACGAGTAGAAGATCTTTTCTGCTAACGCTTGCGAGATACCTGGCACTTTTGCAATTTCTTCTACGGATGCATTCTTTAATGGTTGCAATCCCCCCATATATTTCAACAACATCTGGCGACGTTTCGGACCAACGCCTTCGATAGTCTCCAGAGCACTGGTATTTTTTACTTTTGCGCGTTTTTTACGATGCCCGGAAATCGCGTGGTCATGGGATTCATCACGGATATGCTGGATGACATGAAGCGCCGGGGAATCTGGCGGTAGCGAGAAGCCCTCTCCTTCCGGTTCAAAGAACAATGTCTCCAGGCCAGCTTTTCGGTCAACGCCCTTCGCCACGCCCAGCAACAGAGGATGATTTTTATCCCACGGCACGTCCAGCTCCGCGAAAACCTTTTTCGCCTGCCCTAATTGCCCTTTACCGCCATCAATAAGAATGACGTCTGGCACTTTGCTTTCGTCAATGGCCTTACCATAACGGCGGCGCAGAACTTGATTCATCGCCGCGTAATCATCGCCAGGCGTGATCCCTTCGATGTTGTAGCGACGATACTCAGCGCGTAATGGACCATTGGCATCAAACACCACGCAGGAAGCGATGGTCTGCTCACCCATCGTGTGGCTGATATCAAAACACTCCATTCTTTTAATGGCCGGTAATTCCAGCACGCTGGCTAAGGCCGCCAGACGTTGATGTATCGTGGACTGCTGCGCCAGACGAGTCACCAAAGCCGTTGCGGCGTTGGTACGGGCGAGTTTCAGGTAACGTGCACGATCGCCCCGAGGCTTGGTTTGCACGTTAATTCGCCGCCCGGCTAACTCGGTGAGGGAGTCAGACAGCAATGTTTTATCCGGCAAGTTGAAATCGAGCAGAATTTCAGAAGGCAATGTGCGCATCGCGCTGCCTTGCAAATAGAACTGCCCCACAAACGTTTCGACGACTTCCGCAAGCTCGGTGCCATTTGGCACCTTCGGGAAGTAACTGCGGCTGCCCAACACTTTGCCCTGACGGATAAAGAGAACATGTACGCACGCCATGCCCGCATCGAAGGAGACGCCTATCACATCCAGGTCGTCGCCAGTGTTTGAAACAAACTGTTTTTCCGTGACGCGACGTACAGCCTGAATCTGGTCACGAATTCTCGCGGCCTCTTCAAACTCAAGATTTTTGCTCGCCTGCTCCATTCGCTCAATCAGTTGATTCAGAACCTGGTCGTCTTTTCCGGAAAGGAATAAGCGCACATATTCAACTTGTTGAGCGTAATCCTCTTCGCTGACTAAACCTGCCACACACGGACCCAGGCAACGCCCAATCTGGTATTGCAGGCAAGGACGCGAGCGGTTGCGATAAACATTGTTTTCGCACTGGCGAATCGGGAAGATTTTTTGTAGCAACGCCAGCGTTTCACGCACGGCATAACCATTCGGGAACGGCCCGAAATATTCGCCTTTCGCGTGTTTCGCTCCACGGTGCATAGCCAGCCGCGGATGTGTGTCACCGCTGAGGAAAATAAAAGGATAGGATTTGTCATCACGCAGCAGCACGTTATAGCGCGGCTGATAAAGCTTGATGTAGTTGTGTTCCAGCAGCAGTGCTTCTGTTTCGGTATGAGTTACCGTCACATCAATATGCTGGATTAATGCCACCAGGGCTTCGGTTTTACGGCTGGCAAGATTGCTCCTGAAGTAGCTCGACAGGCGCTTTTTGAGATCTTTGGCTTTACCAACGTAAATAACCGTTTCGCTGGCGTCATACATGCGATAGACGCCAGGTTGGCTGGTGACAGTTTTGAGAAAAGCGCGTGGGTCAAAAATTTCACTCACTACTGATTAACGTCTCCGCACTAAATAAACCATGACGAATTGCAAGGTGTGTCAGCTCAACATCGCCACTGATATTCAGTTTACTAAACATGCGGTAACGGTAACTGTTGACCGTTTTCGGGCTGAGATTAAGCTGCTCTGAGATTTCATTGACCTTCTGGCCTTTGGTGATCATCAGCATAATCTGTAATTCGCGCTCAGACAAACTGGCAAACGGGGTATCCGTTTTCTCCGGTTCAATCTGGCTTAATGCCATCTGCTGAGCAATATCGGACGCGATGTAACGCTGGCCGGCGTTAACCGAACGAATAGCGTTCACAACATCCTGCGGCGCGGCACCTTTACTTAAATAACCGGAGGCACCTGCTTGCATGACTTTTGCTGGCAGCGGGTTTTCAGTGTGAATCGTCAACATAATCACTTTGATATCATTTGAATATCGCGCGATTTTACGTGTTGCTTCAAGACCACCCATTCCCGGCATATTCATGTCCATCAGGACAACATCAACCGGATGACTACGGCACCATTTAACGGCATCCTCACCGCAATTTGCTTCACCTGATATCTTGATCCCTTTGATATCTTCAAGAATGCGTCGTATCCCTGCGCGCACCAGTTCGTGGTCATCAACAAGAAGTACGTTGATCAAAGGGGAACTCTCCAGAAAAGGGATTACGCTGCTAAAATTACCAGGACATATTAACGGGTTTTTCGGCAACTTTAAAATCTAAAAGCAGATTTTAAGAATTCAAACTGCTTTTGGAAATTTAATTGTACAGTGGAAACTGTACACACCTGCTGTTTAATTCATATAACCAAATAATAAAAATGCTTTTCATATTAAAAAAAACGATAACCCATTAATAATTACAAGTATTTATAATGTTGATAAACACCCTGCTTTTTAACTATTAATAAACATCTTTAAAACAAATCCACTGCATCGTACAGATAGCAATCTGCCCTATATGCTTAAGCACTAATAAAATGGTTTATGAGTGTGCTATACTCCGCCGCCTTACGAAGCCGTTACACTTAATGACGGTGTACCAACCGAGACCGAGGAACACAAATGAGCACTCCTGATTTTTCCACTGCAGATAACAGTAGTGAACTGGCTATTGAAGTCACCTGCCTGAAAGCGATGCTGACTCAGATGCTGAAAGCCATGGGCCAAGCCGATGCAGGCAAGGTTATCATCAAAATGGAAAAGCAAATTGCTCAAATGGAAGACTCGTCCCACGCAGAGGTGTTTGGTAACACTGTTAAGCAAATTAAACAGGCTTACCGTCAGTAATCTCTGCGCAGCGGCTGGATGAGTTCTCATTCTCCAGCCGTTTTGTTAGCCCCACCCTCTCAATTCCTTTACTTCAAATTATCCCAATCGCTGCGGCGTAACAGGCAATTTGCGTTTTATTCGGCGCATTAAACTTCTTCTGCATATTTTTCTGGTGAAAATTCACGGTATTTTCTGATATCGACAAAATAATCGCGATCTCAGCAGATGTTTTCCCTTCGCCCGTCCATTGCAATATTTCCCGCTCACGCTTACTGAGTTTCAATGTCACTGCGTCCATTGTTGAATCATTAAGACGTGTTAATGTCATCAGGCTTAATTCACCCAAATATTGCAGACGCAATTGCAGGAGATCATCGGCTAATATTTTTCCTTTATTAGCGGTGCGTGAAACAGACAAAAAACCCAACGCACGATTCGGCGACATCACGCACTGACTGATGCCGCGCCGCAGACCATGATCCCTCGCCGCATCCCAGAATTCCTGCGTATCGCCAAAAAGCGCATCGTCCCAGGGCAGATTACCGCGCATGAAATTTTCAGGACGCAACACCGGGTCAATCGCGAAATAATTAGCAGCATGATAGTGATCAAGCCAGCTTTGCGGATACGACGACCTGAGCGACGTTTTAGGGCGGGTAAAAGGCACCGGGTGGCGAATACACAGAGAGAAATAATCAAATTCCATCAATTCTGTTTGCTGATGAAGAATTTTTGTTATTTCATCCGCCTCGGTAACCGACTGGAAGATATTAAGTACATCCTGTCGCCAGCGAAAAAAGTTGTGATCATCCATTATGTCTGGCGTTTCTCCTGACACTTAAATCATTCTCGAAAGTTATGTTTAACGCTATCACATTTATCAAAATTATTAATGTATTTTAATGTTGGCCCGAACAGGGCCAACAAGATTACTGCGTGAGGAATTTTTCGAGAAATTGCTGAGTGCGCGGCTGCTTAGGATTTGCAAACAGTTCGCGGGCTGGCCCTTGCTCAACGATGCGCCCTTGATCCATAAAAATTGCGCGGTCTGCCACATCACGCGCAAAGCTCATTTCGTGGGTCACAATCACCATCGTGCGTTTTTCTTCGGCCAGTTGGCGAATGGTACTTAACACTTCGCCCACCAGCTCTGGATCAAGCGCAGAAGTCGGTTCGTCAAACAGAATCACTTCCGGACGCATCGCCAGCGCACGAGCAATCGCCACTCGCTGCTGTTGACCGCCAGAGAGACGACGCGGGTAGCTGGTTTCTTTACCGCTCAACCCGACTTTTGCCAACAATTCACGCGCTCGCGCAATCGCCTCTTCTTTCGGCTCACCTTTTACAATCACCGGCCCTTCAATGATATTTTCAATCACCGTCCGATGAGGGAAAAGATTAAAACTCTGGAACACGAAACCGACATGCTGGCGTAATTCGCGCACGCGATTTTTCTGTTTACTCAGCGATTGCGCGGCATCAATCGTAATCTCGCCGACTTTAATAGTTCCGGACTCCGGCTGTTCCAGCAAGTTAATACAGCGCAGCAGTGTGGTTTTACCCGAACCGCTCGGCCCGATAATCGCCACCACTTCGCCGGCTTTCACTTCCAGATCGATCCCGTGCAGCACCGTCTGCCCGTGGAATTTTTTGACCAGTTGTTTTACGTCGATGGCGCTCATTTTGGATCCCTGTCCTGGCGATTAAGTTGATTTTCAAAGTAGTTTTGCAACGTGGAAAGCACCGTTGCCATCACCCAGTAAATCAATGAAGCCGCGAGATACATGGTAAATACCTCAAGCGTACGCGAAGTGATCAGTTGCGCCTGGCGGAACAGTTCAGGAACCTGAATGGTCGCTGCCAGCGAAGTATCTTTCACCAGGCTAATAAAGCTATTGCTCAGCGGAGGCAATGCCACCCGCGCCGCCTGCGGTAAAATCGCCCGGCGCAGCGTTTGCCAGGGTGTCATACCGATACTCGCCGCCGCTTCCCACTGCCCCTTCTCGATTGACGAAATCGCCGCACGCAAGGTTTCAGAGGCATAAGCCGCCGTATTCAGAGACAGACCAATCATGGCCGCCGGGATGGGATCCAGTTCGATACCAAACTGTGGCAGGCCGTAATAAATCATAAATAGCTGGGCGATTAATGGCGTACCGCGGAAAATCGACACGTAAAAACGTGATAACCACGAAAACGGCCAAAATGGCGATAAACGCATCAGCGCCAATAAAAAGCCGAGAATCAGCCCAAAGAACATGCCGCCGATGCTGAGTTGCAGCGTAAAGACGGCCCCTTTGAGCAGGAATGGTGCCGAATCCAGCACCAGTTGAATACTTTCTTGCATAGATACCCTGTTTTTCTAAATATGCGGATGGTAAGCGAACAATGCCGGCGCACCACCGGTATGAATAAAGATAATCGGGCCGTCGTCTTTAAAACGCTTCTGCGCCACGCCATCAATTAAACCCGCCATCGCTTTGCCGGTATAAACCGGATCGAGCAAAATCCCTTCCAGGCGCGCCAGTAATTTAATCGCCTCAAGCCCTTCTTCATTAGGCGTGCCGTAGCCCGGCGCGAAATAATCATCCCAAAGCACGATCGGATTATTTGCGCTGACACTCAGAGACTGCGCAACGGCATGCTGTAACGCTTCCACTTTCGGCAACTGTTGGGCAATCGAGCGTGAAACGGTAACGCCGATTAAATCAACATCAGGCATCACTTGCTCAAGCCCTACAGCCAACCCGGCATGCGTCCCCGCGCTACCTGATGCGACCACAACAGACGACACATTCACCGCGCCTTCACACTGCTGCGCGATTTCCAGGGCGCTTTCAACATAACCCAAAGCACCCAGCGCGTTTGAACCGCCAACCGGAATCACATACGGGCGAAAACCCTGCGCTTCAAGGCGCACGGCGATCTCTTCCAGTTGGCTATCTGGCGAATGCAGCGCATCACACATTTCGATTTCGGCATCAAACAAATCGAGCATCAAACGGTTGCCGTTAGTGAGGTAGTTTTCAGCCTTAGTACCAATCGGGTTTTCCAGCAGGGCGACACATTTCAATCCGAGTTTTGCGGCAACCGCCGCAGTCTGGCGAACGTGGTTCGACTGAATCGCACCGGCCGTAACCAGGGTATCTGCACCTTCACGCAACGCGTCAGCCGCCAGGAACTCAAGCTTACGCAGCTTATTACCGCCCATAGCCATTGGCGTGGTGTCGTCACGTTTAATATAAATTTCTCGCCCGAGGTAATCGGAAAAACGCGGCAGATATTCGAGAGGCGTCGGTGCGCCGATAAATTCCAGACGCGGAAAGCGCGTCAGATTGTGCAGTGACATGAGCAACTCCATTACACTTTGAATAAAATCCAGATTTATTCATTATGCACCAGCCGGGCAAAATGCCCGCAAATACAAATAAAAAAGGTGCTGAAATCAGCACCTTTTTTCAGGTTTTGAGAAATTATTTGGTGACGTCAGCGCCAAACCACTTCTCAGAAAGTTTGGCTAAAGAGCCGTCTTTCTGCATCTCAGCGATACCTTTGTTAATCGCTTCGACCAGGTCTTCGTTGCCTTTACGCACGGCGACACCGGCTTCCTGACGCGAGAACGCATCACCCGCTACGGCCAGAGTGTCTTTGGTTTTCTTGACCAGATCGAGCGCGGCCAGGCGGTCAACCAGAATCGCGTCAATACGGCCTACGCGCAGATCCTGATATTTAGTCGGGTCATCATCATAAGTGCGGATATCAACGCCCTGCACATTGGCACGCAACCACTCTTCGTAGTTAGTCCCAAGGCCCACGCCGACTTTTTTGCCTTTCAGCGAATCCGGCCCGGTAATGCTGCCTTCATTGCCCTTTTTCACCAGCGCCTGAATACCCGAAACGGTGTACGGCGTGGAGAAATCATATTTTTTCTTACGTTCGTCAGAAATGGTGACCTGGTTAATCACCACGTCGATGCGTTTGGAATCGAGCGACGCCAGCATGCCATCCCATTTAGTTGGTTTGAGAGACGCTTTCACGCCCAGGTGTTGTGCCAGTTGCTCGGCAAATTCCACTTCAAAGCCGGTCAGCTTGCCGTCATCACCCTGGAAGCTAAACGGAGGATAAGTTCCTTCCAGCCCAACCAACAGCGTGCCGCGCTCTTTCACTTTATTAAGTAAATTTTCTGCCGCAAAAGTTTTTACGCTCGCACCCGCGACCATTGCCACTGCCAGTACGCCCATCAGCGCCTGACGCCCTACCATTGCAAATTTCATAGTCACCCCGAAGATTGATAATTTGGTTGTATTGTAGCGACTTAATATAATCAATCAAAAACACTACGCTACAACTTATGCCATTTTAATATATATCAGAAGTTGATTTATTTTCCTGGTATTGGGCACTGGTATTTTGGTTCAGGGTTTGAAACTGCCCGTACTTGCGTAGCGCAATGCGGTAGTTATTGGTGCTGGTCGTCGGCAACCAGGGTTCAAGTGAGTCGTCGAAATAACCTTTAGCGGAGGAAGGAGCGGGAATATTCTGCGAGGCCAGATGATTTCCGAGACGGCGCAGGCGCACCACATATTCGCGGATAGTGCCGTGGCTCATCTCAGTCTGGTCAAAAAGATACTCTTTAAAGCCGATGATATCGAAATAGTGCTGCTGCTCTTTGCAGTACAAATCACCACAAAAACGGCACAATGCCGCCCATGACTGACGCTCAACCTGCCAGCCATTTTCATCAATTAAGGTATCCAGTTGTGCGATTGCCGTTTTGCTGACAATTTCACCGCGGCGCGTAAGCGTGATGCGGTCGAGCAATTTTGCGCACTGCGCACAATGTGTTTGCGTGTGTTTAAAGTCTTTTAAGAAGCGGCTTAATGGCCGTTTTTTTAATTGCTGCACCGTCATGATGTTATCCCGGTCGTCTTATAATATGCGGCACTCCCTACAGCTTTCCGAGCTTAGTGCGTAAGCGTTTAATCGCCTGGCTGTGCAACTGACTGACACGCGACTCCCCCACTTCCAGTACCGCGCCGATCTCTTTGAGATTCAGCTCTTCCTGGTAATAAAGGGTCAGCACCATTTTTTCACGATCGGGCAGCGCCTCAATGGCGTCCATCACGCGTTGGCGTAAATTCCCCTCCAACAATTGTTGCAGCGGGTTCGCCTGCTGATGCTCTTCAGTAATCAGTTCGATACTATCGCCATGCTCTTCACGCCACTCGTCATAAGAGAAAAGTTGGCTGTTGTTGGTGTCGAGCAACATCTGACGGTACTCGTTGAGCGGGATATCCAACCGTTCTGCCACTTCAGTTTCCGTCGCATTACGGCCCAGCTCTTGCTCCAGTTGACCAATTGCCTGCGCAACGCCGCGGGCGTTACGCCTGACGCTGCGGGGCACCCAGTCACGGCTGCGCAACTCATCAAGCATCGCCCCACGGATGCGCTGCACCGCGTAGGTAGTAAATGCCGTTCCTTGCAGGGCATCATAACGGTCCACTGCGTTTAACAACCCGATGCCGCCCGCCTGTAGCAGGTCGTCAAGCTCCACACTCGCGGGCAGGCGTACCTGCAGGCGCAATGCTTCGTGACGCACCAGCGGTACATAACGCTGCCACAGCGAGTGTTTATCCATCACACCTTCAGCGGTATACAGTGAATTCACGATAAACAGCCCTGCGTTAGTTGAGTTATCGGCATGATTATCCGTTTCTGGAGGGTTTTTAATCGCAAGAATAGTGGGTGAAATGAGGGGTTATTTGGGGGTTATGGGTAACAAGGGCAAAACATTTTCCTGAAAAGGAAAATGTTTTGCCCCATTGGATCATTTACCTTTTTCACACATCAAAAATATGCTTGAGCAGAGATCAGGATATTGCTGCCCTAATTGATAGCACCCCTCAAGATATTCCGAGGAAATAATGTCAGTTTGTAACAAGCGATCCCATTGGAAATTAGCCAAAGCTTTAAAAAAAATACCAGAACGATGGACAACTTTCAGACCCGCAGCGGTCGCATCACGTTCCAGAGTATCGAGGCTGTATGTACAACGATGCCCATGTTCTGCTTCCGCTTGCGTCACCGCTGAATTATGTGAAATCAAGCCCATTTTGACAGCAATCTGACGAGAAGGCGCATTGGCATTTGGACAAACAAGGAAGAATCGGCCTCCTTCAGCAAGCCACTCATCATTGATACGGCGAAGCACTTTTACGGGATCGTCAATATGCTCAAGAACATGCGTAAGAACAATATTATCGTAACGCTTGGGTAATTCAGCCTGCTCAAACATTGAGTGGATATATTTAACATTCTCGCCAAGCTTCGAATGCGCCTGTTTAATTGCTAAATCCGAGGCTTCAACGCAAGTAATATCATCAAAATGCTCAAGAAAACGGCGCGTGAAATCGCCTTTAAAACTGCCTAACTCAAGCAGGCTTCCTTTATTAAAGAAAGGCTGAAATGAGCGGATCATAAAAGGATGCATGATGCCGAAGTCAAAGTTATAGGCATATTGATGATCTGCCGCATCATTAATTTCTTTATTGTAATCACGAGATTCAATCATTTTCTGTTCTCTACAAATTCAATATCATCATTGTCGATTGAGATGTCACCTGTTCCGAGACAAATCCAAACTGCTGATATAGTCGCATCGCGGCAATATTGGTTTCATTGACCTCAAGTTTCAGCGTATCGAAACCAATTTCTCGAACAGTTTCAATTGCATTACGCAGGAGTTCACTCGCAATACCCCGCCCCTGGAAATCAGGAACGACACTCACGTTAGTCACAAACGCTCCATTTTGAGGATCGTTGCAGTAAACGCACAGCAACCCAACCAAAGTCCCCTGCTGCCAGGTTTCCAGGCAGAGCGCATGATCGGTTAATTTCTTTGCATAGTTAGCAATGTTAACTTTACTGCTGAGTTTCGGCTGAAAAAGGGCGTCACATAAGTTTAAATGCTCTGCCACCTGTTCAGCGCTCGCATGCCCTGCGCAAACTTCAATATCATTCATCGTGATTTCAGTTCAGCAAGGCCAAATCCGGTGCGGCCAAATTCGTTTCCGTTATACAGCAGGCAAATTCTACCGTCGCATTCAAATATATGGGGATAACACTGCATATCGCTGTTCCATTCGCCAGCGTTCCCCACATCAGGCACCTGCGAATCATCGCGGGTCCAGGTCAGCCCATCTACAGACCATGCGTATCCCAGACGATAACCACGGCCTACGGCCTGGCGGAAATTCCAGGATTCTCGATAACAGAAAAACATGTGGTAACGGCCACGTGTGTAAATCACGCTTGGCAGTGCCTGACTTTCATCCGCACCGAGCACATCGGGTATAATCTGGTGTGCCTCTTCACGCTGCCAGTTAATTCCATCTTCTGAACGCGCATAGCCAATTTTATAAGTACGATCCGGGACGCCTCCCGACTCGTACTGCTTCCAGCCCGTGCCAAAGATGTACCACATGTGAAAAGTGTCACGGATGACTTTCACAAACGCATCCGCGACCAGGCAAGGCTCATGCAGTGATGCGGCCATCACTGGCCCCATTCCGTGTCGACGGAAGGTTTTCCCGTCATCGTCGCTTATAGCTAAACCAATTGCCGTATCGACAGAAACAGAAACTCGCCGATTCCAGCCGGTCGTAAACGCAAAAACCTTATCCTGGTGGCTCACGACATTGAATGGAAAGATGCCATGCTCATCAAAACATCCAAGTTCCCCTTCTGGAATAACAGCCTCTCGATTGGTCGCAATCACTTTACGCAGGCTTTTATCCATATCAACGTAAGAAACATGGCTGACATACTTCCCATTTTTAGGGTCGACCGAGCGGGTAGAAAAATAGATGCGAATAAAATCGTCAAATACTAGTGTCTGAGGAGATTGTGCGAATAGCCCTTTGCGGCCAGCAAATTCATATTCGGTCGGGTCAAAGATTTTACCGTGGTCCTGCCATTGCAAAGTCATTCTAATTCTCCCTGCAATTCAGCCAGACCAAAGCCTTCACGCCCGACACCATCCCCGAGGTAAAACATGTACGTTTTCCCATCCAGTTCAAAAACATGCGGATAGCTGATCATCTCGGCATCCCATCCTTCTTCTGAGACATCAATACCCGCTTTACTGTCGTCGCGCAGCCAGTCGATCAGATTTTCGCTGGAGGCGTAGCCAATGCGATAGCCATGCTGTTTACTGCGATAAAAACTGCTGTATCGGTAGCAGAAAAACATGTGGTATTTACCGTTTGCATAGATCACGTCAGGGCTTGCCTGAGCTTCATCTTCTTCAATACGGCTAGCAATCAAATCTCGGTTAAGCTTTTGCCAGTGCAGCCCATCATCGGAGGTTGCCATTCTGATTTTGTATACTGGCTCCGCCCGTCCTTCGACCAACTTCCACTTGCGTCCTGCGATATAAAACAGCTGCCACTGCTCACCGAAACGGCGAATTTTCGGGCCGCTCATCACAAACGGTTCATCAGGTGAATAGCTAATGACCGGGCCGCAACCCGTTCTTTTAAAACTTACGCCGTTGTCTTCGCTAATAGCGGTGCCGATGGCAACATTAAAAGGCACCGATTCACAACGCGTCCAGCCCGCATACCAGGCCCGAACTTTATCGCCGTCACGGGCCACTGACACCGGATAAGTTCCGAATTCATCGAACTCCCCATATTCTCCAAGTGGAAGAATTGGCTGCTCAGAAACCCTGAGCACATTGAGCAAATTCTTGCGGTCAAGATCCACCCATGCGGAGTAACTCACATACTGACCCGCTGCGTCAGCAGCAGGTCGGCATGAAAAATAGACCCGAATAAAATCATCAAAAATCAGCGTTGCAGGGGCTTGAGCGAACGCATTAAGCCACGGGCGACCAGTCACCTTTTGCGGGGTAAATACTTTCCCGAGCTTTTTCCAATGGAACATCATTTATACCAGAGAGTAGTTATGCCTGATGCGGTGACACACCGCATCAAGGGAGTTAAACATCAACACATCGAGAATCGACAACCAGGGCACAAAAGAAGAACCAAACTGAGGATATTCAAACGCATCGGATTGGATAAAACTCAGGGAAATACCCTGTTGGGAAAAATCTTCCTTGCTGTAAAGCTCTCTACCACCAATCGCATTGATATAACTTTGAGCATCTAATGCACGGCAAATGGACAGAACTTTATCCTGGCCTTTTAATGTCGAATCAACGGGCAGTGAAGAAGAGATAACGAATTTTGTTTTTAGCTCGAGAAGCGCCGCTATTTTGCGTATGGAGTGATACAGATAATCGAAAAGATTCCCCGCAGGGTAATTCACGATAGTTTCAATATGGGGAAAAATATCTTGGAAATAAGGGGCTTTAGCGTAAGCACCACGAATTTGATTGAGTAATTTTTGCTTATCAAACTCAGGTGATAGCTCGCGGTCGACGATGCAAAGTGAATCCGATGCTTTTTTTAGTGGCAAACTAAATGTCGCATCCTGGCCATTGCTCAGCATACGGTTACGATTTATCCATCCTTTTTTGGTGTACTTTATGTTGTCATAAACTACGAAAGTATCCACCACCGCCATCAGCTGAAAATAGCCAATGTAAGGAAAAAAATAGGGTTGCATAATGGCAATCTTCATACCTAAACCACTCTATTCTATGCGCTTAATAAATTAAGTTCAGGCGATAACGCTGGTGATTTTTGCGGTCGTAAGCTTGATGCCATAATCGTGATAATTCTTTCCTGATCGGCACGGCTAAGGCCAGGATAAATCGGTAAGCACAGCACCGCCTGTGAGGCAGCATCTGCCACTTGTAAGCCTTCAATTTTGGCCGAAGGCAAATGGCGGTACATAGAGAATGAGCTGATAAGGGGGAAGAAATAACGACGCGTAAAGATATTCTGCTGGCGTAGTGCTTGATAAACGCCATCTCTTGTCGCGGCGAGCCCAGGGCGAATCATCACCGGGAAATAGGCGTAATTCCACTCAACGTTTTCTGGCGGTGCCAAAAACTCAACTTCAGGTAATTCCGACTGAATTAATTCGACATAGTAACGGTATATTTCTGCGCGATCGTTAAGCGCTGTATCAATATACTGTAATTGCAACATTCCAAACGATGCCTGTACCTCATTCATTTTGGCATTTATCCCTGGAGCCATAACTACCGTTTCATCAGCGAAACCGAAGTTTTTTAAATAATCAATACGCTGTTTGGTTTTTGCATCCGGGCATATTATCGCCCCGCCCTCAAAGGTATTAAATACTTTAGTCGCATGGAAGCTCAACACCGAAAGGTCACCACAATTCAGGATGCTGGTGCCATTTTGTTTTACGCCGAAAGCATGAGCTGCATCGTAAATAACCTTCAGGCCGTAAGTATCTGCTATGCGCTGGATTTTGTCGGTATCGCAAGGAATACCATAACAATGCACTGGCAAAATAGCTGAGGTTTGCGGGGTTATCAGCGCCTCGATTTTGTCAGGATCAAGGTTAAAAGTTTGCGGATCAATATCGGCAAATACCGGCGTCAGACCATTCCATAAAAGGCTGTGGGATGTGGCGACAAAAGAATAAGGCGTTGTGATGACTTCACCGGTAACACGTAGCGTTTGAAACGCCGTCAGCAGCGCGAGTGTTCCGTTGGCAAATAAACATAAATGTTCAACACCGAGATAATCGGCTAATGCTTGTTCCAGTTGCTGGTGAAAAGGGCCAGCGTTGGTGAGTTGTTTGTTCTGCCAAATCTGTTCCAGATAAGGAATAAACTCTTCAAGAGGAGGTAGTAATGGGCTGGTTACATAAATATTGTCTTTCACGTTAATCCCCTTGAAGGTTTCCATCTGACTACAGCAGTGTGCCAATAATAATTTGTTTAGGATTGGCTAATGAGCTAAACACAGCCCTTTTTCTACGCCAATTAACGCAACCATCTACGCTACGAGTTGCGCTAATTAGCGCGATATCAATTTTCCGGGACAACAAAACCTTCGGCTCCACCGGTTTCACAATATATTTCCCAGGCTTTGCGCAGCGTTTGTTCTAAATACCAGGCAGGGGAAATTGTTGAATCACCCATCGACTCGATTCGCACGCGCATCGTTGCCCGTAAATCATCTAGCATTTTTAGGTCTTTGCTGAACGCCAGTGCTTTTTCGACATATTCATCGATAGAGTTGACCACAAATTCATCCAGGCCGAACTGGCACATATTGGCCACGCCCTGGCGCGAAACAAGAGTTTCCCCGGCTAGCGTTAAGGTAGGCACGCCCATCCACAAGGCATAGTTGGTCGTGGTTCCGCCGGTATATGGGAAGCAATCGAGCAGCAGATCGACTTCATTATGCATATCAAGATAAGTTGAAAGCTGAGTCCTTTCGCGGAAGATAAGCTGTTGCGGCAGCACGCCCCATCCGAGCATTTTGTTATTAATTTCAGCAATTAAGTCCGAACCCAACATAAAGCCAATCAGTAACCTGGCGTCCGGCTGTGCTGTGAGAATTTTTGCCCAGGTTTCCAGCACAACATCGTTTAATTTGCTCGGGCGGTTAAAGCTCGCATAGGTGAAATAACCGTTGCTTAGCGCAGGCAATGGTTTGATGTCTGGTGCGTTATCCACTGGCTCAAACTGCTTACTAAACGGCATGTAGATCAGTTCTTCGGTGAACTGTTTTTCCAACAGTCCCGGCTGTGCAAGTTTGTTATGGACAATGACATAATCCATTTCGCTAAGTCCGGTGGTTCCTGGGTAGCCGATAAACGACATAGAAACAGGCGCCGGTTTCAAGGCAAAGGCCGGTAAACGGTTATGGTCGGTGTGCCCGGAAAGGTCGATCAGAATATCAATTTCAGCCGCATGGATTTCTTTTGCCAGCTCGATATTGCTGATGCTTTTGGCATCGGACCAAGCGGTTGCGGTGCGTTTGAGTTGAAGTGTCATCACATCATTCAACGGGGAGGTCTGCCAGGCATAAAGTGCAAATTTATCCTGATCCAGAGCATCCCACATTGGGCGAATAAAGTTAGTCACCGGATGATTACCGAAGTCACCAGAAACAAACCCGACACGTAATTTACGGGCTGGGTCTTTTTCATTGTGATGAGAAAAAGTCACGTTCTGCTGTTTCGCCCAGCGGCTGGCCATACGCCCATATTTTTGGTGCTCACTAAAGAAACACTCCGGGGTAATATCCGGTGAGTGAGAAAGACCAAACAAGTAGTTAGTGAAATAAGTGAATTCAGCAGGCGCGCTTTCGCAGGCTTTGCGCATCCAGCTAACTGCATCAACAATTTTCGACTGCGAACTCAGTAACGTCGCCATGCTTGAAAGTGCATTACTGTTTGATGGCTCGACCTCCAGCGCCTTACGGATACAAACTTCTGCCAGTTTATAGTTTTTATCTTCCTGATATAACTCAGAAAGTTGTAACCATATCATGGTTGGGCGATGATTAAATCGTAAACAATAGCGACTCAACTTTTCCGCATACCAGTAATGTCTTAGCTTCCCAAGCAACAAGGTATAGTCGTAATACATTGCCCAGGAGCTAGACTCTAATGAAAACGCTAATGCGAAAGTACGCAAGGCATCGTCATAACATGAAAGTTTAAAATAGACTTGTGCCAGGCGGTGCAACAGATGCGGATTATTAGTTTGCTCTTGTGCAAGAGTGGCTAAATAATCACAGGCCTCGTTATAGCGCCCCTGATTTAACAGTTGGCTCGCTCGCTTTTCAATTCGGCTATCCAGCGCCGGGAATGATGAATAACCGGGATGTTTCTTGCGAGCAATATCACTCACCAATGCGGCATTCGTTATCTGAAAGCGAGTCTCCATTCCATAATGGGTAAATAGCATCAGGCTATTTACATAGGCGATAATATTGTTTGGATCCTGCAGACCAATCACCGCCTGCATTAGTTTTTGCCAGGCACGCGGCGAGCCAGTCATCATTCCTTTACGGCGCAATGCATCGAGCAGCGGCAAAGTTTCTGGATTGATACACCGTGGATCGCTGCTTAATAATTGATATTCCGCAAGATCCAGAGGAATAGACTGATACCACAAATTAAAACCAAGCGGCGAAACTATTTCCGGGTGGTTCATTTCAACAAGCCCAGAAAGTGGTTTTAAGGTGTTATTTTCGCTAAGACTATAAGGACAAGCCCCAAAGCAATACAACAAGCTTTCAGAACCTTTACGGAATAGCGAATAGAGAACGTTCAGCATGCGATCAGCGTGGTTAGCATCATCGCTTTCCGGTTTGGTGGTATGAAACACCAATTGTTCGAAGCTTAAACTTAATGGCCAGGCATCACCCAATAGGTCTAGGGCTTGTAGCGTCAGCTCATCCTCGGTACGAAGCAGATCTCCCTGCGGCGTAAAGTGGGCGTTTTCCGGGCCATTTTTATCACCAAAAAGCCGCTGGAAATTGCCAGCCCAATTCAATTCTTTAAGTTTTTGTTTATCAGGTGCTGCAAGAATTTCTCCTTGCCGACTGGCAGCCGCCAGCAAACTGAAGCGTTCAGCACGGTTGGTCGCAAAGTCCAGGTACTGTTGTTGCACTACTTTGTTAGCTACCGGGCAAATTGTTTTATGCAACTGCGCCACATCGGAGCCGTAAAAATCCGCTATTTCAGTCCACGGATGCGCATCGCCCACATAGGCCAAACCGTTTCGCTCAACCATGGCGTTAAAGTCCACCAGATAGTTTGCTTCATTCAGGCCAGAGAGATACTTAAGTGCCAGTTCACTATCGCTATTTTGATTAACTTCATCAATCAAGGGAGCGAGGCTTAGACGCTGCAGGTTTTGTTTGCTCATTCCCAGCTCAAGCCAGGTTGCCACTGCGCGTGCACTGGCGGTTATTTCTTGCTGAGTTGTTGCAAGGCTGCTGTGCAATAACATCGCATCGCGGAGAGTTTCGCTGGTTTTTGCTCCCGGATAGGTTGGCCATTTAATCGCGATAATGCCGTCAGGACTCAAATGCTGGCGGCAATATGCCAGCAGTGATTCACGGGTTGGGTTATCCAACAGCGTAAAAATACCCTGCAAAATAATGTAATCCTGCTCGCCAGGTAAACTGGCTAAGAGTTCATTGAGTTGCAGGCAATATAATTCCAGGTTGCCGATTCCCGCCGAAGAAATGCAATGCTGTCCGCGGCTGATAGCATCAGCATCTATATCAATTCCGATAACTGAAGCCCCCTGCCAGGCACTTGCAAAGGGAATTAAATTTATTCCGCTTTCGCAACCTAGCACCAGAACCCGGGCATTTTTCAGATCGGGGGCCGTAATGCCGTATAAGTGGGCAACGGCGCGCAGATGCTGAGGTGCGGCATAGTTATCAAGTTGAGGTGAACCATGTTGGGTCGTTGTCGACAGAGCGACAGCTTCGGTATCAGCGATATGAGCCACGGGAATATCCTGTTGAGAGAAACGGCAAATCAGCCTTACGTTAACAATATTTCTTTCAGGCAATTCGCAGAAAACAGCCTGTGCAAGGGGGTTATTCAAGCTATCCCCTTACTTTTATCAGGCAAAAAAAAAGCCAACCCCGAAGGATTGGCTTTGTATATCGAAAACCGATTAACGCAGCAGAGACAGAACGTTCTGTGGAACCTGGTTTGCCTGTGCCAGAACAGAAGTACCTGCTTGTTGCAGAATCTGTGCACGTGACATGTTAGAAACTTCGGTCGCGTAGTCAGCATCCTGAATACGGGACTGTGCAGAAGACAGATTGCCGCTGGTGTTGTTCAGGTTGGTGATAGCAGAATCCAGACGGTTTTGGACCGCACCCAGGGAGCTACGGAATTTATCAACTTTCGCGATAGCGGCGTCGATAGTTGCTAATGGATCAACAGAAGCCGCACCAGAGAACAGCGCAGCATTTGATTTATTAGCGATATCGCCCACATTGCTTGCGCCTGTCGCCGCAGTTGCGCCGGAGTTAGAGATAGCACCAGCTGCCGCATTGTAGTTTTTACCCTGAACA
Organism: Buttiauxella agrestis; assembly: GCF_900446255.1. Taxonomy (NCBI): domain Bacteria; kingdom Pseudomonadati; phylum Pseudomonadota; class Gammaproteobacteria; order Enterobacterales; family Enterobacteriaceae; genus Buttiauxella; species Buttiauxella agrestis. The sequence continues at coordinate 1,820,042 of NZ_UIGI01000001.1, read as the reverse complement.
GTCACATAACCCTGTGCATTGCCGTTTGAATCTGTGCCCACTTTAACCAGCTGTGCAGACATAGAACCGGTGGTAACACCGTTTTTGCTGTCAGAGTAGCTGACATCGCTAGTGTTAAGCGTCACTTTACCTGTTGCATCGTCAACAGATACTGCGTAGTTGTCGCTACCAGAGCTAACAACGTATGTACCAGTGCTTGCGCCAGTTGAAGTCTGAACGTTTTTCAGTTGCAGAGTGCCAGCATCAACACCCAGTTTGGTAGCAACAGTGCTCAAATCAACATCTTTCAGATTACCGGCAGAACCCACCTGAGTGATCGGTGCGCTGGTTTTCAGTGCGTTGCCAGAAACAGAGAAACCGTTCAGACCCAGTGTAGAAGAGTCAATTTTTTGCAGATCGATACTGATGGTTTCGCCATCGTTAGCGCCAACCTGAATTTTCATTGAGGTGTCGTTAGCCAGTACTTTCACGCCGTTGAACTGAGTCTGACCAGATACACGGTCGATTTCAGCCAGACGGGAAGTGATTTCGTCCTGGATGGAGCTCAGGTCAGTACCAGAGTTAGAACCGGTAGAAGCCTGTACAGACAGCTCACGGATACGTTGTAAGTTGTTGTTGATTTCGCTCAGTGAGCCTTCAGTTGTTTGCGCAACGGAAATACCGTCGTTGGCGTTACGAGAAGCCTGAGTCAGACCTTTGATGTTAGACGTGAAGCGGTTAGCAATTGCCTGACCTGCCGCATCGTCTTTGGCGCTGTTGATACGCAGACCAGAAGACAAACGCTCAATAGCAGTGCCCAGAGAAGACTGAGATTTGTTCAGATTGTTTTGGGTCAACAGCGACAGGCTGTTAGTGTTGATAACTTGTGCCATGATTTTATCCTTATCAATTCACATTTTGTGGTTGGGCTGTTGCCCGCGGTTTCTCACCGTCTACCATGTATCGGCACACTATTTTTGAACTTTAGAAATATTTTAGTTTTTCACTAGCCGCAGAAATAACCCGCAACGCCTTCATTATTCTCGCCATTAAGTTCATACAAATATCATTAAACTTTGCCGCTAAAGTGCCGATACCAACGTGAATAATTGTTAGTAACAAAAAGGGAATAATAATGGCTAGCGTTTCTTCATTAGGGATTGGCTCTAACCTGCCACTGGATACATTGTTAACCAATTTAACCACGGCAGAAAAAGGACGATTAACTCCAATTAGTGCGCAGCAATCTAGCTATAGCGCAAAACTGACTGCTTACGGCACACTTAAGAGCGCAATCGAAAAATTCCAGACAGCCAACACAGCTCTTAATGATGCAAAACTGTTTAAAAGCAGTAACGCCACAAGCAGTACCCCAGATTTAGCCGTTTCCACCGCTGCGGGCGCCGCAGCAGGGAAATACACGATTAGCGTGACACAGCTCGCTCAGGCTCAGTCATTAGCAACAGCAGGCTCGACCAGTGCCACAGACAAACAAAGCACGGTGTCTGCAACCGATCGCACGCTGGTCATCAACCAGCCGGGTCGTGAAAAGCCGCTGGAAATCAAACTCAGCGACGATCAAACCTCTCTTAATGGAATTCGCGATGCTATCAACACCGCCGACAGTGGCGTGTCTGCAAGCGTCATCAAAAATAAAGCTGGCGAATACCAGTTGGTTATTTCATCTGCAGAAACCGGTGTTGATAATGCGCTGACCGTCAGCGTCACGGGCGATACCCAACTTAACGATTTGATTGGTTATGATTCTGCAACGGCTACAGGGGGGCTGAAAGAGACGATCCCGGCCAAAAATGCCCTGCTGACTATCAATAATATCGAAGTAGAAAGTGCCAGTAATACCGTTAAAGATACCCCTGAGGGTGTGACTTTATCGTTGAGTAAAGAAGTCACTAACGCGACTGTGACCGTCACGAAAAGTAACGACAAAGCGACCTCGGCAATAAAATCATGGGTCGATGCTTATAACTCAATGCTGGATACCTTCGACACGCTGACTAAGTACACTGCTGTTGATGCAGGTGCCGACCAAAGTTCCGGTAACGGCGTGCTGCTGGGTGACAGTAACATTCGTACGATTCAGGCAGGTATTCGTTCACAGTTCTCCACCACTTCTACCGGTTCGACTTTCAGCACGTTATCGCAAATTGGCATCACTCAGGACTCTAAAACGGGCAAGTTAACCATCGATAACGACAAATTGGGCAAAGCACTAACCAGCAATTCTGTGGCAACTCAGCAGTTATTGGTCGGCGATGGAAAAACAACAGGTATCACTACCACCACCGCAACGTTAGTGAAAGGCTATCTTGCCGATGGCGGCATGATTAACAGTGCCACCACCAGCATTAACAGCACGCTGAAAAGCCTGACAAAACAGTACCTGGCGGTCAGCTCCAGCATTGATGACACCATCGCCCGCTACAAAGCTCAGTTTACCCAACTCGATACCTTAATGAGCAAGCTGAACAACACCAGCAATTATCTGACCCAACAATTCTCATCCAGCAGTACCTGATAACAAGAGGTAATTATGTACAGCGCGCGAGGTACACAAGCATATGCTCAGATTGGTGTGGAAAGCGCCGTGATGAGCGCGAGTCCTCATCAACTGATTGTTTTGCTTTTTGATGGAGCATTAAGCGCCCTGGTCAGAACTCGCTTGTTTATGCAGCAAGGAGAGCTGGCCGCGAAAGGGGAAGCACTGAGTAAAGCCATCAACATTATCGATAATGGCCTGAAAGCGGGTCTGGATAACGAACAAGGTGGCGAAATCGCGGAGAATTTATCGTCTCTGTATGACTATATGATTCGCCGTCTGATGCTGGCTAACCTACGCAATGATGTTGAATTAATAGAGGAAGTCGAAGGGCTATTAACCAACATTGCCGATGCCTGGAAACAGATTTCACCTCTGAATGCTGCGCGGGAGCCTGCCTAATGTCTCCGTATGTAGAACTGATCAGCCGCTGGCAGAACGTGGTTCTGCTCAGCCAGTCATTGCTTGAGCTGGCTGAGCGCGGCGAGTGGGATTTATTGCTGGAACAGGAGATGGCTTACCTGCAAGGTATCGAAATGCTCAACGCCAACCCTATCCCTCCGGGGACGGCGAAAAGCGTGCAGGATATGTTGCAGCAGAACCTCGAGCAAATTCTGGCAAATGAGCAGGCGCTAAAAAGCCTTTTACAGCAGCGTCTGGACGAACTGAGTTCGCTTATCGGCCAGTCATCGCGCCAGCAAACGCTGAATCACACTTACGGACATTTATCTGGCCAGTTGCTGGTGCCGGACGCACCGCAATAATTTTGCTTCACACAGCGCAAGCCTCAGTAACTAATTCTCTGTTCCGCTTAAAATCTTCCATACTCCAGAAGTCAGCTAAATGACTCCTGGAGCGTGGACTCGATGAAAAACCCAACCCTTTTGCAATTTTTCCATTGGTATTACCCCGGTGGCGGCAAGCTGTGGGCGGAAGTTGCCGAACGTGCAGCAACGCTCAACGACATCGGCGTCAATATGGTCTGGCTCCCACCAGCCTATAAAGGTAGCTCTGGCGGCTACTCGGTCGGCTACGATGTTTACGATTTATTCGACCTGGGTGAGTTTGACCAAAAAGGATCGGTTGCCACCAAATACGGCGACAAAGCGCAATTGCAGGCCGCGATAAAAGCCTTAAAAGAAAATGGCATCGCCGTGGTACTTGATGTGGTGCTGAACCACAAAATGGGGGCCGACGAAAAAGAGCAGGTTCGCGTTAACCGCGTCAATGAAGAAAACCGTAATGAAATTGACGACGAAGTTATCGAATGCGAAGCCTGGACGCGCTACACCTTCCCCGTCCGCGCCGGGAAGTATTCGCAATTTATCTGGGATTACAAATGCTTTAGCGGTGTTGACCATATCGAAAATCCTCACGAAGACGGCATTTTCAAAATCATTAATGACTACACCGGCGACGGCTGGAATGACCAGGTGGATGACGAACTGGGTAATTTCGACTATTTAATGGGCGAGAATATCGACTTTCGAAACCACGCCGTGACGGAAGAGCTAAAATACTGGGCGCGCTGGGTGATGGAAGAAACGGGCTGTAACGGTTTCCGCCTGGATGCGGTCAAACACATTCCGGCCTGGTTCTATAAAGAGTGGATTGAGCACGTTCAGGAAGTGGCTGAACAACCGCTGTTTATCGTGGCTGAATACTGGTCCCACGAAGTGGATAAACTTCAGGAGTACATCGCCCAGGTTGACGGCCAAACGATGCTATTTGATGCCCCGCTACAAATGAAATTCCACCAGGCATCTAAGCAAGGTCGTGAATACGACATGAGCCAAATATTCACCGGCACGCTGGTCGAAGCCGACCCGTTCCATGCGGTGACGCTGGTCGCCAACCACGACACGCAACCGTTGCAATCCCTCGAAGCCCCGGTTGAACCGTGGTTCAAACCGCTGGCTTATGCACTGATTTTATTACGTGAAAACGGTGTACCCAGCGTGTTTTACCCGGATTTATTTGGCGCCAGTTACGACGATGAAGGTGGCGATGGCGAAACGTATCACATCGACATGCCAGTTATCGAACAGCTCGACGACCTGATTCATGCCCGTGAACTTTTCGCTCACGGCGTGCAAACGCTCTATTTTAACCACCCCAATTGCATCGCTTTTAGCCGCAGCGGCACGGAAGAGTATCCGGGTTGCGTGGTAGTGTTATCGAATGGCGACGATGGCGAAAAAGTCATCACCCTTGGTGATAACTACGGCGGCAAAAACTGGCGGGATTATTTAGGCAACCGCGAAGAAACCGTCACTACCGATGAAAACGGCAGCGCAACGTTTGCCTGTAACGGTGGCAGCGTGAGTGTTTGGGTGATAGAAGAGGCGTTGTAGCGTTGCCGATTAACCCCTCTCCGGTTCAAGGAGAGGGAATTTATCGCTTACGGTAATTTGCTCTGCAGCGGGGTTTTCTGCAAATAATCGGCGCATTCTTGCGTTGGGCGATCAACACGTTTCAGCGTCATGCCCGCGTATTCCAACGTGTCGCCTTCACGCTCGACGCTATAAACTTCGCGTTTATTCGTCACGTTATAAAAATCGTCTGAGCGTTGAGTCAGTTTGCCAGGCAGAGCGATAACTCGCTGCCACTGGCGGCAATCCAGCGTGTCGCCATCTTTGGTGACAACCAGAGTCGCTATCGCCTCTGGGCTGACCATCTCACTTTGCGGCCCTTCGGACTGCCAGTAACCCGCAAGCCCGGCAGGCGCTGGGGTTTTCACCACTTCGCGGTAATCATCAACTTGCACACAGCCGCTTAACGCCAGCAACACTGTCAATAATGCAATCTTCTTCATCATCTATCCCGACTGCGGAGAAAAAATAATTTTCGCATTAAAGCACTTAGCCCGCCAGTGTTTCAGTGGCTTGCTGTTATTTGAGGCGGTTTCAAATTTTAGTTATTGCAGAAAATGAGCACCACAATTCCCAAAATAATTGGAGCTGCATCAAGGCGGCAAGAGAGTAAATCCCAATGAGCTTACTAAAGTAAGTGATTTGGGTGCGCGAACGTAGCTAACGCAGAGGCCGCTTCAAGTATGAAGGGAATTTAAACCTGCATGTTCATCACTTCTTGATACGCCGATACCAGCTTATTACGCACCTGAATGCCCATCTGCAATGAAACTGAAGATTTTTGCAGATCGACCATCACATCATTGAGCGCAACGCCGGGTTTGCCGATGGCAAAGTTTTCAGCCTGGGTACGGGCAGCGGATTGTGTCTCGCTGATGCGGCCAAGCGCTGCCTGTAATTCACCGGCAAAGCTAACTTTTGGCTCGACATTTTGAACCGGATTCCCCGCCGACAGTGCAGTGGCCTGCAACTGCTGAAGTACGCCTTCGATACCCTGAATTGCCATTTGCCCTGCCCCAGTAATTTTTAACGCGGCAAGATTAACACCTTGTCAATAGGATAAAGGCGGTAAATAGCGTCAATAAATAGAGCTAATTCAGCCATCGAAATTTTTGTAAAAGAAAATAATGACGTTGCCATCTATGTGGAACTTTTGTTGTGGTTGTCGAACCGGGAGCTCGTTTTGTTCACTCTTTATATTAAAAATGATGTCTACGTTCAGCTGAGAGGTGCTCAATGACCGCAGCTGGCCAGGCACAAACGCCACAAAACAAAACCCAGGAGTGGCTGACCCGCATTCGCGCAAATCCTAAAATCCCACTGATGGTTGCGGGCGCCGCGACTATCGCCATTATTATGGCCCTCGTACTCTGGGCAAAAGCGCCTGATTATAAAGTGCTTTACAGCAATCTGGCGGATCAGGACGGTGGTGCCATCGTCACGCAATTGACTCAAATGAACGTGCCTTATCGCTTCTCGGATAACGGCAGTGCGATTGAAGTCCCCGCCGATAAAGTCTATGACTTGCGTCTGCGCCTCGCCCAGCAAGGGTTGCCAAAAGGCGGAGCGGTCGGCTTTGAATTGCTGGACCAGGAAAAATTCGGCATCAGCCAGTTTAGCGAGCAAGTGAACTATCAGCGTGCGCTGGAAGGTGAACTGGCGCGCACCATCGAAACCCTCGGCCCGGTCAAAACGGCGCGTGTGCATCTTGCGATGCCAAAACCTTCTTTATTCGTCCGCGAACAAAAATCCCCTTCTGCTTCCGTCACGCTGAGTCTCGAACCTGGTCGCGCATTGGATGAAGGGCAAATCAGCGCGGTCGTGCATATGGTTTCCAGCGCGGTTGCCGGTTTGCCGCCGGGCAATGTCACACTTGTGGATCAAGGCGGTCATCTGCTCACGCAGTCCAATACTGCCGGGCGTGACCTGAACGACGCACAGCTGAAATATGCGATGGATGTCGAAAACCGCTTCCAGCGCCGCATTGAAACCATTCTTGCGCCCATTGTTGGTAGCGGGAATGTTCACGCGCAGGTCACCGCACAGATTGATTTCTCCAATAAAGAACAGACTGAGGAGCAGTATCGCCCGAACAGCGATCCGTCTCAGTCGGCGGTGCGTTCACGCCAGTTAAACCAAAGCGAGCAAGTGAATGGCCGTAACCCAGGCGGCGTGCCGGGTGCGCTGTCCAACCAACCCGCTCCGCCAAATAACGCGCCAATTTCTACGCCACCGCAAAATAATGCGGCGAATGCGCAGCCGCAGAACCAATCGACTTCGACTTCAGGTCAGACCGGTTCGAGCAACACCCAGCGTGACGAAACCACCAACTACGAAGTGGACCGCACCATTCGCCACACCAAGCTGAACACTGGCGATGTGCAGCGCCTTTCTGTGGCAGTGGTGGTGAACTACCGCCAGTTGTCGGATGGCAAACCTTTGCCGTTGACCGCCGATCAGATGAAGCAAATTGAGAACCTGACGCGCGAAGCGATGGGCTACTCCGATAAGCGCGGCGACACGCTCAACGTGGTGAATTCACCGTTTAGCGCAACCGAAGAAACCAGCAACGAACTGCCGTTCTGGAAGCAACAAGCCTTCTTCGAAATGTTGATGTCGGCGGGCCGTTGGTTGGTGGTGCTGATTGTTGCCTGGCTGCTGTGGCGCAAAGTGGTTCGTCCGCTCGTCCAGCGTAAAGATGCGGTGCAGCAGGCGCAAGTGGAAGCCAAACGCCAGCAAGTTGAAGGAGAAGATGCTGTTTCAGTCCGCCTGACGAAAGATGAGCAACAGCAGCAACGCAAAATGAATCAAAAGCTTAGCGCTGAAGTGATGAGCCAACGCATTCGCGAGATGTCTGATAACGATCCGCGCGTGGTTGCGCTGGTGATACGCCAATGGATGAGTAACGAACTATGAGTATTAGCGGAACAGAGAAAAGCGCAATTCTGTTGATGACCATTGGTGAAGACCGTGCGGCGGAGGTGTTTAAGCACCTTAGCCCGCGTGAAGTCCAGCATCTCAGTGCGGCAATGGCCAGCATTCGCCAGATTTCCAATAAACAGTTAACCGAAGTCCTGGCCGAATTCGAGCAAGAAGCCGAACAGTATGCGGCGCTGTCGATTAACGCCAACGACTACCTGCGTTCGGTGTTGATCAAAGCGCTGGGCGAAGAGCGAGCATCGAGCTTGCTGGAAGACATTCTGGAAACTCGCGAAACCACCTCGGGCATGGAAACGCTCAACTTTATGGAGCCGCAAAGTGCTGCGGATCTTATTCGCGACGAGCACCCGCAGATTATCGCCACTATTTTGGTACACCTCAAACGTGGCCAGGCGGCCGATATTCTGGCGCTGTTCGACGAGCGTTTGCGCCACGACGTAATGCTACGTATCGCCACCTTCGGCGGTGTTCAACCGGCAGCGTTGGCCGAATTGACCGAAGTGCTCAACAACCTGCTCGACGGCCAGAACCTCAAGCGCAGCAAAATGGGCGGCGTAAGAACCGCAGCCGAGATTATCAACCTGATGAAAACTCAGCAGGAAGAAGCGGTTATCTCTGCCGTACGCGATTTCGACGGCGAACTGGCACAAAAAATTATCGACGAAATGTTCCTGTTCGAAAACCTGGTGGAAGTCGACGACCGCAGCATCCAGCGCCTGCTTCAGGAAGTGGAGTCCGAGTCGCTGCTTATCGCCCTCAAAGGTGCCGAACAGCCGCTGCGCGAGAAGTTCCTGCGCAACATGTCGCAACGTGCGGCAGATATTCTGCGCGACGATCTTTCCAACCGTGGCCCGGTTCGCTTGTCTCAGGTGGAAAACGAACAGAAAGCTATTCTGCTGATTGTTCGTCGTCTGGCAGAAACCGGCGAGATGGTGATTGGCACCAGCGAGGATACTTATGTCTAACGGGCTGCCATGGAAAATCTGGACGCCAGACGACCTGGCTCCGCCTTCGCAAAGCTTCGAGCCGCTGTTTCCGTCTGACGCTGAACCAGAAGAAGGCGAACATCCGCAGGAAAGTGCACCCGACTTGCAGCAGCAGCTTGCGCAAATGCAAATGCAGGCTCATGAACAAGGTTATCAGGCGGGCTACGCCGAAGGTCAAAAAGCAGGCGTGGAAGAAGGCCGCAAAATCGGCTTGCAGCAAGGCCTTGATCAAGGGCTTGCTGAGGCCAAACAGCAGCAAGCCCCAGTGCATGCGCGAATGCAGCAACTGGTTAGCGAATTCCAGTACACGCTCGATGCCCTCGATAGCGTGATCGCTTCGCGTTTGATGCAAATGGCGCTGGAAGCGGCACGCCAGGTGATTGGCGAAACCAAAGGCATTGATAACAACGCGTTGATTAAACAGATTCAGACCTTGCTGCAACAAGAACCCCTGTTCAGCGGCAAACCGCAACTGCGGGTACACCCGGATGATTTAGGCCGCGTGGAAGAGATGTTGGGTGCCACACTGAGCCTGCATGGCTGGCGCTTACGCGGCGATCCGAGTCTGCATCAGGGCGGTTGTAAAGTCTCTGCCGACGAAGGCGATCTCGACGCCAGTGTTGCCACGCGCTGGCAGGAACTCTGCCGCCTCGCAGCCCCTGGAGTGTTGTGATGACTGCCCGTTTAACACGCTGGCTCACCTCTCTCGACACTTTCGAAGCGAAGATGTCGCAGTTACCGACGGTGCGCCGTTATGGTCGATTGACCCGTGCGACCGGCCTGGTGCTGGAAGCCACAGGCCTGCAATTGCCGCTGGGCGCGACCTGTATTATCGAGCAGCACTCCCGCGATATTGAATGTGAAGTGGTCGGTTTTAACGGCCAAAGACTGTTCCTGATGCCGCTTGAAGAAGTTGAAGGCATTTTACCTGGCGCACGCGTTTATGCCCGTGCCACCAGCGAGGGCGGTTTACACAGCGGCAAACAGTTACCACTCGGCCCTGCGCTACTCGGACGCGTGCTTGACGGCAGCGGTCGTCCGCTCGACAGCCTTCCCGCGCCCGAAACCATCACTATGGGTGCGCTGGGTGCGGCACCGTTTAACCCGCTGCAACGAACCCCCATCGAACATGTTCTGGACGTCGGCGTGCGCCCGATTAACGCGCTGCTGACGGTCGGTCGTGGGCAGCGTATGGGCCTGTTCGCTGGTTCCGGCGTCGGGAAAAGCGTGTTGTTGGGCATGATGGCGCGCTATACCCAGGCCGATGTCATTGTGGTGGGTTTGATTGGCGAGCGTGGCCGCGAAGTTAAAGATTTTATCGAAAACATTCTTGGCCCTGAAGGCCGTGCTCGCTCGGTAGTCATTGCCGCACCTGCGGATGTTTCACCGTTATTACGTATGCAGGGTGCCGCTTACGCCACCCGTATTGCGGAAGATTTCCGCGATCGCGGTCAGCACGTATTGCTGATTATGGACTCCCTCACCCGCTACGCGATGGCGCAGCGCGAAATCGCTCTCGCTATTGGTGAACCTCCTGCAACCAAAGGTTATCCGCCTTCCGTGTTTGCCAAACTTCCGGCGCTGGTCGAACGCGCGGGTAACGGCATTTCTGGCGGCGGTTCGATTACCGCGTTTTATACCGTTCTGACGGAAGGCGACGATCAGCAAGATCCGATTGCCGACTCGGCGCGTGCGATTCTCGATGGTCATATCGTTTTATCACGCCGTCTGGCGGAAGCAGGCCATTACCCGGCAATCGACATTGAAGCGTCAATCAGTCGCGCCATGACGTCATTGATTACCGATCAGCATTACGCGCGAGTCCGCCATTTCAAACAGTTGTTATCCAGTTTCCAGCGTAACCGCGATTTAGTCAGCGTCGGGGCGTATGCGAAAGGCAGCGATCCGCAGCTTGATAAAGCGATTGTGTTATGGCCGCAACTGGAAGCATTTTTGCAGCAAGGGATTTTTGAGCGCAGCGGCTGGGAAGAGGCTTGTCAGTCATTAGAGATTATTTTCCCGACGGTTTGATCGAATTCGTAGGTCGGATAAGCGCTAGCGTCATCCGACAAAAGCTCGACAGGAGTCACTATGAACCAAAGCACAGCACTCGATACGCTTCATGATCTCGCCGAAAAAGAGGTCGAAGATGCGGCAGTACGCTTAGGGGAAATGCGCCGCGGCTGCCAGCAGGCAGAAGAACAGCTCAACATGCTGATTAACTATCAGTTTGAGTACAGTTCCAGTCTCAATGACAGCATGAGCCAGGGGATCGCCAGTAACCGTTGGCAGAATTATCAGCAGTTTATTCAAACCCTGGAAAAAGCTATCGACCAGCACCGCCAGCAGTTGATGCAGTGGAATAACAAGGTCAGTCAGGCGTTGAACTTGTGGCAAGAGAAACAGAAAAGATTGCAGGCCTGGCGCACGTTGCAGGAGCGAAAAACCGCTCAGGTGTTACTGGCTGAAAACAAACTGGACCAAAAACTGATGGATGAATATGCCCAGCGGGCAACACTGAGGAAACCAGAATAATGATGCAGCCCCTGATGATCACTTCTCCAGATGTCGCCACCTCTACAACGGCTTCCGGCGGCGTTACGGCAGGCGATAAAGGTTTCAGCGAAGATTTTCTGAGTCTGCTCGGCAAAGCCCTGCCTGGCGAACTTTCACTGGCAGACGGTAAAACCGTGTCGCTCGAAGCCGCGCTCAACAAAGCCACCGGCAAAGGCGCTGCTGCCGATGAAAAAGCCACGCTCGCCTCGCTGTTAGATAACCTCGACACGCCTGAAGCATTATCGGCCCTGCTCGCCAATGTTAAGAAAACAGGTGCGGAAGATAAAACGGCCCAGGTCGATGCGCAAAGTGAACAAACGCACACGTTGAGCACTGCCGATATGCAGGCGTTGAGCGCCCTGTTCGCCATGCTCCCACAGCAAACACCCACCGCGAGCACACTGAATGTTCAGCCTGATGCGGATAGCGATGCTTCCGTTAGCCTCAATACGTTACTCGGCGCAAGTGGCATAAAAAACACCTTAACCAGTGATGCCCGCACGCCAGCAACCGTTGCCGATAAAGCTGTGGCGCTGGAGAGCCAAGTGAGCGCGAAAAGCGCACCGTCGACCAACGAGCCGCTTGTCGATGCGAAATCATTCACCCTGAATAACGCGGAAAATAGTAGCCGCGACGCCGCCGCGAATAACACCAGCCCGGCCTCGTCGACACTCGCAACGCCCGCGTTTAGCACCGCAACCATAGCGACGCCTGCCAGCACACAAATCGCAGTGCCTGTCGCACCACAAATTAGCGCCCAACTCGGTAGCCAGGAGTGGCAGCAGGCGGTGAGCCAGCACATCACATTGTTTACCCGTCAGGGTCAGCAAACTGCCGAGTTACGTCTGCATCCTGAGGACTTAGGCCAGATTCAAATCAGCATGAAACTGGATGATAACCAGGCGCAGTTGCAGATGGTTTCAGCGCACAGCCATGTGCGCGCGGCGCTGGAAGCCACATTGCCTAACCTGCGTATTGCGCTGGCAGAAAGCGGGATTGAACTTGGGCAGAGCAATATCAGCAGCGAGAGTTTTGCCGGGCAGCAGCAACAGCAATCGGGCCAGCAACAGCAGCAAACTCAACGCTCTGGCGGCAGTTTCCCTTCAATGGGCGGTGACGCCGAATCCCTCGCCGTTCCAGCCAGCGTACAGCGTTTAGCCTCGGGTAATAACGCGGTGGATATTTTCGCCTGAGAAACGCTCCCTAAGCTAAACGAGAAAGATAGCGACAAATATCACGTGTTTTCGGGGCTTTGAACGCCCGGCGACACGGGATAATCAACCCATATGCAGTACCGAATACAGGAAAGATGCGTTTTATGACTGACAACGCTTTGCCAAAAGGCCGCAAGCGCTCCATCTGGATGCCGTTACTGGTCCTGATTACCCTTGCCGCGTGTGCAACCGCCGGTTACAGCTACTGGCGTATGCAGCAACAGCCCGCGTCTGCTCAGGTGAAAGCGCCTGAACCCCCACCCGCGCCGGTGTTTTATGCGTTGGATACCTTCACTGTTAACCTCGGTGATGCTGACCGCGTGTTGTACATCGGCGTCACGTTGCGTCTGAAAGATGACGCGACACGCCAGCGTCTGAGCGAATTCCTCCCTGAAGTCCGCAGCCGCTTGCTGCTGCTGTTTTCCCGCCAGGATGGTGCTGCTCTGGCAACCGACGAAGGTAAACAGAAGCTGGTTGAAGCTATCAAAAATACGCTCGCTCCGCCGCTCGTCGCCGGGCAACCTCAGCAGGTAGTCAGCGACGTGCTGTATACCGCTTTCATTTTGCGATAATCCTATGGGCGATAGCATTCTTTCTCAGGCAGAAATTGACGCGCTATTAAATGGCGACAGTGATACTTCCGACGAACCCAAGACCAGTGTCGTTAACGAAACCGACATTCGTCCTTATGACCCTAATACCCAGCGCCGCGTGGTGCGTGAACGCCTTCAGGCACTGGAGATTATCAACGAGCGTTTTGCCCGTCAGTTCCGCATGGGGTTGTTTAACTTATTGCGCCGTAGCCCGGATATTACCGTCGGGGCGATTCGCATTCAGCCATACCACGAGTTTGCCCGTAACCTGCCGGTTCCTACCAACCTCAACCTGATGCATCTGAAACCGCTGCGCGGCACTGGCCTGTTCGTGTTTTCGCCAAGCCTGGTGTTTATCGCGGTGGACAACCTGTTTGGTGGCGACGGCCGATTCCCGACCAAAGTGGAAGGCCGGGAATTTACCCACACCGAGCAGCGCGTGATTAATCGCATGTTGAAGCTGGCACTGGAATCTTACAGCGATGCCTGGAAAGCCATTTATCCACTGGAAGTGGAATATGTGCGTTCCGAAATGCAGGTCAAATTTACCAACATCACCACCTCGCCGAACGACATTGTGGTGAACACGCCGTTCCATGTGGAAATCGGCAACCTGACCGGCGAGTTTAATATCTGCCTGCCGTTTAGCATGATTGAACCGCTGCGTGAGCTGTTGGTGAACCCGCCGCTGGAAAACTCCCGTCAGGAAGACCAAAGCTGGCGCGATACGCTGGTGCGCCAGGTTCAGCATTCTGAGCTTGAGCTGATAGCCAACTTTGCCGACATTCCGCTGCGTCTGTCGCAAATTTTAAAATTGAAACCTGGTGACGTGCTGCCGATTGATAAACCGGACCGGATTCTGGCGCATGTTGACGGTGTTCCGGTGCTGACCAGTCAGTACGGCACGCTTAACGGCCAGTACGCTTTGCGCGTCGAACATTTGATCAACCCGATACTGAATTCGCTGAACGAGGAACAGCCCAAATGAGTGATATTAATCAACCGTCCGACGACAATGCAGGCTCCGTGGACGATCTGTGGGCTGATGCGCTAAACGAACAAAAAGTCTCAACCAACAAGAGCACCGCAGACAGCGTCTTCCGTGCGCTTGAAGGCAATGACATTGCAGGCGCGATGCAGGACATCGACCTGATTATGGATATTCCCGTCAAGTTGACGGTTGAGCTGGGTCGCACGCGCATGACCATTAAAGAACTGCTGCGTTTATCGCAAGGTTCAGTGGTGGCGCTCGACGGTTTAGCGGGCGAGCCGCTGGATATCCTGATCAACGGTTATCTGATTGCTCAGGGTGAAGTCGTGGTGGTGGCGGATAAATACGGTGTGCGTATCACCGATATCATTACGCCATCAGAACGTATGCGTCGTCTGAGCCGTTAATTCGATGAAAACCCAGGCTACCGTACAGCCGCAGACCGCTGCCAGCAACAGCTCTCCGCTGGTGCAAGTCAGCGGCGCGTTAACGACAATTATCGTTTTTATTCTGCTCGCCGCCTGGGTAGCGAAACGTTTTGGTTTTGCGCCGAAAACCGGCTCCAGCAAAGAGATGAAAGTGAGTGCCAGTTGCAGTGTGGGAGCGCGTGAGCGTGTGGTGATTGTCGATGTGCAGGATGCTCGCCTGGTGCTTGGGGTGACTGCCGGGCAAATCACCCATCTGCACACGCTAGCCGCCGCAACGGTGAGCGAAACCGTTGCGCCTGCGCAATCTGCTGATTTCCGCGAATTAATGAAAAACAGTCTGATGAAAACTAGCCAGATGAAAAGCATGCTTAAACGTAAAGGGAAAGATTGATGAAACGCTGGCTCCCCTTCTCGTTACTTGGCTTGCTGTTCCTGATGCCTGGCGCGTTTGCTCAACTTCCGGGTCTTATTAGCCAACCGATGTCTAACGGCGGCCAGAGCTGGACGCTGCCGGTTCAGACATTAGTCTTTATTACTTCGCTGACGTTTTTACCGGCCATTTTGCTGATGATGACCAGCTTCACGCGCATCATTATTGTGTTTGGCCTGCTGCGCAGTGCGCTGGGTACGCCGTCCGCACCGCCAAACCAGGTGTTACTTGGCCTTGCGCTGTTTTTGACCTTTTTCATTATGGCTCCGGTATTCGACAAAATTTATACCGATGCCTATCAGCCGTTTAGCGAAAATAAAATCCAGATGGATGAAGCCATTGAAAAAGGCTCTCAACCGCTGCGCGAATTCATGCTGCGCCAAACCCGTGAAGCGGACCTGGCGTTGTTTGCCCGTCTCGCTAATACGCCGCCGCTGGAAGGGCCAGAAGTCGTGCCGATGCGCATTTTGCTTCCGGCATATGTCACCAGCGAGCTGAAAACGGCTTTCCAGATTGGCTTTACAGTATTCATCCCGTTTTTGATTATCGACCTGGTCATTGCCAGCGTGTTGATGGCGTTGGGGATGATGATGGTGCCACCGGCAACCATTGCCCTGCCCTTTAAATTAATGCTGTTTGTGTTGGTGGATGGCTGGCAGTTGCTGGTTGGGTCACTGGCGCAAAGTTTCTACAGTTAGAGGGGAAAAAGATGACTCCTGAGTCGGTCATGATGATGGGCACCGAAGCCATGAAAGTGGCTCTGGCGCTCGCTGCTCCGCTGTTAATGGTGGCGTTGGTAACGGGTCTGGTGATCAGTATGTTGCAGGCTGCCACGCAGATAAACGAAATGACGCTGTCGTTTATTCCAAAAATTCTGGCGGTGTTTGTCACTATTATCGTTGCAGGGCCGTGGATGCTTAATCTGCTGCTGGATTATATGCGCACACTGCTAACGAATATTCCGATGAACATTGGATGATTCATATTGATAGCAGCCAGTGGCTCACTCTATTGAGCATGGGCTTCTGGCCTTTTCTGCGTATTCTGGCTTTAATTTCTACCGCCCCAATTTTAAGCGAGCGGGCTATCTCTAAAAAAGTCAAAATTGGCCTCGCGCTGATGATTACCTGGCTTGTGGCCCCGACGCTTCCCGCAACAGACGTGACGATTTTCTCGGCAGCAGGCTTTTGGCTCGCCGCGCAGCAAATCCTGATTGGTATCGCGCTGGGCTTCACCATGCAGTTTGCTTTTGCTGCGGTACGCACCGCCGGCGAAATTATTGGTTTGCAAATGGGACTCTCTTTCGCCACCTTCTTCGACCCCGGAAGTCGCCTGAATATGCCGGTACTCGCCCGTTTTATGGATATGCTGGCGATGCTGCTGTTTCTGGTGTTTAACGGTCATTTATGGCTGATTTCAATGCTGGTCGATACTTTTCACACCCTGCCGATTGGCGGCAATCCGATAAACAGCAACGCGTTTATGGCGCTGACACGGGCAGGTGGTTTAATCTTCCTCAATGGATTAATGCTGGCATTACCGCTGATTACTTTACTGCTGACGCTCAACATTGCGCTCGGTTTGCTCAACCGTATGTCGCCCCAGCTTTCGGTATTTGTGATCGGTTTCCCGCTGACGCTCGCCATCGGTATGTTGGTGATGACGGCATTAATTCCTTTAATGGCTCCCTTCACTGAACACTTATTTAGTGAAGTCTTTAATTTACTCGCCGATATTGTGAGTGAAATTCCCGCAAATTAATCCCATACAGTTTGTGCCGCTTATTGAGGATATTCCTAAAAGCTTTGTTGTGCGACATCCACCAGGATATATCCGGCGCGGCTTATATGCATTTACTTATCTCACATAATCGAACATTCACTTTACTTTGAGAAGTTTCTTAGCAAATTATACATAACTTTACTGGATAGTTGTTATGCCTAAAAATACTTCGCGGGTAAAAAGGGGGGGGATGTTATGTCAACGATCATTATGGATTTATGCAGTTATACCCGGCTGGGATTAACGGGATATTTAACCAGCCGTGGCATCCGAAAACGACAGATGACCAACGTGGAGACTATCGAAGAGCTGGCGCAGGCCTGCGAGTCTCAGACACCCAATGTGGTGTTTATTAATGAAGACTGTTTTATTCATGATGCTCAAAGCAGTGAACGAATTAAGCAGATCATTAATCAGCATCCCAGCACTTTATTTTTAGTCTTTATGGCAATTGCAAATATTCATTTCGATGAATATCTCTTAGTGCGTAGCAATTTACTGATCAGTTCTAAATCGATAAAACCAGAATCACTGGACGAAATACTTTCTGAATATTTAGCAAAAAATGCGCATTGCATCGGCCATATTAATTTACCCACGTTATCATTGAGTCGTACTGAGTCCAGTATGTTGAAAATGTGGATGTCCGGGCAAGGCACTATTCAAATATCTGACCAGATGAATATTAAAGCTAAAACGGTGTCATCGCATAAAGGGAATATAAAGCGAAAGATAAAGACGCATAACAAACAGGTGATTTATCACGTGGTGCGTCTGACTGATAACGTGACCAATGGTATTTTTGTGAACTTACGTTAAGCATTAAATTTAAGTCCCCTCACCCTCGCCCATATCTGGCGTAGGATGAGGGAGAATCATCAGGCCGTTTTTTCCACAAAAATGCCGTCCGGATGCCCTGATTCATTAAAGAACCAGATCCCCAGCGGATACTCTTCGAGCGAGACCAGATACATCGTCCCTTCGCTAAATTGCTCGACGGTTAACACCACGCCTGGCCGACGCGGACCACCATCGGTTTTTACTGTGACGCGATCGTTGATATTCATAACAAAAGTCCTCCGGTTTCTTTGCAGCCAGTTTAGATCAAAAACGACTCATTCGCATCGGATGATGTGCCGCCTTGAGCATTTTGTTAAACGACTATACTTGATAACGGGACTTACACTGGGTACTCCCCGGAGGACTACGGCATGAAGACCGCGAAAGACCTTAATGAAACGCAGCGTATCGATGTTGATGCGCTCCTGGCGGCCATCAATGAGATAAGCGAAAGCGAAGTGACACGTTCTGGCGATGACCCGCAACGGGCAAGTATTGATGGACGCACATGGCACACCTACTCTGAACTGGCGGAAGCCTTTGAGTTGGATATTCACGATTTTAGTGTCAATGAAGTGAATCGTTAGAATTACCCAAAGTACGAAGGGTAAAAGAATCCCGGCAGTATTAATGCCGGGATGAAGCTTGCGTTCGCAAGAAGCACTTGAAAAATTCGTTACACCAGGAAATCTGATGTGCGTTCACCTTACCTCAGATTTATTTCAAAACAATGAAATATTCACGATATGAATATTTAGATTTGGAATAAGCGTGAGATAAAAATCGCCGCGACACCGTATGGTCAGTGGCTTCTCAGGGGTTGGCTGTATACCTATTAATGATTAAGAAATTATTTAATTGAGAGCATTCCTAACCACGGGGATCTTAATTTTTGAATTTTAGGAGAAGCGCCATGCCGCATTTGCACGATCCGCTGTTAATCATTTCCGATCTTGATGGAACGTTGCTGGAACATCATTCCTACCGTTGGGAAGCGGCAAGCCCGTGGATCAGTGTTTTGCGCCAACATGATATCCCGTTAATTTTATGCAGCGCGAAAAGCGCCGCTGAGATTCTGGCCTGGCAGGACGAACTTTCTTTGACAGGACAAGCCTTTATTGCCGAGAACGGCGCCGTTATTCAACTGGATTCCCGCTGGAGCGATAGCGATGACTACCCTCGCCTGCTTACCGGAATTAGCCACGAAGAACTGCTATCCGTGCTGGATAAACTGCGCCAGAAATATGGCTTTAAATTTACCTGTTTCGCCGATGTCGATGAGAACACGCTTTGCGAACTGACAGGTCTGACGCGCAAACAGGCGAGCCTGGCGAAACTTAGCGAAGCCTCGGAGACATTAATCTGGCGTGATAGCGAGGAAATGATGACGGCGTTTAGTGACCAACTCGCCACACTCGGTTTAATGCTGCTACAAGGTGGGCGATTCTGGCACGTGCTGGATATGCAAGCGGGCAAAGATAAAGCGATTCATTGGCTACAACAACAATTTCAGCAGCGCGAAGGAAAAGCACGCATTACCATCGGGCTTGGCGACAGCCCGAGCGATGCGTTATTGCTCGATGCTGTCGATTACGCGGTGATTGTAAAAGGCTACAGCCGACAGGCAGTGACGTTGCAAAAGGATAATCCCCAGCGGGTTTACCGCAGCCAGCATTATGGCCCTGAAGGCTGGAAAGAAGGCCTGGACCACTTTATTACCGCTAAATCATCATGAAGATTAATCGGTATTACAGACCCGATTGCGCCCGTCTTGTTTAGCTTTATACAAACGATGATCGGCGTAAGATTGCAGGCGCTCAAAATCGTAATCATTAAATTCAAATGCGCTGCTGACGCCAAATGAAGCGCTGATCCGGACCGTGCTGCCTTGTTTTAACAGTAGCTCTTTGCTGTTGATGCGCACCCTGATGCGCTCGGCGACCTTAGTGGCCTCTTCAAGCGACGTGTCCGGCAGGACGATGCAGAACTCTTCCCCACCCACTCGCCCGGCAACATCGCCCTGCCTGAAAGCGTCGCTCAACATGGCTGCCGCGTGCGCCAGAACTTTGTCGCCGCTACTGTGCCCGTAGCGGTCATTGATGCTTTTAAACAGGTCGAGATCCATCTGGATAACAGAGAACGGCTGCCCCTGCTGCTGACACTCTTGCGACAATTTACTTGCCACCTCGAAGAAAGCCCCACGGTTATATAAGCGCGTTAAGGTGTCGTAGTTTGCCCGCCAGGTCAGGGTTTGTTGCAGGCTAAACATATTGCTGACCAGGTGACGAATCACTACCCATGAAACGAACAGCATCAGTGTGGAAAGCAGCCACAACACACTCAGCACCACGCTGATGCGGCCAAACTCGCCCTGAACGCCCTCTTCCAGCGTGTGAACTTTTATCAGCAGACCATCGTAATTGTTAAGTTTCGCCCAGGTGATAAAACGGCTATCCATACGCAATTCACCCTGCGCCCCCTGCTTTGCCGCCGTCACTACACTGGCAATGCGTGCCAGTTGCGGCGCGGTAAACAATGGGTGCCTGGGCAAACTTTGTGCCGAAGTGGCGATAGGGTTTAGCTCGTTATCGTACAGAAGAACTGTGCCTTCATGCTGTTCATTATTGTGGGCCTGTCGCAGAAAGTTATGAAGCGAATCAATCGGGTAATCGAGCGCCAGAACACCATACCAACGGCCATTGTAATCCAGAGGAATGGCTGCCGTGATAATTTGCCCGGAAGACATATCAGGGTTGAAAGTGTGTGTCCATTTCAATTCCCGCTTGGGGTTGTTTTCCGGGGATTGCGAGGAAAAATACGGCTGCGCGACCAGGCGATAGTACAACGCGACGATTTGAGGATCGTTCGACGGCGGCGTGCTGGTCAGGAAAAATCCGCTGCGCGATGCATAGAACATTCGCTGCGCGAGCGTTTGCGTCTGGTGTGACAGACGCATGAAGTAGCTCAGTTCCAGTGCCGAGCTTAATTCCGTGTGAATCGTCTGCTCGTCACGATCAAGCAATGGACTATTATTCACAAATTCATCGGAGACACCGTTCATCGGCAGGCTACGGTTTAAATCGAGGCGCAGTTGCCAGTAAGGCTGAGTGCGTAACGAATCAAAATCGGCGAGAGTTTTGCGGGTTTTATCAGTAGAAATGGGCGATTGCAGCGCGTAAAGCATACTGTTGCGATAAAACAGGAGATTATCGATATTGTGCTGCAACTGTCTATCAAGCAACGTGGCGACGCTATCAAGGCTGTTGCGCTGATTGGCAACGTACGCCCCTTCAAGCACGACGGCTTCACGCCAGGTCAGTACCGTTGAAAATATAAACACCACGATAAAACAAAGGTTAACGACCTTCTGCGGATTTTTAAAGCGGCTTATCACGCGTTGAATTGCATTGTCAAACACTGACACACTCCCTGAAACCGCTATCACCCAGAAGCCATTTACCCCAGCCCAATCCCTGATTTAGCCGACATGGACGGTTATTCAATCGAGAAATAATACATTAACACTCAGGATTATCGCTAAGGGTAAATATATTCATGGAAACTATATTACTATCAAAATGCACGGACATCTGAAAATAAAATCGCCCGGTCATTGACCGGGCGATTCAGGGTTATCCTTGCGGGCTGCCCCCTGTTACCAGTGGGGCAAGATCATCCTCTCGGAAAGCCTCACGCTGAACACCATATCCATCATACCAACGACACTCCACCATACCGCTGGAAAACCCGGTAACAATCATCCTTGGGCCACCATTCTTAGGTTGGACTTCATCGCTGACCACAAAGACCATAACCGCCTCCTGTATCAGGGTGAAAACTTCTACAGTTATAGACAAGGTCCTGGGATTTTGCCTGGCGAAACAAGCAAATTGTCGCAAATAGTTAGTGAACTGTGCTGCCGCGCAGACGCCCGATACCATTAACCACTGCCAGCACAATCGCGCCGATGATAAAACCAATCACCAGATTCGCCACGGTTGGCCCCAGTAAATGAACCGCGCCGCCCATCTGCCCGGTCCAGTTTTCAATGGCATGATGGAGAACCGGAATGCCGTGAACCAGAATGCCACCGCCGACTAAAAACATCGCCAGCGTGCCCACCACTGACAAAAACTTCATCAGCCAGGGTGCGAGCACCAATAATCCTTTTCCGATACCGCGCGCGATAACCGAGGTCTTCTCGACCAGCCAGAAGCCCAGATCATCGAGTTTCACGATAATCCCCACGATGCCATACACGCCGACCGTAACCACAATCGCTATCCCGGACAATACCAGCACCTGATTGAGGAGCGGTGCCTGCGCCACGATGCCTAACGTGATGGCGATAATCTCAGCCGAAAGAATAAAGTCGGTGCGAATCGCGCCTTTTACTTTATCGCCTTCATAAACCATTGGGTCCTGAGCGGCTATCTCATCCAGGCGTTTTTGCCGTTCTTCAGGCGTTTCTTTATGTTTGCGCGCATACAGAGTGTGCATGACCTTCTCCACGCCTTCATAACAAAGAAATGCACCACCAATCATCAATAAAGGCGTGATAGCCCATGGCGCAAAGGCACTGATAATCAGAGCCAGAGGCACGAGGATCAGTTTATTGAGAAACGACCCTTTCGCCACTCGCCAGACCACGGGGAGTTCCCGATTGGCTCTCACGCCTGAAACTTGTTGCGCGTTGAGCGATAAATCATCGCCCAATACCCCGGCGGTTTTCTTTGCCGCCAGTTTCCCCATCATTGAAATATCGTCCAGCAAGGTTGCGATATCATCCAGCAACGTCAATAAGCTACTTCCAGCCATTTAATGAACATCCTTTTTTGTTTGTCTGCCTGACAGTATGGAACAAAAATCGCCCTGGGAAAAACGAAGCCCTATGTCAATAAAAATTAACATTTTTTAAACAAGTAAAAACCTCGCAAGAAAGATACTTTTGACGTTAACTATTAGTCTTATCGCTAATTTGTCGTGAGGAAGTATGCGCGTTCGTTCGGGTCAATTGTTGCCGCTGGTTGCTGCACTTTTTGCGTTATATATCATCTGGGGTTCTACTTATTTTGCCATCGCCATCGGCGTGAAGAGCTGGCCGCCGTTTATGATGGCGGGCGTGCGATTTATGGTCGCCGGTGTGTTGCTGATGAGCGTTTTGTTATTACGTGGACACAAATTACCTGCCCTGCGCCCCATGCTTAACGCCGCATTGATTGGCGTGTTGTTGCTGGCAGTCGGCAACGGTTTTGTGACTGTCGCAGAACACCAGCATGTACCTTCCGGTATTGCGGCCGTGATGGTCGCCACCGTTCCCCTCTTCACCTTGTGCTTTAGTCGTTTGTTCGGCATTCAAACCCGTAAACTGGAATGGCTGGGCATCGCCGTTGGTCTGGGCGGCATCGTGCTGCTCAACAGCGGCGGAAACCTGAGCGGCAATCCGTGGGGGGCGCTGTTGATTCTGATAGGCTCACTGAGTTGGGCATTCGGTTCGGTATACGGTTCGCGCATTGAATTGCCAACAGGACTGATGGCCGGTGCGGTGGAAATGCTCGCAGCTGGCATTGTGCTGCTGGCTGCTTCTGCGCTAACCGGGGAGCGTCTGACCGCCATGCCGACACCAGCTGGTTTTATGGCCGTAGCTTATCTCTCTTTATTCGGTTCGATCATTGCCATCAGCGCTTATATGTATCTGATTCGTAATGTGGCACCTGCGGTGGCAACCAGCTACGCCTACGTCAACCCGGTAGTTGCGGTATTGCTGGGAACCGGATTTGCCGGGGAGAGTTTGTCACCTGTCGAATGGCTGGCGCTTGGGGTGATTATTTTTGCCGTTGTGCTGGTCACGCTGGGGAAATATCTGTTGCCCCCAAAGCCGGTAGTGACGGCGTGTGAGGCAGAGAAGTAATCAGTTTTCGGGTGGCGCTTGCCACCCGTTTTCATCTATCGACCGGATCCCCTGACTATCAATTTGCGCATAATTTCCGCCGCCGCAAATCCACTCTTCTAACCGTTCAGCCAAATCGCTATCGCTGAGTTTTACTCGCCCACGCAGGCCACATTCCCACACCAGCAAGACTCGCCAGCCTTCACTTAATAAACGCTGGATATCGCGTTTATCACGCTCGACATTTTTGCCGATTTTTTCCAGCCAGAACTCGGTACGCGTGGCGGGAACCTTGAAGAGATAACAGTGATGATGGTGCCAGAAACAGCCGTGAGCGAAGATAACACAATAGTGTTCATCAATGACAAAATCGGGCCGCCCTGCCAGGGTTGTATCCTGAACCCGAAAGGAAAACCCGCACTCCGTTAATAAGCCCGCGAGTCGCTTTTCAATGGCCGTGTCGCGAGTCGCAATGGCACGCATATTTTTGCTGCGTACGGCTTTACTGTGTACATCGACCATTAACTCCCTCCAATAAAATATCGATCAGTCGCAGGAAAACTAATTATGTATTTTTTTGGCTATTAGTCAAAACTCCTGTTTCTTCTAACATACTGTATCAATTAGTAATGCCTTATTAATTAGTCATTGCGCATTTGCACTTGTAATAATTTCAACTTTTCTCAGCGAATGTAAAATGGCACTCTATATTCAGAAAGCTTTATTATGCAGCAGATAAATTTCAATTGTTAACATCAATGACATTAATTTGTGAACATGTAAAAACCCCGTCATCATTGATGCCTGTTTAAGAAAAAAATGAAAAAACATCAAACATTATTTATTCCAGTATTACTGCTGAGTGGCATATTCAATAGTAACGCCGTTAAAGCGGAAAATAATATCACCCAGAATTACGTCTCAAGTTGGAAGGCGGTATCGAAGGGTGAATCTGTGACGTCTTTGCAAAGCTCGAATCTCGGTTCCGACGTGGTTAAAAGTTGCAAAACCGTTGCACCAAAGCAGTTTCGGGGCGAAATCCTCCGTCATTGGTCACATATGACCGGGACGAAAGTCACCGAAACAGCCTTTCTGTCTGAGGATTTGCAACTATTTGACCGACTGGCTGCCATCTCCTGCCTCGAAGGCGCTGACTATGAGCGCAAAGGTAATAGCGACCAGTTAGTTAAGGCACTGAGTGCACAATTATTGGACATGGAAGCGAAAGACGATAGTGACGCTTATGCGCAAATCAAAACGATGGAGTTCCAGACCGGTATTATGACTGCGCGTTATGGCATCAGCATTGAGAAAAATAGTTTAAAGCGTGGAAATTGAGATTAATGGGTCGAGTTGGCGTTAGCCCTACACGCCCCATTAATTAATCACAAAACTGGTTAACGCTTTTTAGCGGCGAGTTTAATTGTGGGCTCCAGTAATTTGGCAACCGCCGCAAATGCAGGCACCACCACTGAATTACCAAACTGCCGATAAGCCTGTGTATCCGATACTGGAATACGGAAGGAATTCCCCTGCACTGCTTCAAAACCCATTAAGCGCGCGCATTCACGCGGCGTTAAACGGCGCGGACGACGCAACTGGTTATCAGCATTATCAAAATCTTCTTCACCGAGCGATTTATCCCAGCCACGATCGATGAGAATTTCAGCGCCGTCTTTGTAATATCGGGCGGACAACGTGCGTGCGACACTCGCCGGATTTGTCGGGTCTACCAGACCGTAGCCAAAACCATTGCCCTTCGCCTGGTGTTTTTTGGCGTAATAATAAAGGTACTTCCATAGCGTCGGGGTCAGAATGTATTTCGCATCAACAGTCGGGTCCAATAATTCACCAAACGTCGGGCGGCGTTGCGGATACAGTTCATTGATCTTCGTGAGTGTGAATTCTTTATGTAGATTGAGATCGCGACGGAAACCTACCAGCACAATGCGCTCACGATGCTGCGGCAGGAAATTTTTACCGTCGATAATCTTTGGATCACCCGCACCCATTATCGCTGCATCTGCCACCTCATAACCCAGGCTATCGAGCGTCTCCATAATGATGCGGAAAGTATTGCCTTTATCGTGGCTTTTTAAATTTTTAACGTTCTCCAGGACAAAAATAGCCGGGCGTTTTGCATCAATAATGCGAGCGACATCGAAAAACAAGGTGCCTTGCGTTTCACAGGCAAAACCATGTGCGCGGCCTAAAGCATTTTTCTTTGACACCCCGGCCAGTGAAAATGGCTGGCATGGGAATCCCGCCAGCAGGACATCGTGATCCGGCATGGTTGACTGAATATGCGCGGCGGCTTGTTCATCGCTGACATCGTCACGATTACTCAGTGTGACATCGCGGATATCCTGGTTAAATTGATGGCTTTCCGGGTTGCAATACCAGTTGGCTTTATAGGTACGCACCGCATGTTTGTTCCATTCGCTGGTAAAGACGCATTGCCCGCCAATCGCTTCAAACCCGCTGCGAATCCCGCCAATTCCGGCAAACAAATCAACGAATTTAAATGCATATTTCCCGTGATGAGCAGGAGGTGGCGGCAACATATTTTGCAGCATTTCATTTTCGGCGGCGGTCAGCACACGCGGGGATGATTTTCGGTTAACCCAACGATTGAGCGATTCACGAGTCCAGTCACCGCTGACCTGACGCAAATGATGCGCCACGGTTTTCTGGTCATAAATTTCCAGAATGCGGGACACTAACGCAGAGTCTTCTTCCAGTTGCTGTTGTTGCTGGCGCAGAGATTGTTGAGAGAGTTGTTCGGCAATCGCGTCGAAGTCGTTCATCATGAACCATATTCGGGAAAAAAGAGTGTCACTCTATCACTGATTTGACCCAGAGAGAATGAGATCGGCCCGCCAGTATCGCGGGCATCCCTTTTCTCTTAATACGACGTTTTTATGAGGAATGTTTCTGGGATGAAAATTGCTGCATGACTTCTTGCTCAATACCGCAGTAATCGCCTTTCAGTTCAGCACACAACTTAGCCATGTAACTCACTAAAAAATCGGCGTTATAACGGGCAAGCACTCGCCCCGCCTCGGTTTGCATAGTCTCTGGTAATTTCAGGAGCTTTTTCTGGAAATGATCCAGGGCGTAAGTGGCGTCATCAAGCTCACGCCCGTTAGCCAGCGGGTCTTCGCTATCAAACAGAGGGCGCCCGAGTGCGCCAGAAGTGTAGAAAACGCGCGCCAGGCCAATCGCCCCTAATGACTCAAGGCGGTCTGCATCCTGCACGATTTTTGCTTCAAGGGTTTGAGGAACGAT
Source organism: Buttiauxella agrestis (assembly GCF_900446255.1). NCBI lineage: Bacteria > Pseudomonadati > Pseudomonadota > Gammaproteobacteria > Enterobacterales > Enterobacteriaceae > Buttiauxella > Buttiauxella agrestis. The sequence continues at coordinate 1,793,196 of NZ_UIGI01000001.1, read as the reverse complement.
TCCGGCGCTAAAACTATGCGCACGCACGGCGTGAGCCACCGAATCATATAAATGGTGCGGGAAATCAGGGAAAGTGGTGTCCAGAATGCGTAATGTCTCTTGCGCGGCCTGGGTAGATGCCAGATGCCGTTCTGGATGGTTCTTCGGCAAATTGACGATGTCATGGAAATAGCAGGCGGTTAGTACGACTAAGCGATCCGCTTCTGTCGTTTCCATAATCTGTTGTGACGTTTTCCATACGCGACGAAAATGAGCCACGTCATGGGCTTTATCGTCCTGCAACCAGTTGTGTTGCAAATACTCTTCAAAACGCGCTTGCCAGTGGGCTATCGGCATACGTACTCCTTACTTCGCAGCTGGACCCGGTACTTAATATGAGTACAGGATCACAAAATTAGCAAGTTCAACGCCGACAACAATCCACTTTGGCACGATTTATTTACCGGGCGCGCGTATACCAGGCAAGCCAACCTAATAGCGCCGCCACGGAGCCAAGAACCAAAAGTCCCATCAAAGCACCGAGCAGTTTTCCACCCAGCGAGCCCATATCGCCGTCGGTGACATCACTGACCACCCAAAAATATCGTAATACTGACCAAACCGTATACAGGCAGAATCCATAGAACAACCACAGCGCCAATTTACCACCCGGTGTACGGGTTGGTTTCGCATCCATAACGTCTGACATAACTCTCTCAATTGTTTAGCTTTTGTTCTTCGATGGAATCCCATCTTCCTGGTGTGATTTTTATCACATTTTTGCCGTTTTTTGACAGCCCTGGATTCTCTTTTTTATTAGGAATAATCTTAAAAAATGTAACATATAATGTTGATTATCATAACGTTAACAATAAAACCCTATCTGATTATTATTCAGGCGTGCGTTAAATTAATATTTAACACCTGATACATTAATTATAAAGCGTAACTTAAATATAAAAAATCAAATTCAAAGTTCAGATAAAAAATAAATCACTCCGGGTGAAAAAGTAACTTTTAAAATAAATTATATTTTTATATTCATATCTCTCCAACTATGCATAAAAAATATCAGACACATCCTAAAATTAGATTTAAACCATTAATTTCAATCAGATACATAAAGATCATCAGGAAACATTTTGTCTTATTTCAAATAACACGGTTACATGTTTAATTATAAATAAATGGAACTACCTGTAATAAGATTATTGCGGTTATTGAGGGCGTTAAATAACCCATCATTCATAATAATTATGATTTAAAGGAATAGATAAATGAAAAGAACAGCACTGGCATTAGTGATTCCCGCTTTATTGGCAATGGGCGCTGCAAACGCTGCAGAAATTTATAATAAAGATGGTAATAAAGTCGATTTGTACGGCAAGGTTGATGCTCGTCACACGTTCTCTGACGACGCCAGAAATGACGGCGACGGTACCTATACCCAGATCGGCTTTAAAGGTGAAACACAGATTACTTCCGAACTGACGGGTTATGGTCAGTGGGAATACAAAATGTTCGCTAATAACACCGAGGATGGTGATAACAGCAATAGCGCATTTACGCGTCTGGCATTTGCTGGTTTAAAATTTGGCGATTACGGCTCATTTGATTATGGCCGTAACTACGGCGTGGTCTACGACGTTGAAGCCTGGACAGATATGCTGCCAGTGTTCGGTGGCGACTCCTACACCTGGACTGACAACTTTATGACCGGCCGTGCAAACGGCGTTGCCACTTACCGTAACAGCGACTTCTTCGGCCAGGTCGAAGGCTTGAGTTTTGCTGTGCAGTATCAGGGCAATAACGAAAGTACCAATGCAAACGAAGACCAGGAAGGCACCAACAACGGCCGCGATGTTCGCTTCCAGAATGGCGATGGCTGGGGTCTTTCAACAGTTTATGATTTCGGCATGGGCTTCAGTGCAGGCGCTGCATATGCTTCATCTGACCGTACCAATGAGCAAGCTCGTAGTGCTGGCGCGCTGATGGCGGGTGGTGATACTGCTGATGTGTGGACCGTAGGTTTGAAGTATGACGCCAACGATATTTATCTGGCTGCTATGTATGCTGAAACTCGCAACATGACACCATTCGGCAGTTACGGTATTGCTAACAAAACTCAAAACTTTGAAGTGACTGCGCAATACCAGTTCGACTTCGGCCTGCGCCCAGAGATTTCTTACCTGCAATCTAAAGGTAAGGACTTGATGGCTGATGTTTCTAATAACAGCGACTGGAATGACAAAGACCTGGTTAAATACGTTTCTGTTGGCTCTTACTTCTACTTCAACAAAAACTTCTCTACCTACGTTGATTACAAAATCAACCTGCTGGATAACGATGACTCCTTCTACAAAGCTAACGGCATCTCCACCGATGACGTTGTAGGTGTTGGCTTGGTTTACCAGTTCTAATCTCGATTACTATGGTTGCTTGTTAATTCTAAAGCCTGCGCAAGCAGGCTTTTTTGCTTTTAACCTTCCGCAAATAGCCACTTTAATTCCATAACAAAAACATATAATTCCCATCAAATTATTCTCAAATGAAATAATTTACCTCTCTCGCATCAACCTGTGACTCGCGTCGTTGAACGAAAAGCCAGTAAGTGGTTGAATAATGTCACAGAGAAAGCGCGATAATCGGCTTCTCAGGCGGACCTGTTCTGGTCGCGGCCATGTGCCACATTAGTGCGGCACTTTCACAGTCACGGTATAGTAGTTTTCCGTTCAAGAGATGACTTTGCGAGCGAACAACATGATTAAGTGGCCCTGGAAATCAAGTGATTCATCCGCTGTCACGGCATTGCCGTGGGAGCAGGCTTTAGCTATTCCAGTTCTGGCAACACTCACCCATGCCGAGCAAGAAAAACTGGTTCGACTGGCCGATCGTTTTTTGCAGCAAAAACGCCTGGTGCCTTTGCAGGGTTTTGAGCTTGATGAGCTGAAAAGCGCGCGTATCGCGCTTCTGTTCTGCCTGCCCATACTTGAACTGGGTATTGAGTGGCTGGACGGTTTTCACGAGATCCTCATCTACCCTGCCCCATTTGTTGTCGATGATGAATGGGAAGATGATATTGGCCTGGTGCATAACCAGCGCGTTGTGCAATCCGGGCAAAGCTGGCAGCAAGGCCCGATTGTCCTGAACTGGCTGGATGTGCAGGACTCTTTTGACGCCTCCGGTTTTAACCTGGTGTTCCATGAAGTGGCTCATAAACTGGATATGCGCAATGGCGATCGTGCCAGCGGCATTCCGTTGATAGCGTTACGCGAGGTCGCAGGCTGGGAACACGATCTCCATGCTGCCATGAGCAATATTCAGGATGAGATTGACATGGTGGGTGAAAACGCCGCCAGCATTGATGCCTACGCTGCGTCTGAACCGGCTGAGTGTTTTGCCGTGTTGTCAGAGTATTTTTTCAGTGCGCCTGAGCTATTCGCGCCACGCTTCCCATCACTTTATCAACGGTTTTGCCAGTTTTATGGTCAGAACCCGTTGTTACGCTTGCGGGAGAGTGAAAATACAGCAGCATCCAGTGGAAATACGGTGCATTAATTCGACAATCTGGATTTAATTTAATCATTTGAATCAATGCGTTATTTTTGTCGTTGACTCTTTTTGAACGTCACGATACTATTTGCCTCGTTCAAACGATTCCTCTGTAGTTCAGTCGGTAGAACGGCGGACTGTTAATCCGTATGTCACTGGTTCGAGTCCAGTCAGAGGAGCCAAATTTAAGAAGCCCGCTTAGGAAACTAAGCGGGCTTTTTGCTTTCTCATTCAGAACTAATCAGCACCGGCATTCCGGAACGGCGGGTCAGTGCTGCACTCACCACGCTGGCATCCACGCCAGAACCTTGCGTGACATTGTTCAATGCCGACGTCATTGGCAGCGGAACTTTTTTGTCAGACTCATACTCCGCGCGGTTACGCGACAACGGCTCATGTACTTCCAGCCAGCTCCGCCCGTCTGGCTCGACGGTTGTTTTCACCGGCTGGTCAATCAGCTGCACCCGCGTCCCTACCGGGACATTATCAAACAGATATTTAATGTCGTCTTTACGCAGACGAATGCAGCCCTGACTCACACGCAGGCCGATACCAAAGTTGGCGTTAGTACCGTGAATGGCGTACAGCTTGCCGATATAAATCGCATATAGCCCCATCGGGTTATCTTCGCCCGGCGGCACGAATGCTGGCAGGGTTTTGCCCTCTTTCGCATACTCGCGTCGGGTATTCGCGGTTGGTGTCCAGGCGGGAGCTTCCTGCTTACGCTCCACTCTCGTCACCCAGTTACGCGGAGTTTCGCGCCCGGCCTGACCTATACCAATCGGCAAAATCTCCACCGTGTTGCTCTCTTCCGGGTAGTAGTAAAGCCGCATTTCAGCGACGTTAATCACGATGCCCTGGCGGACGGTATCCGGCAGAATCATTTGCTGCGGAATGGTCAACTGAGTTCCGGCTTTTGGCAGGAAAGGATCAACACCTGGATTAGCCTCCAGCATATTGCTAAAACCCTGTCCGTAAAGCGCAGCAAAATACTCCAGCGGCTGAGTATTCCCTTCCGGAACGGAGATGGTCAACGGTGCCCCGACCAGGCGGCTACCCTCTGGCGGAAGCATATAGGTCACCGCCAGTGCGCTATGAGTAACGGCAGCAAGCACCAGGGCAAGCGAGGACAAACGGATCATAATTTCCCTGGTATCTGACGTGATGTGTATAGGTTAAATATAACCCTCCGTTAAGCTTTCGTCAGATTTCATAATCCAGTACCGTTTCTTCTGGCTCGAGCGCAAGGCGTTTAATATCGGCAACGGAAAGCTCCGGGTTACATAACTCGATAAAACGCCAGACGTAATTGCGCTGCAACTGCCCACGTTTGAGGCCCAACCATACCGTGTTGGCATCAAACAAATGCCGGGTGTCGAGCCTGACTAACTCCCCGTCATCGCCGCTTGCCTGAAACGCCACCAGACCGATGCCCAATCCCAGCTCAACGTAAGTTTTCACCACGTCGGAATCCTGCGCGCTCAAAACGATATCGGGCGTTAAACCCCGGCGAGAAAAAGCCTCGTCTATGCGCGCTCGTCCGGTGATCCCCTGGCGATAGGTAATAATCGGCCAGCGGCTGATATCGTCTAGCGTAAGAGGATTAGCATGAATCAATGGATGGCCGCGCGGCACCAGCAACGTGTGATACCAACGAAACCAGGGATAAGCGACAACTAAAGGATCGGTGCTCAGGCGCTCACTGGCAATGCCAATATCTGCCGTACCGTTATGCAAAAGCGTTTCTATTTCCTGCGGCGTTCCCTGAATCAGCTCAAGCCGCACTTCTGGAAACAGCGCTCTGAAAGATTTAATCACCGACGGTAAGCTGTAACGCGCCTGGGTATGGGTAGTGGCAATCGTGAGCACGCCGCTGGCGTCATTAGTAAAGACATCGGCCAGGCGGCGCACGTTGCTGGCTTCATTGAGGATGCGTTCCGCAATCACCAGCAGTGCTTTGCCCGGTTCCGTCATGCCTAATAAACGCTTGCCCCGACGGATGAAAATCTCGATACCGAGTTCTTCTTCCAGCTCACGAATATGACGGCTGACGCCCGATTGCGAAGTGAAAAGCATATTAGCGACTTCGGTGAGATTGTAGTCCCGCCGTGCCGCTTCGCGGATAATTTTAAGTTGCTGGAAGTTCACATTGCCCCCGGGGCATGACCGTTCTTTACACTATTGTTAAAGTGGCAACCCGGATATAACAAATAATAAAAACCAGCAACTTATTCGATTTAGACATAAGCCTAATTAGCCGACCAGTAACAACTCGCGGCTTTCCTGCGTCGGACGAACCACCAGCGACATTAAAATGTCTTTAACGGCCTGCGCTTGCGGCGATAACGACGTGCGGGCGGACACATTAACCGAAAGCGGTAAATTCAACGACGGGCTGGTGATCCGCGCCATCCAGCCATTTGCCGAACTCACAAGCGATCGCGCGGCGGACTCTGGCAACACGGTCACGCCCATGCCACTGGCAATCGCGGCGGTCAGCGTCGAAATAGAATCAATCTCACCGGTAATTTTTGCCGTCAGGCGGCGCAGCGAAAACGCTTCATCAACCCGTTTACGCACAGCGCTGTAGTCACGCGGCAGGAATAGGTTCATTTCGGCCACCGCAGCGAGATCGACTGTCTGACCTGGACAGTCGCGGGTGCCGACAAGAAACAACTCCTCTTTGAGTAACGGTTGGCTGGTGATGCCCGCCGTTGGAGAACGGTCATACAAGACCGCCATGTCAAGCTGGCCGCTTAACAGCTTGTCATTCAGGACAGAACTACTGTTCTCATGCAGATAGACCAGTACGTCGGGTAATTCCGCACGTACTGCCTGTAATAGAGGCATGGTGATAGATGAAGCCGCAGTGCCAGGCGCAAGTCCGATAGAAACCTGCCCGCCTAAAGTTTGGCCCACATTGCAAACGGCAAGCTGCGCCTGTTCGCACTGGCGCAGAATGGTCCGCGCATGGGTATACAGGATTTTCCCTGCTTCTGTTGGCGTTACGCCGCGTTTGGTGCGAATTAACAGCTGCTGATCCATTTCACCTTCAAGGGTAGCGACCTGTTGACTCAGCGCGGGCTGCGCAATATGCAGCACTTCTGCGGCCTGAGTCAGGCTACCAATATCGACGATTTTTACGAAGTACTTCAGTCGTCTTAAATTCATTTTGCCTCCTACACGGAATGCCAACGCCAGTCTCGGCAGTGATGTCTCTCTAAGAATTGCAATATGCTTGCCACTTTTGAGAAACATCCGACCAGATGCGCTAACAAGCTGGATAATAAGAGAAAGTGATTTAATAACGAGAAAAATGGGATTGAAACAGCGGTTCTCTTATGCCCCATAAGAGGTATTTGCGCACCATTACGGTGCGCAAATTCACAGGATCAAAAGGCCGCCCACCAAAGCCGCGCCTTCATTCCCCAATACGTTGTCCAGCCGGTAGTCGAAGAAACCACTTCACCTTTATATAGCACCACCAATGTCGGTGTGACGCCAATCTGCCAGTTGCGGGATAGCTCGCCAGAAGCGTCATTCACTACCGGCAGCTGAACTTTTTTCTGCTCAAGCCAGCGCGAAACATCGACGGCCGCACCGGAGCGCAGTGCGATAGTCATGACGTTTTCGCCCTCCTCCGCCAACTGCGTGACCGAAGGCGTTGTGTAACGGCAAACGCCGCACCAACTGGCCCAAAAGTAGAGTAACAGCGGGCGTTCTTCGCTTAATGTACTTAACGTCACGGAATTGCCATCCAGCGTATGAAGCGGCGTGCTGTCAAAGGTTGAGGGCATCTTTGGCGCCCGCCACAAATCCATCAGCACCACGATGGTGATAAAAATCACCACCATCACCAGCGCTTCTTTCCCCCAACGCCTGAGCTTACTTTTCATTGGCCTGTTCCCGTTTTTCTTTCACCAGTTCCTCAAGTGAGTCCCACGGCACAGCGCCGGCCAGCAGCGTATCGCCAACCAGAGTTGCCGGCGTGCCCTGAACCCCAACCACACGCGCCAGTTGCAGATTGAGATTCAGCGTTTCCCGGCTCAGTTCATCAGGCTTGACCGCTGTTGCACCGCTTTTAGCCACCGCCGCATCAATGGTGGCGGCGGTGTGATTCCCGGTTTTCGACATCAAACTGTGGTGCAAAGCCAGGAACTGCTGCGGATGCTCACGCCAGGTCGTCAACGCCACGCGGGATGCCAGAGAAGACGATTCACCACGAAACGGCAGCAGCTTGAAAATGACTGCAACATCAGGGTATTTCTCAACAATTTTCTCCAGCATCGGGTCAAACTTTTTGCAATATGGGCAGTTGTAATCCGTGAATGAAATAATAGTGAGTTTCGGGGATGCCGCCCCAATCCGTGGGCTGGCAGGATCGTGATACAACGCCTGATAAATCATTTGTTGCACTTGCTCTTCATTCGTTGGCTCTGCGGCATTCGCGCCAAAAGTCGCTGCCACTAACAGCAGCATCGTCATGATCATTTTCATTATTTCATTCCTTTCGCATCGTTTAGCGTATTGAGCACAGCGTCACGCGTCAGCAGTGTTGGCAGCGGTTTTCCTTCGGGGAATGCGGGACCATAAATCTGGTTGTACGGCACCCCGGCCTGCCCGCGCTGTTTGAGAAATGCAGTGATATCTTTTGAAGGGAGCGTCCAGTCACCGCGCAGCGCAACCACATCAGGTTGCTGCAATGCCGCCTGCACGTCGTCACGGGAAAGTACGTTTAACTTATTAATTTTGCAGGTAATGCACCAGTCTGCGGTGACATCAATAAACACGCGTTTATTTTGCGCCAGCGCGTCCGTAATCGCCTGTTCAGTGAGCGGCTGCCAGGGGATATTTTCTTGCGCTGCGGGTTTTGTCGATGAGCCAAAATGCACGGATAACAGACTCACCAGCCACAACGCCGAGCCAAGCATCATCACTGCCAGTATCCGGCGCAGCCAGTTCATCCAGCGTCCAGGTTTAGGCAGGCGTAATGCAAGCGATGGGCGGGCGGCAATTAACAGCCACGGCAAGCTCATGCCTACGCCAAGCGCGAGGAAGATCCCCCAAAGCGTAGGCAGCGATGCCCCCAGCGCAACGGCGACGGCAGTGCCAAGGAACGGTGCGCTACACGGCGTCGCCAGTAACGTCGCCAGTGCGCCCTGCCAGAAATGACCGCTGATGCCCTTGCCACCGTGAGTCGCAAGTTTGGTGGTGACATTAGATGAAAGTCGGAACTCGAACAGCCCAAACAGGTTGGCGCTAAAAATCAGCATCACGGCGGCCATAAAGCCGATAAACCAGACATTCTGGAACTGAATGCCCCAGCCCACAGCCTGATTCGTCAAACGCAGTACCGTCATTAACAATGCCAGCGCCATAAACGAAACCATAATCCCGGCAAACGAGGCGAGGAATTGCTTGCGGATCACGCGTTGATCCTGCTTATCCGCCAGCAATACCGAGCCGAGTTTCATCCCCAAAACCGGCAGAACGCAAGGCATCAGGTTGAGAATAAAACCGCCCAGCAACGCCAACAGCAAAACCTGCCACAACACAAAATCGCCACTGGCAGGTGGCGTAACTGGCGCATCGGCTATCGTAACCTGGCTTTGCTGTGCAACACCGTTATCAGCGATAACCAGTGAAAGATGACGCCCGCGCAGATCTGGCCCGGCGCCATCCCAGCCATCGCTCACCGGTATCGTTGCCCACAGCTTTTCGCCATCTACACGATACTTTGGCTTCCCAAAACTGGCGTCTTCCGGCATATCGAGAAATAGTTCGGGTTTCTGCCAGCCAGCCGCGCGAGTGGCCTGCACCACCAGTTCAGCATTGTGATATCCGGCAATCAGATTGTCCGTCAGCCCGTCGGCAAGCGGGACTTTACCCATCGCTTGTGCGTAGTCATGTGTAAATGTCGCATCACCTTGAGTGGGGGTGATTTCAAAAGGGTAATCCGTCAGCAGGCAAACATCTTTGCAGGTCGAGAGCGTCAACACGCCAGCAATTTTCGCCGGGATTTCGCCGTCTAGCCGCATCGGAATGCTCACTTCATTGTGATAACCCTGGGTGGTGATTCCGCCCACATCAAAACGCTGTGGAACAGGCCAAAACCACTGGGCCGATTTTACCGGCTCGTGCCAGCTAATCGTCGGCGCGACACCGCCGTCGCCGGGCGATCGCCAGTATGTTTTCCAGCCCTCTTCGAGTTTTACATCCAGTAAAAACTGGGTTTTCCCAGCCCCGGAGGTATCCGCACGTAACCTGACGCTGGCATGATCATTCTCAGCAGACTGAAGCCAGCCTGCCTGCGCCGCCCATGAAAATGGGTGCCATAGCAATAAAAGACAGAGCAACGCCTGCCTGAAAAGACTCAACATATTTTTTCTCCGTATATGAATTATCGAACTGTGTTAAACAGCCGACGTTTCATTCACGGAAGACGCAGAATCGCAGATGTACCCGGAGCGTGGGCGAGGAAAACTCCCGAACCGGTGTGACGGAGGAAGATGTCGCCAGCAGTGGCGCAAGAAGTGTGAGGAGCAGACTGAAAACAAACAGCGCGCCTTCGAACAAAACAGGAGGTGCGGCAAGCAATGATTTTGCGCTTAATTCGCACGGCGTCACTGACGCGGCTTCATCAATGTCAGAGACACTATTTTGCGAGAGCATGACGTTTTCGGCGATTTTCATTTGCAAGGCGTGCATTCCCGCCATGCGCTGGGCCGTGCAGACAAGCACCACCAGACATGCCAGAAATAAAAACCACTTTGCCAACTGCTGCCGTTTAAGCATGAAACCCTCGCGTCATTGAACCGCATATCTTAGCCAGTCGTGCCGGTTTGGCAACAAATGTGCTGTAAAGAACTGTCTGCACGCGTGAAACGCCGCGTTTGTCTGTTTTATCAGCAAACGAACCCGCGAGTTGATGACAGGCTTTGACAAGCCATGATGGCATCGCTAATATGCGCCCCGTTAACCGATTCCTCTGTAGTTCAGTCGGTAGAACGGCGGACTGTTAATCCGTATGTCACTGGTTCGAGTCCAGTCAGAGGAGCCAAATTTAAGAAGCCCGCTTAGGAAACTAAGCGGGCTTTTTCGTTTTCGTCGCCAGCGGTTGACCTTCTGCCAACAGGACGCGTTCACCTGAACATGAAATTCTCTCATGTTCTCTGAAATTTAATCACTTTTACTCAATCAGTGACTCTGGCATAAATATCCTACTGCAATCAGTTACAGACAATATGAAGACTACTGGTTAAGAAACCTGAAAAGAAAATTGGGTCATGCTGAAAAAGCAAAAAATAAATTCAGGTCTTATCAGAAATTAGGATACCCAATCGCGATGAATACAGAATTTAAATTTACGATTAAAAGCATTTCTTTCGATGAGAATTACAACCCATCCGAAAATACGCGCATCACGACCAACTTTGCTAATTTAGCCAGAGGTCATAAGCGCCAGGAGAATTTGCGCAATACCTTAAAAATGATTGACGACCGTTTCAATTCTCTGGCGCATTGGGATAATCCACAAGGCGATCGTTATGGCGTCGAACTTGAAATCATTTCCGTGGAGATGGATGTTGAAGGTAAAGGCGACACCTTCCCATTGATTGAAATATTAAAAACCAATATTGTCGATCAAAAAACTCACGAGCGTATTGAAGGTATTGTTGGGAATAATTTTTCCTCTTACGTCCGGGATTATGACTTTAGCGTCTTGCTGTTAGAGCACAACAAGAACAATGCCGGGTTTAGCACGCCAGAGAATTTTGGTGATTTGCATGGAAATCTATTCAAATGCTTTATTAACTCAAGCGCTTACAAGGAACGCTTTAATAAATCACCAGTGATATGCCTGAGCGTGTCCAGTAAAAACACTTATCATCGCACTGAAAATCATCATCCGGTATTGGGTGTGGAATATCAGCAAGATGAGTCGTCCATGACCGATCACTATTTCAATAAAATGGGGTTGCAGGCTCGCTATTTTATGCCACCAAATAGCGTTGCGCCCTTAGCCTTTTATTTTGCAGGCGATTTGACGAGCGACTATACGAATCTTGAGCTGATCGGGACTATTAGTACAATGGAGACTTTCCAAAAAATTTATCGGCCTGAGATTTACAATGCTAATTCTACCGCCGGTAAAATCTATCAACCGAGCCTGAATCAACAGGATTATTCACTAACTCAAATTGTTTATGATCGAGAAGAACGTAGCCAGCTAGCTATTGAGCAGGGAAAGTTTACAGAAGAGAACTTCATCAAACCATACCAAACTATTCTTGAAAAATGGTCTGCTAATTACGCTCACTGATTATCAAAAAATTAAGGTTATTTATTATGAAAATATTATTACCCACTTCGACTGCGGGCAGTTTGCCTAAACCGTCCTGGCTTGCACAACCTGAAACGCTTTGGTCTCCCTGGAAACTACAAGGTGATGAATTAGTTGAGGGCAAACAAGATGCTCTACGTTTGTGCCTGGAAGATCAGCTACATGCCGGGATTGATATCGTCAGCGACGGCGAGCAAACGCGTCAGCACTTTGTCACGACATTTATTGAACACCTCAGCGGCGTTGATTTTGAGAAGCGTGAGATTGTTAAAATTCGCAATCGCTACGATGCGAGTGTACCCACTGTTGTTGGCCCTGTTTCTCGCCAGAAGCCTGTTTTCGTTGAAGATGCTAAGTTTTTACGTCAGCAAACAAAGCAACCCATTAAATGGGCGTTGCCGGGTCCGATGACCATGATCGATACGCTTTATGATAGCCATTATAAAAGCCGCGAGAAACTCGCCTGGGAATTTGCCAAAATTCTTAATCAAGAAGCCAGAGAATTAGAGGCGGCTGGCGTTGATATTATCCAGTTTGATGAACCTGCATTTAATGTATTTTTTGACGAGGTGAATGACTGGGGAATTGCTGCGTTAGAAAGAGCCGTTGAAGGGCTTAAATGTGAAACGGCCGTACATATTTGCTACGGTTACGGCATCAAAGCCAATACAGACTGGAAAAAGACGCTGGGTTCGGAATGGCGGCAATATGAGGAGTTTTTCCCCAAATTGCAGGCGTCTGCCATCGATATAATTTCACTGGAATGTCAGAATTCTCGAGTACCAATGGACCTCATTGAACTCATTCGAGGGAAAAAAGTCATGGTCGGCGCCATTGACGTAGCAACCCATATTATTGAGACACCAGAAGAAGTCGCGAATACTTTGCGTAAAGCACTACAGTTTGTCGACGCCGACAAGCTCTATCCTAGCACCAACTGCGGCATGACCCCTTTACCTCGCCAGGTAGCACGAGGCAAGTTGAGTGCTTTAAGTGCAGGCGCAGAAATCGTCCGCAGAGAACTCTCGGCTTAATAACATCGCCAAATGTAGATCATCGAATAAACACAGTCCGGGTTGGGCAATCGCCAGATAACCCAAATCATTGCCCGGACTGAGCCATGCCACCTTATTTCGCAACATCAATTCATCGAGATAACCACTTTGCCGATCTGCTGTCGGCTATCAAAATAGCGCCAGGCTTCAATCGCATTTTCAAACTTAAAGACTTTATCAATTACTGGCTGAAGCTGACTCATATTCAGTGTGCGATTCATAGCGATAAAATCCTCGCGACTGCCGACACTGAAAGGTCTAACAGTGGCTCCACTTTTAAACAGTGTCATAAAATCTATAGACTTATCTCCATTGGCAACAAATCCCAGCAGGGCAATTTCACCTCCTGGTGCCGTCGAAAGTAAAGACTGGTTTAACGTGCCCGGCCCACCGATTTCAACGACCCGTTCAACCCCCTGCCCTTGAGTCAGTTCGCACACTTTAACTGACCAGTCGGGATGCCGTTGATAATTGATGACATGATCGGCTCCAAGAGTAGACAAGAGCTGGGCTTTTGCATCATTTGAAGTGAGTGCAATCACCCGTGCGCCCATGATTTTGGCGAACTGCACGGCAAACAGTGACACACCGCCAGTACCCTGCGTCAGTACCGTTTCACCTGGCCGTATCGGGCGCGACTGTTGAAGGCTGTTCCACGCCGTAATCGCCGCGCAAGGGAGGGTCGCAGCCTGCTCCCAGCTCAGGTAATCAGGTATCGACACCAGCGATCCTTCGTCAACCACCTTATATGACGTTAGCCAGCCATCCGCCTGATTACCGTAGGTTCCGCGCCCAGCGGCGCTATCCAAAGCGCCGTCAAACCAGTAAGGAAAGAATGTTCCTGCTACCCTGTCTCCATTTTTAAACAGACTCGCACAATCGCCCGTGGCAACAACCTCACCCACGCCGTCCGATAAAGGGATTAGCCCGGCTCTGGGAGATAAAGTGCTGGTTCCGTGCGCAATGGCCAGATCACGATAATTAAGGCTACAGGCGCGGACTCTGATCAAAACCTGATTGCGCCCAGGAACAGGTTGCTGTTCTTCGACCCTCTTCAAACCGTCCAGACTTCCAAAACTCTCAAGGCGATAACTTTGCATTTTGATTTCACTTAAATTAGTTGAGCATGTCGCTGTACAGTAGAATTTTTTCGCTGGACGTAGAATGACTGAAATCGCATTATTACTGCCTTAACGTCCATAAAAGCGAGTATGAAATGGATCCTCTCGACGATGTATTCGCGGCAATGCACCTGCAAAGCGCGCTCTATTCACGCCTTTTGCCACATGCCCCCTGGGGGATAAGCTTTGTCAAAAGTGCTTCGATTCGCTTTGGATTTATGGTTTCCGGACGTGGCTTACTGGTTGCCGAGGGCATTGAAAATCCCATTGAGCTGCAACAAGGTGATGGCTTTCTGGTGCAGCCTCAGACGCTGTTTTCTCTGGTGGATCACCCCGCTACTCCGACGCGCTGGTGCGAGGATGTTTTTGCACAATGCCCCGGCAAAGATCTCAGTTTTGGAGGCGATGGCGAAGTGGCCGATATTCTGTGTGGCTATTTTACTTTTGACAGCGCAGGCGCAGAACCGCTGCTGTCGATGCTCCCTTCCGTCGTGGTGATCCCCGCAGATGCAACCCGTTCACCGCTGTTAGAAGCGACGCTAAAGCTGCTGGCAATCGAAACCGCCGAACAACATCTGGGCTCGCGCATAGTCGTCAGCCGACTTGCGGACGTCATGTTTGTCCAGGCAATAAGAGCGCATTGTTTACGCGAACAAACGCAGCGAGGCTGGATTGCGGCCTTGGCTGATAGCAAGCTGGGCCGCGTGGTCAGACGCATTCATAATGACATCGCCAGACCCTGGAGCCTGCAAATGCTGGCCTCAGAAGCGGGGATGTCGCGTTCGTCTTTTGCCGTTCACTTTAAAGCCGTCACCGGGGAAACGCCGGGGGAGTATCTGACGCACTGGAGAATGTACCGCGCTCGTTGTTTACTGCGACATCCTCAGCTCACTCTCACAAATATTGCAGAGCGAGTCGGCTACGATTCAGGCATTACTTTAGGCCGGGCCTTCAAGCGATTCGCAGGGGTAACTCCGGGAGAATATCGCCAGCAGTTAGGGCTAAGAACTGCGACTAAAGCGAAGTCATCAATAAAGCACTCCAACCGACTTCCGTCTTTTCCTGAGCCGCTGAAACTTATAAAATTTTGACTTAGCTCAAAACATTTTTGCCGATTCAGAGCTATTTATTTGCCGTTAAATCATCTCATCTTGATACAACAAAAAGGAGGAATGATGATGTTGACCTATGATTGCTACCGTAACGCTATCGCAACTGGCAGCCGTGTTATGGTTTTCAATAAGGGTCTGACTGGTGTCATTAAGGCCATTCACGGCGAAGGTAAAACAGCCGAACAAATTCGTCGTTCTGAATGTGTTGAAATCGAAGGTTGTGAAGGTGTGTTCTGCCCGATGGAGTTGGTTAGACTTGAACTTCACTGATAGGGCATATCGATTTAGCACGTTATTTTACAAATAAAATAACCCTGAAAACTCATTATTTGAGGCCACCGAATAGGTGGCCTTTTTTTATGGACTGTTTAGCCACGCAGACCGACTCCCCAACAATGAATACAGTGCGGACTTAACAACGCTTTTCGATGTCCTGCAATACACAAATTGGCGATAGACAATGTGTACTAAAAGTCTATATTAGATAATAAATACACATTCAGGACGTCACTATGTCACAACTACTCAAACTTTTTACCGCCAGCCAGGAAGCGCATACCGCGCTTCGCCCTCAGGTCAGAAAAACGCCGCTCGATCGCAGCCACATGCTTTCGGCACTGTACGGGTGCGATCTGTTTCTTAAGGGTGAGCATCTGCAACACACCGGCTCGTTTAAATTCCGTGGCGCCAGTAACAAGATTCGTCTGCTGACCCCGGAACAAAAGGCGCAGGGGGTGATCACGGCGTCTTCGGGTAATCACGGGCAAGGTATGGCACTGGCGGGGGCAATGGCAGGCGTTCCGGTTACTGTTTTTGTGCCAGCCACCGCTTCGCCTTTGAAGATTGACGCTATTCGCGCGTACGGCGCAACGGTGAATATGGTCGAAAAGGACGCACTCAGTGTTGAACTGGAGGCGGCAGAAACCGCGGCTCGTGAAGGGATCACCTTTGTTTCACCCTACAACGATGAAGACGTGATCGCCGGGCAAGGCACCATCGCGTTTGAGATGCTTGAAACAGAAAAAAATCTGGATGCCATTTTTGTCGCAGTGGGCGGTGGTGGTTTGATTTCCGGCATCGGTGCGGTAATGAAACATCTGTCACCGGAAACCCGCATTGTGGCCTGTTGGCCTGAAGCGTCTGTGGCGATGTACGCCTCACTTCAGGCGGGCGAAATTGTGGAGCCGGAAGAGCACGATACGCTTTCAGACGGCACGGCGGGCGGCCTGGAACCCGGCACAATCACCTTCCCACTCTGCCAGGCGGTTGTCGATGACTGTGTGCTGGTCAGCGAAGAAGAAATCAAAGCGGCGATGAAAACCCTGGCCCGTTATGAGCGCTGGATGGTGGAAGGCGCGGCGGGTGTGGCGATGGCAGCCTTTATGCAGCAGGCCGGGCAATGGCGCGGCAAGCGGGTCGCAGTGGTACTGTGTGGCAAAAATATCACGCTGGAAAAATTCGCCGGTGCGGTGAAATGAAAATAATCGGCCCTGAAGAAATCAAAGCGCTATTTAACCAAAACGATGCGCTGACCAGACTGAAAGCGGGTTTTGAAGCGTTTTCCGCCGGGCGAGTGCAGCTTCCACCAGCCCAGCAGTTTGCCTTCACGCAAGCCGAAGGCGACTGCTGTATCAAATCCGCCTGGATTGAGGGTAGCGAAAGTTTCTGTGTAAAAATCTCGACCGGTTTTTATAACAATCCTTCCCTTGGATTGCCCAGCAATGACGGGCTCAATCTGGTTTTCTCGGCACAAACGGGACAACCCCTGGTACTTCTTGACGATCATGGTTGGTTGACTGGCGTACGTACCGCACTGGCAGGACGCATTGCCGCGGAAATGCTGCTTCCTGAGTGCATAGAGCGGATTGCTATCTTCGGCACTGGCTTACAGGCGGAGCTTCAACTGCGCCAGCTTCTGGAACTGACTCCCTGCCGTGAGGTGATTGTCTGGGGACGTAGTGAAGCATCGCTTGCGCGATTCCGCGAGCAGCTTTCTGATACCGATATTAAGCTGGTTACAACGACGCGCGAACAGCAAGCCGCAAGCGGCGCTTCGGTTATCGTCACCGCCACGCCATCAACCGAACCCCTGGTGCTTGCCGAGTGGGTTCAGCCTGGGACACATATCACCGCCGTGGGTGCAGATGGCCCTGGTAAGCAAGAGCTTGACGCAAAACTGATGGCAAAAGCCGATTGTATTGTGGCTGATTCTCTTAAGCAGTGCGGT
The DNA here is from genome assembly GCF_900446255.1 of Buttiauxella agrestis. Classification (NCBI taxonomy): domain Bacteria; kingdom Pseudomonadati; phylum Pseudomonadota; class Gammaproteobacteria; order Enterobacterales; family Enterobacteriaceae; genus Buttiauxella; species Buttiauxella agrestis. Next base: position 1,775,806 of record NZ_UIGI01000001.1, on the reverse strand, counting down.
GCATATGGCGAACTTAGCCATTTACCGGTTGATAATTGCGCAAATGCGAAGGTCATTGAGCTGGGTAGTTTACTGTCAGATCGCTCACAGTATGTCCGTGGTGAGGCTGATATTACCATTGCCGACCTGACCGGGCTCGGCGTGCAGGATGCGCAGATTTCAGCCAGCATTCTGGCGCAATTAAAAGCGTAAATGGTTATCAGACGGAAGGAATCAAAGTTTGAACGAAAATAAAAGCATTAAAGATGAGCAGTTTGCCACGCTAAAAGCGATGGCAGATGGAATCGCCGCGCTATTTTACCCGGTGGTAGAAGTCGCTATACACAGCGTTAAAAGCGGTAAAATTGCCTGGCTTGCCAATAATATTTCCAAACGGAGCATCGGGGATGATGCTGGGTTAGAAGAACTTTCGCTTCATGACCTTGAAAGCATGACCGGCCCTTATGAAAAGCTGAACTGGGATGGTAAGAAGATGCGTTCGGTGAGTATCCGGGCAAACGTGGAAGGTGAAGCCGAATATATTTTTTGCATCAATTTCAGCACGACACTGCTTGATGATGCGAAAAATGCGCTGGAGATGTTCCTGTCTGTTAACCGTTTGCAGCCACAACCCGTCCAGCTTTTTAAACATGACTGGCAGGAAAAAATTAATACTTTTCTCCATCAGTGGCTGAATGAAAATAATACTTCGCTTTCAACTCTGTCTCGCCAGCAGAAAAAAGAACTGGTGACTGAACTCTATCGCCAGGGTGCATTCACCGTCAGAAACTCCGCAGACTACATTGCTAACGTGCTCTCTATGGGACGAGCCACTGTTTACAAGCACCTCAAGGAAATCAAAAACTGAAAATGTCCGTTGGACTATCGTAGGCGTGGTGACTCAGTTAGTCGGAGTATCAATTTCGAACAATTAAGGAAGATGGCGGGTTGCTTACCAGACTTACAATGCCCCCTGGCTTCGAGGATAAGCAGTGACCGCTTCTTGAACGAAGCGGTCAGGTTGAAGGACCTGATGGTCTGCGCCTGTCGCATCCATTCTGAATTTATAAAGATGCCCTCTAAAAAGCCAGGCAAGCGCCATTAAGCAAATCGTGGGAAGAGATTAAGTGCATTATTGCGCATAAAATCTGCCCGTAGCTCAGTCGTTAGTAGGGAGCTATCGTCAAGTTGTCTGGCAAGCGCGGTGACCAGCGCCTCCGGCGTATAAGGATAATCACTGCCGTACAAGATATGTTTTGGATCGGCTATTTCCAGCAAGGACTTAAGCTGTCGCGGAAGTGGGAATCCCGCCAGGTCATAATACATACCGCGCAATGAAGCCATAAATTTCGATGCATCAAGCTCCTCCGGCAGACCCAGCGCAGGAGAAATACCCGCCACCCGATCTGCCAGCACCGGGATTGTCGCACCTGCATGCGGCACGATAATTTGCACATTTGGGAAGCGATTCAGCGTCCCGGAAAGCAGTAAATTGAACACCGCGCGCGTGGTTTCGAACATAAATTCAATCATCGGGAATGGATAACCGATTGGCGGAAGTGATGCCGCGTCTTCGCCCTTGGGCTGAACCTGACAGCACGGGCAATGCGGGTTAGTCGGGTGAATGAATACCTTCGCGTGTCGGCGATTTAATTCCTCAAACACCGGATCGAATCGGGCATCGCCGAGATAGATACCATGGAAATTACTTTCCAGTACCACCCCATCAGCTTTCAGCGTATCGAAGGCATAGTCCAGCTCATTGAGCGCACTGTCGACATCAGGCAGCGGTAATGTGGCAAACATACCAAAACGGCGGGGATTGCCCTGCGCGACTTTTGCCCCTTCCTCATTCACATAACGGGCCAGGTCACGGGCAGCCGCGTTGTCACCAAAATGGACACCTGGCGCTGAGACAGAAAGGATAGCGCTGCCAATCTGGTTGCGGTCCATCATTTCAAGGTGTTCATTAACACTCCACTCCGGAATGGCAGGCATCCCCGATGGCTTCGAATGACCTGCAATGGCAAGCGCTGCACGGTAGCGTTCGGGCAGAAAGTGTGAATGCACATCGATTCTATGGACCATCTTTTACCTCAGTTTTCCAGTAAGAGTGAATGAGACTGGATTCAGTCTGGACGCATAGTAAGATAAGCTCAAATATATAGTTTTTACTGATTAATCATTTTTAATGATTGCTGAGTGACATTTTCCATAAAGCCGCAACCGAGCGTCATCCAGATGTGAAACGCATCGAATAAGGATTTAATTAATTTCACGACATCATAGAGACAGGTATGAAGATGAGTATTTCAGCGATACACGAATGGCGAATGAACGACTATTTGGTCAGTACAGACAAAACAATGCTCGATGTACAGGCTGTCCATCAATATCTGACGAGGTCTACGTGGGCTAAAGGCATTGATCTGGACATCGTCTGTGCATCAATAGAAAACAGCCTTAACTTTGGCATTTATCATAATGAATCCCAAATAGGATTCGCGCGGTTGATAACGGACTATGCCACCTTCGCTTACCTCTGCGATGTTTACATACTTGAGAAATATCAGGGTGACGGGCTCGGAAGATGGCTCATGGAATGCATTCATAACCACCCGTGTTTTGACAAGCTTCGTAGGGTCATGTTGTTTACAACAACCGCTCCCTGGCTTTATGAAAAGCTTGGCTATGAACCCGTAAATCGGGAAAATTACGCTTGGACCATTACCCGTCCTGATATTTACATCAATGGAAAAAGACCGGGCTGAAAAATTCGCCTATCGGCTGGCTCTCTGTTGAACCACATACTCCTATGTTTGCAACGCCCGCTAACCTCCGCTTATGGAACACAGTCCCCAATGGGATTATCCAGGCACAGCTTTGAGTGAAGAACGGACAACGAATAGCTGGAAAAGAGAAGAATAATTCTCGCGGGTCTCTTTCAGGCCAGCCACATGGATCAGCTGACTGTCATTTGTAATGATGTTATCTGGTGGGTGGTCAGGTCAGGGTGGCAAGAAACATTATGCAAGGTTAGTTTTATCAATGATTTGTTGGGATAACTTACAATTCACAGGGGGGAGTAATCTTAAAAGCCCTGACCATTGCAGCCAGGGCTTTTAAGGTACTACAGACTTCAGATTTAACATTAATGGACTTAATAAAATGATACTGCTATTTATACTGCTTTCAAATGTACCCGTTTACTACAGATAATATTGGGCATTAATACTAAAAAGCCTCCCTCAATTTATCTCGTCATACACCTGCCTGCGCTTTCAAAACCTAAGCGTGGCAACCTAAACAAGCACATCCCCCATTGCGACATAGACTCTTTGATGCGTTGCCCGTTGCTGATACGGTTACCATAAACAAACGAAACCGGCAGCATCAACTAAAAAAACAAGGCCTTACATCGTCGCGCTAACACTACCATTTTGCGAACCAGCACAATCACTACAAGGCCTGAAAGCAAACTACATCCCAAACAACAAACTTCGTGGCCTGTATAGCAAAATGGCTTTCCCAGAACTTCTTTCTATTCACTAACTTACTAACCATTTTCATTGTGCTGCTGAGTACTAATTTACTCACTTGAGATTTGCGGTCAATACTGTTTTTTAAAACATGTTTTTATAAACAGCGATAGTGACTGTGCTATATCCCGCTACTCATTGTACCGACCTACTAGCAACTTCCGCTCCTGGTACGGAGCGGACTAATTTACGGAGAAGAAAGTCCGCTATGAGCGATGAACGGACATGGACAGGAGGATGCTGATAATATTTCCACCAGTGGATTACTGTTTCCAACAGGGGGTACGAATGGAATACCAAACGTCATTGCAGAAAATATTGTCAGATGACCCTGTAAGAATGAAGATCCTATATGTGGTTCGAGCACTGGATCTCAATGATGGTTGGATTGGAGCGGGTTTTGTGCGAGACGCTGTCTGGGATCACTTACATGGGTATGGGCTAAGTCCTGTTTCTGGTGATGTAGATGTCGTCTGGTTTGACTGTGAGCACTGTAGCCCAGACCATGATAGCTATCTGGAAGACAAACTAAAGTAACAATTACCTTCGTTAGACTGGTCGGTGAAGAATCAAGCCAGAATGCATCAACGTAATGGTGATCATCCCTATACCTCAACGGGAAATGCTTTACTTCACTGGCCTGAAACAGCTACGGCCGTAGCTGTCAGATTGGGGAAGGAAGGTCTCGATATCACTGCGCCTTATGGACTTTCTGACTTATTTGAACTGCGCTTACGACCGACTCCAGCATTTGAACGTGAAAAGTTGGACTCTTTTAAACAACGGGTCACTACAAAGCAGTGGTTGGAACGTTATCCCAGGTTACAGCTCATCGTTTCCTTATAACCTCAAGATACAAATATCCCTGCTAGTGCGGTTCTCTTATATGATTGACAGTCCGCTGTGAGCGAGGAGCGGAAGTAACAGCGGTTACCGGCTACATATTGACAAAGTATCCGGAAGACAGTGTTTAGCCTTACTTGTTCTGATAAAGATCCCAGCGGTTGCCGTAAAGGTCCTCAAATACGACAACTGTACCGTATACTTCATCACGAGGTTCCTCAGAAAACTCTACGCCTTTTGATTTCATTGCGTTGTAATCGCGCCAGAAATCATCCGTCTGGAGAAAAAGAAATACCCTACCGCCGCATTGGTTGCCGATAAAACCTTCCTGCCTCTCATTTGAAGCTCGTGCCAGAAGAAGATTGCAATCGCTTTCTGGGTTCGGGGAAACGACGACCCAGCGTTTTCCTGGCTGTGGAATATCCTCAACAAGGGTAAAACCCAGCTTTTCCGTGTAATACTCAATTGCTCGGTCATAGTCATCAACCACTATGGCTACATATCCCATACATCGTTTCTGCGTTCGCATTTTTGCTCCTATTAAAACTTCAGGCATAACTGGCCAGAAACTTTCTTTTAACACAATCGGTCCCGATTTGTCGTCTGGATTTCCCCCAAGTACAGATGTCCCCTCCTGGCACAAACCGGCCCAAACAGGGTTCTGGCACGAAGCCATCAACGCAATAGCCGTAGGCCGTGAAGAGCAGACGTCGTACCTGAAAAATACAAATCCGCTGTCATTCAGGCAACGTATTTTAGGCTGTATCAGCATCCAAAAGAGAAGTCCCATAAGAGTTGTCGATGGTACAAAGCCAACGACTATCACTTTCCTGCCGAAATACATAGGTTGCACGACGCGTTGTTTCAACTATTCCATTATTACCATCGGGGAAACGAAGCACTGTTTCCATGATAACAAGCGCATTGCCGCCACCTTCTATGACCTGCATATCCCCCTGTTCAACGATGAGCTGATCCTGAAAATAATCAGAGATGGCAATAAATGCTTTGCGGATATTATCTTTCCCTTTGACGATCATACCCGGCTTAACCACCAGAGCCGCATCTTCAGAATAATTTTCCATCAGAGAGTCAAAATCTTTAGCGGAGATCGCTCTGTCGCACGATTCAATGATCTGGCGTAGCGGATGTGTGTGCATGAATATTACCTTTGTTAAGTGACTAACCCTTACTACCCTGCAACTCAGCGTAGTTGTATAGCTACTAAGTTTTTTGTTTTTCCACCGCACCAATCATTCCCGCACCTGCTGCAACCGGTTCACCAGTTCTGCCAGGCTGCCTGCCTGCATCTTTTCCATCACGCGGGCACGATGGACTTCCACCGTCCGCACCGCAATATTCATGCTGTCGGCAATCTCGCGGTTGAGCAATCCGTTTGCCACCAGCCCTGCCAGCTCCCGCTCTTTCGGGGTGAGTTGCTGATAGCAGGCGACAATTTTTTGCCGCTCGACCGCCTGGGCAGAACCCCGTAACGCGTGCTCCAGCGCAATCTGAAGGGGTTTTGCCGCAACGGGCTTTTGCAGAAAATCAACGGCGCCGCGTTTCATTTGCGCCACCGCCATGGGGACATCGCCGTGCCCCGTCAGGAACACCACCGCCAGCGTGCTGCCGCGCCGCAGCATCTCTTCATGTATGCCCTGCCCGTCCATCACTGGCATACGCATATCCAACAACAATACTCCGGTCTGGTACAGGTCAGCCTGAGACAAAAACATCGCCCCTTCATTCCAGCAACGCACGTCGTACCCTAAGCTTTCCAGCAAAAATGCGCAGGCTTTGGTGACTGCCACATCGTCATCCAGCAGATGAATTATCGCCATCGCAACTTTGTTCCTCTGTGTGCGAAAAATCTAACACTACCGCCACACCCTTCTGACCATCCGGGGCGATTTGATTCAGGATACCGATCTCTCCCTGGCCGTAACGGACCAGCCGCTGGCAAATCACCAGCCCTAACCCCATCCCCTCTTCGCGGGTGGTCATAAAGGGTTGGAAGGCCTGGCGCAATAACACGTCGTCGATGCCTCCGGCGTTATCCTGTAAGGTGATACGCGTCCCGCCGCCGTGATGTTCGGCCATAACCCACACCTTTGTCGCACCTGCCTGAGTGGCATTCAGGATAAGGTTCGTCAGCACTTGTTCAAGCAACACGGGCGGCAGATGCAAAGCCAGTTCGGGATTTCCCTCCATTTGCAGCGTTACTGCCGGAAAATCCTGCGCCATGCGCAATAATTGCCAGACGTGTACAACCGCTTCACGAATGTTGACTCGCCTCCACTCCTGCATAATGGCCGGATTCCCCTGCGCCTGGCTCACCCAGTGGCGCAGATTGCTTAGCGTATCGGCGCCACGTTGTGCCTGGCTGTCGATTTCTTTTAGGGCGGGTAGCAGCGGATGCTGCCGATCCTGAGCCTCCAGGCGAATCAGGCAGCCTTCGGCATAATGGCGAATAGCGGAAAGCGGCTGATTCAGTTCGTGGGCAAAACCGGAAGTCATCTCACCCAGGACGCTCATTTGCCTTGCCGTTTCCAGGGCCTGTTCTTGTTGGCGCAACAGCACATTATTGCGTTCTAACTGCTGGCCACGCCGCCGCACAAGTAGCATGACCCAGATATAATTTAACGAGAGCAACAGCAGAACCAGCGCCGCGCCACCCATCGCCGGCTGGTGTTGAATCAACCAGCTTTTGACATCCAGCCACAAACGCCGCTGCTGCGGATGCTGGCGCACATCATGTAACAGCGTTTCGACCTGGCTGGTAGAAGCCGGAGCCCCCCAATGAAAAGGTGCGGCTTCCGGCGAATTAAACAGCACCCGCGTCACACTGTCCGCCAGTTCATCGCTGACCATCGGCAGCGCCGCAAAAGACCAGTCCGGGTAAAGCGGCGTACTGGTTAAACAGGGAATTGAAGCCGGATGGTTTAACAGCGCCACAAAATCGTCTTTATGGATAAGCCCTTCTTTATCCATATTTTCCAGCAGGCAAACCGGGACTATCGCCGCCTGAACGGCTTTTTCGCGTAACAAATACAGCAAGGCATCAGCCGGGAAGCCGGTAAAACGCAGCTGTAAGTCCCGTTCCGGGCGAATACCCGCATCACTGAGCGCTTTATACCCCAGCAAATACCCACCAAAAGCCTGCGCATCAATCGCGCCCACCGTTTTACCGATCAGATCGTGTACGGAGGTGATCCCGCTGTCGCGTCTGGTCAGGATCACACTGCCGATAACGTTGCTCGCCGCTTTACCGCCGCGAGTAGAACGCAAAGAGGCCAGCCAGCGCAGCGGTGAATGGCTATTGAGTTGCACAAACTGCGCCGGATTCGTCACCACGAATTGAACCGTCTTACGGTTCACCGCCTCCTGCATCTGGTGCAGATCGAGCGGTTGAATATGAAACTGTTCGCCAGGCAATTGTTGATTGAGCAACGTTTCCAGCGGTTGCCAGTGGCTGCGCGTCTGCACCTCACCGCGCATTGCCAGAATGCCAATGTTCCATGACCCCGCCCATGCCGCGCTACTCATCATGATGGCTGACATCAGTAACGCAAGGCGTCTTATCGGTATGCCTTTCACTGAATAATCCCTGTTAATTATGTTGTTTTAGATCAACAACAAGCCGGGTATGTGGTTAACCACAATAGAGTCCCCCCTCCCTGATTTTTACACTGTAAATCATCGACATTTTTTATACATCACAAGCCGATCAATGACGTGACTTATGTTTTGTTGTTGCGTCACAACGGGAGAAAATATGGACAGCAGCAAACGGCAGTTTCTCCAGCAGTTGGGCATCCTGAGCGCGGGCGCCTCGTTGGTGCCACTGGCTCAGGCAAAATTCCCCTTCTCCCCTGAGCGGCATGAAGGTTCCCCGCGCCATCGTTATGCGATGCTTATCGACCTGCGCCGTTGTGTTGGCTGCCAGGCCTGTACGGTCAGTTGTGCCATTGAAAACCAGACGCCGCAGGGCGAATTTCGCACCCATGTGAATCAATATCAGGTGCAACTGAAAGGCGAATCGAGCGTCACCAACGTGCTGCTGCCCCGCCTGTGCAACCATTGCGATAATCCGCCCTGCGTCCCGGTCTGCCCGGTTCAGGCGACGTTTCAGCGGGAAGACGGCATTGTGGTGGTAGACAACACACGTTGCGTCGGCTGCGCCTATTGCGTTCAGGCCTGCCCCTATGATGCGCGCTTTATCAACCACGAAACCCAAACTGCTGATAAGTGCACTTTCTGCGTCCATCGTCTGGAAGCGGGATTACTCCCCGCCTGTGTAGAGTCCTGCGTCGGCGGCGCACGTATCATCGGCGACCTGAAGGATCCGAACAGCCGTATCACGCAGATGCTCCACGAGCACTTTGATGCCATCAAAGTGCTGAAACCAGAGAGCGGCACCCAACCCCATGTTTTCTATTTAGGTCTGGACGAGGCGTTCGTTACCCCATTAATGGGCCGCGCTCAACCCGCACTCTGGCAGGAGGTTTAAATGACGCATTCTCTGTTAATCGAGGAAGTGCTGGCTCGTCCGCAGGACATCAGTTGGCTTCCCTGGGCGGTGCAATATTTCTTTTTCATCGGCATTGCCGCTTGTGCCGCTTTGTTTGCCTGCGTGCTTCACTGGCGCAAAAGCGAGTCGGCAAAACTGGAAAACCTGACGCTGCTGATTGCCTTAACGTGCGCGATCACCGCCCCTCTGGCACTAACGGCAGATCTGCACCAAACCGCTCGCTTCTGGCATTTTTATGCTTATCCAACACCATGGTCGTGGATGCCCTGGGGCGCACTATTTCTGCCGCTGTTCACCGGGTTCCTGGGATTGTGGTTTCTCGCCCAGCAAATCAAGCGCTTCACACAAAAAAGTTACCGCGTGACGAAATGGCTGGCGCTGGCAAGTGCCTTAACCGCGGTAGGATTGCTGGTCTATACCGGTCGTGAAGTGTCGGTGGTACAGGCGCGTCCTGTCTGGTTTAGCTACGCGTTTCCGGTCGTGATGTTCCTTAGTGCTCTGCAAACCTTTTTTGCCCTGCTCGTTGTTTCGCTTCAGGGTGAACAGCCGCTACAGCGAAAACTGGCCCACGGACAACTCTGGACGCTGGGGTTACTTGCCCTCGTCATCGCGTTTTGGGTCAGCGGCGAAACACTGTCCGGCATCGCTCTTCGTGACTGGCTTGCGGTGGCCCCTTCCGCCAGATACTACGCGGCCGGTTGGGCGGTATTCTGGTGTTTATCTCTTGGTATGAGCGGCGTGGCATTGGTTAAGCCGTTATCCACGCCGTTACGTATTTTGCAGGCGTTCAGCGCGATGGCGTTGTGCTGGCTGATGCGCTGGACCTTACTGATTCAGGTGCAAACCGTGCCGAAATTTAACGCGCAATTTAACCCTTACACCCTACCCGCAGGGCCCGATGGCTGGCTTGCCATCTTCGGCACCTTTGGCTTGTGGATAGCGCTGCTCATTATTGTTCGTGAAACCGTAAATGGTCTGGCAAGGAGAATGCAACATGGCTAATTTAACTCGTCGTCAGTGGCTTAAAGTCGGCCTCGCCGTCGGCGGGATGGTGACGTTCGGACTGAGCTATCGGGATGTCGCAAAGCGTGCCATTGACGGTTTGCAAAACGGAACCTCCGGCAAGATAACCCGCGATCGCATCTTCGGGAATGCGTTGATTCCTGAGGCTAACGCCCAGCCACACTGGCAGCAAAATCCGCAACAAGTGATCTCGATGACGCAATGCTTTGGCTGCTGGACGCAGTGTGGCGTGCGCGTTCGGGTCGACCGCGAAAAAGGGAAAGTGCTGCGCATCGCTGGCAACCCTTATCATCCTTTATCCCATGAACAGCACATTAGCGCCTCGGTCCCGTTTGCCGAGGCGATGGCGAAACTTGCGGGAGAAACCGGTCTCGACGCCCGATCCACCGCCTGCGCCCGTGGCGCAACCATGATGGAAGGCCTGTACAGCCCGCTGCGTATCCTGGAGCCGATGAAACGCGTGGGGAAACGTGGGGAAGGAAAATGGCAGCGCATCAGCTTTGAACAATTGATTGAAGAAGTCGTGGAAGGCGGCGATCTGTTTGGCGAGGGGCATGTAGAAGGTTTACGCGCAATCCATGCCCCAGATACACCGATTGATCCGCAGCACCCTGGATTCGGCCCGAAAACCAACCAATTACTCGTTACCAATGCCGGTGATGATGGACGCGATACGTTCCTGCGCCGTTTTGCGCTCAACAGTTTCGGCAGCAAAAACTTCGGTGCGCACGGTGCCTATTGCGGCCTGGCCTATCGCGCCGGTTCTGGTGCGCTGATGGGCGACCTGGATAAAAACCCACACGTGAAACCGGACTGGGATCACGTTGAATTTGCGCTGTTTATGGGCACCTCTCCGGCGCAGTCCGGCAACCCCTTTAAGCGCCAGGCCCGGCAACTCTCCAGCGCCCGCGTCCGCGATAACTTCCAGTATGTTGTCGTCGCTCCGGCACTGCCATTAACTACGGTGCTGGCCGACGATCGCGGTCACTGGCTGCCTGTTATTCCTGGTACTGATTCAGCGCTGGCGATGGGCATGATCCGTTGGATCATCGAGAAACAACGTTACAACGCAGACTACCTTGCCGCCCCTGATGCGCAAGCCATGCAGCTGGCCGGTGAAAAAAGCTGGACCAACGCCTCACATCTGGTGATCACCGATGAACTCCCGCCGCTTGCCGGGCAGCATTTAACGCTGGCGCATCTGGTGGCTGATGGCGCAAGCTCTCCCGTTGTGATGAATGAAAACGCGCAGATAGTTGCCGCCAACCGTTGCCAGCGCGCGCAGTTGTTTGTGACTCAGCAAGTTACGCTGGCTGACGGAAATATCGTCACCGTGAAAAGCGGATTCCAGTTACTCAAAGAGTCCGCCAACAAACTCACGCTGGCACAATACAGCCAGCAGTGCGGCGTGCCGGAAGAGAAAATCGCCGCGCTGGCGGATGCCTTCACCCGCCACGGGCGCAAAGCCGCGGTCATTACCCACGGCGGGATGATGGCGGGCAACGGATTTTACAACGCCTGGGCCGTCATGATGCTCAACGCGCTGATTGGCAACCTCAGCCTGGAAGGTGGCGTGTTTGTGGGCGGCGGCAAATTCAACGGAGCGGTCGATGGCCCGCGCTACAATATGGACAGCTTCCCCGGCAAGGTTAAACCGAAAGGATTGAGCATCGCGCGCAGCAAAACGGCCTATGAATCGTCAGAAGAGTATCGGAATAAGGTCGCCGCCGGGAAATCCCCCTTCCCGGCCAAAGCCCCATGGTATCCGTTTGTGGCAGGGCAACTGACCGAGCTGCTCACTTCCGCGCTGGAAGGCTACCCTTACCCGCTCAAAGCGTGGATCTCCAATATGACCAATCCGTTTTACGGCATCCCTGGGCTGCGGGCCGTAGCGGAAGAAAAACTCAAAGATCCTAACAACCTGCCGCTGTTTATCGCCATCGACGCGTTTATGAATGAAACCACTGCGCTGGCAGATTATATCGTGCCGGACACGCACAACTTCGAGAGCTGGGGGTTCAGCGCGCCGTGGGCGGGTGTCGCCAGCAAAGCCACCACTGCCCGCTGGCCTGTCGTTTCCTCAGCCACCAGCCAAACCGCCGATGGGCAACCCATCTCGATGGAAGCCTTCTGCATCGCCGTGGCAAAACGCCTGGAATTGCCAGGTTTTGGCGACCATGCGATTACCGATGCGCAAGGCAACCGCTATCCACTCAACCGTGCGGAAGACTACTATCTGCGTATTGCCGCCAACATCGCGTATCTGGGCAAAGCCCCTGTCGCGGCGGCGAATCAAGAAGATGTGGCACTCACCGGCGTGCAACGCATTCTGCCCGTGATGCAACAAACGCTAAAGCCAGAAGAGGTCAGTCGCGTTGCGTTCATCTATTCCCGGGGCGGGCGTTTTGCGCCAGACAGCAGCGGGCGAGAGGACAACCGCGTCGGCAATCTATGGCAGAAACCGCTGCAAATCTGGAATGCAGACGTCGCCGCTCATCGTCATGCGATCACTGGGGAACGTTATAGCGGCTGCCCGGCCTGGTATCCTGCACGACTGTCTGACGGCCGCTCCGTAGACGAAATGTTCCCTGTGCAGCAGTGGCCGCTGAAACTGATTTCGTTTAAATCCAATACCATGGCCAGCTCCTCTACGGTTATCCCACGGTTACATCATGTCAAACCGTCTAACCTGGTGGCGCTGAATCCAGAAGAGGGCAAGCGCTGCGGCCTGGCGCATGGCGACACCGTCCGAATTACGACACCCGGCGGGCACGCTGTGGCACAAATCAGTTTGCTTCACGGCGTGATGCCAGGGGTCATTGCCATTGAGCACGGTTATGGGCACCGTGAAATGGGGGCGGCGCAGCATTATCTCGACGGTGAAGCCCTGCCGATGGATGAAAAAGTCAAAGCCGGGATTAACCTTAACTATCTGGGGTTTGCCGACCCCACGCGTAAGGTCGCTAATACCTGGCTGGACTGGGTTTCTGGGGCATCAGTAAGACAGGGACTTCCGGCAAAAATTGAACGGATCTAATCCTTGCAGGTATAGGGTGGATAAGCGATAGCGCCATCCACCCGACCTGGGAAGAGGTTTGTTAGCAGGCTTCTTGTTTTCTCCTCCAGCCCCTTCCGTTGACGCCCGTCGATGACATACTATCGAAGCTGCAAACAGCCCTGTAAAAATCAGCAGGATGAGGAGAAAAGATGACGCATCAGACAGCCGCCACAGCCCTTACCCCGAACCAGGCCCTCGATAAATTAGAGGAGCTGTACGATGCCTCGGTCAACGCATTGCGCGATGCCATTGGCCAGTATGTTGAAAACGGCGCACTACCTGAATTTGAAAAACGCGCCGCAGGATTATTTGTTTACCCGGAACTGCGCGTCAGTTGGGATGGCACCGTTAAGCATCCAAATAAAACCCGCGCTTATGCCCGTTTCACTCATTCCGGCAGTTACACCACCACCATCACCCGCCCTGCACTTTTCCGCCACTATCTCGCCGAACAATTAACGCTACTTTACGAAGATTATGGCGCGCAGATTGAAGTGGGTTTATCGCAACATGAAATCCCTTATCCGTATGTGATTGATGGCTCCAGTTTGTCGCTGGACCGTTCAATGAGCGCCGGTTTACCGCGCTATTTCCCGACCACCGAACTGGCGCAAATTGGGGATGAAACGGCTGACGGCTTGTTCCATCCCACCGAGTTCTACCCGCTTTCGCACTTCGACGCCCGTCGCGTTGATTTTTCGCTCGCCCGCCTGCGCCACTACACCGGCACGCCGGTTGAGCACTTCCAGTCTTTTGTCCTGTTCACCAACTACACCCGTTATGTGGACGAGTTTGTGCGTTGGGGTTGCCAGCAGATCCTTGACCCGGAAAGCCCATACGTTGCGCTTTCCTGCGCAGGTGGCGTGTGGTTAACCGCCGACAGCCAGGCTCCTGAAGAAGCCATTTCCGATCTGGCCTGGAAGAAACACCAGATGCCCGCCTGGCACTTGATTGATGCCAACGGTAACGGCATCACGCTGATTAACATTGGCGTTGGCCCATCGAATGCGAAAACCATTTGTGACCATCTGGCGGTATTGCGCCCTGCGGCCTGGCTGATGATTGGCCACTGTGGCGGCCTGCGCGAAAGCCAGTCGATTGGCGATTACGTGCTGGCGCACGCTTACCTGCGCGACGACCATGTGCTTGATGCGGTTCTGCCGCCAGATATCCCCATCCCAAGCATCGCCGAAGTGCAACGCGCTTTGTACGACGCCACTAAACTGGTGAGCGGCATGCCGGGCGAAGAAGTTAAACAGCGTTTGCGTACCGGAACCGTCGTCACCACCGATGACCGAAACTGGGAGCTGCGTTACTCCGCCTCGGCCCTGCGCTTTAACCTGAGCCGCGCCGTTGCGATTGATATGGAAAGCGCCACCATTGCCGCGCAGGGTTATCGCTTCCGCGTGCCGTACGGCACCTTGCTGTGCGTTTCTGACAAACCGCTGCACGGTGAGATCAAACTCCCCGGCCAGGCCAACCGTTTTTATGAAGGGGCGATATCTGAGCATTTGCAAATCGGCATCTGCGCCATTGATCTGCTGCGAGCCGAGGGCGAACGCCTGCACTCACGTAAACTCCGTACTTTTAACGAACCCCCATTCCGATAAGAGAACAGAAGAATGCAACCAACATTATCTCTGCATGCCCTACGCAAACTGCTCAAAGAACGCGACCTCGACGGCATGATCATTCCGCGAGCGGATGCGCATCAAAGTGAAGACTGCTCACCGAATGACAACAAACTGGAATTTATCAGCAACTTTGACGGTTCCGCAGGACTGGCGCTGATCCTGGCAGACCGCGCGCTGCTGTTCGTTGACGGGCGTTATCAGGTTCAGGCGCGTCAGCAAGTGAACCTTGAAGAGTTTGAAATCCACCATCTGAACGACGAACCGCTGCATCTGTGGCTGCGTGACAACTTACCCGCAGGTAAACGCATCGCGTTTGAGCCACTGCTGATGGTCAACAGCCAGTACGAAAGCCTGCGCACCAGCGGTTGCGACCTGGTTGCCGTCAATGACGACCCGCTCAATACTATCTGGACCGATCGCCCGGCAGCACCTCGCGGCGTTGTAACCCAAATGCCAGATGAGATCAGCGGTGAATCAAGCGCCGCTAAACGTGCACGCATGGCGGCTTTGCTTAAAGAAAAAGGCATCGACTACCTTGCCATCACCCTGCTGGACAACATTGCCTGGTTGCTCAACGTGCGCGGTTCCGACGTTGCCATGAACCCGGTTGCGCAGTCTTTTGCTCTGCTGAAAAACGACGGTGAAATCGAATGGTTTGTCGACGATGCAAAACTGCATCAGCTTGACAGCACCCTGCTGAACTCGGTCAGCCTACAACATCATGACTCTTTCCTGGCCCGTTGCCAGCAACTGCCCGCAGGTCAGCGTTTCTCGCTCGATGGTGATACGGCGCCTGTCGCAGTGCGCATTGCCGTAGAAGCGGGCGGCGGTGAGATAGCCTGGCAGCCCGATCCTATTACGCTGGTAAAAGCGAATAAAAACAGCACCGAACTGGAAGGATACCGCGCGTGTCATATTGAAGATGGCGTGGCATGGGTGAACTTCCTGGCCTGGCTCAGCCACGAAGTGCCACTGCGTGAAGCGGCGGGCAACCCGGTCACTGAACTGGAAGCGCAGGAAAAACAACTCGCCTTCCGCCAGCAGTGCGACAACTTCCGCGAGCAAAGCTTCAGCACTATTTCTGCTGCGGCCCACAACGCCGCCATGTGTCACTACCATTCCTCGCCAGAAACCAACATGGCAATAACCACCAAAGCGTTCTACCTGAACGATTCTGGCGGGCAGTATTTCAACGGCACCACAGATGCCACACGCACCCTGAACTTTGGGCAAGTCGATGCGCAGCGCCGCCTGCATTACACCGCGGTATTGAGAGGCTTCCTGGCGCTGATCTCTCTGCAATTCCCGCAAGGTACACAAGGCCACCAGTTGGATGCGTTCGCTCGCCGTCCATTGTGGGAAATGGGGCTCGACTACGACCACGGCACCGGCCATGGCGTGGGTCATTGCCTGTTTATCCATGAAGCCCCGCACCGTCTGGCGAAGAAAGTTAACCCGTGGCCGTTGTTGCCGGGCGTTATCCAGACCATCGAACCGGGTTACTACCTGGAAGGCAGCCACGGTATGCGAGTTGAAAACCAGGTTGAAATCGTTGCCTCACAGCCAGGCTTCTGCAAGTTTGCGTCGCTGACGTTGATCCCAATCGATCTGAGCGCGGTTGAAATATCGCTATTGAGCGAACAAGACATCGCCTGGCTTGATGATTACCACCAGCAGGTACGTGAAATCTTGTCGCCGCTAGTTTCCGGTGATGCCCGTCCGTGGCTGATTGAAGCGACCGCGCCGGTCAGAACTCAACATGCATAAACCCGACTGATCAACGGGTTTTGTCGGATGACGCTGCCGCTTATCCGACCTCCGAAAAGGTTTGTCGCCCGTATAAAGAGCCGCATATTGCGGCTCTTTTCTGCTATTTGTTGATTAAACCAGCAATCAAACAATTTTCCTCTAAACAGCCTTTGACAACCTGACGGGCGCTCGTTACTATGCGCCCCGTTAACCGATTCCTCTGTAGTTCAGTCGGTAGAACGGCGGACTGTTAATCCGTATGTCACTGGTTCGAGTCCAGTCAGAGGAGCCAAATTAAAGAAGCCTGCTTAGGAAACTAAGCGGGCTTTTTGCTTTTTATTTCCCCGCCAACCTTCTATTTTCCCTCACCATGTTCGGCATCACATCGTTGGTTAAAGTTGTGTAAATGTGAATTATTTGCACTTAGCGATTATTGTAAATGCTAGTAGTTATCATTTATCGTGCGCCTGCCCGCAAGAACTCTTCCTGACGGGACACCAACGACGTTCCAACCACTCTGGGATATAAAACGATGAATGCTCTGCCTCGCACCGGACTGCGCCGTATCACGCTTGCATCGGCTGTGGTTTTATCCGTCAGCCTGCCGGCTTTCGCACAAGATCCTCTGACTGTTTACACCACTCGTGAACCTGGCCTGATTCAGCCATTGCTGGACACCTGGACGCAAACCAGTGGTGTCAAAGTGAACACGGTTTACATCAAGGATGGCATGCTCGAGCGTGTAAAAGCGGAAGGCAAAAACTCCCCTGCCGACCTGCTGATGACCGTCGATGCAGGCAATCTTATCGATTTAGTTGAAGCGGGCGTCACACAACCCGTGCAGTCGGAAATACTGACAAAAGCTATCCCGGCAAACCTGCGTGGCGAGGATAACCAGTGGTTTGCACTTTCTATGCGTGCACGCGTGCTTTACGCCGAAAAATCGCTGCCAATTGATAACTGGCATTACGAACAACTTTCCAGCCCGGAATATAAAGGGAAAGTCTGTATCCGTTCCGGCCAGCATCCGTATAACACCGCGCTGATTGCCGCGATGATTGCGCACCACGGTGAAGCGAAAACCGAAGAATGGTTGCGGGGCGTCAAAGCCAACCTGGCACGTAAAGCCACCGGTGGCGACCGCGATGTTGCACGCGATATCCTCGGCGGCATTTGTGATATTGGCCTGGCGAATTCCTACTACATCGGCCATATGAAAAATGCCAAAGAAGGCACCGATGCGCGTAAATGGGGCGATGCCATTAAAGTCGTGAAGCCAACCTTCGAACAAGGCGGCACGCACGTCAACATCAGCGGTGCCGCAGTGGCGAAGTTTGCCCCTAACAAAGCAGATGCCGTGAAGTTAATGGAATACCTGGTCTCCGAACCCGCTCAGCAACAATATGCCAAAGCGAACTATGAATATCCGGTTCTGAAAGGTGTCGCGCTTGACCCGGTCATCAGCAATGTCATTGGCGAAATCGACGTTGATAAAATTCCATTAACCGAGATTGTTAAACACCGTAAACAAGCGAGTCTGCTGGTAGATAAAGTTGGATTCGATCAATAAATCACTTCGTCTTCCGACGTTACGCGGCCTGTTTTCCGGGCCGCAGTCTTTATTAACCCCGCTGCATCTTGGTGCGTTATGTGTTGCGCTTGGCGTACTCACGCCTGTCGTAGCGCTTATCTGGCAAGCAACGCAGGCTGATTTCTCGCACTGGGACAATCTCATCACTTTTGTTCTGCCTTCGGTGCTGAAAAATACCGTGCTGTTGCTGGCAGGTGTCGCCGTCATCGTGGGCGTGATTGGTGTTGGCAGCGCGTGGGCTGTCACCGCGTGGGATTTCCCCGGACGCAAAATTCTCAGTTGGGCACTGCTGTTACCGCTGGCGATGCCGACTTATATTGTGGCATTCGCGTGGCTCGATTTATTACATCCGATAGGCCCGCTGCAAACCTTCATTCGCTTTGTGCTGGGGTTCGACAGCCCGCGCCAGTTCCGTCTTCCGGATTTACGCTCGCTGCCTGGCGCTATTATTTTGCTGGGGCTGGTGCTCTATCCTTACGTCTACCTCACGACCCGCGCCATGTTTATCAGCCAGCCTGCGCATTTGCTGGAAGCCGCACGAACATTGGGTTGTAGCGCGGCGGGCACATTCTTTCGCGTGGCACTTCCCATGGCCCGCCCGGCGCTGGCAGTGGGGATTAGCCTTGCGCTTCTGGAAACGCTTAACGATATTGGCGCATCTGAGTTTCTCGGCGTACAAACCCTCACCGTCACGGTCTATACCACCTGGATTTCGCGCTCAGATCTCGCTTCTGCGGCGCAAATCGCCTGCATGATGCTGATGTTTATCTTCTGCATCCTGACGCTGGAATTTTATGGGCGTAAAAAACAAGGTTTCAGCAGCCGCAGCCTGCGTGAAATTCAGCCCACACGCGTACACGGCTGGCGTGGCTGGCTGCTTGGCGGCGTTATCGCGCTGCCGGTAATCCTGGGATTTTTGGCCCCGGTGATATTTTTAGCATGGGAAAGTGCAAAACGTTTGGGTGAAGAAAATGCGCTCTCACCCGCGTTGTTATCGGCCTTACAAAACACGTTATCGCTGGCTGCCGGAACCACGCTGGTGGTGGTTTGTGTCAGTTTGCTGGTGGCGTGGAGTGCGCGCCACAGTGCCGCCGACAACTCGATGTCCGGGTTTCGCCGCGGTGTGATGCGCCTTGCCTCTTTAGGCTACGCTGTGCCTGGCACCATCCTCGCGATTGGTTTTCTGACTCCTGCTATGGCTGTAGACAGATGGCTGGCCGATTTGCTGGAGATTCGCGGTCTGCCGCTGATGTCTGCCGGGATCTTGCTAGTTATCTGCTGCGCGATGCGTTTCCAGGCCATCGCCATCGGCGCACTGGATTCCGGCCTGAGCCGTATTCCCCCGACCCTCGAACAGGCTTCGCGTTTGTTGGGCGAAAATGGCACTGGCACCTTCGCCCGTATTCACCTGCCGTTATTGCGTCCGGCGCTGGTCAGCAGTGCGCTATTAGTCTTCGCCGATGCGATGAAAGAGCTGCCAACGACCCTGCTTTTGCGTCCGGTAAATTTTGAGACGCTGGCGACGCTGCTGTACGCCGAAGCCGCGCGCGGCACCTACGAAGAAGGGGCCATCGCCGCCTTGATGATTGTTCTCGCAGGCACATTGCCGGTTATTTTGCTGGTGCGCCATCAGATGACTCGCCAGGGTTAGAGGAGAGATTTATGTCAGAAATTGCCTTACGCCTTCAGGATGTTCACGTTGCTTACAGCAACAGTCAGCACCCCGTGTTGAAAGGGTTTTCGATGTCGGTGCGCAAGGGTGAGCTTGCCTGCTTATTGGGCGCATCAGGCTGCGGGAAAACCACGGTATTGCGGGCGGTTGCCGGTTTTGAACGGCTGCAAAGCGGTGAGATTTATGTATCACAAAAACGTGTCGCCGGGCCGGAGGTTCATCTGCCCCCGGAAAAGCGTCACGTCGGCATGGTATTTCAGGAATATGCCTTATTCCCGCATCTGACTGCCCAGCAAAACGTGGCGTTTGGCCTGCGCCGTCTCCCGCGCGAGCAGCAAAACGCGAGGGTGACGGAACTGCTGCGAATGGTGGAGTTACATAGCCATGCCAGCCGTTATCCGCATGAGCTTTCCGGCGGGCAACAGCAGCGTATCGCGCTGGCGCGTGCACTGGCACCTCATCCCGAAATTCTGCTGCTGGATGAACCGTTTTCAAGCCTTGATAAGCAAACGCGTGAACGCCTCGGCGGTGAGGTGCGTGATATTCTGCGGGACGCGGGGCAAACCGCGTTGCTGGTCACGCACAGCGAACACGAAGCCCAACTAATGGCCGACCATATCGGTTATGTGCAACAAGGTGAGTATTGCGCGAGCAAGTTACCCCGCGCTGAACACATTGAAAGTTAACCCAAACTTCAGGCCGCTATGGTTTCATGCAGGCGTAACCAGAGCAGCTCAGAACCCGCATTACTGAATATCACGGTGGAATGGCGCAGCGTGTTTTCTTGCCCCGGTAAACTTTGCCACTCGCTATAGCTGACCACCGCACCGGCAGGCCACTCGGCAATCACCGTTATCTCATCCAGCGAAATTTTTAATCCAGGTTTTGCGGCTGGCTGGGCCTGAAAGAATGCACTCAGTGAGTCAAAATTCAGTGTTTTGCCTCCGGGTGTAACCATGGTAAACACCGGCGAAAAGCGAGCCAGCAGCGCCTGCACTTCCCCTTCTCCTTTGCCAAGCCAGTTTTCGATTGCGACGTGAGCCTCGATCACTTCCTGAATGTAGCGATTCATCTTCTCTCCTTTTGAGCCTTGAGTTGACGCAAGATAGCGCCGTTAGCGATGCGCAGACAAAGCAGCGCAGGAATTAATGTGCTGGCCGCCGTCAGATAAAAACACCATTGATAAGCCGTGGCGGGAGGACGCGTTTCCAGCAAAATATTAAGCAGCAGGCTCAACACCGATATGCCCATACAAAAACTCAGCTGGCGGTTGATGTTCCACAGGGCGCTGGCCTGGCCGAGTTGCTCATCTGCCACCTGTAAAAAGGCGCAACTTTGCGCGGTGCTGCTGCACAGGCTGCCACCAAACCCCATCACGGCAAATGCCGCCAGCAAAAGGGGATATTGTTCCGCACTGTGAACCTGGGTCAACGCCAGAATACCCATCCCTTGCAGCAGACAACCCGTTATCAGCATAGGGCGTGGGCCAAAACGGTTGAAATGTTTTCCGGTGAACGTTATCGCCAGTAATGAAGCCATCGACCAGGGCACCATCAGGCTGCCGACTCGTGTCGCGCTCAGGTTAAGCTGGGTTTGCAGCCAGAGCGTCGCGATCAGGCTGACGCCAATAAACATCCCCGGAATACACTGATAAATCATCATGGCGCTGCGTAATAACGGCTCCTTCACCAGACGCAGATTAATCAGCGGTTGCGGATGACGCAGGCTATGACGTACGAATCCTGCGAACAGCGTTATCGCGCATAACAGCAGCACGATGCCCTTCAACATCTGGCCGTTTTCAGCCAGCATCGTGAAACCGAGTAAAGTACACATCAGCGCACCGCAGCCGCTAATCAGGCCGATAAAATCCAGCGCGGTGGGCTGCGTGGTGCGGGGTTCTTTTTGTAGCCAGACCGCCGCCAGCAGCAGCGCGATGAAAGCAAGCGGCAGATTAGCGAAGAAAACCCAGCGCCAGCTGAGTGAATCGACAATCCCCCCCCCATCGCAGGCGACAGCGCCGGAGCTAACAGGCCCACTAACATGATCGCTGCCGATAATGCGGCGCGTTCATGGCTGCGATAAAGCTGGTAGGTTAACGTCTGACCAACCGGGATCAGCAGCCCGCCGCCCATGCCCTGCAAAAGCCGCCAGCCAATCAGTTGCTCGATAGATTGCGCCATCCCCGCGCCCAGTGTCGCCAGCAAGAATGAACTCAGCGAAAGCAGCAAAACGTTGCGTCCACCGAGGCGCTGCGCGAGCCAGGCACTCAGCGGAATCACAAGCGTCAGCCCTAAAATATAGGCGTTACTGACCCAGGAAAGCTCGCTGACAGATGCCCCAAGTCCGCGCCCGATCGCCGGGTACGCGACGTTGGCGATAAACATGTTGATCAAATCAACGAAAAAGCCCAGCAGATAAACCATGGCAACTTTGGTGCGATAACGCATAAAACCTCCGGTTAGAGGCGACGGAGTGTAGCGGTATGGAAGAGGGGGATAAATCGGCTGGCAGGCGTTACACTGTCAAAATATTTTTGACAGTGACGAGGGTTATTGTGCTGAATCTGCAACGGTTAACCATATTTGTCGCCGTGGTGAAGGCCGGGAGTTTTACCGCAGCGGCTACCGCGCTGGGCCTGACCAAAGCGGTGGTGAGTTTTAACATCAAACAGCTTGAGGCGGAATCAGGCGTATCGCTGTTGGTGCGCAGCACCCGGCGGCTCTCGCTGACGGATGCGGGAGAGCGTTTTTATCCCCGTTGCCAGCACCTGCTTGAGGAAGCTCAAAATCTGCTGGACGATGTGCAGCGCGATCACCAGGGGTTGAGCGGCGTTTTGCGTATTACCAGCACACCGGAATATGGCTCGCAGGTGGTGGTGCCTGCGCTTGCGGCCTTTTCGCGTGAACATCCGCAACTGCGCATCCAGCACGTTTCTTCTTCGTATCATGCGGATTTGATAGCGGAACGATTCGATGTGGCTATCCGCCTGGGTCAACTGGCGGACTCAAATCATCGCGCCGCACCTGTTGATAGCTTCGCGATCTTACCCGTTGCCGCCCCTGCTTATCTGGCCGGACACCCCATAGAAAACCTGGCTCAGTTGGCGCAAGCCACATGGCTTGCACACAGCCGCCTGGCTTCGCCCCTTAGCTGGCAAGTCACAACCCCAGAGCGGCAGGCGATATTATTTGATGTGGAAAAACCGCCAACTATCGTCGCAGATAGCGCATCCGCGCTGCTGGCCTTTGCCCTTGCTGGTGCTGGTGTCGCCCTCTTACCCGAGTGGCTGGTGCGCCCGGCTATCGCCTCCGGTCAGTTACAGGCGGTACTGAATCACCACCAGTTTCCTCGCCAGAGCATCTATGCGCTATACCCTAATACTCGCCATGTCCCTGAGAAAGTCCGCGTGTTTATTGATTTCTTTCAGGCGTGGGTGGCTCGCACCAAAACATAGAAAAAAGGCCGTCACAGATACTGTGGCGGCCTTGCTTTTGTCGTTCAATGACAAAAAACAGTCAGGGCTTATGGCTCAACCGCAGTCAAACGAATGAGCTGCAAAGGCTCTGCCAATAACGCATCCATCTGCTGCACAAACGCCTGAAAATGCGGTAATGCGATATGCACATCCAGCGCTTCCTGCCCTTTCCAGGACTCGCGCACGTAAAACACATCAGGCGTTTCCTGAAGCTGGAACAAGGCGTAATCCAGGCAACCTTCTTCCTGGTGCGTCGGCGCTATCAGCGCCTGTAAAGCTGATTTCAGATTGTCGCGTTGCCCGGTTTTGGCTTTCAGCACTGCAATAATCGACAGCGTGTTATCACTCATTCTTAGCACTCCGTTAAAATTTCGCTGAACGCAAGACGCGATTTCGGCAGCGCCGCGTTAAAGTCTTCCACGCTGCGATAGCCAATTGGCACGATAACCAGGCTGGTGAAGCCTTTTTCGCGCAGGCCAAATTCTTCGTCCAGAATACGCGCGTCGAAGCCTTCGATTGGCACGGCGTCAATATTGAGCGTGGACACGCCCAGCAAGAAGTTACCGACGTTCAGGTAAACCTGCTTTTCCATCCAGTGCTGCGCATCTTTATAATCAAAACGGTGCATATTCACAAAATAGGAGCGGCCTTTGTGCTGCCCTTCCATCGCCTGCTGGCTGGCAAAACGACCATCGGCATTTTCCTGGTCCAACAGTTTAGACAGGTGCGTTTCATCAATGGCCGTTTTCGCGCAGAACACCACTACATGTGAAGCATCAAGCAATTTGCGTTCGTTGAACACATAGAAACCGGACGTCGCTTTGGCAATACGCGCTTTCGCTTCCGGCGTGCTTGCCAGAATAAAATGCCACGGCTGCGAGTTAGTGCTGGATGGGCTCAGACGCAGCAAATCTTTCACTTTCTCAATGTTTTCTTCGCTAATTTTTTTGTCGGCATCAAACGCTTTAGTCGAGTAACGGGATGCTGCTGCCTTAATAATATCCATGATAATTTCTCTATGATTTTTATGTAATTAGAAGCCTTCGAGGACGATTTTACCGACCGCACGATTGGTTTCAATTAATTCATGGGCGCGGCGCAGGTTGTCGGCATTAATGGTGCCGAAATGCTCGCCAAGCGTCGTCTGCAACACTTTCTGGTCAATCAGGTCAGCCACGCGGGTCAACAGGTGATGCTGCTCAATCATGTCGCTGGTTTCAAACATGGAGCGGGTGAACATAAATTCCCAGTGCAGTGAAATGCTTTTCACTTTCAACGGACGCGCATCCAGGGTTTCCGGGTCATCAATCAGCGCCAGTTTGCCTTGCGGCGCCAGGGCTTCTATCAGCTGCGCGTAATGTTTATCGGTCTGGTTCAGGCTGGCAACATGAGTGACCTGCTTCACGCCAATCCGCGCCAGTTCTTCCGTCAGGGGTTTGCTGTGGTCGATAACATGATGCGCCCCCAAATCGGATACCCATTTCTGGCTTTGCGGACGTGACGCGGTGCCGATAATCGTAATATTGGTGAGCTTGCGAGCCAGCTGCGTCAGAATAGAACCCACACCACCCGCCGCGCCCACAATCAGCAACACGTCGTTTTCATTACCTTTTTCTGTAACACCCAGGCGGTCAAACAACATTTCCCATGCGGTGATCGCCGTTAACGGCATTGCCGCAGCGGATGCGTTATCAATAGATTTTGGTTTCAGCGCCGCGATACGCTCATCCACCAGCTGGAATTCGCTGTTGCTCCCAGGGCGGGTCAACGAGCCTGCATACCAGATTTCATCACCCGGCTTAAACAGCGAGACTTTTTCGCCTGTTGCCACCACCACGCCGACCGCATCCCAGCCTAAAATACGCGGCTGGTCAGCGTTAAAACCGGCGCGGACTTTGGTATCAACCGGATTTACAGATATCGCTTTCACTTCCACCAGCAAATCGTGGCCTGTGGCGACAGGTGTCGGTAATGTAATCTCAGCCAGAAATTCCAGATTAGTGCCCGCCTGCGCGGCTTGAGTAATAGCAATAGCTTTCATGGTGTGCTCCAGAGAATTAAGAGTTCAGCGAGTGAATGAACTCATGGTACAAGGTGTGTCACAGGTGAAAAATAGCCCTTTGAAAACAACACTTATACTCGGAGAGTTAAAATGCTCAGGTTGGAAGACCTTACTTTGTTTGTCAGGGCCGCCGCTTTTAACAGTTTTAGCGACACCGCGCGTGAGGCTGGATTGCAGCCCGCGCAGGTCAGCACTGCCATAAAGCGCCTCGAGCAAACGCTGAATATCCGTTTATTTGCCCGTTCGACCCGCAGCCTGCGGCTCACACCCGAAGGCGAAACCTGGCTGCCGTACGCCATTAGCGCGCTGCAAACCCTGGAAAGCGGACTCGAGCAAATCCAGCCCGCAAGCGACGAAGTGCGTGGCGTGCTGCAAATTGCGGTGCCATCTGACCTCGGGCGCAACATGTTGCTGGGGTTATTTCAGGCTTTTCGCCGTGAGCACCCGGCTCTGCATCTGAAAATTCTGTTCTCCGACCAAATTGCCGATGTGTTTAAAGACCCGGTGGATGTCGCCTTCCGCTACGGCAACAACGATGACGCGTCGTATGTTTCACTCCCCCTGGCGCCGCATAATCAGCGGGTTGTTGTCGCCTCACCGGCCTACATTGCCCGCTGTGGCGAACCCAAAACCATCAGCGAACTGTCCCAGCACGATGCGTTAACCTACGCACTTCGCGGGCGAGTCTATGACAAATGGATGTTAAGCCTGGATGGCGATACCCATCATGTGGCCGTGAAAAGCGCCATGATGAGCGACGACGCCGAAGTGATTCGCCGCCTGGCGGTCGCGGGTGAAGGGATTGCTTATAAATCCTGGCTGGATGTCAGTGAGGATGTCAGCGAAGGTCGCCTGAAGATTCTTCTGCCGCAGTATCAGGGTGATAGCGTGCCGCTCAATATGATTTGCCCGCATCGCAAACAGCTTTCCACCACGGTGCGGTTGTTGCATCAGGCGGTTAAACAGCGCTGTGACGTGTTGCAAAACCTGATGCCTGAATAAATGGAAACCGGCCATCAAAATGGCCGGTTTGTAAAACACTTACGAAAGCGGATAGGTATACGGCGCGTTCACACCCAGCGGCAGACCCACTGCCCACCACACCAGCAGGAAGATGCTCCAGCAGATAAAGAAGATGACCGAGTAAGGCATCATCATCGATACCAACGTACCCACACCGGTTGATTTCACATAGCGCTGGCAATACACCACCACCAGCGGGAAGAACACCATCAGCGGCGTAATAATGTTGGTGGTGGAATCACCGATTCGGAACGCAGCCTGCGTCAGTTCAGGGGAAATCCCAACCGCCATCAGCATTGGCACCATGATTGGCGACAACAGCGCCCATTTTGCAGATGCAGAACCAATCAGAATGTTGACCACCGCCGTCAGCAGAATCATACCGATAATGGTCGCTTCGCCCGGCAGCGCCATGGTCTTCAGTACGTCCGCACCCGCCAGGGCAATCAGCGTACCGATGTTGGAATCACCAAAGGCTTTGATAAACATCGCGCAGAAGAAAGCCATTACCATGTATGAACCCATTTTGCTCATGGATTGGTTCATCGCGTCGATGACATCTTTGCCGCGGCTAAAGGTTCCGGCGACAAAACCGTAGACAATACCTGGGATGATAAAGATCAGGAAAATCAATGGCACGATGGACTTCATGATTGGCGCGCCATAGCTGGTCAGCGAGCCATCGGTCGGGCTACGCAGCAGCGAGGTTTCAGGCCATGCCAGCGCCGCAAGACCCGCCAGCCCCAGAAGCATCACCAGGCCTGCCACTTTAAAACCACGGCTTTCCGCAGCGGTGTAGCTGCTCATATCTTCGTTATGTTGATAATCGCCGTCGATTTCCAGTTTAGACACGCGTGGCTCAACAATACGTTCCGTCACCCACCAGCCAACCAGGGTAATCATCACCGTCGAACCGATACCGAAGAACAGGTTACATAAGGTGTTGACGGTATAAGTCCCGTCCAACAACTGCGCGGCAGTTTGGGTAAAACCTTGCAGCAACGCATCGTTACCGGTTGGCACCATGTTGGCCGCAAAGCCCCCTGAAACCCCGGCAAATGCCGCCGCAATTCCCGCTAACGGGTGGCGTCCGGCAGACATAAAGATAATCGCGCCCAATGGAATAACCAGCACGTAGCCCGCATCAGCGGCAACATGGCTGAACATCGCGACGAAGATAATCATTGGGGTTAACAGTTTCTTCGGCGTCACGCGCAGCATTTTTTTCAGGCCGGTATTAATAAAGCCTGAACTCTCTGCCACACCGACACCTAACATCGCTACCAGCACGATCCCCAGCGGAGCAAAGGTGGTAAACGTCGTCACCATTGAGGAAAGAGTGACGGTTAGCGCCTGTGCCGAAAGCAGGTTATTAATTCTGACTGCTTCATTGGTCACTGGATTGACGACATCAAAATCAACGGTGGACAGCACCGCCGACATCGCCATGACGACCAGTAAAAAATAGAAAAAGATTAATGCGGGTTCGGGTAATTTGTTCCCTGCTTTCTCAACAGCGTTGAGAAATCCTGTCATCAGACGACCTTCCGTGTTCCTTGTCGTTGTACTCATCACTACCTCGTCTTCCTGTTATATTCACCAAAGTCATTGCTTGCGGCAATTAATAACATTTTAGAATATTTCACTGCTAGTAACTTTACGTTACTAGTCAAAAAGAGACAGTTGATGGTGATAGATATCATGGTTTTAAACGAAAATTGCCCTGTGCGTATAATAAACACACAGGGCAATGAAGATAGCGTTCAAAAGCTTCCAGTAAGAGCTTTATTCTGTTTGTGAAAGCGGTTCTTTTTTGAGACGCGGGTATTTCTTAAGCCAGCGGCCGCTGACCATTCGCCAGTAGAAGAATACGCCGCGCACCGTCCAGTCGAAGAACATCCCCATCCACACCCCGACCACGCCCATTCCCAGCACGATACCGAGCGTGTAGCCCGCCACCACGCGGCAACCCCACATACTCGCCATCGAAACCCACATGGCAAAGCGTGCATCGCGAGCGCCTTTCAGCCCGGCAGGTAAAACCCAGGATGCGGCCCAAATCGGCATAAACGCGGCATTCAGCCAAATGAGGATTTTGACCACCTCTTTTACGTCATCTTCATGCGTGTAAAACGAGGCCATCAATCCGGCGAATGGTGCCGTTCCCCAGGCGATGATCGTCAGTCCCAGAGTGGATAGCCAGAACACGTGGCGCAGTTGCCTTTCGGCCTGGCCAATTTGCCCTTTCCCCAGGCGTTTGCCGACGATAATAGTTGAGGCAGAACCTAAGGCGTTACCCGGCAGGTTAATTAATGCCGCAATCGAGAACGCGATAAAGTTACCGGCAATGACATTCGTCCCCATCCCGGCGACAAACATTTGCGTGAGTAATTTCCCGGCATTAAACAGCACCGACTCAATGCTGGCCGGAATACCAATCCCCAGCACTTCCCACAGAATGCCAACTTTGAGTGGTCGGAAATAACTTTTCAGCGAGATGCGCAGCGACGGCGCAAAGCCCGCCACTAACACATAAACAAAAGCGAGCGCACCGATATAGCGCGAAATGGTTAAGCCCAGGCCAGCGCCAAAAAAGCCCAGACCGTTCCAGCCCATCGCGCCGTAAATCAGGATACTACTGATAATAATGTTGAGAATGTTCATCCCGCCGTTAATTAATAACGGGATTTTGGTATTCCCTGCCCCACGCAACGCGCCGCTGCTGATAAGCGCAATAGCCGCCGCCGGGTAACTCCACACCGTGGTTTGCAGGTAGGAAAGTGCCAGCGCTTTCACTTCCGGCGTTGCCGCTCCGGCGATAACGTTTACGACATGCTCACCCGCCAGGTGAATGCCCGCCGCAAGTCCTATGGCGATAATCGTCATTAATATCAGGGACTGACGTGCCGCATCACGTGCCCGTTTCGGGTCACGCTTGCCAAGACTGAAAGCAACCACCACCGTCGTGCCGAGATCGACTGCGGCGAAGAACGCCATGATGACCATGTTGAAGCTATCGGCCAGCCCGACGCCTGCCATCGCCTCTTTTCCCAGCCAACTCACCAGGAAGGTGCTCAACACCCCCATCAATAAAACGCAGGTGTTTTCCAGGAAGATAGGCACCGCAAGGGGTGTAATTTCGCGCCAGAACAAGACTCGATAGCTTTTACGTTTGGCGTACCAGCGTGTTTTAGCCACGCGCTGGCGAAGTGCTGCTTGTAAGTTCAAGATTGACCTTGGGGGGAGAAGTGAAACCACATTTCAAATAATGATTTACAATCGCTTATCCTGCAAAGTATTTATTAAAAATTTGTCCCGAGTAGCGGTGGATGACGCTTCGCTTATCCCCCCTACAAAACCCGATCCGTAGGTTGGATAAGCGTTAGTTTTCGTAGGTCGGATAAGCGCAGCGTCATCCGACAGGATATCAACCGTGGCCACCCAGATAAGCCTTGCGCACTTCCTCATTCCCTAACAACTCCGCACCGCTGCCGCTCAACCTAATTTGCCCGTTCGCCATCACGTAGCCCCGGTCAGACAGTTTCAGGGCGTGGTGCGCGTTTTGTTCAACCAGAAAAATCGTCATGCCGTTACGCGCCAATTCACGCAGCGTCTGGAAAATTTGTTTCACCACAATCGGTGCCAGGCCCAGGCTCGGTTCGTCTAAAAGCAATAATTTAGGGCGGCTCATCAGTGCGCGGGCAATCGCCAGCATTTGCTGCTCGCCACCGGACATGGTCATCGCCCTCTGTTTACGGCGCTCTTTCAAACGCGGAAACAGATCAAACATGGTTTGCAGATCCTGCGCGGCGTATCGATCGCCGATGGGAATCGTGCCCATCAGCAGGTTTTCTTCAACCGTCATATCCGGGAAAATGCGTCGCCCTTCCGGCGCTTGCGCAATGCCGCCCGACGCCACGAAATGGGTCGATTTATGGCTGATGTCGTCGCCGCGAAACAGGATTTGCCCGCCACGAATGCGCGGCTGGCCAAAGATCGACATTAATAACGTCGATTTCCCCGCCCCGTTTGCGCCAATCAGCGCCACGGTTTCCCCTTCGTTAACCTGCAACGAAACCTGTTTTAGCGCCTGAATCGCACCGTAATACACGTCCACATTGCGAAACTCCAGCATCGCCTCACTCATACACTGACCTCGTCTTCGTCGGTGCCCAGATAGGCGGCAATCACTTTTTCGTCGTGTTGGATTTGCTCAGGTTTACCCTCGGCAATCACATCCCCGTGGTCGAGCACGATAATGTGGTCGGAAATTTCCATCACCATGCCCATATCGTGTTCAATCAGTAAAACGGTGATGTCATGATGGTCACGCAGGAAGCGGATAATTTTACTCAGCGTGCGCGTTTCCACCGGGTTCAGACCCGCTGCCGGTTCATCCAGACAAATCATCTCCGGCGCGGTGCACATCGCCCTGGCAATTTCGAGCCGTCGCTGTTGCCCGTAAGACATCTCCCCCGCAAGGCGATTGGCGCAATCCACCAGCTCAACCACTTCAAGCCAGTAAAATGCACGATCCAGGGCGCGGCTTTCGGCGCGTCGATAGGCGGGCGTGTTCAGCACCCCGGCGAGTAAATTGCGGTTTACCTGCATGTGCTGCGCCACCAGCAGGTTTTCCACCACCGACATTTCGCGGAACAAACGGATATTCTGAAAGGTTCGCGCAAGACCCGCGCGGTTCACCAGATGCGTGCCGCCGAACATTTTGTAGAACAGACGCGAGCCCAATTGCGCCGGGTTTATCCAGTCACCGGGCTGGAATTTCTGCCCGAGTATCTGAATCACATTGGTGGTTTTGTCGCGCGTATTGAACAAAATATTGCCGCCTGAGGCCTTGTAAAACCCGGTCAGACAGTTGAACACCGTAGTTTTGCCCGCGCCATTGGGGCCGATCAGCGCGGTAATTGACCCACGCCGCACTTCAAGATTCACATCGTTCAGCGCCTTTATGCCGCCAAAATGCATCATTAAATGTTCAACGCTTAAAATCATTTCGCTCATGGCGCCACTCCCTTTCGCACCACATAGCCGCTGCGGTTGATGCGAATCAGGCCGCGTGGCCGCCAGATCATCATCACCACCATCAACATGCCAAACAGCAGCACGCGATATTCTGCGAAACTGCGCAGCAATTCTGGCGTCACCGTCAGCACAAACGCCGCCAGCACCACGCCAATCGTCGAGCCCATTCCGCCGAGGACGACAATGGCGAGGATCAATGCCGATTCAAAGAAAGTGAACGATGTCGGGTTAACAAAGCCCTGATAAGTGGCGAAGAAAACGCCAGCGATCCCTGCGGTGGAAGCGCCGAGGGTGAAAGCAGAGAGCTTCACCAGCACATGGTTCAGCCCCATAGATCGACAGGCAATTTCATCTTCACGCAGCGCTTCCCAGGCACGACCAATCGGCATGCGCGTCAGGCGGTGTTTGATGTACAGCACCAGCAACACCACCAGCACCAGAATGGCGTAGATAAAGATAAACTTTAGATTGGGGTTATAGGTGAGATGGAAGAATTCGTGGAACGGCACGCCACCTTCTTCTTTTGCCCGCCGCCCAAATTCAAGACCAAACAGCGTGGGAGGCGGTGCGGAAATCCCGTTCGGGCCACCGGTAAACGTCAGCCAGTTATTGAGCACCAGGCGGATAATTTCCCCGAAGCCGAGGGTCACAATCGCCAGATAATCGCCATGCATACGCAACACCGGGAAACCGAGCAGCGCACCCGCCGCCGCCGCCAGCAATGCCGAAAGTGGCAGCATCGACCAGAAACCCAAACCGAGATACTGGTAGCCGAGCGCCAGGCCATACGCGCCTATGGCATAAAAAGCGACGTAACCTAAATCCAGCAATCCGGCGAGGCCGACGACGATATTTAAACCTAAACCGAGCAGAACATAGATCAGCCCGAGAATCGCCACGGTCAGCACATATTTGGTGGCGACAAACGGGAAGCAAACCGCCAGCACCAACACCAACGGGATTATCCAGCGCAGACGACTTTTATAGTCCGGCGGGCGCACATATACGCCTGAGTTATCGGTTTCAAAGCGGCTGAGAAAGCGGGTTCCCACGCCGGTTGTCAAAAAAGCACTCAACAGAAAACGCCCGGCCATCACCGCCGCGATAATCATCACCAGGCGCTGGCCGTCGAAGTTAAAACTGTAACCATCCAGCACCACACCGACAATCGGGCCAAAAATGATTAACGCCACCAGACCGGCGAAAACCGCATCCAGCAAGCAGCGTTTGAGGGAAAAACCTTCATGCAATACCGTTTCTGCTGTCATTTTTTGCTCCCTCACACTTTGGCAACGATCGGGCGACCAAGCAGCCCTTGCGGCCGGAAAATGAGGATCACCACCAGCAACCCAAACGAGAAGACATCTTTATAATCAGAATTCACCATGCCGGAGAATTGCGCCTCGGCAATTCCCAGAATCAGGCCGCCTAACATCGCGCCGGGTAACGAGCCAATCCCCCCGAGCACCGCCGCCGTGAACGCTTTAATGCCGATGATAAAACCGGCGTAGAAATCAAAAGTGCCGTAGTTCATGGTGATTAACACGCCCGCCAGTCCGGCCATCGACGCGCCAATCACAAATACAATCGAGATAATTCGGTCAGTGTTAATCCCCAGAATCGAGGCCATTTTGCGGTCCTGCTGCACCGCGCGGCACATGCGCCCCAGGCGTGTGTTGCCGATAATCCAGGTGAGCAACAGCATGCCGGCAAACGAGGCAATCAAAATAAACACTTTGGTGTAGGTGATTTGCACAAAACCTTCGCCAATATGGAAGCGGAACACGCCATCAAGCATGGTGGGAATGCCCTGCTGACGCGGCCCCTGGCTGATTTGCGCGTAGTTTTGCAGGATGAGCGACATGCCGATTGCGGAGATCAGCGGCGCTAAACGGGTGGAGTTGCGCAGCGGTTTGTAGGCGATGCGCTCAATCGTCCAGCCATATACGCCCGTCACCACAATGGTGAATACCAGCGTGCCGAGGATTAATAACGGGAACGAGTGAATGCCGAAGAACGACAGCAGCGCCAGGCCGATGGCGCACAGATATGCGGAGATCATATACACTTCGCCGTGCGCGAAGTTAATCATGCCAATAATGCCGTAAACCATGGTGTAGCCGATGGCTATCAACCCGTAAACGGACCCTAGCGTTAAGCCATTTATCAACTGTTGCAGGAAGAAGGCATCCATAGTTTGGCAGTCTCTTTTAGTGCGGCGGACAAACTTCTTTTGTCGGTCGGGTAAGCGTCGCGTCACCCGACACTTTCACCAGCAATGACCGGCGAAAATGGTGGATGACGCTGCCGCTTATCCCCCTACAAATCCCAATACTATTGGACTTCTTTGTATTTGCCCTTGTCGTCCCACTGATAAACCACGTAATCCGAGACTTTCAAATCGCCCTTCTCATCCCAGGCTTTTTTACCCATCACGGTATCGACCGGATTGGCTTTTAACCAGGCGCTGGCTTTGGCGGAGTCGGTGCCGCCGGTGGCTTTGAAGGCCGCAGCAATCGCCTGAACGGAGGCGTAGGAATAGAGGGTGTAGCCTTCTGGCTCGAATTTGCTGGAGCGGAATTTATCGATAACGGCTTTGCCGTCCGGGATCAAACGCGGATCTTTCCCGAAGGTCATATAGATACCGTTGGTGTATTGCGGACCGCCTGCCGCTGTGACCATCTCTTCGTTCACGATACAGTCGCCGGAGAAGAATTTGGCCTGCACGCCCTGCTCACGCATCTGGCGCACCAGCGGCCCGGCTTCCGGATGGCAACCGCCGAAGAACACTACGTCGGGTTTTTGCGCACTGATTTTTGTCACCAGCGCGTTAAAGTCTTTTTCGCCGCGCGACAAACCTTCATACATCACGTCATTGACGCCACGTTTGGCGAGCGCGGCTTTGGTCGCATCGGCCAGCCCCTGCCCGTAAGTGTCTTTATCGTGAATGATCACCACGCGTTTGGCTTTGAGCTTATCAATAATGAAATCGCTGGCGACCTTCCCTTGCTGGTCATCACGCCCGCACATGCGGAACATATCGTTCATCTTGCGCTCGGTGATAAGCGGGTTCGTTGACCCAGGGGTGATAGCCAGGATCCCCGCGTCGTTATACACCTCGGACGCAGGCATTGTAGAAGATGAACAGAAATGTCCGACCACGGCTTTGACTTTATCCTGATCAACCAAACGGTTAGCGACGGACACCGCCTGTTTCGGTTCACAAGCATCATCACCCTGCACCAGTTTGATTTTTTCGCCGTTAATCCCGCCTGCGGCGTTGATATCTTCAGCGGCCTGCGTCGCGCCATGCCAGTATTGATCGCCATAAGTGGCGTTCGGCCCGGTGAATGGCCCGGCAACACCAATCACAATATCGGCCTGGGCGGAGAACGCCGTCACCAGACAACCTGCCAACACAAGAGAAAGAGGACTTCTGATTAATTTCAGCGACATTTGTATGTTCCTTAGCAAAGAAGCAAAGAGGTTTATGCACAACGGTTAAAGACCATTCACAAGCAAAAACACGAACGAGTACAAATTGGACTATCCAGACAAAATCCTGTGATTTACGGCGGGGTTTCCTTACGGGGTATCCTTACGATTTCACGGCCCTGAACATTAAGCAAAATGGCTGCCAATGTTGTTAACCGGATGTCATTGTTTCGACATATGTCAGTATAGAGCGCGGTTGAAAGCGGCCAGGTATCACAGATTGAAATTACAGCGGGGATCACATCTGCTTAACAATAAAGCAGAAAAGTTGAGAATTACGCCGCTTTGCACCAATAAAGAGCTTACTGATGAAGTGGTTAATCATGCTTAAGGACGTGAGTTTGCGTGAAATGAGCAATGGATGATTAAGACCAGGACAATTCGCCTTAATACTCAACAAGTTGACTATAAAAAGAGCAAACAAAATTCTTTTTCGCGAACCCTTTGACATGCCCCCTGCTTCTCGTTAATATGCGCCCCGTTACACAATTCCTCTGTAGTTCAGTCGGTAGAACGGCGGACTGTTAATCCGTATGTCACTGGTTCGAGTCCAGTCAGAGGAGCCAAATTCGAAAAGCCTGCTTAGGAAACTAAGCAGGCTTTTTTTGTGTCTGGTGATTGGGGCTAAAATCCGAATAACCCAATTCGCCTGCCGGTTTAAAGTTCGCTATTATCCGCTTCCACTCTCCATCCAGGCAGTCTGATGTCTACGATTATCGATAATTTTATTGCCCCGCCGTGCCATGAGCAGATTGAGACGCTCTATCAGGACGAACATCTGGTACTGATCAATAAACCTACCGGGCTGCTCAGTCTATCGGGGAAAAACCCGCAAAATCTCGATTCAGTGCATCATCGTCTGGTACAAGAATTCCCCGGTTGCACCCTGGTGCATCGCCTGGATTTCGGGACTTCCGGGCTGATGGTGATTGCGCGCAATAAAGCCATCAACGCCGCTCTATGCCAACAATTCAGCCAGCGCGCAGTCACCAAAGTCTACAGCGCACTGCTCTGTGGGCATGTGAGCGACAACGTAGGGGTGATAGACGCAGCGATTGCCAAAGATCCGACGCTGTTCCCGCTGATGTCGATTTGCGCCATCAACGGCAAGCCTGCACGTTCGGGCTATCGGGTCGTTGAACGCTTTTACCATGAGCGGGAAGACGGGACGTTACTGCCATTGACGCGGGTAGAACTTACCCCGGAAACCGGGCGTACTCATCAACTTCGCATTCACTGCCAGCAACTGGGCCACCCTATTTTGGGCTGCGATCTATATGGCGGCCTGTTGTTGCCAGGAACTGAACAGACTCCGCGGCTAATGTTGCACGCCAGTGAGCTGGATTTTGTTCATCCGGTTAGTGGTGAGTTGATTAAAGCGCGCAATGCGAGTCCGTTTTGAATAACAATTCTCTGTTTTAAGCAAGGTCGCCTTTTTGTGATGACTTTGTTTGCGCTGAATGACCGAAACACTTAGATTTCCAGTGCGGCAAGGATTGAGGTTTCCATTTTCTCTGGGGTGGTGAACGGTGCAAAACGCTTGAGCGGTTTACCGTCGCGTCCGATCAGGAACTTAGTGAAGTTCCACTTGATCCGTCCACCCAGCACGCCGGGCAATTCGTTTTTCAGATAACGGAACACCGGGTGCGCTGCGGTTCCGTTGACCTCTACTTTCTCGAACATCGGGAAGCTCACACCGTAGTTGATGTGACAGGTCTGCGCGATTTCGTCGGCGCTGCCGGGTTCCTGTTTACCAAACTGGTTGCAGGGAAAACCAAGCACCACCAAACCATGGGTGGCGTACTTTTTGTAGAGCGCTTCAAGCCCAGCGTATTGTTTCGTGAAGCCACAAAGGCTGGCGGTATTCACGACCAGAACCACTCTACCTGCGTAGTCGTCCAAAGAGATAAGCTGGCCGCCCAGACTGGTAGCTGTAAGTTGATGAAAGGGGGTCATATCGGAATCCTCAAAGCAGAGCCTGCTCCAGATTGCGCGGCAGGTCTGGAATCGTATGTAATACATCAGTAGACTAGTGGGGTTAAAAACATCAAAGCATTTTTAAATTGTTATCTAACCAGGCAGGAAGATTTTCTCTGTACCAGCTGAGATAGAATTGAAAATCACTTTTCTGCCGCTCATTAAGCAATACGACTACCTCGGTAACAATCCATGCTTTAGCAATCGCAATTTCTTTAGCTAAATCATTAGGATTATAATTACGCGATATACAGGCATAGCGTTCAGCAAACTCAATAAATTTTTGCTCAGAACCCATTCCCTTTATAAGTGGGGCAAGGTCAATAGCTGGGCTGCCAGTGCTGAATCTTTCCCAGTCAAAAAGAACGAAATCACCACCATCCCTTTTTCCCCAATTACCCGCATTACTGTCGCCGGAAATTAAGCACTGACCACTAAACAGAACATCACTTGCCTGCTGAAAGCACCATAATTGTTTTGCTGCCCTGCCAGGTAATGCCAACAGCATGAGAGATTTTTCGAGGTCTGCTTCTGACCAGGTGTGATTGTGATAAACCCAAGAAGGGTCAGGTCGATAGCCATGTAAGCGAGACAGAATTGACAACACTTCATCCCGTCCAACTTCGTCCTGATCAACCTGGTGTGGGATATATTCCAGTCTTAACTTGCGTATGGATGGATCGGCAGACAACATCTTTGGCGTGGAAATGTCTACTTGAGCGAGATGCCTGGCTGTGTGTTGATAAAAACTAAACTCGACATCACTGACAGGACATTTTTCGATTACCTGATGACCTGCTTCATCAACCAAAAGCGTCACTTTGGCAGTGCCCATGCGCGATAAATTATCAACAGACATACATTTTGCCTTTAACCTTGACCGATTGGTTAATTCAGAGGCGTTTGAGTTTAGCGCAATCTGCAAATCATGCAGTCAAACAGCCTCTCTATAGATAGCATAGTGTGAAGTGTACACCGTCCGCCCCTGCCTGTGAGTTCAACTAATGGATGCAACACAGTGGTTAAATCGCTCTGCTTCCTCCCTGTTTTTTATCAGATAATCACGGAAAGCCAGATGTTTTACGACTTGCATATCACCCACTGCGAATGCATGCACCTGATGGCTGCGCTTATCACCACCCTTAATAAAATATCGGCGCCCGCGAATTCCGTTCTCACCACGCGCAATATATCCGGCTCGTGTCATTGCAGAATGATATTTGTCTAAATAGGAAAACACCAGTAAATTGCACAATCTACTTTTATTACCTGATATAAGAAATATTCAAAACCCCCTTCCCTCCTGTATAAAGATGAACTACGCTCAAAAATGCGTTCGCTACCAAAACGGGTTGCGTCCTATATGTTTACTTAATTCATAAAAAAACTTAGACTAACATCTGATATATAATTTACAATCAAAGGTTAAAAAATGGAAAAAACAACTCTGGAATATACACCTGTTGACTTATCTCGTTGGGCAAGGAAGGAGCATTTTGAGGTATTCCAGTCATTTGCTCAAAGTACAATTAACCAAACTGTCCTGATAGATATTACCGAACTGCTAAAACATATAAGGGAAGCTGGCTGGAAGTTTTACCCTACTATTATTTTCCTTCTTTCTAAAATAGTAAACAGTCATACGGAGTTCCGTATGGCCATAAAGAACAATGAGCTTGTCATATGGAATGAAATTCATCCAAGCTATACCATTTTCCATAATGAAACGGAGACCTTTTCATCATTATGGAGTCACTACGATGGCAACATTCATCACTTCCAGGACGTTTATTCAGAAGACGTTGCACGTTATGGTAATAACCTTTCTTATTGGCCTAAAGAGGAGTCTCGGGAAAATATATTTTTCGTCTCGGCTATTCCTTGGGTAAGTTTCACCAGTTTTAATATCAATGTTGCTAACATGCAGAACTTTTTTGCCCCCATGTTCACTCTGGGAAAATACTACGAACAAGATGGAAAAGTATTGTTACCTCTCGCTGTTCAGGTACATCATTCCGTGTGCGATGGTTTCCATGTGGCAAGACTGATCAATGAGTTACAAGAGATGAGTGATGGCATCAAACATCTTTCAGCGGAACTCAATGCTTGATGCGCCAGAAGTCTTGAAGACCTCCATTTAACCGTATCTGATTTTCCCATCTATATAAGGCTGAGGTTTACCAAACAGATAGCCTTGTATGAAATCACAGCCCAGCAACTGAAGGCTTTCCAGTTGCTCCTGTGTTTCAACACCTTCCGCAACGGACTTCATATTGAGGGATTTCGCCATGCCGGTGATGAGCCTGATAATATTAAGGGCGTCTTCCTGTGTCGATATCGAATGCACAAAGGATTTGTCTATTTTGATTTTATCGAAGGCAAGCCTACTGAGGCGCGAAAGAGAAGAATAACCGGTACCAAAATCATCGAGGGAGATTTTCACCCCCAGAGCGCGCAGCCTGTTAAGCGTATTCATCGGCGTATTGCTCTCAGTAAAGAGAGAGGATTCTGTCACTTCCAGTTCAAGACGCTCAGCGTGAAGTCCTGTTTCGTTCAGAATGGACAACACCATTCCGGCAAAGGTTTTACTGCTTAGCTGAACTGGAGAGACATTGACTGAAATTTTAGTCGGAACCACCCAGGAAGCAGCTTCCCGGCAGGCCATTTCAAGCACCGATTTCCCCATCTCATTAATCATTCCTGTTTTTTCAGCCACAGGAATAAAGCTGTCCGGCGACAGAAGTCCCTTCTGAGGATGTATCCAACGAATAAGGGCTTCATAACTGTAAATTTCCTGGCTGAAAGAATCGACAATAGGCTGGTAGTAAACCACGAATTCTTTATTCACTAACGCCAGTGCCATATCGTGCTCAAGGGTTCGGCTTTCTTGCAGCTTATCTAACATCCATTGCCGGAAGACTTTTATCTTACCAGCGCCTTCCTTTTTGGCTTCATAAAGGGCCAGATCGGCAAATTTATAAAGATAGTCGGAGCGGCGTTCAGTGTCTGAGATAACAATACCGACACTGGTGGTTATATTGATAATCGTATTATTAATAGTGTAGGGCTGGCTGATAATATTGCATATATTTTGGGCTTGTGAAACGGCACTGCTCTCCGTCAGGCCACTCGAGAGAAACGCAAACTCATCCCCGCCTAAACGATAAAGCGTATCGGAAGTCAGGCCCATTGAAATAAGACGGTGTGATATCTGACGTAATAACATATCACCGACATCATGACCATACGTATCATTGACCTCCTTGAATCGATCTAAATCAAACAACATCACATTCACAGAATTATTGCTTTTTACGGCGTTCTCGATAGTTTCATTTAAATTCCCCCAGAAAAAATGGCGGTTATTCATCTCTGTCAGAGAGTCATGGTAGACGTCATACTCCAACTTTGTATTCTGGACTTGCAGTTTTTCTTTAGATTCTTGCAATGCTTCAGCCAGACTCTTTACCTGAAGATGCGCCTTCAGAATATTTCTGTTTTGATAAAATATCAGCACGCCAAGTATCGCACTCATTATTATCAGCAATAAAGACGTCGCTGAGTAAATATAGTACAGGGTTTTAATTTTGAGGTTGGCGTTATTAATCGAGTTGATATCTTTGTCTAAAGCGCCAGAAGACAGACGACTCAGTTGTGCATCCAGCGTCTGCATTCTTTTCAGGTATGTCTGGAGTTCTGAGCGGTTCATTTTCTCAAGATGAATATCCAGATACTCAAGTGTCTTTTCAAGCTGTAGAGCCAGTGTATGTTGGGCTTTATTACTTTCTATGTAATCCCGCAAATCACCTTCTTTCATTAAATCACTCTGGCTGAGCATAATGTCGAGACGCATGCGCACATCATCCAGCGTCATCGTATCATCGATAGTGTAAAGGCCAAGCAACGACTCGAACCGGTAATATTCCGATACCATCTGTGCAGCAGACCACGAAGCGGCGTAGTGAGTCAGTTTCTGTAACTCTTGTTGCCTTTCATGCACAAGGAAAGAGATATATGCGGTCGATATAAAAAGGAAAAAAATGATGCCAGCCAGAATTCTGTTCATGTTCGTGTTCTGACCCCTTACTCAATATTCATTCTGCTGACCTGCCAGGCTGACCTTGAATAATAAATCTGATTATTCAACTCAGGAATGCTGTCATAGGGGTAAACAACAAACAACGGGCCTTTATCACGGATACGCATATATTCTCCGTTGATTTTTAAAGCAAGGATAACATTGTATTTCTTAAAATCATTGAGGGGGATTTCGGTGGTGTAGTCATTGAGTGCAGTGACCTTAACAACAGAACCTTTCGCTCCGACATAATTCATGAGCTTTTGCAGTGGAATACCCGTAAAGGTAGTGCGGCCATCATACCAGGGAGAAGTGGTCTGAAAGCTGACCATACCCAGTTTTTCAAGGCTGGCGAGATCAAAAACGGCTTTTCCACCTTCATTTGTATTTTCGATATTACCAGACAGCGTTAAAAGGATTTTACCGGCAGGTCTGGAAAATTCACCCGCCCAGACCTGTGTGGTGAGCGCAAAGCTTAAAAGCATGACAATTAATCGCATTCTGACCTCGTATATCAACCGGATGTTAAAGAATTATAATTTAGTTACTGTGCTATTTATATATGCTCCAGGACTATTATTGATGCAATCATTTCACCAATATTTTAATTCATTAAAATCAACTAGTTAAGAAACGCTTTCTTTTTATATTGATTAACAAAAGTCGATGCCGTTATTTGATATACATATTACAGCGTTGCGCTTGTACAAAAAAAAGCCACTTATTTACTCACTGCAAATAAACACACAGCAATATAAAGGTTTATTTGTTTGTGAGCTGGCGGGAATTTGTGCCCCATCCGCTTTTGCATGGAGTGGACGGGCATGGTGCTGAGGGACCGCTAAGAGCGAAGGGCGGAAGTCCGTAGTAGATCTCGTAGCCAAATAGTCACATTACTAACATTGCAGCGTGTTAATCAACGGGGAGCAGACCAGGATTCTGTTCACCATACTGGTGACTTGAGATATCCCTTGATAGAATGGGGTAACTAATGATTTTCTTATAAGCATAGACATGACAGGAAATGCAATGCGGTCAACAATAAAATCCTCATTAATTATATTAACAATGCTACTAAGTGGATGTACGAAACATGAGGTTGTAGTTAACCATTTTAATGATAGAACTTCCGGAGATACTGCCGAGGTAAGAATCATCGGCTTTACAACATATTCGCATCTTTGGGACGGATATGATTGTAACCAACCCTATACGATGCCACCAAAAGGCTGGTATCCCCATGTTCGGCAGACTTTCGAAAAACAGTCCGTATATATTGATAAGGGCTTTAAAAAATCATCACTTCCAAAAAATAAGTATCCTCTAGACATGGCAGAGTACCATGTTCGCTCAGGTAAACTACTCACTTTTTGGGCCAGCAATCATTTAAGTGATCAAAGATCATGTCAAAAAATGATAACAATACGTCCTGAGAAAGATCATTTGTATGAGTTCCGTAATTCTAACGATCAGAATATGTGTTATTTTGAGGTTTATGAAATCAATAAATCAACTGGAACTGTCAAGGTGATGAAAGCAACAGATTACAGCGACTTGTGTCATAAATAATTACTTAGGCTGAACTAGCTGCTTTGCTATATATGTAATCAATAACAGTAAAACATCAGAGCTAATGGACCGTTTCACGCCCTGGCACAAAACTGCCTGTTAAAAGGATCGGATCTGCTATGAACGAAGAGCGGAAGGCAATTCAACACAACGATTTAAGTTATCCTGCTGGCCGCTTAACGGTTTTGTCCACCTAAAGATAATTCGCATTGCCGAATGAATCTGCGTACCCAAAAATTCTATAACCGGTTTCAGTCTCCATTCCAGGTAGATGAATAATCCGAAGAATAGCGCCAACCAAAGCATGCTGCTCAACTGAATTTGTTATCACATCAAGATAGTGGATATCTAACCATTGCAAGCCTGATCTCATTCCATTTTGTATCATTCATGCAGCTATAGCGCATTCAAACAAACCTCCTAAAAGCAACTTCGTACAAATTAGCACACTATGCTTTTAACAACGTCCGTTTTTGGCTTATGAAGACATTACTAACATCGGGATGTACTAATCAACGGGGAGCAGGTCAATTCAATAGAGCCCCATTCAAGGTCCAGTATCACATCAAGTCGCGAGTAACACATTTTTGCGATGCATAACTAGTTGTGATTTTAAACCAAATCTGCAATTTCCCCGTCCACTCGGACGCACCATTCGAATTAAAACCTTCTTAGTATTACCCTTTGTAAAAAAACAAACCCTCAAGAATTTATTCGTTAATATACACTGTCAGCAAATAGCGCTTCGTTTATTTTCCTTACCTTCTCGCTAAGAATAGAGATGTATTGGGGGGATATGCGATTTCATATTGTAAAGAAAACGCATCAACTCAAAATCATTTCGTAGATTAAATTTTTGCATGATTAAACGTTTATGAGCGCTGACTGTTTTAACATTAATACCCAAAGCCTGTGCAATTTGTGACAGACCCTGTCCATGCAGCATCTTTTGGGCAATCGTTACTTGCTGTGATGTCAGCGACAGGTATTTGCAGTTAAAGCATTTTCTATAGTCCTTCTTTTTAGACTCGTGAGCAATTTCATCCCATGCCGAAATTATCTTCTCCCGGCAATCGCTTATTGAATCTGTACGACAAATAATGACAAGCTTTTGGATGCATTTGGGTAATTCAGAAAGAAGCTTGCCTCTATCTGTTTCATATAAGCCAATAATCAACCCTGGTTTGCTGCGGTATTTTAACTTATAATGACAAGTGTATTCTTCCCCCGCAACAAAGCTTTGCACCACAACATCCGCTTCATTCATATTGAATTTTGTTAATACTTCAAACTGAACCGCTTTCTTTTTTTCGTGAAGAAAAATATTTTCTAGAAAAAATTGTAACCCATACCGATAAAAAGTGTTTGAATCCTCGATGGCAATATTTAGCATGGATGTCCTGTGAAATTATGTCTGAGTGCGGAAGTTTATCGGCCTAATTAAGCGAGATACTGGTGGCTTATACTGATGAATGGGCACGTGAAGTATGATTTCCACGAGCCCATTTACGAGCGGTGTTTTAGTTATAGGTAAACGTCACATTCACCACCAAAGCAATGGTCCCGGTGGTGACGTTGCCTTTAGACCACACGCGGCTCTGTAACGGGAAAACCGCCGTGTTATCTGCAGCGCGTGGAATGGTCAACGTTTTGGCGTTACCCAATGGAATATGCGTGGCATCACTACTTTGCAACTCCACCGCAACGTTGTTCGCAGTCCCTGTGCTGGTGTATAAACGGGAAGCATCCAAGGCGTCAGCCGCGCCACTGAATGTGGCAATCACGTTATTAGTACTGGCCGGGCAATTCTTCATATTAATAGTGAACGGCACCCAGTTGCTAAATGACCCTGCTGTCTCTAAATCAGCCGCCTGAAGAGTCTGCCCCAGGTCAACGTTAATCGTGCCAGAGCCATCGAGTACACATGGGGAAGCCACTACTTTCCCGGAGATATTAATCGTCACATCTGTCGCGTTAACACTCTTTGTTAATGCCAACGTGGTGAGGGTAGCCAGCAGGCTCATGCATAATTTTTTATTCATCATTTAAGTCCTGGTTTTATATAGAGGTATTTAGCTGTGAGACAAATTAAAACATCAGTTATAAACAATGGTGGCGTAAGCAATAGCATTCACATTCCCGGCGATAACAGGCTGGGCAAAAGCATAATATCGGGCAGTAAATGTGGGTGAAACAGTGCCATTCACCACATCTAAATTCATATAATGCCCTGCGCCTATGGGAACAGCGCTGTTATTGTTTAATA
Organism: Buttiauxella agrestis; assembly: GCF_900446255.1. Classification (NCBI taxonomy): domain Bacteria; kingdom Pseudomonadati; phylum Pseudomonadota; class Gammaproteobacteria; order Enterobacterales; family Enterobacteriaceae; genus Buttiauxella; species Buttiauxella agrestis. The sequence continues at coordinate 1,731,199 of NZ_UIGI01000001.1, read as the reverse complement.
TTTGGATTCCAATTGTACTGCCCGTAATGGCATCGCTGTTTCTAAATACGGCATTGTTGCTATCCACCACATCGCCGGTAAACATCAAAGAGATATTCGCCGGGCCGGTACAGGTCACATTAATATTAAATGTTTTATCCCCTGCCGTTGCACCCACCGTTGCCAGGTCATCGTTTAGAACGGTATTTAATGACACAGGGACCACAGGCGTTGCTGAACATGAGTTGATGACAGGATCGACGGGAATAGGCACGCCGGTACGAATGATCAGCATCGCCACATCAGGCGTGCCGCTTACGTCTGTCGCTTGTACCCGCAAATAATCCATCGGCGGAAGTATGCCGGCTTCAACCGGCCCGGTTTTCACAAATTCAATGGTCGCCGTTCCATTACCCATCGAGGTAAATTGAGGCGTTGATGAGTCATAAACTGTTGGCCAATAAGCACTGTCGTACCAGCCATCAATTCTTCCGCGGTAGGAAACGCCGGCCAGGCCAGTCGGGTATAGATTACCATTCGGTACTCCGTTGCCAAATTGGCCGATATGGAACCCTGCTCCCGACCCAATAACCTGACAACCATTTTGCGAAGGCCAACTTAATTGCATAGTCGCCAGTACCGATCCGACAGGTAAAGACGGGTCAATACTTAAATCAGCTGGTGGCGTCGCGTTATATATTACCGGGCAAGCTGCTTGCGTATACCCGGTGGTTAACGCAATTAAAAAAGGTGCCACTAATATGACTTTGCGAAATATACAATTGATAATGCCGGGGCAATAGGCTTTATTCAGGCGTAAAAAATCCATACTTAATTTCATTACTGTATCTCTTAAATAGAGTTGTGCTATTTAACGGAAATCAACGGAAGTTAGCGTAAAAGATTAATGGCATTGGCCATTAAGCGTTTGCACACCAGCATTTGCCACAGTCGTTCGGCGAAGCTGATAACCGACCTGACATTGCTCTTGCTTATCACTCCCCCACTTCACTAATAAATGGCCACTGTCAGCCAGGCCCGTGAGATAAACCTGCCCCGCATCACCGACAATAAAACCGTCATCATTTTTATGCGCCATGTCGGTCACGATTGAGCCGAATGGAACGGGCGCACCGCCCAAACGGATAAGGGTCATCAAGGCACGCTGACCAACGCTTGCGTTGAAGTTTGCGCGCACTACCGCTCCCCTTGTTGGCACCACATTCTGGTTATTGAGCGTTAAGTCGACATCATCTGGCAGCGACTGAGTATTAAGCTGCACCGCATTTTTACGATACGGACTGGTATATGGCACGATGGCATAACCACGCCAGTCGGTTTTCACGCCAGGCTGGTTGTCAACACCGACACCGCTCGCGCCAGGCGCCGACACTAACGCGACGGTTTCCCCCATCGGTTGACCAAAGGTTACGCCATTTTGATGAGCAATAACTCCACCCTGCACGCCATAATTCAGGCGTTGGCTATTCTGGTCGTAAGCATAACCACCCGTCACTTCGCCGTAGCTGCCACGATAATCAGTATTTAAGTTGCCGGTATAACCTGCACCCTGGCTGCCATAACCTTGTTGGATACCCCAGCTCAGGTTGTTGCCCTCCAGTGCTGTGCCGTTGAGCCCCACGCTATTGGTGGTATTCCCATGCTTACTGGTGCTCAGGTTATAGCTGGCATAAGTGTTCGACATAAATAGGTTCAACGGCACGCTGATGTTGAAACTAAATACCTGGTCGCGGTCGTAAATACGCCCGTAACCCGCGCTGCTGCTGGAGGTGGAATTCTCGTTATAGCTGTAATTGAGGCTGTAACTCACACCATTCCACGTGTTGTTATACCCGCCGCCAATCGAGCGCATAGTGCGGCCACTGTTCCAGTAATCTTCATTGACCCAACTGGCGGATAACGTCCCCAGATTGTGAGTAAGATCCTGGCTGATGCTCAGTTCACTGCGGTTGCGACGCCGCTCAATCAGCAATGGGCGGTTGCCATCACGCCAGGTGTCCATCACCTCTTGCAGGCTGTAGTAGCCATCCGTTGAATACCGATAACCCGCGATGGCGAAATTAGTGCCTGTTGGCACAAAGTTTTTGCTGTAGCGCACGCGCCAGGACTGGCCATTACTTTGCGCCTGCTCCTGCAACGTCGCCCACGCCTGCGTGATGTCAGTTGACAGCGCGCCGAACTCACCGAGATTTTTACCTAAGCCCAGCGCCATCGATTGATAGTGGTCGGCAAGCTGCCCGCCGCCGTAAAGCGTGAAGCCTTTTGGTAAACCGTAGATTGTCGTCCCTTGTGCGAACGGTGTTTTATCCACACTGCTGTCGTATGAACGATACTGGCCGCCGGTGATGCTGTATTTCAGCCGCCCTTCACGCTGCAAAACGGGCAGAGAAGCAAACGGCACCACCAGCAATTGTTCACTGCCATCAGCCTCTTTGATGGTGACATATAAATCGCCGGAGCCACCGGTCGGGTACATATCGGTAATCTCAAAAGCACCGGGTGCAACGTAGCTTTGATAAATGACATAACCGTTCTGGCGAATAATCACCTGGGCATTGGTGCGAGCAATCCCGCGCACCACTGGCGCATAGCCTTTCATGCTGTCCGGCATCATGTCGTCGTCGGAAGCCAGTTGCGCACCACGGAACGGTACGCTGTCGAATACGTCTGACGGCGAGTTACTGTCACCCAGCGTCAACTGACTTTTGAGTGAAATAATGCTGCGCGATGCGTAGGTATACACCGTGTTCCACTTATCCTGACCGTCACTATCACGGCTCCAGGTGGTGTAATTACGCAACCGCCAGGCGCCGATATTCAAACCAGGCCGCAAGTTGGCGTATTGCGTATCGCTGTTTGCCCCACTTCCGTTGCGGGAAAAGTTGTTCGCGCCGCTCAAGCTGTAGTTAAGCAAAAATGCTGGAATCCCGTTATCCCACTGGGCTTCCGGAACATAACCGCGTGCATTTTGTGAAACCGCCGCCTGCGGAATGCTCAGCAAGAGTTGCTGCCCGCTGAAGCGAAATTCTGCACTAGCCTGTGGAATAGCACTCAACCTGGCACACGGCGTATTTTTGTCACCCAAGGCCGGGAACAAATCCGTTTTCACCCCAAAGGCTGCGAGTTGCGCCACGCTCAAACAAGGCTGAAGACTCTCTTTACCCTGCAAATCTTTCTGAGTTTTGAATTCAACGTCACGCGTGTCTTGTATTTGGTTGTTGAGGTATATATCGACATGATAAGTACCGGGTGCCTGACCGGCGCCTATTTCAAAAACAGAAAGATCTGTTGCAGCCTGTTGCGCTGGATTAACTTCCAGCAGTGCCGGGTTAAATATATCTCGCGCCTGTACGCTACCCAGAAACATTAAATGTGCCGTAATAAATAAAGCCAGCCGACTGATGCGTAATGCGGGTTGTTTTGGCACCCGACTTTTATTGTTATTCATCTGGATATTCCCGTGTGCTGGCAATACTGTGAAAATGTTTAACCATTTCCGCCCTGTAATTGTGGCCAAATACTTACATCGTGCCTTTGTGTTCCGGGCCAATAGCGCCGTAGTCGCTGATCACTTTCCAGCTCACAGCACCGCTATTAACACCGGCAGGTAATTTGAAATTCGCGTGACTCAACGGGGCGACAAATGTCGCGTCTTTCAGTGGTTTCCCACCCACACTCACTTCCATAAAGTTCATATAGAAAGGCGTTGGGTTAGTGACCAGAACACTGCTGCCGCTGCGTTTCCAGCTCAGTTGCCCCGCGACGTCTTCCGGCACTCCTGTTAGCCCCTGTGGACGGAAAATCAGTTTGATACGGCTCTTCACCGCAATCTGTAAGGTGTTCTGGGTGGTTTTCCCGTCCCCGGAAGGAATGGCTTTGATATTCAGCCAGTACAGTGATTCCTGGTTTGAAGGCAGATTTCCGCCAGCCCGCACCACGCGCAGCACGTTGTTTTGCCCTCCATCAAGACGAAACAGCGGCGGCGTCACAATAAAGGGGGCTTTCTCAGCACCACCCGCGGTCGTTTCCACCCAGGTCTGAATCAGGTAGGGCACGTTGTCCGGGTTATTGACGCTCAGTGAAGACTCCTTCTTACTTGCGTCGTAAATAAGACGCGTACCGCCAACCACCACGCCAGCCTGAGCAAAGGCCGAAGTAAAACAAACCGTTGCCAGCACTAAACCGGTTAAAAATTTCATAAAATGTTCTCAAAGCAGTTAAAAGGCCGGTAACAGCGTCACCGGCAAGGAATGACTAAGGGCGTAATTATCTAAAAGATAAGGATTTAGTTATAAGTCACGCTAAAGTTTGCAGAAGAGTTTGCCGGGCCTGCGGTCACGGTGTTGGAAACAGAGATATAACGCGCGGTGAAGTTCAGATCGTTTTCAACGCTACCGGATTGCAAGGTATACGCCGTGGAGTCCTGGAACAGTGGCAACACATCGGCAACGTCAGAAATCTGGATGCCGACGCCGGTTGCAACACCGGAAACCTGAGTCAGTTTCAGTACGCTGTTGTCACCATTAAGTGCAGCGCCATCAAATTTGATTTTTGCCGTGCTCGCCGTCGCCGGGCAGTTAGTCAGTTTCAGGGTGAAACCTGTTGCTGCGGAAGTATCCCCTGAGGCATTGAATTCAGATTTGGCTACGCTGCCTAAATTCACAATCAATGGGGTGGATGGGGTATTGACCACATCACAACCAGTATCGATGATTTCACCCTGGAAATTAACCTGACCACCCGTTGCGAATACAGAGGCAGAAGAGATAATTGCAACTGCAGCGAAAGCCATAGTGATTAAATTCTTTTTCATTTCAAAATTCCTTATTGGTTTTATTTACCACAAATAAAGAGCACCAATTCCAAATAGAGTTATTTAGAAGGCACCTTTATTCCTTGCAGACCCAGAGCGGGCAGGAAATAAAAACAGAAGGCATATATTGCAAAATCACTTTATTGTAAAATGATTCAGCTTGCATCCACTCCAGTTTTTACTAAAGTGATATTCCAATATTCAATAAATAGTTTCAAGATGTTCAGTGTCTATTTTTAGACCCTGAAAGCCTTCATAAAGTAATAGATTGCTAGTCATAATTTCCTTCCTGAAATTTTTTCATCCGTAGAATATCTGCGAAGGAAATACAAAATGAATAACCTGCAAAAGACAGGAAAATCAAATACCTATGAATCAAGCTTAATTAAGCCTTTTTCAGATATCAATAAACTCATAACAATATTGCAACCAAGCTCTAGCAACATAGCTACAATGGGCAGGCAAAAAATCAACCTGCCCGAATCAGAAGGAAAACTAATATATTTGCTTCATGAAGGCAGTATTGCGTTAAATCGATGTAATGACGGCATGATTATAAGCTCCGAACGTGCGCCCTTCATTTTTGGGTTGTGCAAACAAATCACTTATTCCGGTAATGTTTTCATGCGCACCCAGGAAACAAGCAAAATAAGTTACCTGCCTTTGGACAAAGCCAATGAAATCATTACAAAGAACAACCTCTGGGAGGCATCGTGTCATATCATGATGTATATCGCCGCGCGCGTGTTTACCAACTACTCGCAACTCTCTCAGGCCTCATCTTACGAGATAATCCGCCACCAGCTTTTTGAGTTAATGAATGAATCAACCAGCGTAAGAAATACCGTTTCGGCAGCCAGTTACATTAAAGAACGTACCTTTTTATCGCGTAGCGGGATTATGCGAATCCTGGCAGAATTGAAAGCTGGCGGCTTCATTGACATTGATAAAGGGTTGTTAAAGAAAGTAAACCAACTCCCTTCCCGCTATTGAAATTTATTTCACTGACAGTTACGGTTTTCTTCCCCGCGAATCGCAGTATCTGAGTCGTTCAATGCAGTAAACAAATGGGATGTGCTATATTTTTTAAATGTTTATTGGCCTGTATGTGTAGCAGCCATGAAAGATAAAAGAACGATTATTCAAGAGTTTTTAAATGTTCCCTCACCTTACGCGCAAGAGTTGTTGCGGGAACTTTCTGAAGGGGTGAAGTTTAAAGTCTATCCACCCAGAACCCGTTTTAATACTGAAGATAATGGGCGTCATAATTGTTTTCTGCTGCGTGCGGGGGCCATTAATATTTGTGCTGACCCTAACGACAGAGTGATCAGTATTCAACAAGCCCCGGCTATTTTGGGTTTTATTACCCTGCTATCCAGTGCTGTGGATTTTAGAATTTACACCCTCTTTGAAAGCGAGATAGCCGTCATCTCCAGGGAAAAAGCATTTAGTGTTATTGCTGAAAAGAATTTGTGGGAAATCTATGCCAAACATGCCGAAATAGTCGCTAATAGATTGTATTTACAGAATATGTTTATTACAGCCCCCACCTCGTATGAGATCTTGCGCCACTTGCTTATCGATTTTATTAACCAGCCAGTAAACATTCGCCACTCTATTACCGTCGAGCGATATGTATGTGAAAGATCAAAGCTGTCCCGCAGTGGCGTGTTAAAGATATTGGCTAAGCTGAAAGAAGGTAATCACATCGTAATAGAGAAAGGCATTTTAATTGGGATCAATGATTTGCCTGAAGAGTTGTAATCTGAAAGCGTAAAACACAGCCGATACACTGCATATAAATACGTCTTCTTTGCAGAGGCCGTTACTGATTAGCTGCCGTAAATCCGCCATCGGTTTTCACAGATACCACCGTGGAAGGGGGCCGCTTGGAAAATGGAATCGATGGTCACTCCCTTTTTTGCAACATTGATTTCTGACGATAAGTAGGTTTAAAGTTCATATCCCTAAATTACCACTAGATTTTCTGGCTTCACGCACACGCATCAGTCTATTAATCAGATTGCGATCAGCATCGTAATAACGACTCGGCCAGATATCCTCAGCAGGAACACCAATCGCTTTGCTGATTAGCATTTCCCCTTTTGCCCACGGGCGGGAAAGTGCATTTGCAAGCGTTGAAGAACTCAATCCTGACTGACGGGATAAAGCAGCCAGGGAAGTGCCTTTTTTGCGTAGTGCGGCGATGATATCGGCTGGATGCCAGTCGTTCTGGAAAGGAAGGAACGCGGTGCTACGGGGTAACGTCATAAATAATCTCCGAGAGAAAGAATATATGTGTTCCCGATGTGATATTCAGGCTGCGAAACCTGGCTGCGGATTTTGCCGCAGCGGGGCTGACTATACCGTAGTCGTTAATGTTAACCAACCCGCTAATGAGTAGGTTGCGAATTGGTTTCCAAAGATATTTTGGTTGTTGCAGAGGGTTACATTAGACAGCGTAACCCTATTGGCTGGAGGAGTTTTATGCCTCAGAAAGCGCTTACCAAGTTTCGAAAGGGGCTAAACCTTAAACCCATAATGGCTGCCATCCGGTAACTCAATTTCAACACGCAGCTTACTTCCCGTCGCCTCTACATACCGTTTTAACGTCGATAATTTCAGGTCTTGCCCCTGCCTTTCCATGCCCGCTATACATGGCAAACACTATACCCCCACACTCTGTAAAGTTTTGCATATCATTTTGACCCTCCCCTTACTGGAAGGTTTAGTCTCTGCGGCAGGCTTAATTCCCTCTTTTGAAAGGTATTCATTGATGAAACAAAAACTGCTTTTCGCCTTACTGGCACTCAGCATCAGCGGCTCTGCGTTAGCTGCGCAGGGTGATGCTGATTTCCTTGCCGCACACGGTATTTCAGGCAAAACTACCGAGCAAATGGTGGAGGCGATCGACGGTTCGACTCAGGCGCGTCCGCTGCCATATAACGCAGGGATCACCAGCACCGAGTTGAAATTATCCGATGGGACGCAGCAGTTCAGCTACCCGTTGGGCGATAAGTTTTACCTGTCGTTCGCACCGTATCTGACACAAACCCATCCGTGTTTTAACCACAGCCTGTCGGGCTGTCGCGGAGAGTTGGCGAATACGCCATTTGAGGTAAAAGTGACGGATAAAAGCGGCAAAGTCCTGGTGCAGAAAAGCATGACCAGCCACGCCAACGGGTTTGTCGGCGTGTGGCTACCCCGAGATATCGAAGGCACAATTGAAGTGAACTATCAGGGCAAAACCGCCAGCGCACCGATAGCGACACATAAAGACAGCCAGACCTGTTTAACCACGCTGCAATTGCAAGGTTAACCGTTGTCATGTCGGGTGAGGCTAACGTTCACCCGACATTCAACCCTCTATCTGTGCGACCAAAACGCCTGCTGCATCGCCCTCGTCTCTTCGATGATTTCCGGCACCGGGCCGATTAACTCCACCGGTTTCTGGCAATGCTCAAAAACATATTTCGATGACACGCTCATCGTCGGGTTTTCTTCGTGGCTGCCTGTCGCCTCCAGCAATTGGCTTTCGTACATGCCGAAAACCACCCGCCCAATGTTCGCCCAGTACGCGGTTCCCGCGCACATACAACATGGCTCGACGGCGGTATACAGCGTGCACTGCCACAAATATTCGGCGGTGTAATTGGTGGCAGCGATTCGCGCAAGCGTCGATTCCGCATGGTTTACGGTGTCGATGTTGCACTGCTCGAGCAGCACAGTTTCGTTATCCGGCGCGACTAATAATGCGCCAAACGGATGATGCCCGAGGGCAATCGCTCGCTGCGCCACGGCATTAGAGCGGCGCAGGTGGCGTAAAATTTGTTCTTTGTTCGGCCCTGGCCCACGTTTTACAGACATATTTTTCCATCCTTATTTTGCATCAAGGCTCCATGGGAACAGGCGTTTTTGCAGCCAACTCACCAGGCCATAAAGGGTCAAACTACACACCACCAGCAGGAACAAACTGGCGAAGGCCAGGGGGATTTTGAATGATGAGGTGCTGAACAAAATCAGATAACCCAGCCCCTGGTCGGCGGCGACAAACTCCGCGACTACCGCCCCGATTATCGACAGCGTAATCGCTACTTTCAGCGCGCTGAAAATATACGGCACAGCATAGGGCATGCGGATTTGCCAGTATTCACGGTTACGCGGCGCGCGCAGGGTTTTCGAGAGTTCGATCAACTCGGCAGGCACTGACGTCATACCCGTAGCGGTGGAAATCACCAGTGGGAAAAACGAAATCAGTGTGGTGATCACCACCCGCGGCAGCATGCCGGAGCCGAGCGTGACGACAATAATGGGCGCAATTGCCACAACCGGCGTGGACTGAATCACAATCAGCCACGGTAACACCAGGCGGGCGAGCAATTTAGAGCTGACGATAGCAATGGCAAGTGGCAGCGCAATCACAATCGCCAGCAGGAAACCGCTTAACGCCACGCTTAACGTCGCCAGAATATGCGTCAACCAACGCCCGGCATCCAGGGTGCTGACAGAGGCAAAAATAGCCGACGGCGAAGGCAGGATAAACACCGGGATCGCAAATAATTTACATGCTCCCTCCCAAATCAAAATCGCCACCACCAGTGCCAGCAGCGCGATGTATCGTTCCAGAAACGCTCTCATACTGGCTCCTTGCGGCAGCTAAACACTTTGTGGCGGATCTGCGCCGTTAACTCGTGGAACAGCGGATGATTCAGCGTCTCTTCATTTCTTGGACGCACCAGCGGCACATCAATAATTTCGCTGACCCGCCCGGGGCGCGCACTCATCACCACAATTCGGTCGGAAAGCAGCAACGCCTCCTGAATCGAGTGCGTGACGAACAGCACCGTTTTCGGGCGTTCGTTCCAGATGCGCATCAGCTCAAAGCTCATTTCATCGCGCGTCAGGGAATCGAGGGCCGAAAACGGCTCATCCATCAACAAAATATCCGGGTCATGCAGCAGCGAACGAGCGATGGAAACGCGTTGTTGCATGCCGCCTGACAGCTCCGCCGGGCGTTTGCCTGCAAACTGCGTCAGGCCAGTCATTTCCAGCAGTTCATGTCCGCGAGCAATATCTTTGGCATCGACGCGACCATATTTGTGCTTCATCGGAAAGGTGATGTTATCGAGCACGTTAAGCCACGGCAGCAGTGTCGGTTTCTGGAACACAAAACCCATTTCGTCACGCGGTTCTGTAACGGGTTTGCCATACACCGAAATCGTGCCGCTGCTCGGTTTGAGCAGCCCGGCAATCAAACGCAAAATGGTCGATTTCCCGCAGCCTGACGGGCCAATAAACGAGACAAATTCATGGCGGCGCAGCGTCAGATTCACTTCATCGAGCGCGGTAACCTCGGTGCCATCGGCGGATATAAACGTTTGATTAACATCACTCAACTCTATAACAGGCTGCATGGCATTCCCTTACTTAGCGAGATATCGACGGTCAACCAGCGTTTCCGGGTTCACTTTATCAAGCGGATATTTCATTGATTTTGCCACCCACTCCCAGGTGTGTTTTAACAGCACCGGATCGAATTGGCCCAGCCCATCCTTCTGGCTGATTTCATTGTTAATCAGCGGTTTTGTGACATTGAAATCGGCTTCCAGCATCGCGACGTCTGCTTCTGGCACCATAGCTTTTTGGTCCGCAGCGGCTTTATCCGGATGCGCGAGACTAAACTCGATAGACTTTTTCGCCGCCCGCAGGAAGCGCGCCACCACATCTGGCTTCTCATTAATTAATTTATCGGAGGCAAAAAACGACAGACCATAACCATCGAGGCCGTAATCGGTCCACGCCAGTTCAAGCGGTTTTTTGCCAACTTGAGTCAGTGTGGCTTCAATACTCGGGCGGTTGGTTGACCACACCACGACGCCGTCAACACGCCCGTGCGCCAGCATCGGCACCAGCGTGCCAGGGTCGGCTTTGATCTGTTTTACGCTGTCAGGATCAACGCCGTTGTTTTGCAGCATGATGGGCAATAGCGCGTTCGAGGCTGAGAACGTCGGGATACCCAGCGTTTTGCCTTTCAGGCTTTTCATGTCAGTCACGCCGCTACCCTGCCAGGAGTAAATCGCATCAGGCTGTTTCGAGTAGATACTCATAATGGCTTTCACTGGAATACCGCCTTCGGCCTGCGCCATCATTAATGACGCAATCCCGCCGGTGCCAATGTCCGCCGCACCCGAAGCGATTTTGGTCAGCGTGTCGCTGCTGCCCCGCCCCGGCAGAATGGTCACATCCAGCCCTTCTTCAGCGTAAAACCCTTCCTGAACACCCACAAAAACGAACGCTTTATCGCCACCGTTTGGCATCCAGTCGAGCTGCAATTTGAGCTTATCCAGCGCGCTCGCATGCGCACTTACCAGTGCCAGGGCTACTGCGGTCGTCAGTCGTAAAATACGCATGCTTATCTCCTCAAAAAGTGGCGAATTTGCCCCGCGGGCAAATGTGAAACGTTTGTCACAACAGTTAGAAACTTTTGTTTCAAACATACGAGGAGCAAGGTGAAAAGTTAAAATAGGAAAATCTTATAACCTGCTAAAAAGCAGGCGTTTACGCAAGTAATGGGGTCGGCGTTCTTTATTCTCAGGCGCGACGGGTATACCGTGTTGGGCATTAGAAACATCTCAACCGGAATACCCGGTTCATAGAATGAGGATTCACCATGAAAGCAGTCGTACTTGAACAAGTTGAAGGCCAGACTCAGGCAGAAGTAAAACAAATTGCCGTTCCGGCTGAAGAGTTGGGAAATGTGCTGGTCAACGTTGAATGGTCAAGTCTGAACTATAAAGATGCGCTGGCCATTACCGGCAAAGGCAAAATCATCCGCAACTTCCCGATGGTGCCGGGCATTGATTTCGCAGGCCGCGTAGCAGCGAGCAGCGACTCTGCTTTTAGCGCGGGCCAGGAAGTGGTACTGACCGGCTGGGGCGTGGGCGAAAATCATTGGGGCGGCCTGGCAGAACAAGCACGCGTGAAATCCGAATGGCTGGTGCCACTGCCTGCGGGCTTAACCGCACGCCAGGCAATGATTGTCGGTACAGCGGGCTTCACTGCCATGTTGTGCGTGATGGCGCTGGAAGAAGCAGGCGTAACCCCTGCAAGTGGCGAAGTGGTGGTCACGGGCGCCAGTGGCGGCGTGGGTAGCACTGCAATTGCCCTGCTCCATGCTTTGGGTTATCAAGTGGTGGCGGTTTCAGGTCGTGAATCCACTCACGACTATCTGCGCCAGTTGGGTGCCAGCCGCATTCTGCCGCGCAGTGAATTTGCTGAAACTCGCCCGCTGGAAAAACAAGTGTGGGCCGGTGCAGTCGATACCGTCGGCGGCAATGTGCTCGCGAAACTGCTGGCACAGATGAACTATTCCGGTTGTGTTGCGGCCTGTGGTCTGGCGGGTGGTTTCTCGCTGCCAACAACCGTGATGCCATTTATTTTGCGTAACGTGCGCCTGCAAGGTGTGGATTCGGTGAGTGCACCGATTGAGCGCCGAGTTGCCGCGTGGAAGCGTCTGGCCGAATTGCTGCCGGAGAGTTTCTATGAGATGGCGACGACGGAGATTAGTCTGGAGCAGGCACCGAAATTTGCCGATGATTTTATGAATAACGCCATTCAGGGCCGGACATTGGTTAAGGTGAGCTAATCCAATTTGGCCTTTATGGGATCGGAATTATTCCGTTCACTAAGCGTTCAGTGTTCCCTGTAATTACCGGAACGGTGAACGAGCCAAGGGTGCTAACCGCAGCACCCTTGGCAATCCCGGCTCCCGGCCTCTAAATCGCCGCTTCGCGGTAAACCTTCATTTTTCCTTTCAGTCGCTGGGTCGGTTGTGACTCGCTCCCGGCGGATCACAACCTCTCGCCGTTCCCGACGGCTCGACCCGCTTCTTACAGTCAAAACGAAGGCGATTTATGCCGGACTCAAAAGTCAAAATCCAAAGCCGGACCGGTTTTGACCTTGTTCCCGGTATAAATTGCCCCAGCGTTACCCATAAGTCAGGGTTGAACTGCCGGGAGCAGCGAAAGAGAGCGATCCGCCGGGAGCGAGTCGCGAACGACCCTGAACGTTGGGGATAAGCTGGGGTTTACCGCGAAGCGGCAATTTAATCACCGGGCGACGGGGTTGCCAGGGGGCTGGCGTGAGCCACCTGGCACGTTCACCGTTCGCTGAAATCTATGTGAAAACGGAACGCTCGGGTGAACGGAAAACTGCAATCTATGCTTAATCGGGAACTCAACCCGGCAACACAATGTTGCTGTCTGCCAGCGACCCCATCTCGTTATGCATCGCGCACGCCGCATCCACTAAATGCATCGCCAGCGCGGCACCGCTGCCCTCGCCCAGACGCATACCCATCTGCAAATACGGCTCCAGCCCTAACTTGCTCATCGCAATCACCGCACCTTTCTCAGCCGATAAATGCGAAGGAATCAGGTATTCACGCACGCCTGGTGCAATCTGGCACGCGGCGAGGGCTGAGGCATACGACAAGAAGCCATCAAGCACCACCGGAAGCCCTGCCGCCGCAGCACCCAGCATCACGCCCGTCATGCCGACAAGATCAAAACCGCCCACTTTCGCCAGCACATCAATACCGTCTGCGGCATCTGGCTGATTCGTTTCAATCGCCTGGCGTACCACAGCGATTTTGTGATGCAGTTTGTCACTCGGGAAATTCGCACCCATACCCACGACATCGTCGGGCGAGCTATCAGTTAATACGCTGACCATCGCCGCCGCAGGCGTGGTGTTTGCCATACCCAGCTCACCTACGCCAAATAGCGTGACGCCTTCTGCGGCTTTTTGCATAGTGAGTTGCATGGTTGCCAGCAGCAAATCTTCGGCCTGTTGGCGGCTCATCGCCGGGCCTTGCGCGATGTTGCCGCTGCCGCGTGCCGCTTTCATATCCAGCACGCCAGGTAACGCATCGCTGTCGATACCGACATCCACCACATGAATATCGGCACCCACGGTCGCGCCTAATACGCATACGCCGGTGTTGTGGCGCGTCATGTTGGTTGCCTGAATCGCGGTCACAATTTGCGGGGAGATCGCCACACCTTCCGCATAAACACCGTGGTCGGCGCACATCACGAAGATTGATTTGCGTTGAGTGTTCAGGCCGTTTTTCATGCCTGGCATTCCTGCCAGTTGCACTGCTAACGCTTCGAGGCGGCCAAGGCTACCGAACGGTTTTAACAGACCGTCGATGTGTTGTTGTGCGCGAGCCATCGCTTCGCTATCAAGCGGAGAAATCATTGCCAAAAGGGAGTTCAGTGTTTGCATTTTATTCTCTTTAGAGCCTTACAAAATGGTGGATGACGCTGCGCTTATCCCCCCAACGAAAGACAAACCGTAGGTCGGATAAGCGCAGCGTCATCCGACAATCAACGCAGCAGTGCCAACAAAAACACCAGCTCGCCTAATTCGATAGCCGCACCCAGCGTGTCACCGGTTTGCCCGCCGAGCGTGCGCTTTAACATCCAGCCGAGGCCAAAAATGGCCAGCAACGTAATCACCAGCGCCAGCAGACCCGAAGCGGGGAGCAGAACGGTGCATAACACCGCGCCGCCGACCAGCGTCAATAGCGTTTGCGTACCGGTAACTTTGCCGATGAATAAGTTCCCAAGACCTTTTTCACGGGCATATTGATGGTTGTACATCAGCAAGACACACGCGGTGCGCCCGGCGATGGAAGCCGCGGCTAAGACGGCCAGCATGTTGCCATCGCGCAGGGCCAGTTCGCTCACCACCAGCACTTTCGTCACGATCACAAAAATCAGCGCCAGCCCGCCGTGAGTGCCGAGGCGGCTGTCGCGCATGATTTCGAGCATGCGGTCACGGGTGCGTGCTGAGAACACCCCATCGCAGGTGTCAGCAAGGCCGTCGAGGTGGAAGCCGCCCGTCAGCAGCGCCAGGGCCAGCACGTAACCCATTGCGGCCAAAGGTAAACCCGCCCAGGGTTGCAGCAGCGTAAATACCACGCCAGCTAATCCACCCAGCAGCAGCCCGACAAACGGGAACGTCACAATGCCGCGCACATACTGGTGAGTTTCTATTCCGTCAGCCCAACGGGCGCGCACCGGAATGCGGCTCATAAACTGCAAAGTGGCGAAAAACAGGCGAACTATCATTTAATTTTCACTCCAATCCCTGAAACGACCAGCCAGACTTCATCGGCACGTTGCGCCAGACGTTGATTTACGCGTCCGGCAATATCACGGAAATGCCGCGCCAGGCGGTTTTCCGGCACAATCCCCATCCCGACTTCGTTCGTCACCAGAATCACTTGCGCCGGACTGGCTTCGCAGGCGGCGAGCAAAATGTCGATCTGCTGATTCACCACCTGCTCCATCGTTTCAAAATCCCAGTCATCCTCGGGTGTTGCGCCCGCCGCGTCATACATCACGTTGGTAATCAGCGTGGTAATGCACTCCAGCAGCACCGCTTCTTGCGCCGAGTTATGCTCGTTAATCACGCGGTTTAAATCGCGATATTGTTCAACGGTGCGCCAGTGCGCCGGGCGACTGTCGCGATGATGCTGGATGCGCTGTTCCATTTCGCTGTCGAAGATTTTCGAGGTGGCGATGTACAGCACACGCGCAAAATTTGCCGCCAGTTGCTCTGCGTGGCGGCTTTTCCCGCTGCGGGCGCCGCCGGTAACGAGTTTCATACAGCTTGCTCCTGATGTTCACGCATAATCTGGTAAATCTTTTCAAGATCAATATGTTCACGCATGGCGTCGGCCAGAATATTAAACTGGGTTTCTTTATGCTGTTGGTAATCGAAGATTTCGCCTTGCCAGGCATTCAGCCCTTTGCGCAGGCGCAGGCTGTCGAGCAGGCTGCGGGTAAACTCACCGCTATCGAACACGCCATGCAGATACGTACCCAGCACGCGTCCATCGTCGCTGATTGCGCCATCAAGATTATGATAAGGCTGAGTATTGCACTCGGTGAAGGTGGCAAAGGGTGCCGTATTTTCGCCGCGTTGGGTTTCGCCCATATGGATTTCGTAGCCCTGAAGTGCCGCCCCTGCGCTGGCAGCGAACACGCCCGGTAAATCAGCCTGAACCTGCCCGGCAACGCGGGTGGTGGTTTTTTCACTGGCAAAACGCGTGACCACATCGAGCAGCCCAATGCCCGGCATTTCGCCAAGCCCCGATTCCACGGCGTCGTAAATATGTTGCCCGAGCATCTGATAACCGCCGCAAATCCCCAGCACCGCGCCGTTGTTGTGGTGATGCGAGAGCAGAGCCTGCTCGAGGCCGTTTTCGCGCAGCCAGCGCAAGTCGCCGAGGGTGTTTTTACTGCCCGGCACAATCACCAGATCGCTGTTATTCAGCTCATCAGGCCTGGCTACATAACGCAGGCGCACGTCCGGCTGTGCGGCCAGCGCGTTAAAGTCGGTAAAGTTCGACATATACGGCAGTTGCAGCACCGCGATATCCAGATCTTTCTCCGTCACCGCGTCATATTTGCCGCGTTCGAGCACTACGCTGTCTTCATCTTCGAGATCGACATTCAGCCACGGCATCACGCCTAAAACCGGCACGCCGGTTAGCGCTTCAATTTGTTCAATGCCGGAATAAAGCAGCGCCACATCGCCGCGAAATTTATTGATAATCACGCCTTTGACGCGCCACTTTTCATGTTCGAGCAGCAGCGCGATGGTGCCGTAAATCGCCGCAAACACGCCGCCGCGATCGATATCTGCCACCAGAATCACCGGGCATTCCGCCAGTTCTGCCATACCCATGTTGACGATATCGCGGTCGCGTAAATTGATTTCCGCCGGGCTGCCCGCGCCTTCGAGCACCATCACGTCGTGCTCTGCCGCCAGGCTTTGATAGACTTCGCGGATTTGCGATTTAAGCTGCGGTTTGTAGTTGTGATAGGTCACGGCGTCCATGTTGGTGGCGACTTTGCCCATCAATACCACCTGCGCTTTGCAATCGCTGGTCGGCTTGAGCAGCACCGGATTCATGCGCACGTCGGGGGCGATACCTGCCGCTTCGGCCTGGAATATCTGCGCCCTGCCCATCTCTTTGCCATCGGGTGTAATGCCAGAATTGAGCGCCATATTTTGCGATTTAAACGGTGCCGTACGATGACCGTCCTGGGCGAAGATGCGGCAAAACCCTGCCACCAGCATACTTTTGCCCACGTCCGAGGCGGTACCTTGCACCATTATTGCGAGGCTCATCATGCTTCCTTTACAACGCGCAAGGCGTTGAATAATTGGGTTTCTGTCTTGCACAGCGGGAAGCCGAGCTCGCTGTGTAATTTGACCAGCCACGGCTGGACTAAACCGGCTTCGCGTAACATTTCGGCCTGGCTAAACACCTCGCCAGGCTCACCTTGCGCGATGATTTTACCGCCGTTCATCACGTACACGCCGCCGCAGACTTCATAAATCAAGTCAATGTCATGGCTTGAGATGACCACATGCTTCCCCTGTGCAGCGATACGGGCGATGATCTCGATCATCTGCTGGCGGCCGCTTGGGTCCAGCCCTGCGGTCGGTTCATCCAACAATAGATAGTCAGCTTCCATCACCAGCGCCCCGGCGATCGCCACGCGTTTTTTCTGCCCGTGGCTTAAATATTGAATCGGTTTGTGGCGGAAATTCTGCGCGTCAACCAGCTGAATGGCACGCTCTACGCGACGGGCAATTTCGCTTTCATCGACGCCAAGATTGCGCAGGCTAAACGCGATATCGCTGTCGACATCGGTATAAAAGATTTGCTGTTCCGGGTCCTGAAACACGGTAGTGACGCGCTGACGATGCTCGATTAGCCCGGCTTTACTGTAATTTAAAGGTTTGCCCTGCCACAACACCGCACCCTGCTGCGGGCGCAAAACGCCATTGAGATTCATAAACAAGGTGGATTTACCGCAGCCGTTTTCGCCAACAATCCCCGTCACCGCGAACGCACCAAAGTCGAAAGTCAGGTCGTGCAGAACGGGTTCATCTTGATAGTGAAAAGATAAATTATGTGTCGCGAGCATCGGTGCGGTTCTCACAGGTGGAAATCACCCTGGTAAAGTTTGACATCCAGCGTCGTGACCATTTGCTGGTAGCGCAGCAGCACGCGTGAAAACAGCATGCTGATTAACATGGCAAGCGATCGGTATCCGCCGGGCAAGGTACGATAACCGAAACGCAAAGACTGAGCACGGTGAATGGCCTGCGCTTCGTCTAACAGGATAAAAATAAAACGCCAGGTGAGCAGGATTTGCTCAGTCAGCAGGCGTGGACCCCGTAAGCGTTGCAGCAGGATGATCAATTGCGGAAACGGCAGATTCAACACCAGCCAGTAAGTGGCGGCGAGCGCGGCAAGGCTGCGCCAGAACGTCTGGTTTGCCATCACCACGCCTTGCGCATCAATGCCGATATGCAAGGTGCCAAGCGGCACGCTCCACAAAAGCGCCTGCGCATGGTGTGAAGCACTGAAAATAATCGTCACTACACCGAACAGCAAAAAGCCCAGCGGCACCGTGAGCCAGCGTAAATAACGCACTGGCCCGACGCGCAGCAGCCAACAGGTAAAAGCGGCAATCACCAGCAGTAAAACCGCCTGGCCGACCGGCGGGAGCGCAAACGCCAGCACCATCATCAGCAGATACAGCGCAAATTTACGCAGCGGCGAGACGCGGCACCAGCGGCTTTGATAGCTGAGTTTATCAATCCCCAGCATGGTCTTCGCGGCGGCCCCGGTAATAACCCAGAATGTAGAAAATCACCGCCGTACCGATTGAGCCTTGCAGGGTAAACAGCAGGCTTTCTATTTCGCTACTGGCCGGTTCATAAAGCGGTTTGAACCAGGGTTTGTAGTGCGGTGCGACGACTAAAATCTGGCCTTCGGCCTGGTCGTCTGACCCACCGTATTCGCCGCCATGAGAAACAAAAAACGGCACAATCATTAATCCCACCACCAGGGCGAGCAAAATCAGGGTCTTTTTCATGTTATTGGCTCCGGGCTGGAAGCAGTTGTCTTTTGGTCAACTGGTCGTAAATCATGACCGTGAGCAAACCTTCGGCAATGGCAATCGGGATTTGCGTCAGGCAGAAGATGCCCATGAATTTCAACGAGGAACCGGTGATGCCAAAGTGCGGGTCGGGGAATGCGACACCAAGCTGAATGGAGGTGACAAAGTAGGTGGTTAAGTCAGCAATCATCGCACACAAGAACACGGCTACGTCGCGGCGAAAGCCCGCTTTACAGGCCATTTTCCATACCAGATAACCGACGACCGGGCCGATAACCGCCATCGACATGCCGTTTGCGCCAAGCGTGGTCAGGCCGCCGTGAGCCAGCAACAGCGCCTGGAACAGCAGCACAATCGCGCCCAAAACCGCCACTACGCCTGGGCCAAATAAAATCACCGCAAGGCCAACGCCCGTTGGGTGCGAGCAGCTTCCGGTGACAGAGGGGATTTTCAGCGCCGAGAGCACGAAAATAAACGCGCCGCAGAGTGCCAGCAACACCTTCTGGTTGCTGTCGTGGGCCACGATCTGGCGCAAACGCACCAGCCCGACGTACAGGCACGGCAGGAACAAAATCCACCAGGCCAGTGCCCACATGGGCGGCAAGAAACCTTCCATAATGTGCATGGCGTAAGCTTCTTGCGGCACGATGAGCAATAGCATCCCCATGCCAAGGCCGCTTAGCGACAGTTTTTTAAGGAGTGATTCCATGTGTTAATCCCGGCTCCATTGTTTGTTAACCAAAATGGTCGAAAAATACGGCAGCTTTTGATCGTCCGGCACCTCTTCCAGGTTCCGCCAGCATTGCTCGCCCGGCAGTGTCGCTTCCGCCATTAACACCGCGTGCTGGATGATTCCAAGGTGTTGCAATAGCGCTTTGATTTGCGCAAAACGCCCGTAAACCTTCATCAGCACCACGCAGTCATGGGCGCGTAATGCTTCGCTCAACGCCTGATGTGACGCGGTGCATGACATCACCGCCAACGACTGTTGTTCCATCGCTAATGGCAACTTCGCTCGCGAAGCAATTGCGGCAAACGAGGTCACACCAGGGACAATTTCCAGCCACTCCGGGTTGCCAATTCGCGCCAGTAAAAACACCCAGGTGCTGAACAGCATGGAATCGCCGAGCGTGATAAAACCCACCTGCTTGCCCTGCTCCACTTCATGCGTAAGCGCCGCGGCGGTTTCATCCCACACCACCGCTTTTTCGTCGTTATCCGCGCTCATCGGGAAGTGGCAGGTGCGCACTTCGGTGGTGTCGCTCAGGTATTCGCGCACAATGGACAGCGCCAGGCTGTCGCCCCCTTTGCGTCCTGCCGGGGCATAGAGCACATCGAGTTTGCCAATGATGCGCGCCGCACGAACGGTGATCAGGTCGCTGGCGCCAGGGCCAGTACCGAGGGCGTATAAACGGCCACTCATGCCGCCACCTCGGGTGTTTTTTCCAGCGCACGCTGCAAATGGTTGACGAACATCGCGCGAATTTGCGGGTTTTCTCCCAGACCTTGCAGCCACGGCTGCGCTTCAATACCCGCTTCCTGCAACTGCGTCTTCCAGGAGTCTTCTTCGTCTGACGCCATGTCATTAATCGCGTGATCGCCTGCGACTAACATCAGCGGCATCAGGTGGACTTTGCGCACGTTTTCTTGCTGCAAACCGCGCACGATAAGGTCGATTTCCGGGTAGCTTTCCACTGCCCCAACACGTGCTGGGATTTGGCGTGCCGCCATTAGATGGTCGAGGCAGGCATAGGCAGAAAACGCATGGTGGCTGGCACCATGGCCCATAAAGACCACGCGTTCGTCCGCTGCAAGCGCAGGCATCTGACTTTGCAGCGCGTTAAGCAACAGGTCGTAATCGTTGAAGTCACTCAGTAGCGCCGTGCCTAACGCGAGGCGCTGGAACAAGTGGCTGTGGGCCTGCACTTCGCGGGAGATTTTTTCGTACTCGTCGCCATTAATCACATGCAGAGATTGCACGGCGACATCCTGATAACCCATTGCCGCGAGGCGCTGTAGCGCCTGAGCCGGTGAGTCAATTTCCAGGTTATCGCGGTTTTTCAACTTGCGAATAATCATGCCGGAGGTGAAAGCGCGGAAGCGGTCACGGTCGGCAAACGCGCGGCTAAGTTCCTCTTCACAGGCAACAATATTTTTGGCACAGGTGTCGTGGTAACTGGTGCCAAAACTGATCACTAACAGGGCTTTTTTCATTATTTTCTCTCTTGCAGCCAGCGCGTTACGCGGCGGCTCACATCTTCACGGCTTTCAAGTAATTCAGGGCCACTCACCAGCGGTTGCGGGCGCGTCACCACTACGCAAGGAATGCCTCGCGCCAGCGCAGGATTGACCTTGTCGAGATAGCCACCTTCTGCCCCAGACTCTTTGGTTATCACCACATCAGGCGAGCAAAAGTCATAGGTGGCGGCGTTGAACTCGGCACTAAACGGGCCGCGTAGCGCGATGATATTGTCCACACCCAACCCCAGCGCTTCGCATTCGGCCATCACTTCGCTGGTGGGCAGCACGCGTGCCAGCAGCGTTTTACCCGGCAAACCTTGCTGATACGCGGCAAGCTCTTTGCTGCCGGTGGTCAGCAATACGCGTGAGCCAAATTTTTGTGCCACGGTGCAGGCGGCTTGCAGGTTCGCCACTTTGTGCAGCAACGGATGCTCCAGGTCATGAAGTTCGCTGCGGCGCTGGTAACGACTCAGCGCCACACCCGCAATTTCACAGGCCTGGGTAATGTTGCGACTGAGCAATTCCGCGTAGGGATGCGAGGCATCAATCACCCAGCGCACCGCCTGGCTTACCAGTAAATCGGCGATTTCAGCGCTATCGATACGCCCGACGCGAATCTGGCCGCCGATCTTTCCCGCAAGCGACTCCCCGACTGCCGTCGCCACCGAAAGCGTGTACGAAATGCGGTGTTCATCGAGGATCTGGCAGATAAACCGCGCATCGCTGGTGCCGCCGAACACCAGAACCGCTCCAGAGGACATCGTGTCGGATGACGCTTCGCTTATCCGACCTACGGGAGCGAGAAGTTCACTCACAGCTCGTAGCCTCGCGGGGTGATCATCAGACCATCGCGCACAAAAGTGGTCTTGTTGCCGACAATCACCAGGCTGGTCATATCGACCGGTTCAAAATCCATTTCGCCAAAAGTGGTCAGCCATTTCTGTTCTTTCTTACGTCCGGCGGCTTTCACCACACCGACCGGCGTCTGCGGGTTGGTAAACTCACGCATCAATTCGAAGGCACGCGCCAGATGGCCTTCGCGGCCACGGCTGCGCGGGTTGTAGAAGCAGATAACAAAATCAGCCGAGGCCGCGGCGATAATGCGTTTTTCAATAACCGGCCATGGCGTCAGCAAATCGCTGAGGCTGATATGACAGAAATCGTGCATCAGCGGCGCACCGAGCAGTGACGCGGCGGCAATACTGGCGGTAATGCCCGCCACCAGTCGGACTTCGATATCGAGTTGTTGCGACGTCACCAGCTCCAGCACCAGGCCTGCCATGCCGTAAATGCCCGCATCGCCGCTGCTAATCAGCGCCACTTTGTGCCCGGCCTGTGCCAGTTCGATAGCGGTCTGGCAGCGTTCAATCTCTTTGCACATGCCGGTTTTGATGACCTGTTTATCGCCCGTTAACGGCTTGACCAGGTGGGTATAGGTTTTATAGCCGACGACAATTTCAGCCTCTTGCAGGGCGGCAATCGCCTCCTGCGTCATCATGGCAAAGCTTCCAGGGCCAATGCCGATTACCGTTAACATCTGTCTGAAACTCCTAAAGTTATGGTGACACCCTGCTGTTTGAGGGTGCTACCCACCAGCTTGCCGTCGCTCATCAGCCACGCAGCCGGTTGTGAGACGCTGCCAACGCCAATGGTGTCGCGCACGAATTCCGATACCGGAAAGCGCTGTTCGTGTTCGCTCAGTTGGTCAACGCTAAAAATTTTGAAAGGAACCTGATACTTTTCCGCCAGTGCCAGCAGCGCGGTTTCATCCTGTTTAAGGGTGACGCTGCCGATAGCGCTCAAGGCTAGTGGATCAAAATGGTTGTCTGCCAGTTGCTGAGTTAACAGTTCGCTGACGATTTGCGGCGGAGTATCACGGCGACAACCCATCCCCGCCACCACGCGTTTTGGCACCAGCTTAAACAGCGGAATATTTTGCGCTGCCAGTTCGGCGCGAAGCGTGACGCACACCAGCGCATCCAGCTCTGGCAGTGCATCCAGGCTAGTGACCGGGATAAAACCGCGAGTGTCGTAAAGCGCGGCAGTCTTCGCAAAATCGGCATCCCACCACAGGCCAACGCGCTGCTTACTCACCAGCATTTGATTAACGGTTTTCACCGCGAGGCGGAAATCTTTCATAGTGGCATCGAGATTTGCCGCCAGCGTATCGAGTGCCGCCAGGTGGTTAACATCGGTTGCGGTGGTGATCACCGGGTCGGCATCTAAAATGCCCGCTAGCTGGCGAGTGAGGTCGTTCGCCCCACCGAGATGGCCGGAAAGCAGGCTGATGACGTGCTCGCCGCGCTCGTCCATCACCACCACCGCCGGATCATGTAATTTGTCGTTTACCCAGGGCGCGATCACGCGCACCACGATCCCCGTGGCAGCGATGAAAACCAGCGCGGAATATTGGCTAAATGCCTGTTCTACCGTTTGCGCAAAGCTTTCCCCAAACGGGATAAACCCCGGTTGCAGCAGTTTTTCACTGGTAAAACAGGTGAGCGGCAGCGCCGTTTGCAGACGTTGCGCCAGCGCCACGCCGCCGGGCGTCAGGCAAAACAGGGCAATCGACTCAGGCTTTGCGGTATTCATGGCTGAATCCTGCGTCGTAGAGTTTTGAGTAGTGATACTCCTCGCCAAGAAACGCACCGACCATTATCAGCGCGGTTTTACGGATCCCCGCCTCGCGCACTTTGTCGGCGATGTCAGTCAGGGTGCCTCGTAATTCCTGGCAGTCCGGCCACGTGGCTTTATAGACCACAGCAACCGGCGTATCGGCGGGATAACCGCCTTCAATCAGCCGTTCCGCCACGCGGTTAATGCGCTGCACTGAAAGGAAAATCGCCATAGAAGTCTGGTGACGGGCGAAAGACTCAAGCTGTTCGAGCGGCGGCATCGGCGTGCGGCCTTCAATGCGCGTGATAATCAGGCTTTGTGAGACTTCCGGGACCGTATATTCCACCCCCAGTTGCGCAGCGGCGCCCAAAAAGGCGCTGACGCCCGGCACCGAAACGTAGCCGATCCCGAGTTTCGTTAGCATTTCGCCCTGTTCGCGAATCGAGCCATAAAGGGAGAGATCGCCCGTTTGCAGACGCACCACCAGCTTCCCGGCTTTCACGCCGTTTGCCATCAGTTCGATAATTTGCTCAAGGTTGAGCGCGGCGCTGTCGTGGCATTCGGTGCCCGCCTGGCAATAATCCAGAAGCTCAGGATTAATCAGCGATCCGGCGTAGATAACCACTTGTGCCTGTTGCAGCACGCGGTAGCCTTTGAGGGTGATAAGTTCTTTATCGCCCGGCCCGGCCCCCACAAACCAGACTTTGCGGGTATCAAATAAATCAGTCATGGCGTTGTTCCTTCAGGCACGAAATCAGATGAGTGGGATTGTTCGGTTTGAAATAGTGGCCGCTGCCAAGCTTTGCCAGCGTGGAAACTTGCAGTTGCAGGCAATCGAAATCGCGAATGGCGCACTGCTCAAGGTGAGTTAGCGCGCAGGTTAAATTTTCGAGCAGGATAAAGGTCATCACCAGCCGTCCGCCGGGGTGCAAATGCGCCAGCGACCAGTCGATAAGTTCGGGGAGCTGCCCGCAGCTGCCGCCGATGAACACCGCGTCAGCCATGACATCCAGATCCACTGGCGCGTACGCGCTGATAATGTCCACGTTCGGGCAGGCAAAAATTTCGCGGTTTTCTGCCATCAAGGCCAGCGCGTCGGGGTTGCGTTCAATCGCCGTGACGCGTAGCTGTGGGTAGCGTATCGCCGCCTCAAGCGAAACGCTGCCCGTTCCTGCGCCGATGTCGATAAAGTGTCGAGCATCCTGAAGCTGCAAACGATCCAGCGCCTGAGTGCGCACCACTTCTTTGGTCATCGGCACGCGTGCGCCGCGTAAAAACAGATCATCTTTCATTGAGAATAAGCACCACGTTCATCGCATAAGAGTGCGCCACGTCAGCGGCTCGCAGGCGGTGGATTCGTTCATTAGCCGACGAAAGGTTTTCGCCAATAATGAAAACAGGATTGAGGCCACGCGTCAGCATGGCCTGGGCGATGACATAGGGATTGATGATTTGGTCAGTCACCATCGCCACTTTTTGGTGCGCCGCGACGGCATTAAAATCAGGCTCGCGCCCGTGGCTGCTGGTTATCCATAAGTCATTCATATCTACCGCCGCTTTGGCGCACAGATACTGAATCGAGCTAATGCCGGGGATGATGTGCAGTTCTGCGGGCGAGAAATTCGCAGATAAAAGTTTGCCGATGCCATAAATCAACGGGTCGCCCGAGGCCAATACCACCACTCGTTCAGTGATGCGCTCGCGCAACCAGTCGATTAAGCCGTCGAGGTCGCTATCCAACAGCCGCGTTTGTGCGTTGCCGTGCGCAAACAAAGCCAACTGGCGTGCGCCACCGACCAGAATCTGCGCGTCGTTAATAGCGGCTTGCGCCTGAAGCGTCAGCATGTGCGCAGCGCCTGGGCCAATTCCAACGACGGTCAGCATCGTAGATCCTCCACTATTTCCACCAGCGGACGGCTGCTGCCCAACACCTGGTTATCAAACGAGAACATAATGGCGTCGCATTTTGGCGGCGATTGCGTAAAGCGCAGCATCTCTTCCACGCGCTCACAGATGCGAGACGCCAGGCGCTCAAACACGCCCTGCCAGCCCTGTTCGGTGATAATTTCCAGTGCGGCTTCGGTGGTGTCGCATTCGCTCACCGCCGTAAGCAATTCAAACGGGGCGCCCATCAATGCCAGATGTGCGACCAGAGTTTCCATGCGCCCGTCGGCAATATGGCTATGGGTGTGGAAAATTCCGGCGGCGACTTTCACCAGTTTGCCGGGGTGGCCAATCAATACGATGTGGCGATATTCCAGACGCACCGCTTCCTGAATCATGTAGCCGACGAAGTTGCTCATCGTCACCACGCATTCGCTCTCGAGTTGCAGTTGCTCGCGCACGAAGCGTTCGCCGTGGTTGCCAGGCACCAGGATGACTTTATCCAGCCCGGCAGCGCGTTTCATTTCCAGCTCCAGCGCCAGGGAGCGTTTCCAGCTCTCTTCAGACATCGGCATCACAATGCCAGTGGTGCCAATAATCGAAATGCCGCCCAGAATACCGAGCCGATGGTTGTAGGTTTTCTTCGCCCGCTCTTCACCTTCCGGGGCGAAGATTTCGATATCCGCGCCCCGTTCCATGCCTATAGCTTCACGCACTGCCGCTTCGATGGTCTGGCGTGGCGTGCGGTTAATCGCCGAGTCGCCAATAGGCAAACCGATACCTTTGCGCGTCACTTTGCCCACGCCAGTGCCGCCGTGCAGCGTGATAGCGCCGCTGTCATTAAGCCGCACGCGGGCAAAAATCAGCATCCCGTGGGTGGCGTCAACGTCATCGCCACCGTCTTTGCGGATCGCGGCGGTTGCCTGCTGGCCTTCAATCATTGGCATTTCGACATTGAGATGCAGCGTGACACCAGAAGGCGTAATGATCGAAACCTGGTCGATAACGTGCTGGCGCAGCACCATCAGCGCCGCGACTTTTGCCGCCGCGGTGGCACACGATCCGGTGGTGTAGCCTTTGCGATACGCCTTGCCTTTATGCCAGACGCAGTCGGATTGCGGCTCGCTCACACCGACTCCTTCAAGCGGTAAAGCAAGGCGTTAACAATGGCGGCGGCAACATTGCTGCCCCCTTTGCGTCCGCGCGCCGCAATGGCGGGCAGGCCGCTTTCAACTAACGCTTCTTTAGATTCTTCGGCACCAACAAACCCGACCGGTACACCGATCACGGCAGCCGGTTTCGCCCCTTTTTCCAGCAGGCGAAACAGCGCAGTGGGGGCGTTACCGAAAACAAAAATCTTTTCACCTTCTTCCTGCAAGGCGACATCCACCGCCGCCATCGAGCGGGTCACACCCTGCTCTTTGGCAAGCGCCACGACGCGCGGGTCGCTGATATAGCAGCGATAACTGCAACCAAATTGCTCCAATACCGTTTTGTTGATACCGGACAATGCCATCGTCGTGTCGGTGTACAACGTGCAACCGCGCTGCAAACTTTCGCTAAGTTGTTCAATGACATCAGGCGAGAACCACAGAATATCCAGCCACTCGAAATCGGCCGTGGTGTGAATCACGCGCTTGATCATCGCTTCCTGAATAGCGTCGTTGAAACGATAGTCCGGGTGCTCGGCGGCAATAATGTCGCTGATGATTTCAAAACTATGCTGTTCAATAAGCTGTGGTTGTTGCAGGTAATTCATCGTGAGTCCTTAAGCTATACCCAGTGCGAGAGTGCGCAGTGCGGCAAACAGCAGCAAAGCGAGCAGTGAAGCCAGCATCATGAGCGAAATGGTGCGGGGAATGTCTTCAAGCGCGATGCCGCGTTGCTCATCGCCAATCCAGGGTTTCTCTACCCGTTCGCCAAAATAGGTATTGGGACCGCCGAGCCGGATGCCTAACGCGCCCGCGACCGTGGCCTCAGGCCAGGCGCAATTCGGGCTGCTGTGCTGATAGCGGTCACGCCAGCCGATGCGTAACGCCTGGCGATGATTCGCGCGTAAGCAAAAGGCGGCGATGGTGAGAAGCAGCCAGCTCAGGCGTGCGGGAATGAAGTTGGCGACATCGTCGAGTTTCGCGCTGACAAAACCGATGGCGCGGTGTTTTTCCGTTTTGTAGCCCACCATCGAATCCAGGGTGTTAATCGCTTTGTAGGCCATGGCTAACGGTGCGCCGCCAATCATCAGGAAAAACAACGGCGCGATGACGCCATCGACGCTGTTTTCCGCCACGGTTTCCACTACCGCGCGGGTGATTTGCGGGCGTTCCAGTTGCGAGGTATCGCGCCCGACAATCCACGAGAGTTTTTCGCGACTCTGCTCAAGCGTTCCATTTTTCAGGGCGCGGTAGACCTCAAGCGCGGCATCGCTCAGGCAACGCGCAGCCAGCACGGTGTAAATCATCCACACTTCGACCAGCCAGCCAAGCCACGGATGCACGAGATTTGCGAGGTGCAATACCCCCCAACTCATGCCCCAGGTGGAGCCAACCACCACCAGCCACAACACGCCGCCGCCGATTTTCAGCGCGCGGTCGCTTTTGCAGTATTGGCGGATGACGCGCTGTAAACCGTTAATCAGATTGCCCATCCAGCGCACCGGATGCGGCCAGTTTTGTGGGTCGCCGAGCCAGTAATCCAGTAACCACGCCACACCCCACGCCAGTATCGTCATTGAGCACTCCTCGCCAGTTTCAACCAGCGATTGAGCATTGCCGGGCGCTGGGCGAAATGCACATGCAGGTAGCTGGCAAACGTCGCCTGGTGCTGAATGCCTCCCTGCCAGCGCGAAATCGCCACGCCATCGCGCCATTTGCAGCAGTCGAGGGCCGCCGGTAATGGGCCGCTGAAATCGGAGTAGTGAAATTCGTGGCCGCGCAGAGTTTCGCCTTTGCTTGCCAGCAAGGTGTCTTGTCGCGCGGTGGCTTCGCAGTAGCCAAAGCGGGTCAGGCGTTTGCCCATCTGACTGTGGCCAGGCAATACGCCGCACATGGCGTGAGTTTCGCCCTCAATGTCAGTCAACGATTCGCCCAGATACATCAACCCGCCGCACTCGGCATACAATGGGATGCGGCGTTGATGGGCTTGTTTGAGGGATTCATGCATTTTGAAATTTGCGGCGAGCCTGGCGGCATGCACTTCGGGATAACCGCCACCCAGCCAGATCATCTGGCAATCGGGAACGGCGTCGTCATGAAGCGGGCTGAAGCGCTGAATTTTCACTCCGGCCTGCTCGAGCAGGTCGATGTTATCCGGGTAATAAAAGTTAAAGGCTTCGTCTTCGGCCAGCGCGAGGGTTAATCCATCGGCTAATGCCGCATCTGGTAGGGTGGGCGCTTTGCCCTCTGGCAATGAGTTAAGGCACGATAACGCCAGCAGATGGTCGATGTTAACGGTTTCTTCAAGCTGTTTTGCGAGCTGCTGCCAGCGTTCGTCCTGAGGAAGATTTTCTTGTGCCGGAACCAGGCCAAGGTGGCGTGATGGCAATGCCACATCCGCCATAACCGGCACTCGCCCCAGTACGGGCAGACCGCAGTAACGGGTAATCGCCTCGGCCAGCAGTTGGTAATGGCTGTCGCTGTTGACGCGATTAAGGATGATACCCGCGATGTTTAACGACGGGTCAAACCGCTGGAAGCCCATTACCGTGGCGGCGATAGAGGTGGAGACTGCTTTGCCATCAACCAGCAAAATAACCGGGCAGCCGAGCTGCTTTGCCATTGCGGCGCTGCTGCAATAGTTCGGGTCTGTGCCGTAGCCGTCATAAAGCCCCATCACGCCTTCGATAACCGCCACATCGGCCTGCTGCATTTGTTGGTTAAACAAACCATTGAGCGTGGGAGTCGGCAACATAAACGCGTCGAGATTGCGCGAGGTCACGCCTGACACCGCACTGTGCCAGCCGCTATCGAGATAATCGGGGCCGATTTTGAAAGGTTGAACGCGCAGATGACGCACCATCAAGGCGCGGAGCAGCCCAAGCGTGACGGTGGTTTTGCCACAGCCGCTGCTGGTGCCTGCAATGACGAATGCGTGTTTCGCTGCCCCTGCCATAGTTGCCTTATTACATTTGGGCAAAAAGCGGATGTCAGCACGTGCGTGCAGCCGGAAGCCGCACGCAACTGATGACAACTGACTTCCCACCGAAGGAGTTGTTTAAATTAAATGACTCGTCGGTCTTCTGGCTTAGCTTCATTCTCGCCCGCCCTTCCCAATCGTGAGATCAGTGGTTACGCGGGTTCGTCGGCATCACAGCAGCGGGGGCTGCGGAGGAATTACACCTCCTTCCCAGCCATATTCACCCCAAATAAGAACGGGTAAAGACATGGCATAAACGAGTCAGTTGTATCGTGCATGACACTCAAACTATCATGCGCGTGAATATATAAAAGCTCGAACAGTGTAAAAGCTAATAGATAGCGAGTGTTGCGCTATAACAATTTTTATTGATTTTTTAAGGCTTGTGGCGAAGAAAACAAAATGAGATCCACGATGAAAGAGAGTTGCCACCGTTATGGCTGAAGCGCGCTGCCCGGCGTCCTGCGGCGAATTCATTCAGGGTTGGATTGGCGGCAGCGAAAAGCTGGTTTCATGCCCTATCGACTGGTTTAGCACCGTTGAAGTCCGTGAAGGCGTGCAGTCTGGCGAAGAGCGGCCACGTATGCGCCAGATGCTGGAACAGGTGGTGGCGTATTTCGGCTACCCCGCTGCATTAGCAAATAGCCTGAGCACGGCTCTTGAGTCCACCATCCCAGTGGGTAAAGGCCTTGC
Organism: Buttiauxella agrestis; assembly: GCF_900446255.1. NCBI lineage: Bacteria > Pseudomonadati > Pseudomonadota > Gammaproteobacteria > Enterobacterales > Enterobacteriaceae > Buttiauxella > Buttiauxella agrestis. Next base: position 1,700,827 of record NZ_UIGI01000001.1, on the reverse strand, counting down.
GAGCAGCACCGCAGATATTGCCGCAACAGCCTTAGCAACCGCCCGGCATTTAGGTGAAACACTCAGCGAATCTACCCTTGCCGCTTTATGTGTAAAAATCGAACCGACCGACAGCACGATTTTTGTCTTGCCGACGCTGTTTTCCCATCTGAATGCACAGACTCAGTTTAGCTGCCAGCCCGCGCCAGCAGTGGATATCCTGTTACTTGAAAGTGATACGACGATTCTGACTGAGGAATATCGCCGTCATCAGCGCGAATCGACGTTAATCAGCAATGCCGCAGCGCTCGATGAGGCGTGGCTTCGCTTGCAACAAAGTTGCAGGATGCAAGATCCTCGCTTGTTGGGAGAAGCTGCCACGCAAAGCGCTATCGCCAGCCAGGCGTTACTGGCAAAACCGATGTTTTCGCCGCTGTTGGCGCTGGTCGAAGAGTTTGATTTATTCGGCGTGAACGTGGCGCACAGCGGAAGTGCTGTGGGACTGATGCTGGATGTGCGCAAACATGATGCTGAGAAATTACGCTGGCAGATTAAACAGTTGGCTATTGATGTGCATTACCCACGGCAACATCTGGTGAAGATGGTAGCAGGCGGCGTGCGTTAAACTCAGGCGAAAAAAAACCGCCATGAATGGCGGTTTCTAAAATTAACACTATTTACCCTAAATAATTCGAGTTGCATCAAGGCGGCAAGTGAACGCAGCCAACGCAGAGGCAGCCCGAAGTATGACGGGTAAATTTAATCGGCCTTGATTTCGCCCATCACTTTCAATTTTTTGGAAATTTCACGACGCTCTTTAGACAGCTCAGCGTTTTTGATGATGTAGTCATCAACGCGGTCTTCGTAGTCGGTTTTCATGCTGGCGATGATGCCCTGAATAGCTTCGATGCTCATGCCCGGCTTGATGTAATCGCTCAGGTTGTCCAGCAGCAGAACGCGTTTTGAGTTATCACGGATCTTTTTCTGCACGTCCTGGATTTCACGTTGCAGTTTGTTTTTACGACGGAACAGACGCACAAACTCAAGCACGTCCTGGAAAGATGGTTTGGTTGGTTCCATTTTTATACCCCTGCTAATTTCATACTTGGATTCGTTAAAACAACGATTCATTAAGTTAACGGTCATAAGCTTACCTTAAAGGTAGCGACGGCCGCTGACAATGTCATTCTTCAAGCTGCATGGTGATTAGCTGCAACCCGAACATACAGGCGATGGGTCTCTTTCGCTATCTTAACCTCAAATAGTGCTGAATCGAAACCAGCAATTCATATCAGACTAAGCAATTATTTGCGTAACGCGCGGCAGATCAACTGTGAGAGCAATTCCAGTTGACGGGCAAGCTCAAGGCTCAACCAGACGTAGCCATGAATGGGGGTTTCCTGAAGTTTCCCGTTCGGCCCCTCTTGCATCAACTGGCGCAACTCACTGACGATTTCGGTTAGTTTTTCGTTATTGGCAGAAATCGGCGACGGATTTCCGTCATGCAATGCCAGGGCAATTGCCGCGAGTGTGCGTTGCGTCATCTGCTGAGTGTCACGCAGTGTGCGTGCGTTGATCATCAGGAAGTGGCTTTCACGGGACGCCCAGTAAGCATTAATTTGCAGCTCGAGCGTGCACACCATGTTACGGCTGACGGTTTGAATCGCTTCAAAAATGGTTTTTTGAATGTGGGTTTCTTTGCTGCTCGGGCCAATCAACGCCCGCATTCTGACCACATCACTTAATACCTGGCGCAGATGCTTTTCCAGGTGTGGGCGTTCCACCAGGTTTGGAGAAAAACCGGCGTTGTAGACCCGACCAAAGGCCGTGACGAAATTCGCCATTTGAATACGCCAGTGGATAAACGCACGCTGCGGGTAAATGCTGGTGAAGAGCATCGCCAGTAATGAACCGAAGATAACATCACCGCTACGCCACATCGCGATTTCCATGTCTCCTGCGGGCGCACCCACCACCACGGCAAGTGTGATACCAATCAGCAAAGCCTGATAGGGCCTTTTACCCAGGGCCAGATAGCCGCAGATAAACATCGCCAGCGCACACCACACCAACATCAAAGGCAGCGAAAACAGCTCTAACCTGAGCGCAACCAGGCCCATAGTTGCACCACAAATGGTGCCACCAATACGCTCAAATGCACGCGGGACAACGTTTCCCCAAAAGGAAATCGGCCCCATCACCACCACGAGGGTGATTAATGGCCATGTCCCTTCTGGCACTTTCAGAAGATGGACAATAAGAAAGGTGAGCACAAATGCCAGCGCGATACGGATACCGTGCACGACTCGGTAGTGGCGATAAACGCGGAGCTCAAACGGGCTTAATGATTTGTCGGGGCGCACACCCGGGTCTCCTGAAAAACAAAAACGGGATTGTACCTGTTTTTATTGAGGTGGCATCACAAAGTTAGGGGGCTTGCGCCCCCTTTAGCATCAGACTTGATCTGCCACCGGGATAAACATGTCGATTTCCCAGACTCCACTCTCCGAACCATCGTTAAGATAGTGTTCAAAGCAGGGTTTCGATGCCATTTGATAGCGGTTGTCAGCCAGCAGGCTGTCGAAGAACAGGTTCCACGGCCTGGCGAAATCACCGTCATCGACTCGGGCGCGCGCCACCGCATACTGCCCGGCTTCTATTTTAGTGGTGATAACGCCTTCACTGTTTTCAGGCACGGTGAAGTTTTCGGCCACTGATACTACGGTATCGCAGCGCAGCTTTTCCGCAGGCACAACGTCTGGGTTATCGTAATAAACCGCCAGCCACTCTTCGCCGACAATTTTGTGTGTTTTCACCCACAGAGAAAGCTGCTCAAACCCTTGATGAACCGTTTTTTCCCACGGCCCTACCATATGAAAACCAGCTACTTTCCGCTCATGCACTTGTTGTACGTTAAATTCCATATGACCTCCTGACTCGTTTAAAAATACTGTATGTTTATACACCACTAAATTGCAGGGAAACAATCCTTTGTCAGGGTGATGTGGTTACTTTGCGAGCATGATCGCTTTTCGCGAATCTATCGCCTGTAGATCTTAGTACAGGCAAAAAAAAGGGCCGGCATAACTGCCGACCCCGTTTGCATCCTTCAATTAATTTACAGTTTGTGGCTCAGATAATCGCTGAAGCGCGACCATGCGCTGCCCTTTTTGACATCAGCCAGCGTCACCAGCGGCCAGTGCGCAATCAGTTTATCGCGGTCAAACAGTTCAATCTCACCGACATGCTGGTTAGCCGCTATAGGGGCTTCCAGCTCAGGCTTGTCGAGGACATATTTAGCTTTAATATTAGGCACTTCAGATTTTGGCAGCGCCAGATAGACATCCTGATTGGTTCCGACTTCGACTTTCTTTTGATCGCCGTACCAGATTGTCTCGGTGCCAATTTTCTTACCTTTATGCAGAACCTGAACGGTATCGAAATTATCCTGACCCCAGTGCAGTAATTTACGCGCCTGATCTTCACGCCCTTTCGGGCTTTCAGCCCCCATCACCACAGCAATTAAACGGCGCTCGCCATCAACACTCGACGCAATAAGATTGAACCCGGCACTCGCGGTGTGACCGGTTTTCAGGCCATCGACATTCAAGCCTTTGTCCCATAACAGCCCATTACGGTTCTGTTGGGTGATGCCATTCCAGGTCAGGCTACGTTCGCTATACATATGATAAAAATCAGGTTCGCCATGAATAATGGCGCGGGATAACACGGCAAGATCGTAAGCGGAACTGTGCTGACCCGGTGCATCCAGGCCGTGTACCGTTTCAAAATGGGTATCGCGCAGGCGTAATTGCTGCACGTATTTATTCATCATCGCCACAAATTGCGGCTGCCCGCCAGCAACGTAATCGGCTAGCGCGACACAAGCATCGTTCCCGGAGTCGATAATCAACCCGCGACTCAAATCGTGAACGGTGAGTCTGTCACCCTGTTTCAAAAACATCAGCGATGAACCGTCGAAAACCGGATTGCCTTTTGCCCAGGCATCTCTGCCCACTGTCACGATATCGTCAGCCTTGATGCGCCCGCTATCAATGGCGCGGTCCACCACATAGCCCGTCATCAATTTAGTCAGACTTGCCGGGTTGCGTCGCACATGTTCATTTTCCGCAGCCAGAATTTGCCCGGTGGTGTAATCCATCAACACCCAGGAACCCGCCTGAATTTGTGGAGGGGATGGCGGGTTAACAAAGATATCGTCGGCAAAAGCGGAGTGAGCAGATAATGACAGCAGAGAACAGACAGCAAACAGACGGATCTTCAACGATATACCCTCGGTAACAATAAATTCAGCCGCTTCTTTTACTGGAGTTTGCGATAATTTTCGCAATTAAATTGCAAAAATATATGAATAGATAGCATTGCATACTCATCTTGAATATCTTGCGCAGTGGTGCAGGAGGCCTGTTAATGGTTTACCATGCACTGATGCAGTGACTGACCAACAAGTTTGAAACATGGAGAGAGTTTTAGTGGGATTTCAGTTTAATAACAATATGTTAAACAACACTCAAGGGCGGGAGTAAACCGTGGATAATACAACGCAACAACCGACCTTTCTCTTCCATGATTATGAGACTTTCGGCAAAAGTCCTTCGCTTGACCGCCCCGCGCAATTTGCAGCGATTCGGACAGATTCCGAGTTCAATGTCATTGGCGAACCGGAAGTATTTTACTGCAAACCCGCTGATGACTATCTGCCTCAACCCGAAGCAGTGATGATTACCGGGATTACCCCGCAGCACGCGCTGGCTCAGGGAGTCAACGAAGCCGATTTTGCTAAACGCATCCACAGTATTTTTACGCTGCCCAAGACCTGTGTGGTGGGCTACAACAATGTGCGCTTCGATGATGAAGTGACGCGTAATATTTTCTATCGTAATTTTTACGACCCGTATGGCTGGAGCTGGCAGAACGATAACTCGCGCTGGGATCTGCTTGATGTGATGCGCGCCTGTTATGCGTTGCGCCCTGAAGGGATTGTCTGGCCGGAAAACGAGGATGGTCTGCCGAGTTTTCGCCTGGAGCATTTAACCAAAGCCAACGGAATTGATCATGCCAACGCGCACGATGCGATGTCCGACGTTTACGCCACTATCGCTATGGCGCAACTGGTTAAAACACGCCAGCCGCGTCTGTTCGAGTATCTCTATACTTACCGCTCCAAACACAAGCTCACCACGCTGATTGATATTCCGCAGATGAAACCGCTGGTGCATGTTTCGGGCATGTTCGGTGCGTGGCGCGGCAATACCAGTTGGATTGCGCCGCTGGCCTGGCATCCGGATAACCGTAATGCGGTGATCATGGTCGATTTGGCTGGAGATATTTCTCCACTGCTGGAACTGGATGCCGATGCATTACGCGAGCGTTTGTATACACCGAAAGCCGCGTTGGGCGATAGTCCGGCGGTGCCCATCAAACTGGTGCATTTGAATAAATGCCCGGTGCTGGCGGTGGCGAATACTCTGCGTCCGGAAGATGCCGAGCGGTTAGGCATCGATCGTAAACGTTGCCTGGATAACCTGAAATTACTGCGTGAACACCCGGCCGCGCGTGAAAAAGCGGTGGCTATTTTTGCTGAGGCCGAGCCTTTTGTGCCGTCTGATAATGTCGATGCTCAATTGTATAATGGCTTCTTCAGCGATGCCGATCGCGCGGCGATGCGCATTGTACTGGAGACGGAGCCGCAAAATTTACCGGCGCTGGATATTACCTTTGCCGATAAACGCATCGAGAAATTGCTGTTTAACTATCGCGCGCGAAATTTCCCCGGCACGCTGGATGAAGCAGAACAACAGCGCTGGTTAGAACATCGCCGTGAGGTGTTGTCTCAGGAGGCGCTGCAGGCCTACGCGCAAGAACTGGAAGCGCTGTACAACCTGCATGAAAGCGATAAAGAAAAGACGGCGTTGCTTAAGGCATTGTTTGAGTACGCGCAGTTTTTGGTGGGTTAATTTCTTTGAAGGTATAAAACAAAAAGGCCGCTTTCGCGGCCTTTTTCATCTGCAGCGATTACGCCAGGTCTTCGTTGAATTGTGGCACCGGGTTACGGAAGCGACGAGTCACGAAGGCCAGATAGGTCAGGCCGATAGCCGCCCAAATCAGCCCCAGAATCATCGAGCTTTCTTCCAGGTTAATCCACAATGCACCCACTGTCAGCGCGCCACAGATTGGCAGCACCAGATAGTTGATGTGATCTTTGATGGACTTGTTACGGCCTTCGCGGATCCAGAACTGGGAAATGACTGACAGGTTCACGAAGGTGAACGCCACCAGCGCACCGAAGTTAATCAGCGCCGTTGCTGTAACCAGGTCAAATTTCACCGCGAACAGAGCAATGATACCCACCAGCACAACGTTCAACGCCGGGGTGCGCCATTTCGGGTGAATGTAACCGAAGAAACGCTCCGGGAACACGCCGTCACGACCCATCACATACATCAGGCGCGAAACGCCCGCATGTGCCGCCATACCTGACGCCAGAACAGTCACACAGGAGAAAATCAGGATTCCGAACTGGAAGGTTTTACCTGCCACGAACAGCATGATTTCTGGCTGTGACGCATCCGGGTCATGGAAGCGAGAGATGTCCGGGAAGTACAGTTGCAGGAAGTAAGACACCACCACGAAGATCACGCCGCCAATCAGGGCAGTCAGGAAAATCGCTTTCGGGATGACTCGGCCAGCATCTTTAGTTTCTTCGGACAACGAGCTAATGCCGTCAAAGCCGAGGAACGAGAAGCACAGTATCGTCGCTCCGGTGATCATCGGCACCACGTTTGCGTGTTCAGACCAGAATGGACGCGTGCTGGTTAACGTGCCGGCACCTTCGCCATTGGCTACGCCGTAAATCACCAGACCCGTTATCACCACCATCACAATCATTTGCAGCACAACGATGAGGCTATTGAAGTTAGCCACAGTTTTGATGCCACGCAGGTTGGAGATGGTCATAAAGCCCACCAGCAGCACCACGAATATCCACGATGGGATCGACGGCACCAGGGCTTCAAAATAGATTTTTGCCAGCAGGATGTTGATCATCGGCATGAAGAGATAATCAAGCAGCGCCGACCAGCCCACCATAAAGCCGACCACCGGGTGGATAGCTTTTTGAGCGTAGGTATAGGCGGAACCCGCTGATGGGAAGCGGCGTACTAGCTTTCCATAACTTAACGCGGTAAACAAAATTGCCACAAGGGCAAACGCGTAAGCCGTAGCGACATGTCCGTCGGTAAGGCCAGATACAATCCCAAATGTATCGAACAAGGTCATAGGCTGCATATAAGCAAGGCCCATCATAACAACCGGAATGAGCGTTAGGCTCTTACGGAGTTCAACACGAGATTTTGCACCTGCGGTGACGTTAAGCGACATGGTCATTCCCCCAAACGGCGAATACCTGCGCAAAAGCAAAAAGCTGCCCCATCTGAATTTCCTCGGCGACACGACTGTCGTTTTTTAAAAGCTAGTATCTATCCGGTACGAAGCCCGGCCTCTTGGATTTTTTGGCGGATGCCTGTTTGACTACTGGAACTTAATGCAAAAAAATAACCGACGCGTTTAACGTCGGTTTTTTTGTTCTCATTTAGTGAGGCGCGTATTTTGCACTAATTCGAGGCATGATGACAAGATGTTGAGACCTTCATTAACAATTTCTTTTTCAGCAGTTAACGGAACGAGAAAACGAATCACATTGGCTCGCACTCCGCAAGAAAGCAGCACCAGTCCCTTTTTACCGGCTTCTTTAACAAGTTCTTGTGTTAACTCTTTATTTGGACGATGGCTGTCACGCTCTTCCACCAGTTCCATGGCAATCATTGCGCCATAACCACGGACATCGCCAATACAGTCAAATTGCTCAGCCATTTCGTGTAAACGACGGGTGATTTGCTCGCCAATTTCTTGCGCGCGGGCATTGAGATTTTCCGTCTCAATGATATCAGTCACCGCCAGCGCGGCAGCAATCGCCACGGGTGAACCCGCATAAGTGCCGCCAAGCCCGCCCGGCATGGCTTTATCAAACAACGATTTCTTGCCGACCAGCGCCGAAAGTGGGAAACCGCCCGCCAGGCTTTTCGCCATCGTGACTAAATCGGGTTCCACTTCACTGTGTTCAATCGCGAAGGTTTTACCGGTACGGCAAAAACCGCTCTGGATTTCGTCGGCAATCAACACGATGCCGTGTTTATCGCACAGCGCGCGCAGTTGTTTCATAAAGGAAGGCGATGCGGCGTAGAAGCCCCCTTCCCCTTGTACCGGTTCAATAATAATGGCGGCGACTTCATCGGGTGACACATCGGCGGCAAAAATACCCGCCAGTGAGGCCAGCGCCTGAGTGTCGCTCACGCCAAGATATGCCGCTGGATAAGGCGCGTGATATATACCTGCCGGGAAGGGGCCGTAACCTTTTTTATACGGCTGAACTTTGCCCGTTAGCGCCATTCCCAGAAGGGTTCGGCCATGGAACGCGCCACGAAACGCAATAATAGCCGAGCGCCCGGTGGCGATTCGCGCCACTTTAATGGCATTTTCAACGGCTTCTGCGCCAGTGGTGAGAAACAGGGTCTGGCACGGTTCGCTTATCGGCACCAGTGTATTCAGCCGTTCGGCAAGCTCGATATAATTGCCGTATGGCGTGACCTGGAAACAAGGATGGGTAAATTTTTCAAGCTGTTGACGTACCGCGTCAATCACTGCCGGATGGTTATGCCCGGTATTGAGCACCGCAATACCCGAAGCAAAATCAATATAGCGTTTGCCTTCAACATCCCAGATTTCGGCATTTTTCGCTTTTTCGATGTATACCGGCAACGCATTGCCGACTCCCTGAGGAACCGCCTGCTCACGTCGTGACTGCCATTGCTGATTGGTTTGCTTCATACAGACTCCTTGCGCACAAAAAAACTCTGCAAAACCACGCAGAGAAGAAAAATAAACGCGAAGACACTTTCAGAAGAAATAACGATCCACTCTTAACCATAGATGTGACGACAGCACCCTGCCACTCACCCATTTGTATTATTTTCCGTGGTGCCGTAGACCACGGCAATCTCCGGACTGCTGACTATCTGCTCGCGCCACCATTCGCTGGCAAGCCCAGCGGTTTGCTCGTTCCAGCCAATCCATACCGGAACAAACGGCACATGGGAAACCACCCGTTTTTCTACCAAAACGCCACTTTCAATAAAGCGTTGCGCCATGTAACGCGGAACGTAACCGCAGCCGATGCCGCTGATTTGCAGCTCGAGTTTAGTTTTGAAATCAAAAACAGTGATTGCATCCTGATCTTCAAGCAAATGCATCGAACGCGACGGTTCAAGACGGGAAGTGTCGCCGACGATCACCGCGCGACTGCGTTTCACCACCCGGCGCGTTAGAGGTTCTTCGATCTCAGCCAGGGGATGATGTGGCGCGACGACAAACACGCTTTCGAGTTGCCCGAGCAAGGTAAAACCAAAACCGCTCAGTGACGGCGGGTCACTCATTGCGCCAACGATAATATCCGCCCGCCCTTCGGTGAGCGCCTCCCAGGAACCACCGAGCACGCCATTAATAAATTTCAGGCGCGTCACGCTGTAACTTTTGTAGAACGCTTCAATCAGCGGAGTCAGCAGTGAGAATGGGAAAGAGTCGTCTACACCAATGACCAGTTCGTTCTCCCAGCCCTGATGTAGCTTGATAGCCTGCTGTTCCAGTTCACGTACGGAATGCAGTACTTCGCGGCCTTTTTCCAGCAGAAGCTGACCCGTTCGCGTAAAACGTGCGCGATGACCGGAACGGTCGAGGATTTGAATGTTGAGATCGTTTTCGAGTTTTTGAACGGTGTAACTGAGTGCGGAAGGCGTTTTGAAAAGCTTTGTTGCCGCCGCAGCAAAGCTCCCTTCTTTATCGAGGGTATCGAGAATGATCAATACATCCAGCAGTGGTTTCATACTCGTTCCCTTCGGTCACGAGCAATGCCCCACAGCGGTTACTGCATGGGCATTACCAGCGGGTTTGGATACTGATATTCAAACCCAAGTTCATTGCAAATACGGTTGCCATCCACCAGCTTACCGTGGCCATTTTGCCCTTCCGTTCTGAACACTGGCGCATCAAGGTTCATCTGGCGCGCCATTTGAGTGTAGAACTCAGCACGCGATGGGTGATCTGGCGCACATAAATTATAGATGTGTCCGCCCTTTGGAGCCTGCAACAACAGCGTAATAGCTGAAATAACATCTTCGAGATGCACCAGGTTGACGCCATGCGTGCCGTTTTGCACATCCACTTTCCCTGCAAGGAAGCGCCCAGGATGGCGCTCCGGCCCAACTAAGCCTGCCAGGCGCAGAATATCGACCGAGGTTCCCGGCAAATCATGCAGCCAGGTTTCAAGTTCTTTAAGCACGCGGCCACTGGCAGTCACCGGTTCAAGCGGCGAGGTTTCTTTCACGGTGCTTTCTGTTTCACCGTAAACCGACGTGGAGCTGGTAAAAATGATGCGCGGAATATCATGTGCTAACGCGCTATCGACAATTTCCTGAACCGCTTGCAGATAAAAATCGTCCCCTTCACCGGTGCGGCGAGCGGGCAGCGTTATCACCAAAGCATCAGCATCAAGCAACGCGTCGAGATCGTCGCTATCGCAAATCAGTTCGGGCGTGAGTTGCAATTGATAACTGTCAATTCCGCACATTCTTGCGGCTTCGACACCATCAAGGGTGGTTTTACTTCCTGTCACTTGCCAGCCACGCGCTGACAATGACAATGCCAGTGGCATTCCCAACCAGCCTAACCCGACAATCGCAACCTTTTTCATTTCCTGTCTCCTGGAATGCAGCATATTTCTCTGCGGTTCTTTTTCGCCCTGCTTTTAGGCTACGCCACGTTAGCGGAACTGACAATTACTGCGGCTAAACAGAATATTAATCCCAGGTGAAAAAAGCCCTTGCGCTCAACGCTGCATCTGGTTTACGTTAAAAGCACATCATGAATAAACATTCATACGAGAATTTTATGACACGCGTTCAAAATACGACCCACCATCATCACTATCATCCTGACTAGTCTTTCAGGCGATGTGTGCTGGAAGATGAAAAAATCTTCCACTGGTGCATGAACGAGTCAATAAGCCCCCGGAAGATTTCTTCCGGGGGCTTTTTTTTGGACGTCAGACAAGAATTTATCAGGAGAGATTGCACATGTTAGACAACAACCGTTTACGCATAGCTATTCAGAAATCAGGCCGTTTGAGCGATGACTCACGCGAATTACTGGCTCGCTGCGGGATAAAAATCAACCTGCACACTCAGCGCCTGATTGCGTTGGCAGAAAACATGCCGATCGACATTCTGCGTGTCCGTGATGACGATATCCCTGGGCTGATTATGGACGGCGTGGTGGATTTGGGGATTATTGGCGAGAACGTGCTGGAAGAAGAGTTGCTGACTCGCCGCGCTCAGGGCGAAGATCCTCGTTATTACACGCTGCGTCGTTTAGATTTCGGCGGTTGCCGTTTCTCGCTGGCGATTTCTGTTGATGAGCCATGGGATGGCCCGGCATGCCTCAACAACAAACGTATCGCCACCTCTTACCCTCACCTGTTAAAGCGCTACCTTGATGGCAAAGGTGTGCAGTTCAAATCTTGCTTGTTGAACGGTTCCGTTGAAGTTGCCCCGCGTGCGGGTCTGGCTGATGCGATTTGTGACCTGGTTTCTACCGGTGCAACGCTTGAAGCCAACGGCCTGCGTGAAGTAGAAGTGATTTACCGTTCCAAAGCGTGCCTGATTCAGCGCGATGGCGAAATGCCAGAAGCTAAACAACAGCTTATCGACAAACTGATGACTCGTATTCAGGGCGTGATTCAGGCGCGTGAATCGAAATACATTATGTTGCATGCACCAAGTGAGCGTCTGGACGAGATTATCTCTCTGCTGCCAGGCGCTGAACGCCCAACCATTCTGCCGCTCGCAGGCGATCAACAGCGTGTAGCGATGCATATGGTGAGCAGTGAAACGCTGTTCTGGGAAACCATGGAAAAACTGAAAGCGCTGGGTGCCAGTTCAATTCTGGTGTTACCAATTGAGAAAATGATGGAGTAACACCATGGCAAACTTCAATACGTTGATTGACTGGAATGAATGCGATGCGGCGGCACAAAATGCGCTGCTGACGCGCCCGGCAATTTCGGCATCCGAGAGCATTACCCGCACGGTCGCGGACATCCTGAATAATGTGAAAGCCAACGGCGATGTGGCTCTACGTGAATACAGCGCAAAGTTTGATAAAACTGAAGTGCAGCAACTCAGAGTCAGTGAGCAGGAAATTTCCGCGGCGGTAGCGCGTCTGGGTTCAGAAATTAAAGATGCGATGGCCGTGGCCGTGGCGAATATCGAGAAATTCCACGTCGCGCAACAGCTCGCGCCGGTGGATATCGAAACCATGCCAGGCGTGCGTTGCCAGCAGGTGACTCGCCCGGTGGCGTCCGTTGGCTTATATATTCCAGGCGGTTCGGCGCCACTATTTTCAACCGTATTGATGCTTGCCACTCCCGCGCGGATTGCGGGTTGCAAAAAAGTGGTGCTGTGTTCACCGCCGCCAATTGCCGATGAAATTCTGTATGCCGCGCAACTGTGTGGCGTGCAGGAAGTGTTTCAGGTTGGCGGTGCGCAGGCAATCGCTGCGCTGGCGCTGGGCACCGAAAGCATTCCGAAAGTGGATAAAATTTTTGGGCCAGGCAACGCTTTTGTGACCGAAGCTAAACGCCAGGTCAGCCAGCGTCTTGATGGCGCGGCAATCGACATGCCGGCTGGCCCGTCTGAAGTCTTAGTGATTGCCGACAGCGGCGCGACGCCTGACTTCGTGGCATCCGACCTGCTTTCACAGGCTGAACACGGCCCGGACTCGCAAGTGATTTTGCTGACGCCGGATGCGCAGATGGCGCAAGCCGTAGCCGAAGCGGTCGAACGCCAGCTTGCCGCACTGCCGCGTGCTGAAACGGCGCGTAAAGCACTGGAAAGCAGCCGCCTGATAGTGGCCCGCGATTTAGAGCAATGTATTGAGATTTCTAACCAGTACGGCCCGGAGCACCTGATTATTCAGACGCGTAATGCCCGCGACCTGGTGGATAGCATCACCAGCGCCGGTTCCGTGTTCCTCGGTGACTGGTCGCCGGAGTCAGCTGGCGACTACGCTTCGGGTACTAACCATGTGCTACCAACGTACGGTTATACATCGACCTGTTCGAGCCTGGGTCTGGCTGATTTCCAGAAACGCATGACGGTTCAGGAACTCTCGCCGCAAGGTTTCGCCAGCCTTGCTAAAACCATTGAAACGCTGGCCGCCGCCGAGCTGCTGGATGCCCACAAAAACGCCGTTACCCTGCGTGTTGCAGCGCTGAAGGAGATGCAATGAGCATTGAAGAGTTAGCCCGTGAGAACGTTCGCGCCCTGACCCCTTACCAGTCGGCTCGCCGCCTGGGTGGCAATGGTGATGTGTGGCTGAACGCCAACGAATATCCGACCGCAGTTGAATTTGAATTAACGCAGCAGACGCTGAACCGTTACCCTGAATGCCAGCCGAAACTGGTTATCGAACGTTACGCCGAATACGCAGGCGTGAAACCTGAGCAAGTGCTGGTCAGCCGTGGCGCAGACGAAGGTATCGAACTGTTGATCCGTGCATTCTGCGAGCCGGGCAAAGATGCCGTTCTCTACTGCCCACCAACGTACGGTATGTACAGCGTGAGCAGCGAAGCCTTCAACGTGGAATGCCGCGTCGTACCGACACTGGCAGACTGGCAGCTCGATTTACCGGCCATTGCGGAGAATATTGAAGGCGTAAAAGTCATTTACGTTTGCAGCCCGAATAACCCGACGGGGCAGTTAATCAATCCGCAAGATTTCCGCGTGCTGCTGGAAATGGCTCGCGGTAAAGCCTTAGTGGTTGCGGACGAAGCCTATATTGAGTTTTGCCCGCAGGCGACTCTGGCTGGCTGGTTGAATGAGTATCCGCACCTTGTGGTGCTGCGCACGCTTTCCAAAGCCTTTGCGCTGGCTGGCCTGCGCTGCGGCTTTACGCTGGCCAACGAAGAAGTGATTAACTTGCTGATGAAAGTGATTGCCCCTTACCCGCTTTCAACGCCGGTTGCGGATATCGCCGCTCAGGCGTTAAGCCCGCAGGGTATCAATGCGATGCGCGAGCGGGTGGCCGAAATTTTAGTCAATCGCCAATATCTGATCTCGGCATTGCAGGACGTGGCCTGCGTTGAGCAAGTTTTTGACTCTGAAACCAACTATGTGCTGGCGCGCATCACCGCTTCAAGTGCAGTGTTCAAATCTCTGTGGGATCAGGGCATTATCCTACGTGACCAAAATAAACAACCATCGTTAAGCGGCTGCCTGCGGATTACCGTCGGCACCCGTACCGAGTGCGAGCGCACTATTGCTGCGCTGCGTGAACAACCCGGCCTAACGGCCACGGAGGGCGTGTGAGCCAGAAAATACTTTTTATCGACCGTGACGGCACTTTAATTTCCGAGCCTCCTTCTGATTTCCAGGTGGACCGCATGGACAAACTGGCGTTTGAGCCAGCTGTGATCCCCGCCCTGCTGCAATTGCAAAAAGCAGGATACAAGCTTGTGATGATCACCAATCAGGACGGCTTAGGGACGGAGAGCTTCCCGCAGGCGGATTTCGATGGCCCGCACAACCTGATGATGCAGGTGTTTAGCTCGCAGGGTGTGAGCTTTGATGACGTACTGATTTGCCCGCATCTTCCTGCCGACAACTGCGAGTGCCGCAAGCCTAAACTGGCGATGGTGAAAGGCTACCTGGAAGAAGGTGTGCTGGATAAACCTAACAGCTACGTGATTGGCGACCGTGCAACGGACATTGAACTGGCCGAGAACATGGGCATTCAGGGGCTGCGTTACCACGGCGAAACGCTGAATTGGTCTGCCATCAGCGACCAACTGACCAAACGTGACCGTTACGCACACGTGGAACGCGCCACGAAAGAGACGCAAATCGACGTGCAGGTCTGGCTTGACCGCGAAGGCGGTAGCAAAATTAACACCGGCGTCGGTTTCTTCGACCACATGCTGGACCAGATTGCCACCCACGGCGGCTTCCGGATGGATATCAGCGTGAAAGGCGATCTGTATATCGACGATCACCACACCGTAGAAGACACCGGTCTGGCACTGGGTGAAGCGCTGAAAATCGCCCTCGGTGACAAACGCGGGATTACACGTTTCGGCTTCACACTGCCGATGGACGAATGCCTGGCCCGCTGCGCGCTGGATATTTCTGGCCGCCCGCACCTTGAATACAAAGCCGAGTACAACTTCCAGCGCGTTGGCGATTTAAGCACTGAAATGGTCGAACACTTCTTCCGTTCGCTCTCTTACACCATGGGCGTGACGCTGCACCTTAAAACCAAAGGCAAAAACGACCATCACCGTGTCGAAAGCCTGTTTAAAGTCTTTGGTCGCACACTGCGCCAGGCGATTCGCGTCGAAGGTGACACGCTGCCCTCCTCTAAAGGAGTGTTGTAATGAACGTGGTGATTCTGGACACAGGATGCGCCAATCTGCACTCGGTAAAAGCGGCGATTCAGCGCCATGGCTATGAGCCTATGGTAAGCCGCGACGCGGATGTGGTGCTGCGCGCCGATAAACTGTTTTTACCCGGCGTGGGAACCGCGCAGGCGGCGATGGATCAGATTCGTGAGCGCGATTTGGTTGAGCTGATTAAAGCCTGTACCCAGCCGGTGCTCGGCATTTGCCTCGGGATGCAACTTTTGGCCTCTCGCAGTGATGAAAGCAATGGCATCGACATGCTCGGCATCATCGACGAACCGGTGCTGAAAATGACCGACCACGGTTTGCCTTTGCCGCATATGGGCTGGAACCGCGTCTATCCCAAAGCGGGCGACCGCCTGTTCCGTGGCATTGACGACGGCGATTATTTTTACTTTGTGCACAGCTACGCGATGCCTGTTTGTGCGAATACCATCGCGCAGGCCAGTTACGGTGAAGCTTTCACCGCCGCTGTACAAAAAGATAATTTCTTCGGCGTGCAGTTCCATCCGGAGCGCTCGGGTGCCGCAGGCGCAAAATTACTGAAAAACTTCCTGGAGATGTAAGCACCATGATTATTCCGGCTCTTGATTTAATTGATGGCACAGTGGTGCGCCTCCACCAGGGGGATTACGGCCAACAGCGCGATTACGGCAATGACCCGCTTCCTCGTCTGCAAGATTACGAAGCGCAAGGTGCGCAAGTGCTGCATCTGGTGGATTTAACCGGAGCGAAAGACCCGGCAAAACGCCAGATCCCGCTGATTAAAACGCTGGTAGCCGGGGTGAATGTTCCGGTGCAGGTTGGCGGTGGCGTACGCACTGAGGAAGATGTTGCGGCGTTGCTTGAAGCGGGCGTGGCCCGCGTTGTGGTTGGCTCAACGGCGGTGAAATCACCCGAGATTGTGAAAGGCTGGTTTGAACGTTTTGGTGCCGATGCGCTGGTCCTGGCGCTCGATGTACGCATCGACGAACAAGGCAATAAACAGGTCGCGGTGAGCGGCTGGCAAGAGAACTCTGGCGTATCGCTCGAAGAACTGGTGGAGATGTATCTCCCCGTCGGACTCAAACATGTGTTGTGCACCGATATTTCCCGCGATGGCACGCTGGCGGGTTCAAACGTTTCACTTTATGAAGAAGTGTGCGCGCGTTATCCGCAGGTGGCATTCCAGTCTTCCGGGGGTATTGGCGGACTTGATGATATCGCGGCTCTGCGTGGAACCGGTGTGCAGGGAGTGATTGTCGGGCGGGCATTACTGGAAGGGAAATTCAACGTAACGGAGGCGATTTCATGCTGGCAAAACGGATAATTCCTTGCCTGGACGTACGCGACGGGCAAGTCGTAAAAGGTGTGCAATTCCGCAACCATGAAATCATCGGCGATATCGTGCCACTTGCGCAACGTTACGCTGCCGAAGGTGCCGACGAACTGGTGTTTTACGATATCACCGCATCCAGCGATGGGCGTGTGGTTGATAAAAGCTGGGTGTCACGCGTGGCGGAAGTCATCGATATTCCGTTCTGCGTGGCGGGCGGTATTAAGTCGATTGACGATGCCGCACAAATTCTTTCCTTCGGCGCAGACAAAATCTCTATCAACTCCCCTGCCCTGGCCGACCCTGAACTGATTACTCGCCTGGCGGAACGTTTTGGCGTGCAATGTATTGTGGTGGGTATTGATACCTGGTTTGATAGCGAAACCGGGAAATATCACGTCAATCAATATACCGGCGATGAAAGCCGCACTCGCGTGACCTCGTGGGAAACCGTGGACTGGGTGCAGGAAGTGCAAAAGCGCGGTGCCGGGGAAATCGTACTTAATATGATGAACCAGGATGGCGTGCGTAACGGTTACGACCTGGAGCAATTAAAGAAAGTGCGTGAAGTTTGCCGCGTGCCGCTGATTGCCTCCGGTGGCGCGGGAACCATGGAACACTTCCTCGAAGCCTTCCGTGATGCGGACGTTGACGGTGCGCTGGCGGCATCCGTGTTCCATAAACAAATTATTAATATTGGCGAGCTGAAATTATACCTGGCTCAGCAAGGCGTGGAGATAAGAGTGTGCTAACACAAGAGCAGCAAAACCAACTGGACTGGGAAAAAATCGACGGATTGATGCCGGTGATTGTTCAACACGCGAAATCGGGTGAAGTGCTAATGCTGGGGTACATGAATCCTGAAGCTCTGGCACAAACGATTGAAAGCGGCAAGGTCACTTTCTTCTCGCGCACCAAACAGCGCTTGTGGACCAAAGGCGAAACCTCGGGCAACTTCCTTAACGTGGTGAACATTGCACCAGATTGCGATAACGACACGCTTCTGGTGCTGGTGAATCCTATCGGCCCGACCTGCCACCTCGGCACCTCAAGCTGCTTTGGCGAAACGCATCACGACTGGCACTTCTTGTATCAGCTAGAGGAACTGTTGGCATCGCGCAAAACTGCCGATCCGGAAAGCTCATACACCGCCAAATTGTATGCGAGTGGCACTAAACGCATCGCGCAGAAAGTCGGTGAGGAAGGCGTTGAGACTGCGCTGGCGGCGACAGTGAATGACCGCTTTGAGCTGAAGAATGAGGCATCGGATTTGGTGTATCACTTGCTGGTGCTGTTGCAGGATCAGGATCTCGATTTGAGCGCGGTGATTGAGAATTTGCGGGAAAGGCATAAGTAGTTTTTGGGATGTTAAAAAGGCCGCAATCGCGGCCTTTTGTGTATCTTAGATTAGTGCTTAGACAACTGGTTTGTAATTGCGTAACGCGTTACGACCGAGCACCACGCCAGAGCCAAGAATCAGACCGACTAACGCTCCGAGGACTAGCGTCAGACCCTTTTTAGGGCTGTCGCGGTGAATCGGTAAGGTTGGTTTCATGACATAGCGGAACGCGTACGTTGCTTCTGGTTTAGATTTCAATGCGTTAATGGCAAGTAAGGATTGACGAGCATTAAAATAGCTATCATCCAACGGCAGAGGACGCGTCGCTTCATTCTTTATGGTCGCTGAAAGCGCATCGCTACCCAAAACAAACAAGGTATCTTCCGACAGCGTTTCAGCCTGCTGAACCAGGGTATTCTTGATATTGGATTGCTGCGCAACGATCAATGCCTGATTCAAAATCTCCAGACGCTTGTCTTTCTTCTCTTGAGCGATTTTCTCTTTAGTCGCCAAATCTACATTCAGATCCTCGACTTTAGAGTTAATGCTGGTTTTCAAGTCATCGTCCAGTTCAGTGACAACCCTTTTATTGATCTGCTGAATATAAGTAGTGAGTGTTTTTTGCGCTTCTGCCGCACTCGTAGAGACATAACTTACTTTCAGTGGCACTGGTTGACCTTTAACTGACTCTTCGATAGTCAGTTTTTCCGGTTTTTCCTGGTTGTCTAACTGCTCAGATAAAGCGGAGATGGCAGAGTTGAAGCGACCAAAGAAACGCTCTTGAATATCAACAATCGTTGGAGCGCCAGCGCCATACAGAACATTCATTCCATTATTGTAGTTCGCTATCTGCCCTGAATCAGGAAGTGTAACGATAGCCTCAGAGGTCCATTTCTCTTTAGCGACGAATAGATAGATAACTGCAAGAACGATAGCAAGAACAGCAAAAGCGATGATGGTGACTTTGCCTTTCCACAACTGCATAATAAGATCAATTAAATCAATTGTTTCTGCTGGCTCACTAATGTGATTTTTTACCACATTATTATTATCTTGATTCATGGTTACCCTAGGAAAAGTGATTCACCGAACGTTCATTGCGAATTGTAGATTAGAACAACAAATGTAGAAATGCAGTTTTTGATTGAAAATTAAATACTTGTCTCGAGTGCACAAATTACATACAAATCTTGTATGGCCAGATCATATGTGATGCACCAAATTTATAATATTTTTGATTATTAGCGCACCAGTAAAATCTTAAAAAAACGGCCCCAAGAAGGGACCGTTGAATTTATCAACACACGCGCTAACGTGATTAGCTAAGCCATTCGGTATGGAACACGCCTTCTTTATCGGTACGCTTATAGGTATGCGCGCCGAAGTAGTCGCGCTGCGCCTGAATCAGGTTAGCAGGCAAAACTGCTGAACGGTAGCTATCGTAGTAAGAAATCGCAGCAGAGAAAGTCGGGGTTGGAATGCCATTTTGTACTGCGTAAGAAACTACATCACGCAATGCCTGCTGATACTCATCAGCAATTTGCTTGAAGTATGGTGCCAGCAGCAAGTTTGCGATAGCCGGATTTTCTGCATATGCATCAGTAATTTTCTGCAAGAACTGAGCACGGATAATGCAGCCAGCACGGAAAATCTTAGCAATCTCACCGTAGTTGAGATCCCAGTTATTCTCTTCAGATGCTGCACGCAGTTGGGAAAAACCTTGCGCGTAAGAAACAATCTTGCCCAGATACAATGCACGACGCACTTTTTCGGCAAAATCAGTTTTATCACCAGCAAAAGGCTTAGCCTGTGGGCCGCTAAGCACTTTAGAAGCTGCCACGCGTTGTTCTTTCAAAGAAGAGATATAACGTGCGAATACAGATTCGGTGATCAAAGACAGTGGTTCACCCAGATCCAGCGAGCTCTGACTAGTCCACTTGCCTGTACCTTTGTTCGCTGCCTCATCAAGAATCACATCAACCAGATAGTGACCTTCTTCATCTTTTTTAGTGAAGATGTCTTTAGTGATATCAATCAGGTAGCTGCTGAGTTCGCCTTTGTTCCAGTCGGTAAAGGTTGTTGCCAACTCTTCGTTCGACAGGTTCAGGCCATTTTTGAGCAGTGAATAGGCTTCAGCGATTAGCTGCATATCGCCATATTCGATACCGTTGTGAACCATCTTCACATAATGACCAGCGCCATCAGCACCAATATAGGTAACGCATGGTTCGCCATCTTCAGCAACAGCAGCGATTTGCTTCAAAATTGGGGCAACAAGTTCGTAAGCTTCTTTCTGACCGCCAGGCATGATAGAAGGACCTTTCAATGCGCCCTCTTCACCACCAGAAACACCGGTACCGATAAAGTTGAAACCTTCCGCAGAAAGTTCACGGTTACGGCGGATGGTATCCAGGAAGAAGGTGTTACCACCATCAATCAAGATATCGCCCTTTTCAAGATATGGCTTGAGAGAATCAATGGTCTTGTCCGTGGCTTCTCCAGCCTTAACCATCAACAGGATGCGGCGTGGAGTTTCGAGCGATTCTACAAACTCTTGCACCGTATAGTAAGGAACCAGCTTCTTGCCCGGGTTCTCTGCGATAACTTCTTCAGTTTTATCGCCAGAACGGTTGAACACGGAAACGGTATAGCCACGGCTTTCGATGTTCAGCGCAAGGTTGCGCCCCATCACGGCCATACCAACGACGCCGATCTGCTGTTTGGACATTACAAACTCCTGTCTTTTGGAAGGTTACTACGACTTCAACGCCGTACTAATGTTGTCTTGATGTTAACTCAGGTTTGTAGGGTGTGGGTAGAGTTTGATCAACCATGCTCACCTACTGATGAACTATCATTCAATATGGTCAAACCTTACTGCCGCAACAGTTTCAGGATTTCTTCTGTTTTTTCTTCCATCAGCTGGCTGTTATTGCGCGATTCCACATTCAGGCGCACCACCGGCTCGGTGTTTGAGCTGCGCAGGTTAAAGCGCCAGTCGGCAAACGCCATGCTCACGCCGTCCGTGTTATCGATCTCTTCCGCGTGCGGCGAAAAGTGCTGCTGTACGCGTTCAATGGCGACTTTCGGATCGGCCAGCTTGCTGTTGATTTCCCCGCTCGCCGGCCACGCCGCCATGCGGTCACGCACCAGTTCGCCCAGGGTTTTGCCTTTCAGGCACAGCAGTTCCGTCACCAGCAGCCACGGGATCATCCCGCTGTCGCAGTAGGCAAAATCACGGAAATAGTGGTGGGCGCTCATTTCGCCGCCGTAAATCGCATCTTCCTGACGCATGCGCTCTTTGATAAACGCGTGCCCGGTTTTCGACATCACCGGTGTGCCACCTGCGCGCTCCACGATATCCACCGTGTTCCACGACAGACGCGGGTCGTGAATAATCTTCGCCCCCGGCTGTTTTTCCAGGAAGGCCGCCGCCAGCAGGCCGACGATGTAATAGCCTTCAATGAACTGCCCTTTCTCATCGAACAGGAAGCAGCGGTCGAAATCGCCGTCAAAGGCAATCCCCATATCCGCTCCGTGTTCAATCACCGCATTGCGGGTGTCGTCGCGACACTCCGGCAGCAGCGGGTTCGGGATACCGTTCGGGAAATTACCGTCAGGCTGGTTGTGCACTTTGATAAACGTCAGCGGCACATTGAGTGATTTAAAGCGGGCTTCGATAGCATCGACAATCGGGCCAGCCGCGCCGTTACCAGAGTTAATCACCAGTTTCAGTGGCTTGATATTGGCCACGTTGATGTAGGTGAACAGATGGTCGATATACGCCTTAACCACCGAAATCTTCTGGTAGCTGCCACGTTTTGCAGCATCAACTGGCGGGAAGTCATTGGCTTCCGCAAGACGCTGCACGTCGCGCAGGCCGGTGTCGCCGCTGATTGGGCGAGCGCCTTCGCGCACCAGTTTCATGCCGTTGTAGTCCATCGGGTTGTGGCTGGCGGTGACTTCAATGCCGCCGTCCACATTCAGATGCCAGGTGGCGAAATAGATTTCTTCGGTGCCGGACAGGCCGATATCCAGCACGTCCACGCCCGCATCCTGCAATCCTTTAGCCAGCGCCAGTTTAAGTCGCTCACTGGTCAGGCGCACATCGCCACCCAGTACGATGGTTTTCGGTTTCAGGTACTCGCCATAGGCGCGGCCAATGCGCTGCGCAATGTCTTCATTCAGCTCTTCGCCCAGGCGACCACGGATGTCGTAGGCTTTAAAACAGGTCAGTTTTTGCACTTTTCAGTCTCCTTCGGGCAACAGTTACCCAACCCGCAGAGTGGTCTGCGGGGACTCATCAAATTTTTATTGGCTAGATACGCCCGTAACGGTCTTGAAAACGCACGATGTCGTCTTCTTCGAGGTAAGTGCCGGAACGCACTTCAATCAGGTCGAGCGGGATTTTGCCGGGGTTTTCCAGGCAGTGCGTCACGCCAAGCGGGATGTAGATGGACTCGTTTTCGCCCAGCAATTTTGTCTCTTCACCCAGTGTGACTTTCGCGGTACCCGCCACCACAATCCAGTGTTCGGCGCGGTGGTGGTGCATCTGCAAAGACAAACCTTCGCCCGGTTTCACGGTGATGCGTTTTACCTGGTAGCGCTCGCCTTCATCGATGGAGTCGTATTTGCCCCACGGGCGGTACACTTCGCGGTGGTTGTGGTGCTCGTGGCGACCCGCTGCTTTCAGTTCTTCGACGATCTTTTTCACATCCTGAACGCAATTCCTGTCTGCAACCAGAACCGCATCTTTAGTTTGTACCACCACTAAATCTTTCACGCCGACGGTAGTCACCAGGCCGGATTCCGCATAGATGTAGCTGTTTTCGGTATTGTGGCTTATCACATCGCCGTGATGCACATTACCCTGCTGGTTTTTGGTGCTGATTTCCCAAAGAGAAGACCATGAACCCACGTCGCTCCAGCCCGCATCCATTGGCACCACCACCGCATCGGCAGTTTTTTCCATCACGGCGTAGTCGATAGACTCATCCGGGCACGCCAGGAACGCCGCTTCGTCAACGCGCACAAAGTCGAGATCCGGGTCGATATTCGCCATCGCTTTTTCGCAGGCGCTGAGAATATCCGGGCGGAATTTTTTCAGCTCTTCGAGGTAGCGCCCGGCACGGAACAGGAACATGCCGCTATTCCAGTAATATTCGCCGCTGGCGACATAGGCCAGCGCGGTGTCAAGATCCGGTTTTTCGACAAATTCGGCAACATTAAAACCAGTGCCTACGCATTGAGAATTAAGCTCATCACCACGACGGATATAGCCATATCCTGTTTCAGGTTGAACGGGAATTATGCCAAATGTGACCAATTTCCCGGCTTCCGCATATGGCAAAGCGTTGCGTACCGCATTTCGAAAAGCTTCTTCATTCTGAATAATATGATCAGCTGCCAGAATAAGCATCAGCGGGTCATTTTGTGGCTGATTGCGCACCGCCGCCAGTGCTGCAAGCGCGATAGCCGGTGCGGTATTGCGACCAACAGGTTCAAGAATGATATTATTTGTGAGCTTATCAAGCTGGCGTAGTTGTTCGGCGACGATAAAACGGTGCTGTTCGTTGCAAATCACCACCGGGCTTTCGCATTCGACGCCATTCAGTCGGCTGACGGTTGTTTGCAACATCGTTAGTTCCCCTTTCAGGCACAGGAACTGTTTTGGGTAAAGCACACGGGACAACGGCCATAGGCGGCTACCGTTTCCGCCAGCCATAATTACGGGAAAAATACTCATTTTTTAGCTCTTCATTAGCAGCGCCATGATCCAATCGGACAATGGCAAACTTTCATAACTTACCGAGTGTGGAACTAATTTCAGCAACTCGTACCGATATTTTTCACATTGATCACTTTCCCACTCTGTACCGCTGTCACGATCAATTACCGTTGCTAATTTAGTTGTAGTGTGCAAAAGAACGACAGGGTTAGTAGTTATCAATCGGTGTCCTGCATGAAGCGTTTCCCAGGTCCTCATCGTTAGACCTGTTTGCCCTGAATGATGAATATCAATAATAGCTTCACTGCATTCTACTTTTGCTTCTAGCTCAACGCGCGATAGCGGCTTGAAAGTAATCCATTCTTTAGAGCATGAACGTAAAGATGAGTCGGTGGCCAAATAAAATAAATACTGCAAATAGCTCTGAAAATATATTTTTATAAAACTTTTCGAATTGGGTTTCTTTGATAAAAACTTGGATAGCACACGAATACGATCTCCGTGGTAGCTTCCTATAAATGTGTAGTCAAAAATGTTATTTGTTATAGTAGAATCAGACGCATCTGAAATATCAACACAAACAGCATGGTCTACATAAAATAGCGGTAGATAATTCAACTTATAATCAACACTATCTTTTAGATCAAAAGTAAAAGACTTGTCGGCTTTTTCAGCAAGAGAAATAAACGTCTTGATGTTGGAAATTGAGTCCCATGAATAACACACTATATTGATGTCATTTTTCTTGCTCCGCAACTGCTCAATAAACGAAGGTGTAATACAAGTACCCTTTATAATGATAACATCTGAAATATTCGGAAGCTCATTTTCTATCAGGTTAATGATATGTTGGCTATATTTAGCGGCTATCGCAGAAGAATAAACTGGGGCATTATACTTAATTAGGGCCTTCGCAATTGAAGAACAGGCAGGGCGGTCTGACAAGCTAATAACTTTTTTATACTTAGAGGACAATTCCTGGGTTATGTATTTTTTATAATCGAAGAAGTCAGGGCAAATAAATAAAGCAGTACTATCATTAATCATTAACACTTACCCATTTATTTAAATTAAAATCAAAATGTTTAATAATTTTCGCTGGATTCCCAACGGCGATAGAATTAGCCGGTATACTTCTTGTAACTACAGAATTAGCACCTATTATCGATGAGGAGCCAATACTAACACCAGGGAGAACCACTACACCTTCACCCAACCAAACGTTTGATCCTATATCAACAGGATTAGTATGCAATGTTCTTTCGTTACAAATGATATCAGGGTGAGATTGCAAATCACCTTTATAGACACCATGATTTAAGTCGGTAATGAAAACACGACTGGCAATCAATACATTATCACCCAGTTTAACGCTTTCTGCCGCAGCTATATGTACGGAGTCATTAATCTGACAATCCCGGCCAATAACTAAAGAATATTGGTCATCTACCCCATGTGCTTCAAGCCTACAATACCGACCGGTTGTTAACCCTGGGCCGATTGACATTTTTTTCTTACCGCGAACATCAAAAGGTCTACGAATTATTCTGGCATTTTTAAAAATAAAAAATGTAATAAATTTATCAAAAATTAATTTAATTAAACCCAATATTCCATAGTGTTGAATCATATTTAACATATCAGAGGCACTCATTATAAACTGCTTGAGTTTCTTCATAGCATTTTTCCCAAGAAAAATTAAGTGCTTGAAGTAACCCAGCATGCTGTAATTTTGTATAACCACTTGAATTTGATAACTCTTTCAGAGCATCAGCAATGGCTAAAGGATTAGGCTTGTCTAATAAATAAGCTGCGTTCCCGGCTACTTCTGGTATGGAAGATTCATTAACCGCAATTACAACGCACCCACACCGCATTGCTTCAATAACTGGAATACCAAATCCTTCGTAAGATGATGGATAAAGAAGACAATATACACGGTTATATATTTTGTTTAACTGCTCATCACTCACTCGCCCCAAATGCTTGTAGCGATTTGGGATCTTTTGATCCAGCATTGCAATTTCTTCTTTTGTTAGTGCGCCACCGCCTACGATACTTAACGTCAAGGAAGGAATTAGTGCAAGTGCATCCACGGCCATTGAAAAATTTTTATACCAGCCTCTGGCGCCAACAAATAAGACCTCATTAGTTTTATCAATGCCTTCAATTTTATAATAACTATCAGATACGCCATTGTGTACCACACGGATTTTACTCTCATTAATTGGCGAATACTTCATCAAATCTCTGGCTGTATTATGAGAGACACAAATAACTAAATCGCTTTTAGTGATAGCCCTATTTTTTTGCCATGAATGCATCCATTGCGCGGGACCTTTGCGATAAATTTCGTAAGTAAAATCATGCACAGTGGTAATTATTTTATTGTTTTTTTTATTTACCGGTAAACGATAGTGTGTTGAATGAAATATATTATCTTTACCAAATTCTGTCAGATCAACATCTCTCCATCTTTCTAAAACACGAAGTTCTCGTCTGAAAGTTTTTGTAGCAGATCCATTCAATGTTATATTTTCATGACTATTTTCGTATCTAATATAGTTAAGTTTATTATTGTGCTTTTGATAAAAAGATAATATCTGATCAAAATAAACTGTGCATCCACCACCATTTTGCAAATTTTCGATTACACCATCAATAATTAACTTCATGACAAACTCTCTTTTTAAATTTATTATTTGATATGAAATACATGACAGAAACGATAAAGAAAAACATACTGGGAGTGAAATAACCGGCTCCACGTACGAAAAATTCCAGGAAACTAGATAAATATACACTACTAAAAAGCAAGAATTTTTTACTGCCTGTAAACCTATTCCGTCTGACAAGTTTAAATATTTTCCACCACCCCCATAAATAGGTAAGAACTAGTACAATACCAAAGATGCCAAATTCTCCAATTATTTTCGGCGCTGTTGACCCTGCATCAAATGTGTTTATATAAATATGCAGCATCGAGTATATCTTCTCAGATATATCACCATAAAGCGTTGATGTCCCGTACTGTTGAAATCCAACACCCAGCAAACTTTTTCTTAATGTAAGAAATGAATTTTCCCATCCTTGCAGCAGCACCAAAGATGATAAATTCTGGCTATCTCCAGCTAAATCTAAACGGTCTCTATAATATGAGAAGAAATCACTTTCTATAAATATATATACAGGAATAGACATAAGTATAATTATAAAGAATGAAGGTAATAAACTTTTTGTAGTAATTAAATATGCAAGTAGTACGGCAAGAATCATTGTGAAGTTTTGTATGTACCCCCCCCACAAACCAAATAAAAGGAGTAGTGATAATCTCAACGGACTTTTAATATTTGTAAAAGAAAAATACATTAATAAAGGTGCACATACCAAAGCAAAATGAGAAGGCTCTTGAAACAAAAAAGTTGGTTTTGCCAAACCACTATTGAAGAAGTCAATTTTAGATATACTAATAAGTGCATTAAAAATAAGAATATATAAAATAATTCGTAATGCAATATGAACTTCATGCTCCAAAGTGTCATCGATGACTATTTTTGTTATAAATGCAGCAACAGTACATATCATAATAAAGCAGAAGCTTATAATGAATTTGGGTACATCAGGAGGAAATATCCCTGAGGCAGGAAAATAATAAACTATGATAAAATGCAATAATAAAAATAAACTCAAAAAAACAATCGATAGCAACAACGAGTATGTTTTTCTTTCAAGTGTTGCTCTTTTACGGCTAACCAGGCAGTATGCACAGATTATAACTATAGAACTAGCCACTATTCCCAATGTAAAAGAAGATTGGTGGAACAGAATCATCAACATTGATGGTAGAAAAATCATTATCCCTGCAATGATTGAAAGATAAAAAGCGTTAGTATTAATTTTCATCTCATTCTCATTTCATACGTAAACCATCAATCAATCCTTTACGAATTGCTTTCTTCTGTCTATTGGAAGTAAAAATCAGCATATATAATCGAGTTAGAAACAAATAGGATAATGAATAAGCTTTTTTAAGTCCATGTAAATTTTTTCGAATAAAATACAATCTATTTCGGGTCAAATGGTACATGCCAAAATAAGATAAGTCACCACCAGTTGAAGATCCGACTTTATGATAAATTATTAAATCAGATATAACATTAACAACAAATCCAGCTTTACGAGCACGATATAAAAAATCAGTGTCATCATAATAAGCAAAATATTTCTCGTCCATCTCTCCGATCGTATCCCATAAATGACGTGACACCATCAAAAAACAAGTTGGAGCATAATCGTGTTGATGTACCGGTGGGAAATTTGCAGCATTATAAGCGGTATCGATATCTTTGTGAGGAGCTAACGACTTCCACTCATCAAAATATCCACCACAGTACCATACTTTTTTTTCTGGATAATTCAAAATGGTTGGGCTGACCATATCCATTTTTTGACTATCTGCATATATCACTAATGATTTGAGGATATTTGGGTTTTCAAAGAGCAGATCGTTGTTAAGAAAAAGGATATAATCGCAATTATCTTCATATGCTTCTCTCGCGCCTTGATTATTACCAGCAGCGACACCAACATTTGAACCTTGATTATCGATAAATTTAACATTGATAAATAATTCAGCGCTCAGTTTTCTGGCTAAATTCAATGACTCAGACGATGAACTATTATCAACAACATATAAACAATATTCGTTGTAATTCTGCACTGCTAAACTAGAGAAAAAATCGGTCAAAACCGCAGGGGAATTATAAAGCACTGTAACCAAGCCAATTTTCATCATATTTACTATGTATTAAACACCCTTTCTATGTATTACATACAGATAATGTATTGTTAGATATAATTAATCAACTATAGATTTAATTTTTCTAATTAGAATAGCGACCAAAATTAAGGATATAAGACTTAATGCAAGTTGACTGATGTGTATATACTTGCCATATAGCGAATGCGCAAAGTAATAATTAACTAACATCAAAACAGAAATAGTTGCTGGTATTATTAAAAATGATGTAAATATCAGTCCATCTCTTATTTCAGACTCTCTATAAAATTTAAATGCATAGAAAACCATTATAGACATCCCAGATATTGCTGTTGCATAAGCAATACCTACGGCTCCATATTCTTTCACGAAAAATATAGAGAGTGTAAAATTTATTACCCCCTCCAGTAAAGGGAGGTAAGCAACTGACAACTGCTTACCGAAAGCCACCAGCATCATCCCGTAAGGTGCCGCGATCATCCTGATTAAAAATGCCGTAAGTAAGAGTGTAAAAGATGATTCTATGTGCACAGATAAATCGTGCCCCAACCACAAATTAAGAATCCACCCGGAAATGTTAGATGATACAAAATATGCAATATAAACAATAAATGCATACAGTAGCGATAGTAATACAACTAGCTTTTCAAGGTTCTGAACTTTTCCAGCATTATATAAACGAAGCATAGGTTGTATAATCGGACTGGTTATTGCCCCAATTATACCCACTACCGCATTGATTAGTGTCATGGCAAGTACATAACCAGCAAGTTCGTTAAAAGCGAATTTACCAACGGTGAATGTTCCTATACCCGTGATTAGAAACTGTGCAATATTCCATATTAACAATCCAATGTAAAAAATTGCAATCTTCTTTATTACTACAGCATTCATTGTTTTTTTTGTTGCGTCTTTCCCCAAGTTCCTATTAAAAATATAGAAAAAGAAAATCTGATTAATAAGGTTAATTGAGAAATAAACAATACACATTGCAAAAATACCATATTTTGCTATGAATACAATAAAAACACCCAGTATCGTTTTGAATACAAGATTCACAGAAGCAGTAATATCGTTTCTTTCAATACCTGTAAAATATCCTAAATAAATAGAAGATATATTATTAATGATAAAAGATATGCAGATTAACAAAAAAGTAGTTTTAGCTTGTTTTTGATATTCAACCGGTATTGCGGTAAAAAAGGAAGAGTAGTAATGGTTAATAACTAATACCAAAATTAGCATCATAGATGCAAGAATGTATGAAACTAATTTAGAGTTATACAGCACACTTCTTAACTGAAATTGATCACTTCGATGCAGTGAAACGAATCGTCCAACCGTGATTTGCAGTCCAAAGCCAATAATTCCAATCAATGCTCCTGCCTGAAGAGCTAATGACCACACAGAGAATTCAGTTGTGGTCAGTTTATGCAAAAGTAATGGAGATATAACAATCCCCATAATCACATTTGAAAAACCATTTATAATATTAGCTACAGAATTTTTAATCAGTCTATTAAACCCACTCATTCAACTCTGCCAAGTTCATTCTTGAAATTCCTGATCATATACTCCAGATCTTTAAGCACATTTCGCGGAGTATAATCTTTATAAATAGCTTTTATCGCAGATATGTCTGTTTCCGGGAAATACTCACGTGGGAAGTTGACTTCATGCCAGTTAATTTCACATTGCGTATGTTGTACTAATACATCTGCTATTGCTTGAGCATTTGTATTGTAACCTGAAGCTATATTAAATACATGCTGATTTGCTGTAATTACTTTGGACAGATAAATGCTTACATCTGCAACATCATCGACTGAAACATAATCTTTAGTATATTCTGGCCTTACAAACATATTAACCTCTCCATTATTAATCGCATGACGAATAATAGAGGGAAGAAATAATGTACTGTTCAAAGCTAAACCATAAACATTACTTGGTCGTACAATAACAACATTTCGCCCGCTTCGGATACATAACTCTTCTGCTGCAAGTTTTGTAATATTAAAGAGACGTCTGTTATCATCGTTACATACCACCAGATCATCATTTTCTGAAGAACCTGGACCGTTCATATAAACGCGTGTAGAAGAAACGTAAATTAATTTTTCAAAATTGGCTTTCTCAACAACCTTAGCCAATAAGGTTATATTCGCTTCAACTACGTTGAACGGTGTTTTTGCACAGTCACCATTACCAGCACAATAGATTACAATACCTAAATCTTTTGTGTAAATTGAGTCGTCATTTCGCGAAGGAACCCAAACATCTTTCCCAGTATCTTCTAATTTTTTTACTATATGAGAACCAATAAAACCTTTACCACCTATGACAGTATAATGTGCCATTTACTTCCACCCTTTAATTATGTTTTCTTTTATTTGGTCGAATAAAGGCAAAACCTGATCTTTCCCCGATACAACAGGAGAATTAATTGGCCACTCTATACCAAGTTCAGAATCACTCCAGATAAGCCCACCTTCATCGGTTGGGTCATAATAATCTGTGCACTTATATTGGAAACATGCAACTTCACTCAATACACAAAAACCATGTGCAAATCCCGGAGGGATATAAAACTCAAGGAAATTTTCACCACTAAGGATCACAGAATGATGCTTACCAAAAGTAGGAGAATCAGGCCTTAAATCGACAGCAACATCAAAGACTTCCCCTTCGGTAACCGTAACGAGCTTGCCTTGAGGTTTATTTTTCTGAAAATGTAGGCCTCTCAATACATTTTTTGTAGAACGTGAGCGGTTGTCCTGAACAAAAGGGAGTTTAATACCAGCGTCTTCGTATCTTTTTTGCTGATAAAGCTCAAAAAAATACCCTCTCTCATCCTTAAAAACTCTGGGTTCAATAACAATGGCGTCTTTAAGACCTGTTTCTATAATTTTCATTAAATAATTTACTCTTCTTCGATTTAACACACTGATATTGATTAATCCCTAGCCAAATTGAGCAGGTATTTGCCATACTCATTTTTGCTAAGTGGCTTTGCCAATTTTTTTAATTGTTCTTTATCAATAAAATGCATGCGATAAGCAATTTCTTCCGGACAAGATACTTTAAGCCCTTGTCTTGATTCAATAGTCTGAATAAAGTTGCCAGCTTCTATCAAACTTTCATGTGTCCCAGTATCTAACCAAGCGTACCCACGACCCATAATAGCTACAGATAATTCACCATTTTCTAAGTAAAGACGATTAATATCTGTTATTTCTAACTCACCACGCTCTGATGGTTTAAGGCTCTTTGCCATTTTGACAACTTTGTTATCAAAGAAATAAAGGCCAGTAACAGCATAATTACTTTTTGGTTTTTTAGGCTTTTCTTCAAGTGAAATGGCCTTCCCTGACTCATCAAACTCAACAACACCGTATCGCTCAGGATCTTTGACATGATAAGCAAATACGGTCGCTCCTTCGGTTTTTGTAACAGCCTGTTCCAGTTCTTTAGGCAGATCATGACCGTAGTAAACATTATCTCCAAGTATTAGTGCGCAATTATCCTCACCAATGAAATCCTCACCAATTATAAATGCCTGGGCTAAACCATCAGGGCTTTCTTGAATTCTATAGGATAAATTTAATCCCCACTGGCTACCATCACCAAGTAACTGCTCAAACCTTGGTGTATCTTGTGGGGTGCTTATGATTAGAATATCTTTAATCCCCGCAAGCATTAGCGTACTTAGTGGATAGTAAATCATTGGTTTGTCATAAATGGGTAATAGTTGTTTACTAACAGCCATCGTTACAGGATATAAACGAGTACCTGAACCACCAGCCAATATAATTCCTTTACGAATTGCCATCATTTCCTCATTGCTTAGTTAATTATTACATCAGAAATTTAGTTAGTTTCTCTGGGTATAGTTTTTAGCTATCCAGTCTTGGTAGGTACCATTTTTTATATTGTTGACCCACTCGGTGTTACTTAAATACCATTCAACTGTTTTTCTTATACCGGTTTGGAATGTTTCATTTGGAAGCCAGTTTAATTCTTTATTAATTTTAGATGCATCAATTGCATAGCGACGATCATGACCAGGTCGATCGGCAACATATGTTATCTGCGATTTATATGATGTCTCTTTAGGCATTAATTCATCGAGGATATCGCAAATGGTATCAACAACTTCAATGTTTTTCTTTTCATTGAAACCTCCGATGTTGTATGTTTCACCAATCGCGCCTTCGCTAATGACTTTATATAATGCACAAGCATGGTCTTCTACATACAACCAATCGCGAATTTGATCGCCTTCTCCGTAGATCGGCAAATTTTTGCCTTCCAGTGCATTAAGGATAATCAGAGGAATTAATTTTTCAGGGAAATGATAAGGGCCATAATTATTCGAGCAATTGGTCACAATTGTTGGCATGTTGTATGTTCTTTGCCATGCCCGGACTAAGTGATCGCTTGCCGCTTTGGAAGCAGAGTAAGGGCTACTTGGGGCATATGATGTTTTTTCTGTAAATAATGGCAATGGCTCATTACTGTCCCACTCATCAGGATGTGGCAAATCGCCATAAACTTCATCAGTTGAGATATGATGGAACCTGAATGCATTTTTACGAGATTCTGGCAATGACATCCAATATTTTCTGGCAGTTTCAAGCAGTACATATGTGCCAGTGATATTGGTTTCGATGAACTCACCGGGGCCAGAAATAGAGCGGTCGACATGACTTTCTGCGGCTAAATGCATGACTGCATCAGGTTGATGTAATTCGAAAATTGAATCGATAGCTTCTTTGTCACAAATATCAGCTTGTACAAATTGATACCGATCACTGGTTGAAGCATCAGCAACTGAACTAAGATTACCAGCGTATGTTAGCTTATCTACATTTATGACTTCATCGTTTGTATTTTCGATGATATGGCGAACAACAGCGGACCCAATAAATCCAGCACCGCCAGTAACTAAAATTTTCATATTGTATCTCTTCAGCTTTATACTATTTAATCGATTTTATTGAGCAGTAAATTATATAGTTCATCATTTATGGATCATCAAGCAGGGATTATATCAAACCTTAAATCATATAAGTTTTAATACATCTCATTGATTTGTTTCTGCTATCCATTCTTTTCTTTCAAAACAATATTTTTTTATCACTCGAGCAGGTACTCCAGCAACAACTGTATAATCAGGAACATCTTTGACAACCACAGAATTAGCTGCAACGACAGAATTCTTACCAACATTAGCACCGATAATACTTACGTTTTCCCCAATCCAGCATCCCTGACCAATTCTTACCTCTCGTTTTAGTGCAACTGGTTGTTTAGCAATGGCTTTATTAATATTAGTATATTCATGCACATTGTCTGAAATATATACTTTGTCAGCAATCAGTGCATCATTTTCGATAATTAATTCGCTTACTGAAACCAAATGACAATATCTACCAATATAAACATTACTACCTATTTTTAATAAAGGGGATTTACTATTTATTTTTAACGCTAATGCCCATAAACCTTTTTGAATATGGGTATTTTCACCTATCTCAAAATATCTCACGCCTTGCAAAAGGTCTGGTTGGTAAATTGTACTTTTCCGACCAAACGAATTGAATGATAGCGAATACAATTTACCAGTAATTAAGCAAGTTAATTTCCTTTTCACTCTATAAATCAACTCATACATCTTCAAACATTCCTTTTGCCAGCATGGTGTTTACATACTCAATGAGTTGTTCATCATTATAATCCCACCATTTGTCATGATTAATATTCCGGTGGTTAATGACTTTCGCTGGAACTCCTGCGACTATTGTATAAGATGAAACATCTTTGGTCACTATTGAACCTGCACCAATAATTGCTCCATCACCAATATTTACCCCATCGATAATAATCGCCCCTACACCTATCCAAACATCATTCCCTATGTTGATTGGTTTTGTTTCATTAATTTTTATTTTCTCGGCAAGAGCATAGTTAATATCTCCCAATATATATGGCAACCTACTTTTATTTGAATAAAATATAGGATGCGTGGAAAATAAATTAATTGGATGAGTTCCTAATCCAATTCTCACATCATCAGCAATTGAGCAAAACTTGCCGATTGTTGTATTATTGACATGAGCACTACCAGCAAAGTAAGTATAGTCACCAATTACTGAGTTAGTTATTGTCACAGGTGAAAATAATATTGTTCTTTTCCCAAATGAAGTACTTTTATTTCTGTTTTTATATAATGTAGATTTTAGATTTGTTTTCAGAATAGAAATATTTCTTTTTAGTTTTGAGAAAAACATGGCTCAACCTTTTAGTTACATGCATTTTCGAAATTAATAATTTAACGTTGAGAAAATAGCAACCATGCTACCGCCCCTGGCTCAACAGCTACCAGTGGACTGAAATTCTTCTCTTACCATCCTGTTCAACGAATAGATGGCTAAATGTTGATACTCATTCGAATAGTCACGTTGATGAATAATCGAATATGCACTATTTCATCGGAAAAATCCTATATCTGATTTTACCCAATAAAAACGGCAGTCAGCAGCAGAAAAGTTACAAAACTGTAACTCCCCCACGACTATCGACTGCCGTTCTTTTCATCAGACTTTGATCATCATCGATTACAAAAGAATCAACGAGCCAGTAATTTCTGAATGCTATCCCTGAACTTCTGGCCTTCTTTATGGTTGCGCAGACCATATTGCACAAACGCCTGCATATACCCCATTTTCTTGCCGCAATCGTAGCTTTCACCTGTCATCAATGCCGCTTCAACCGCTTGTTTTTGGTTCAGCGCAGCGATGGCATCGGTAAGTTGGATACGGCCCCAGGCACCTGGTTCGGTTTTCTCAAGTTCAGGCCAGATATCCGCAGACAACACATAGCGACCAACAGCAGCCACGTCAGAATCCAGAGTCTGTGGTTGATCCGGTTTTTCCACAAAATCAACGATACGGCCAATTTGCCCGTCATTTTGAAGTGGCTCTTCGGTCGTAATTACTGAGTACTCAGACAGATCGACGTTCGGCATTCGTTTTGCCAGAACCTGGCTGCGGCCCGTCTCTTTAAAACGCTCAACAATGGCTGCTAAATTATAGCGCAATGGGTCCGCACTGGCGCCATCAAGAATAACGTCAGGTAATACTACAACGAATGGATTATCACCGATGACCGGATGGGCGCACAAAATCGAGTGACCAAGGCCTAAAGGTTGAGCCTGGCGGACGTTCATAATCGTCACGCCCGGAGGGCAGATAGACTGGACTTCTGCGAGCAACTGGCGCTTAACGCGCTGCTCAAGCAAGGCTTCCAGTTCATAAGATGTGTCGAAATGGTTCTCTACAGCATTCTTTGAAGAGTGCGTTACCAGCACGATTTCTTTGATACCGGCAGCTACGATTTCGTCAACAATGTATTGAATCATTGGCTTATCTACAATCGGTAGCATCTCTTTCGGGATAGCTTTTGTTGCAGGCAACATATGCATACCCAAACCGGCAACCGGAATCACTGCTTTCAAATTAATCATATTCTGCCCACCTATGATAGTTGAGGGATTATAGTCACTGGCAAATGCATATCCATCAAAAATTTACATACGAGTAAATGTCAGATGATTATTCCACCAACTACATCTCGTAAAGAAAATGTACGTTCCTGTAGAATACATGCAACCAAGGTAAGTCTGAATCGGATTACTCCCGCTGAATCACCCCTGGTGCGCCCTTCCCTCACTCAGAAACAAAAGTGATATCGTCTTTTTTAGCGGAGACAAATTCATACTGCAAAGTACGATCCAAACCTTGCGACAAGGTGTAAGGTGCAACAAAACCACAAGCATGTACCTTACTCGCATCAAACTGTGTCGTTGCGCAGAATTTCTTCACCCGCACCGAACTGATTGAGTACTTTTTACCCGTGATTTTGCTCAAAACATCAAAACAGAAGCCGCCAAGCATCCCTACCGGATAGGGTAAGTGAACAGATGGGATTTTTTTGCTTAAGCTTTTTTCAACTTCGGATACTAGCTGATTCATATTGAGATCAGGTTTATCAACATAGTTGTAGACTTGATAACCGGCCTCAACATTCTGGAGTTTGTACTTGATGAACTCAACAATATTGCCGACGTAAGCCATAGATTTGTAATTGTTACCTGCTCCTACCATCGCAAATTTACCACTGGCAATCTGTTTAAGGAGATTGTAGACATTGCCACGATTTCGCTCACCGAAAATTACGGTAGGACGAATGATAGTCAGAGAACGTTCTTCAGGCGCTTCATTATGCCAGGCACGCAGGACTTCTTCCGCCTGCCATTTGCTCTTACCATAATGATTGAAGGGATCTATAGGATGGGTTTCGTCAGGATTTTTTTTGTTAAGACCATAAACAGCTACAGAACTGGTGAAAATGATATTCTTAACACCATTCTTATCCATTGCAGCCAGGACGTTACGCGTTCCCTGAACATTCACATCATAGTAGAGCGAAGTTGGGCTTACGTCATCGCGGTGTTCAGCTGCAAGTAGCACTACGGTGTTTTGTCCGAAGAAATGGTCATCAAGAGAGCTTTGTTCACGAACATCACCGGTAACAGTAATGTCTTGATAAAAGTGGCTACCTTGTTTATCTAAATTTTTGATCTCGAATTCAGAATGTGCTGTTTCAATCAGTCGGGTTCCAACGAAGCCAGATGCACCAACAAAAATAACCTTATCTTTCATACTAAGCCCAGTAAGTTAATTTTTCCGATGAAGTCACCAAAACGTGAGCTGTGTGATTTCATGGGAGTTTTTCAAATGCCTTGCCTGTATAGCATCTGATTTTGTTGCAGAATTATAAACTTTTGAAGCCTGATAGCCAGCACAAAAAGCCTACTCATTTTGATACTGAATTAATTGTTAATCAAAAATCAATCACGCCAACATTCATCAACACCTGACGTTAAAATTTCTTAACGGGTATTACCAGGTAATGTGAAGTTCAGGTGCTCACTATTCACATACCGCTGATCCACCCTGTCAATGTCCACCGAACTGTGCCCTTTCTCGTTCACAGCACGCACATTGGCGAGCGACAGCAGCGTCTCGTCTTTTGCCATAAAACGGCCACGCACATCTTTGCGCAGGTCGAAGTTTAGTTTTAGCGCAGGTCCCGCGTTAGCGTACTGCATCACATCGATGTTTCTCAGAAACAAGTGTTGCGGTTTGTTATGCAACTCAAGGCTAGCGCGCTTCATGGTGACGTTCGTGATAGCCACAAAGGAGGTCGCATTGCCGGAAGATATCTGAATTCCGCGGCTTTTATACTTCATGTGACTATTATCAAGCGAAATATCGTTTAGTTTAAAATTTTGCGGAATAGATAAATACTTACCTTTGATCACACCATAGCCAATTAAAAACCCAGCACTATCTGTCATATGAATATTATCAAGCACGAAATTATCACAACCATAAATAGCTACCGTAGCGTTATCAATGCCCGCTTTCTGACTGAAAGTGTGATTAATATTGCGTGCCTTTATATTACGGATGATGAAGTGTTTGCCGTTTTCAACGTGCACCAGCTGGCGGCAGTTGCTACCGGTGATATTCGCCACCACAAAATTCTTAACCGCCTGGTCTTCAGGATAGTCGTTGTCGTAGGTACTTCCCGCAAGGCCGATACCGATTCCCCAGTTTATCTTGCCATTGGTACAGTCAATGTTTTCGATGACATGGTCTGAGATAAGCAAATCGTGGTCGTTAATCGCCACGTTCCATTCGATAGCATCACCTTGTAAGTGACTAAAGTGTCCATTAGTGATCTTTACGTTTTCCATGCGGTTATGGAACCCTTGCCGCAAAATAGCGTAGTTCGCATCGTGCACCGTGATCTGGTCTATCACCAGGTTACGCATGGTGCGCTTCTCTTTGCCGCCGATGTAGATTTGCGTAACCGGCACAAAGCCGCTCATATCAATCCCTTTGATGGTGCAGTCTGAGCCACGCACATCAAGGGTAATATTGTTAAATCGCCCGCCCTTCTCGCCTAAAACCTGGCAGCCGTCCTGCATCACAAAGCGCCCTTTACCGTTGCCTTTTAAGCCGCCCGCAACATGCAAAGTTTTACCCTCGGGCATAAAGATAGCCGTATTGATGTTGTCGCAGACTAAATTGGCGGGAACGGTCACGGTATCAGCGGTTGAGAATGCCTGTTTGAAGGCGGCAATCCAGTCACCACGATAGAACTTTTGGACGCTGACCTCACTTTTGCCAGCGGCAGCTAATACATAGCGAGGGGAGATAAATGGCACCGCGGCCAGCACGGAGCTGGCTTTTAGTAATTTGCGGCGGGAGGGAGAGAAGGAGGTGTGGGGAGTTTTAAATGTTTTGCGCATACGTCCTCATAACATCTGTAACTGGCGAGCGAGTTGCTGGTAGATAACCTTCTGGTTGAATTCAGTTTCAACTTTTTCGCGCGCCAGGTTCAGCATCGGTTTCAGCTCGCTGGCCTCGATATTGCCGAAAGCTTGTAAGCAATCTGCGAGGGCTGCCGCATCTTTCTCTGGCACCAGCCAGCCTGAACGCCCGGCATCAATCAGTTCCGGAATACCGCTATGAACCGTAGAAATCACCGGAATGCCGACCGCCATCGCTTCCATCAATGCCACGGGAATGCCTTCCATATCGCCATCTTCGCCCGTAATAGAAGGCAGCAAGAAGACATCGGCTTCATCCAGCATCGCTTTCACTTCGTGGTTAGGTTTAAAACCCGGCATAAACACCACATCGTCGAGCTGAAATTGTTCAATCAGCGTGCGCAGGCGTTTTTCCCACGGGCCAATCCCCAGGATGTTGTAGCGGAATTTCACGCCGCGCTCTTTGAGCATCAGACAAGCGTCGATGGCGACGTGCAGCCCTTTTTTCTCAGTTAGCCGGGCCACCGAGATAATCTCCAGCGTTTTGGCCGGTGCTTTCACCGGGCGTTGTGAAAAGCGTTCCATGTCGACGCCCATGCGCGACACGCTGATTTTCGCCGTCGGGCAGCCCATTTTGTGCAAGCGCCCCGCCCATAATTGACTGATGGGCAGCATTAAATCGCCGCGGGTAAACAGCTTTTGATATTCAGGCGTGTAATGATTCAGGGCTTCGCGGCCTGAAATATCAATGCCGTGGAATACGGTGGCGATTTTGCCCTTCAGCAAGCCCAGTTCACGGAGTTTGGCCGCCGTCACCCCCGCCGGGCCGAAGTGGGCGATAAACACATCCGCGCACACGGTTTGCGGGTGGCTGCCACAAATAGAGGACAAAATCAGATTGCGTGCTTCTTCGCCGTAACGTTTTGCATTCAGCGCACGCCAGGTGCGCGGGCGTAACGAGCCACGCAGCGTGTTCAACGCGCGGGATTGCAGTTTTGCGACCTTTCCCGCAGGTTCATCCATCAGCCAGGTGGTTTTCTCCGCCAGCCCGTACTCCTTGAATGCCGAATGCGTATGGGTCAAATCGCCTTTTTGAATCGCGACAATTTCCACCTCGTACCCCATGTCGATAAACGCGGTTATCTGGTTGAGTACGAAGGTTTCGGATGCCACCGGGAATTTGAGCAGGAAGAAACCGACTTTCATTTTCCCTCCTTAATTCGAGTTAATACCGACTCCACCATGCGCAGGCCGTCCTCACGTTCAGCGCGCACCGCATGAGCCAGGCGCTCATTAATGGCAGGCAATTGCCCTAATACATCCGCCACCACACTCTGGAGCGAACCGTTAAGTAACTGGCGGATTTCTATCGCCATTTCTGGCACACCCAACTGCTGCATGATGCCCGCGGATTTGTGTTCGTAATTGATAGCAATCGCAGGCGTGCCGAAGTTCATGGAGATAATCGCCGAATGCAGACGTGTGCCCACGGTCAGCTCACACTCGCCCAGAATCTTGCCCATTTCCAGGTCGTTGAGTTCATCCATCACCACATGATATTGCTCCGGGTCATTCACGTACTGCCGCAGATTGAGCGCCACCATGCGGTCATCTTTGTTGTAGCTATCGATTCCCGTACAGGTTGAGAGCGCCAACACCTGATAACCCTCTTCAATCACGCGATTAACCACCGCTGCGAACGCTTGCTCGTAGGCCTGTTGCGTGGTGCCGAGGCGCTTGTCGAACGGAGCCAGTTCACGCAGCGTAATTGCGACAGTTTTCTTACGCTTGATGGTGTTAAGCCAGTGATTGACCGCATAATTCGGTACAAAATTGTCGTTGTGATGGTCCACAAGCCACGCGGTATCCACGCCCTGCTCGACTTTGCTGCTGTCGATATTACTTTGGTTCATCAATTTAAGGCTGACGGTTTCACGCAAAATCAGCGATTCCACATTGCCGAAGACATAACTCGCCAGATGATTAAACTGCGGGTCCTGGAATGGCCCCACGCTGTGCCCAATCATGTAAACCGGCTTTTTCGCCATAAAACTGCACAGCG
This sequence comes from Buttiauxella agrestis, assembly GCF_900446255.1. Lineage (NCBI taxonomy): Bacteria > Pseudomonadati > Pseudomonadota > Gammaproteobacteria > Enterobacterales > Enterobacteriaceae > Buttiauxella > Buttiauxella agrestis. The sequence goes on along the minus strand of NZ_UIGI01000001.1, from coordinate 1,659,633 downwards.
CATGCTCGAACTGCGAAACACCGTATAAATCGACAAAAAACGATCCGCCGACCTGAATAATCGCGTCATATTTTTGCAGCGATTTCACGAAATCAATAAAGCCCTGTGGGATAGAAATATTGCGCAGACGCCCGTTGTCAGTCGCCTTTGCCAGCAAAACCTGGTGTTGATATTTACGGCGCAGCACTTTCTTCACTCGCCCCATCAACCCAACAGCATTGTTGTGCTGCTTCATTTGCTTATACAGACCGTCGCCCATCACCGGGCGGCCCAGCAGCCAGGCAGAACTCACCGGGTAGCGGCTCATTACGTCAACGTCTACCGATTCATCAATAGTGGTAATCGCATCAATAAGTCCGCGCAAAATGGCGCTATCACCACGGTTGCCGCAGGTGTGGTTGCCAAGAATTAATAATTTCATACAGACCTCTTTTTCAAATGGGGTTCTCTTCTTATGAACTGACGTTTCATCTCGACCACCAGCGCGTTACGCGAAAGCAACAGCATGACGATAAAGGCCAGTGCGCCCGACGCAATTTGCGTCGCCAGTAACAGGCCGAGGGAGATATGCCCTTTCAGGGCGATCCCCAGCGCAGCACTCACCACAATGGTTGGAATGGAAAGGTAAAACGGCAGCCAGATGCTCTGAATGTACTGACGATAACTGGAGCCAAGCACCGGTTTGATCATCACGAAGTAGCTCAGTACGGTGTTCACCACCTGCACAAACAGGAAGCCGAGCGTCACACCCAACGCGCCCGCAAGATGCCCACCGACGATAATCGCCGGGATAAACAGACACGTTTTGAAGACATTGAATTTAAAGCTGATATCGACCCGCGCTTTCGCCATCAGCAGCGAACCAATCGGGTTGCCGATAGAGCGCAACAGCCCCACCACACACAGCAATTGCAGAATCGGGGTAATGAATTGCCACTTTTCACCAAATACCAGCGGCACAAAATTATTCGAAACCACTAAAAGACCAAGCAGCGCCGGGAAGTTGATGATTCCGACAATCGACAACAGTTTGTAGAAGTTGATACGTAACTTGTCGGTATCGTCCTGGATTTTGGCAAAAGCCGGGAACAGCACGCGAGTGATAATTGGGTTCAGCTTCATCGGTGGCACCACCGCCACGTTATAAGCGAGGTTGTAACCCCCGGCGATGCTGGCCCCCAAAATACGAGCCAGCACAAGGGTTGAAAGGTTGGTGTTCACGTAATTGATAATGCTGTCAGCCGTCAGCCACGCGCCAAACTTCAGATTAGAGCTGACAGACTTCAGCGAGAAATGCAGGCCAGGGCGATAAATTTTGCGGCCAAAGAAGCCGAACAACGACGTGCGCACCACGGTGTTGACCAGATAACCGATAATCGCGGTCATGGCGAACGGGTAAAACATCGCCGCCCCCACCGTGACCGTAAAGCCCGCCATCACGGAAACCGTTTCAATCGAGCCAATCTTCGAAAACTCCAGCTCTTTTTGCATCAACGCGCGGAACTGCTGGCCGTGCGGGATGACAATAAAAGCAAACGACAGCGTTTTAATCAGTGGCGAAAGCTTCGGTGCATGCAACACCGAAGCGATCACATCGCTGAGTAAAAATACGGTGGCAAACACCACGATCCCGAGGCCCACATTCAGCCAGTACAGCGTGGTGAGTTCGAGGTGGCTGATTTCCTTACGCTGGATGATCGAGTTGGCAATGCCAAAATCCGACAGCGTATCGGCCAGCGCGATAATCACCAGCGAGATGGTCAGCAGACCAAACTCATGATTGTCGACAACTCTCGCCAGCACGGTCATCTGCACCAGGCCAAGGCTAATAATGATGACCGTGGCGATAGCAGACCATTTCGCGCCGCTGATGGTTTTTTCTCTGAGGCTCATTGGGTTATCCGTTAATTTGTCGGATGACGCTGCGCTTATCCGACCTACAAAAAGTTCGTCACTTAATACGCGGCTTTATTCACAAAGCCTTTGAAAATGGTGAGGAAGACAATTTTGATGTCAAACCACAGGCTCCATTCGCGGATATATTCCAGGTCAAACTCAACGCGTTTTTCCATCTTCTCGAGCGTATCGGTCTCACCGCGCCAGCCGTTGATTTGCGCCCAGCCTGTAATGCCCGGCTTCACTTTATGGCGCAACATGTAGCCTTCAATTAGCGAGCGATACTGCTCGTTGTGTGCCACCGCGTGAGGGCGCGGGCCAACAATCGACATCTCACCCATCAGCACATTGATAAACTGCGGCAGTTCGTCAAGAGAGGTACGGCGCAGGAAATTCCCGACCGGCGTCACACGCTTATCGCCTTTGGTGGCCTGGGTGACGACCGTGTCGTTTTCCATCACTTTCATCGAGCGGAATTTCCACACCTTGATCGGCTTGCCGTCCATGCCGTAGCGTGTCTGGCGGAAGATAACCGGGCCGGGAGACGTCAATTTCACCGCCGCACTGATACACAGCAACACCGGGGAAATAAACAGCAGGATCATCGCCGAAAGCACAATATCTTCGAGACGTTTCAGGATGCGGTTGATACCGTTGAGCGGCGTATCAAACAGCGGCACAACCGGCACGCCGTTCACTTCTTCGGTGCGGGAGTTCAGAATATTGAAGGTAAAAACATCCGGGATCAGCATCACCGAACAGGTGGTATCCGTCAGTTCGCGCACCAGGCTTTTAATGCGTGCTTCTTCGCTCATCGCCATCGCGATATAGACATTGTCGATGCGCCCTGCCCGCGCCTGTTCCACTAAATCTGCGAAACAGCCCGCATAATCACCGTGTTTTGTTTCTGGCTGTTCGTCGTCGTAAACGCCCATCACATCAAAACCTAACCACGGCTCATTGCGGAAGCTTTCGGCGAGCGTGTAACCGACCGGCATAGAACCCGCGATAGCAATGCGGCGCGTGTTGTAGCCCATATTGCGCAGCCAACCAGCACCGAAACGAATAAACGAGCGGCACATCACCATGCCGAAACTGGTTAACACATACCAGGCGAGATAGACCCAGAATGAACCGTCGAAATCTGGGTTAAATGCCAGCAGCCCGGCGCTGAAAATCAGGCTCAGCGTCCAGTTTTGCAGCAGCAGCATCAGTTCACTGGAAATTCGCACACCGCGCCAGGAACGATAAAAATCGGTTATTCCACCAATCATTTGAAAGACGACGAGGGCCAGCAACGCCATCAGCAAATGCATGTACAAAAACGGTAACGCGTTGACCTGACACACTACCCATAAGCCAACAAACATAATGGTTATGTCGGAAAAACGTTGCACCATAGAGATCAACGATGCGTTCGTTTTTGGCAGCTCGCGCTTTTTTAGGTTTGTCATCGTTTTACCTTTATTAAAGGAGTGACGGCTCCCCTTTCCTGCCGTTGTAGGGCGGATAAGCTTGCGTCATCCGCCATGTGTTTTTGCAACACCACGGTGGATGACACTTCGTTTATCCACCCTACAAATGCCAGGAGATGCCGTCCCCACCAATCACTGATTCAACAGTTCCATAATTTCCTGCGTTCGCGCCTGCATCAGCTTTTCATCGCTGCGCGATTCTACATTCAGGCGCACCACCGGCTCGGTGTTTGAGCTGCGCAGGTTAAAGCGCCAGTCGGCAAACGCCATGCTCACGCCGTCCGTGTTATCGATCTCTTCCGCGTGCGGCGAAAAGTGCTGCTGTACGCGTTCAATGGCGACTTTCGGATCGGCCAGCTTGCTGTTGATTTCCCCGCTCGCCGGCCACGCCGCCATGCGGTCACACACCAGCTCGCCCAGGGTTTTGCCTTTCAGGCACAGCAGTTCCGTCACCAGCAGCCACGGGATCATCCCGCTGTCGCAGTAGGCAAAATCACGGAAATAGTGGTGGGCGCTCATTTCACCGCCGTAAATCGCATCTTCCTGACGCATACGCTCTTTGATAAACGCGTGCCCGGTTTTCGACATCACCGGTGTGCCACCTGCGCGCTCCACGATATCCACCGTGTTCCACGACAGGCGCGGGTCGTGAATAATCTTCGCCCCCGGCTGTTTTTCCAGGAAGGCCGCCGCCAGCAGGCCGACGATGTAATAACCCTCGATAAACTGCCCTTTCTCATCGAACAGGAAGCAGCGGTCGAAATCGCCGTCAAAGGCAATCCCCATATCCGCACCGTGTTCAATCACCGCATTGCGGGTGTCGTCGCGGCACTCCGGCAGCAGCGGGTTCGGGATACCGTTCGGGAAGTTGCCGTCAGGCTGGTTGTGCACTTTGATAAACGTCAGCGGCACATTGAGTGATTTAAAGCGGGCTTCGATGGCATCGGCAATCGGGCCAGCCGCGCCGTTACCGGAGTTAATCACCAGCTTCAGCGGTTTGATGTTGGCCACGTTGATGTAGGTGAACAGATGGTCGATATACGCCTCAACCACCGAAATCTTCTGGTAGCTGCCGCGTTTTGCGGCATCAACTGGCGGGAAATCGTTGGCTTCCGCCAGACGCTGCACATCGCGCAGGCCGGTGTCGCCGCTGATTGGGCGAGCGCCTTCGCGCACCAGTTTCATGCCGTTGTAGTCCATCGGATTGTGGCTGGCGGTGACTTCAATCCCGCCGTCCACATTCAGATGCCAGGTGGCGAAATAGATTTCTTCGGTGCCGGACAGGCCGATATCCAGCACGTCCACGCCCGCATCCTGCAACCCTTTTGCCAGCGCCAGTTTCAGGACTTCGCTGGTCAGGCGCACATCACCGCCCAGCACGATGGTTTTCGGCTTCAGGTACTCGCCATAGGCGCGGCCAATGCGCTCGGCTATCTCTTCGTTCAGCTCTTCGCCGAGCTTTCCACGGATGTCATAGGCTTTAAAACAGGTCAGTTTTTGCACTTTTCAGTCTCCTTCGGGCAACAGTTACCCAACCCGCAGAGTGGTCTGCGGGGACTCATCAAATTTTTATTGGCTAGATACGCCCGTAACGGTCTTCGAAACGCACGATGTCGTCTTCTTCGAGGTAAGTGCCGGAACGCACTTCAATCAGGTCGAGCGGGATTTTTCCGGGGTTTTCCAGGCAGTGCGTCACGCCAAGCGGGATGTAGATGGACTCGTTTTCGCCCAGCAATTTTGTCTCTTCACCCAGTGTGACTTTCGCGGTACCCGCCACCACAATCCAGTGCTCGGCGCGGTGATGGTGCATCTGCAATGACAAACCTTCGCCCGGTTTCACGGTGATGCGCTTCACCTGGTAACGCTCGCCTTCATCGATGGAGTCGTATTTGCCCCACGGGCGGTACACTTCGCGGTGGTTGTGGTGTTCGTGGCGGCCATCGAATTTGATTTGCTCAACCACTTTCTTCACGCTCTGAACGTGGTCACGGTCGGCAATCAGCACCGCATCTTTGGTCTGCACAACAATCAGATCTTTCACGCCAACCGTGGTGACCAGGCCGGATTCCGCGTAGATGTAGCTGTTTTCGGTATTGTGGCTTATCACATCGCCATGATGCACATTGCCCTGCTGGTTTTTGGTGCTGATTTCCCAAAGAGAAGACCATGAACCCACGTCGCTCCAGCCTGCATCCATCGGCACCACCACCGCATCGGCAGTTTTTTCCATCACGGCGTAGTCGATAGACTCATCCGGGCACGCCAGGAACGCCGCTTCGTCAACGCGCACAAAGTCGAGATCCGGATCGATATTCGCCATCGCTTTTTCGCAGGCGACGAGAATATCCGGGCGGAATTTTTTCAACTCTTCGAGATAGCGCCCGGCGCGGAACAGGAACATGCCGCTGTTCCAGTAATATTCGCCGCTGGCGACATAAGCCTGCGCGGTGTCGAGATCCGGTTTTTCGACAAACTGCGCCACGCTAAAGGCCACAGCATCAACATCTGGGGTATTCGGGTTCTCCAGTTCGCCACGGCGAATGTAGCCATAACCGGTTTCTGGCAGATCGGGCACGATCCCAAACGTGACCAGTTTCCCGGCTTCTGCGAACGGCAGCGCGTTACGCACAGCGTCACGAAATGCCTCTTCGTTCTCAATCACATGGTCTGCTGCGAGAATCAGCATCAGCGGGTCGTTTTCCGGCTGATTGCGCACCGCCGCCAGAGCCGCCAGCGCAATGGCTGGAGCGGTGTTACGCCCGGCAGGTTCCAGCACGATATTTTCCGTCAGCTTGTTCAGCTCACGCAGTTGCTCCGCGACGATAAAACGGTGTTCTTCATTGCAAATCACCACCGGGCTTTCGCATTCAACGCCGTTCAGGCGGCTGATAGTGGTTTGCAGCATCGTCAGTTCGCCTTTCAGGCACAGGAACTGTTTCGGGTAAAGTACGCGGGACAACGGCCACAACCGGCTGCCGTTTCCGCCAGCCATAATGACTGGGTAGAGTTGACTGTGACTCATGATTTAACCCCGATTTCTTATGCAGTAATGTCTGCAATAAATTGGTTCAGCACGCTGTTTTTCTCGAGCGTGCGCTCGGCATATTCACATGCCACCGTGTTGTGTACCGGCAATTGCAGGCAGCGCTCAATACCGTCGGCTAACGCGTCAACCGACTCAGGCTCTACACACACGGCAATACCGGAATACGCGTCGCAAAGTTGGCCGAGTTCGGTATCCGGTTCTGCGGTAATCACCGCATTTCCGCCCACGGCAAGAATATTGGTTAGCTTCGATGGCAACACGGCATCGGCCGCGCCACGGCGTTGAATCACCAGGTGGCAATCCGCAAGACGCAACAGTGCAGGTAGCGCGTTGTAAGGCTGAAGCGGATGGAACACCACGTTGCGCAGCCCTTTGTCCTGTGTCAGTTTTTGCAGGCGGGCTTTGCCACCGCCCTGGCCGACAATCACAAACAGGTATGGCTGATGAGCAAAACGCTCCGCCACTTCAATCACCGTTTCCAGCCCCTGCTTTTCCCCGATGTTGCCGGAATAGAGAATGATTTTTTTATCCGCAGGCAGTTGCAGGCTGTTGCGCACCGCAAGGATCTCTTCGTGGGAGATAGCGCGAAAACGCTCCACTTCTGACCAGTTCGGGAAGAAGATCACTTTGCCGGGATCAACGCCCTTTTCCGCCGCTTTGTTCATCATTGAGCGCGAAATGGTCGAAACATGGTCGACGTTATGCAATCCACTTTGTTCAAAGCGCTGTGCCAGTTTCGCCACTTTGCCCTGTTTTTTGCCCGCCATTCCCAGGCCGAGCATGGCGTCGACTTCGTAATCCTGAATATGCAGCAGCGTGCGCGCACCGCTCAATTTTGCGAGCAGGCGCATGCCCGGCACGCAAAAGAGGGTCGGCACGACGCCGATAATGCGATCCGGCTTCCAGCGACGTTGCGCGATCAGCGGGAAGAACGAGCTAAGCGCAAAGCTGCCTAAATGAATCAGACGCTTTAACGTTGATGGCTGCTTTGGCACATACAGCGGGCAGCGCCAGACGGTCGCGGCACCCACTTCTTTCTTGTATTTCCAGGATGAATAATCGGGATGTACTTCCCATACCGGGTAATAAGGTGGTGCGGTAATGACCCGCACCTCATGGCCCTGGCTCGTCATCCACTCCACCATCTCGCCGGTGTATTTCCCGATGCCTGTCAGCTCTGGCGAGTAGTTAATGCCGTAGACCAGAATCTTCATAATCCGATGACCTTATCTGCCTTGTCGGTCAGAAAGTAAGCGCGGCTGTTGTCGTGGACGTTCTGGGTCGCCAGCAGTGCTTCCTGCGTTAACCAGCAGTAGTCGTTATGCTGCGCAGTCGGCAGTTGCAGCGCATCAGCATCCATGCGCAGGCGGAACCCCAGCACCACATAGTGCGTGGAGAAATCCGGCCCGGAGAAATTGTCGTCGTAGAAGTGCTGCCACACGCCGTAAAACTCACCGTCTGAAAGAGTAAACCGCTGGCCTAATTCAGCTTCGGTTAAGCGCGCAAAAGCGCGCTCCAGCGTTTCGTCTTTCTGTACCCGGCCACCCGGCACGAACCAAAAGTTCTGCGCCGGGCGCTGAGTGCGTAAGCCCAGCAGGAATTCTCCTGCCTGATTTTCAACAATCAAATCGATGGAAATCAGCGGTGTGGAGCGGACAACGGTTGCGAAGTCTTCAGCACTCAAAAACATACTTACCCCCGGAACCGTTGCTGGTTTTCGAGGAACCACTGGTAAGTGCTGGCAAGGCCAGGTTCCAGTGTGACTTCCGGATACCAGCCCAGACGGCGCAGGCGCGTCACGTCGAGCAGTTTGCGCGGCGTGCCGTCAGGTTTGGTGGCATCAAACACCACGCGGCCACGGTAACCGGTCACTTTCGCGATGGTCTGCGCCAGCTCGCGGATGGTGCAGTCCACACCGGTGCCGACGTTGATATGCGAAAGCATCGGCTCGGTATTTTCCTGCCACACTTCGCTTGCCAGCTCCATAATGTGAATGCTGGCTGCCGCCATATCGTCAACGTGCAGGAATTCACGCATTGGCGTACCGCTGCCCCACACCACCACGTCTGGCGAGTTTTGCGCAGTCGCTTCGTGGAAACGACGCAACAATGCCGGAATCACGTGCGAGTTACTCGGGTGGAAATTATCGTGCGGGCCATACAAATTGGTTGGCATGACCGAACGATAATCGCGACCGAACTGGCGATTGTAGGACTCGCACAGTTTGATACCCGCGATTTTGGCAATCGCGTACGGCTCGTTGGTCGCTTCAAGCGTGCCTTGCAGCAGCTCGCTTTCCGCCATTGGCTGGTTCGCCATTTTTGGATAGATGCACGAGGAACCGAGGAACAGCAGCTTATTCACGTTGTGCGTGTGCGCGCTGTGAATAATGTTGGCTTCAATCATCATATTTTCGTAGATGAAGTCAGCCGGGTAGGTGTTGTTCGCCACAATTCCACCCACTTTCGCCGCCGCCAGGTAAACCTGATCAATACGCGCATCGGCGAAGAAAGCATTAACCGCCGCGCCGTCCAGCAGGTTCAGCTCATCGCGGTTACGCAGCACCAGTTCAACGTCTGCACGTTGCTCAAGCTGACGCACGATGGCGGAACCGACCATCCCGCGATGGCCAGCAACAAAGATACGTTGTTTATTCATACTCAGGACTCCAGCGCGATGGCAACCTCGTAGCCGTGTGACTTCAGCAACGAATGCTTTTTCGCCGCTTCAAGGTCTTTAGCGACCATTTCGCCAACCATTTCACGCAGTGTGATTTCTGGTTTCCAGCCCAGTTTTTCGTGTGCTTTAGTTGGGTCGCCCAGCAGGGTTTCCACTTCAGCAGGACGGAAGTAACGCGGGTCAACGGAGATAATGACGTCGCCTGGTTTCACGCCCGGTGCGTCATGGCCGGTTACGGAAACAACGATGCCTTTTTCGTCAACGCCGGTGCCTTCAAAGCGCAGTTTGATACCCAACTGTGCCGCCGCCATTTCCACGAATTCGCGCACGGAATACTGCACGCCGGTCGCAATCACGAAGTCTTCCGGGTTGTCTTGCTGCAACATCATCCACTGCATTTTCACGTAGTCTTTGGCATGGCCCCAGTCACGCAGGGAATCCATGTTGCCCAGATACAGGCATTTTTCCAGGCCCTGAGCAATGTTGGCGATAGCGCGGGTGATTTTACGGGTCACGAAGGTTTCGCCACGGCGTGGAGATTCGTGGTTGAACAGAATGCCGTTACAGGCAAACATGCCGTACGATTCGCGGTAGTTGACGGTGATCCAGTAGGCGTAAAGTTTGGCTACGGCATACGGAGAGCGCGGGTAGAAAGGTGTGGTTTCTTTCTGCGGGGTTTCCTGCACCAGACCATACAACTCAGACGTCGAGGCCTGGTAGAAACGGGTTTTCTTCTCAAGACCTAAGAAGCGAATCGCTTCGAGCAGACGCAAGGTTCCCATCGCATCCACATCAGCAGTGTATTCCGGGGATTCGAAAGAAACCGCTACGTGGCTCATTGCGCCGAGGTTATACACTTCATCCGGCTGCACTTCGGAAAGAATACGGGTCAGGTTCGAGCTGTCCGTCAGATCACCGTAGTGCAGATGGAATTTAGGATTACCGGAATGCGGATCCTGGTAAATATGATCAACACGTTCGGTGTTGAAAGAAGATGCGCGACGTTTAATACCGTGAACTTCATAACCTTTTTCCAGCAGCAGTTCCGCCAGATAAGAGCCGTCTTGTCCGGTAACACCCGTGATGAGAGCTACTTTAGTCATAATGTATTTTCCTCTTTAAAAACCAGGTTCTGATTTGTAGGTTCGTAGAGTGGATAAACGAAGTGTCATCCACCGTAATATCTACAAAGTTCTGGAACGTATTTTTATGGCTGGGTTACCCCGGCAAACGGCATTTGCCGGTAATGATTTATAAACACTGCTGCGAGCACCGACGACGGTGCCATTTTCAATCGTGACGCCAGGTGAAACAAAGACATCCGTGGCAAGCCAACACTTCTCACCAATAACAATGGGTGTGGCAGTAATATCAAAATGCTTGCTCATATAATCGTGGCTGCCGGTACATAAATAACACTTTTGTGAAACGACCGAATTTGCACCAATCGTAATTTCACCCAGCGTATATAACACGGCGTCATCGCCGACCCAGGCATAATCCCCGAGGGTTAATTTCCATGGGTAAGTAATTTTCACTGACGGACGAATCACAACACCTTTACCGATTCGTGCGCCAAACAAGCGTAATAAAAATGCCCGCCAGCGATATAACACTTGTGGTGACCAGGCAAATAATGTTGCTTGTACTGCCCACCAGAGTTGAACCTTAATAGAGTTTGCACCCCGAAAACCTTTCGGTACCGAGAAGTCATTTAATTCCTGCATAAGTTATTCCTGTGAGAATCAGGCTTTGTTATATAATGCTTTTGATTTTCCGGTGGTGCGCAAACGGAGCTTATAAGACAATTCCGCAATAAAGCCTGGGACGTGTAATATTCTGCGCTGCACGCTTCTCGCATCACGGCACAACTCAATATTATTGGTGGTAGAAACACCGCCCATTGAAAACTCGGAGACAATCCCCTTGACGCGTTTAAATGCATAACCGCTTTTATACATTTTAGCTGCCAGGGCGTAATCCGAAGATACTTTATATTGCAGGTCATACGGGTATTTAAGCAGACCATCCATAGGGAAAAATATCGCCTGATGGCTGGCGGGCAAACTGTGGTAAATATACCAACCCTGTTTTGCCCGACGCTCTATTTTTGTCCCGTCACCAAAGTCTAATAATGCATCGCCAATGATCATGGCATTTTCCGTCAACGGCCTTTCAGCAAGCTGGCGGGCGACATTCACGATATCCTGATGGAAAACATCACCTGAGTTAAGGAACAACGCATAACGGCCCTGAGCCATATCAATGCCTTTGTTCATCGCATCATAAATGCCGTTATCTTTCTTACTCACGAAACGTAAGTTGTACTGCCCATTCAGGTTTTCCAGAAACTCGGCGGTACCATCTTGCGAGCCACCATCAACCACAATCCACTCAAATGTGATACCAGGCGCCTTCGCTAAATGGGCCAGCGACTGCCAGGTTTTTTCTATTCCGGCAAGATTTTTATAAGCAACCGTGATGACACTTAGCAGCATTGTTATTGACCTCAGGTGTTCGTAATATTGAGTGCTTTACGTAAAATAAACGGGCAAACAATTAAGAACGCATATTCAGGGCTAAAAATTGAACCGGTAAAAAACAGTGATACAGGGGTAAAGAGCCATAATTGCACACGGTAATTTTCATTATTACCAAATGCCGTGCGCATCATTTTAATGACTTTCCACATATACCAAATTGTCAGTAATACCGCGAACCATGAAAAATAAATAATTAGCAGATACAAACCATTGTCTACTGTTTTACCGACATCCGCACCGTTAAAGATTCCGAATGATGCGACATATTCATATAAAGATCCAAACCGCACTACCCCATCAATATTGGTCAATGAATGCCCGACCATTGCCAGAGGGCCAATAATACGATAATACGATGACGAACCTTCCGTTCCCAAATCACCCAGGCGTGTGGCGATATAAGGGAATGCGAATATTAACCCTACTAAAAATACGGAGAGAGAAATTATCGCTAACGGTAACTTCTTCTTTATTGCATTTTTATTAAGGTATTGAAATGCCCATTCAAGCAAATAGAACAGGATAAAAGTCATTACCCCTGAAAACGATCCCGAAAGCACTATCCCCAAAAGAATCATACCATCAGTTTTTGGTGTTTTGATACCGAACTGTTTGATACTGAGCCAAATTGAGATTAACGCCAGAGCGAAGAACGCCGGTTCAAAATAAAGAGCCGTGGTACGCTTACCGCCGAAGCTAATAAAGTTCAGAACATAGCTATTACTGTATATAAGAAACTTCGAAATTTTCTCAATCAGGCTACTGCCACCAGTGAGAATAATCTGAGCCATTTCCGCTGCTGCCAACATCACAATAATGCCGACAACACCATAAAATAACCTTAATAACTTACGGTGATTACGTTGTGAAATAGTTTTGAAGCGGCAGCTCCACGTCATCGCCATGATCAGCACGATATAAACGAACAATAATGTCGAGGTGACATATTTGCTGGCATCCAGCGATTGGCCAAAGATGTAGTTAAATGCGGTGAGTCCCGCACCGATGCCCAAAGCAATCATCAATTTTTTGACGCTAATGCGTTCAATGTACAAAAAGAGAATGGCGGGCAAGAAGGTGACTATCGTTATCGGGAAACTTTCTCCGAGTGAGGCCAACTTGACGTTGACCACCAGATAGATGAACGGCAGCAGCAGATAACTACAGATTCTGATAGAACGAGACATATTCCTCCAGCATCTGTTGTCCACTAAACGCCTGGCGACTCGCAGTTTTGAAACTCTGCAAATCCTTGCCAAACACCTGCTGTGCCAGCGCTTCTTTTGGCATTTTCACCAGTTCCAGCACGCGCATATCGCTAAAGGTTTTACCGTCGACTTTGCGCAGCACTTCATCGGCGGCGTCACTTTGTGTGGCGATAACCGGCACGCCAATCGACAGCGCTTCGCACAAAATCAGCGGGTAGTTATCCACCTGCGAACTGAAGACCAGCGAATCCATTTCATTGAGCTCGCTCATCAGCGCTTTTTTGTCGGTCATGTAACCGTGATTCACGACGTTCGGGCCATTAAACGGCGAGAATTTCCCGAAGGTGTGCAGTTCAATTTCATCGCCCAGCGCCATCATCGCCTGCACCAGCTGCTGGTTGGTCTTGCCGTCATAACGTAAATCGTGCGCCACCACGGCCACTTTGGGCTTGTCACCCGCCGCACTCGTCAGCGGCAGTTCGGCCAGAATCGCCTCGGTTGCGACGTCGATTCCGTTATTGATAATTTTGCAGCGCCCTGCCCCGTAAATACGGTTAAAAGCATCGGCTACATGCTGGCTCGGGGAGATAAACTGGCAGCCCAGCGCTAACATTTCGCGGAACAACTGGCGTTTGGTGTCCACCAGCAAATGGGCGCGGTCGGTTTTGACGGGCGGATAGTTATTTAGCGTTGGGCATTTCTGGCAACCGGTTTTCCAGCCATCGCATCCATCGAGAAACGCACAGCGCCCGGTAATGCTCCAGTGGTCGTGTAGCGTCCAGACAAAAGTGACATCTGCTTTATGGGCTTTCACGCGCTGGCAAAACGTCACCATCTCTTCCAGATTCAGCCAGTAGCTGTGGACCACATGGAAATGCAGAACCACCGGGCCGGTGCTGCGGGTCACTTTTCGGTACAGGTTATTGAGGTTGCCAAACGGGTCGCGGTTGAAAAAGCGGAACAGAATGATGTTGGCAATCGAGGTCAGGCGCGGCGTGTGTTTTACTACGCCGGGGAATTTATCGTGGCTGGCGCTTTTCTTTCCGCCCTTGCCGTAACCATAGATAAAACGGGAGCTAAAACCGGCGGCGTTGGCGCGCTGATGAAGATCCAGCGCAACACCTGCCGCACCGCCTTCAGCCAGGCGAACGTTGAATTGTAAGATATTCATTTTATAACCTTTACTTGCGCTTTCTCGCCTACGACCAGCGCATTGTCCGGCACGTTGTCCAGCACTACACTTCCTGCACCGACCACCACGTTATTACCCACGGTGATATCACCAATCATCACCACATTCGCACCCAGTTCCACACTGTTGCCAATCACCGGGCAATCATTGCTTTTGCTGCGATTGCCGATAGTGACGCCGTGGCGAATAGTGAAATCGTCTCCGGCAACCACGAACTTATTGATGACGACGGCATAACCGTGGTGAATAGTAAAACGACGCCCGATGGTGGCGCCCGCCTGGATTTCATAGCCAAACAGGCATTCAGTGATAAAGCGATAAAGCAGGATGACCGGTGCCGCCCAGAGATTGTTGATGACGCTTTTTTTGCGCCACACCGAGCAAAAGTGCGCGATGCGATAAGCCATCACCATGCAGCAGGGGCGGAGGCTCCAGGAATTTGCGCGCAGATCTTCAAGCACGGTTATTTCCCCCGTAGTCCGTCGGCAAGACGTTTGGTATTACGCACGCTCAACAGCGCTAATAACGTGCGTAAAGACATGCGTTTATTGCGGATTTGGTAGAGGGTGAACAGCTGGTATTTCTTGCTGGCCCGGTCGAATTTATCTTTGTGCTTTCGGTAGAAGTGAAAGTACCCGGCGAATTTTTTCGGCGATTTCGTTATCTGCATTTCACCGTGGTTAACATGCAAAATTTGCGTGGCTTCTTCCACTTTCCAGGGTTGACCGTACTCGACCACCATTCGCAGGAAGATGTCGTAGTCCTGAGCCGCAGCCAGTGTGGTATCAAACAGGCAAGCCTTGAAGCGACTGGCGTAGGTAAACACCTGATTACCAATAATATTGCGCTTATAAAACAGCTTTAGTGAAAACGGCGATTTTGGGTACAGCGGCAGGCTGGCGGGCTGTGAATAAACCTGCCCTTCACAGACGTAGTCGTTGGCGTATAAAAAGGCGTGTGTCACCAGTTGGTGTTTGTGCTCCAGAAAAACGGACAGACGATTAGGCGTCCATTCATCATCGTCATCAATACCCGTGATCAATTCGCCCGTCGCCTGGCTGATGGCCTGGTTACGCACTGAACACGCGCCAGAGTTGAAATCATTGCGGGTGTAACGCACACGCGCATCGCCGAGTTCTTCCACAAAGCGCTGGAGCTGTTCGTAGGATGAAGAGCAGTCGTCAACGATTAACATTTCCCAGTGTTCATAATCCTGGCGCAACACGGATTTAATGGCGCGGATTGCCAGCTGCTGACGATTCCATGTCGGCATATAAATAGAGATAAGTGGGTTATTCATGGCGTTCCCCCGAAAATCGTTTTTATTTATTGGTGGATGACGCTATCGCTTATCCACCCTACAGGGCGTGAAATGTAGGGCGGATAAGCAAAGCGTCATCCGCCAGCTGATGCCTGACTATTTCGCATCAGATTTATATTCGTATTCGTAGTAACCGTAATCTTCATATCCTGCCGCACGGCGGAAGATGGAGTTCAGGATCACGCCGCGCACGTTGATACCGTTTTGTTCAAAGCGGCTAAGGCTGGTTTCGACTTCTTTGAGCGTGTTCACCGCATAACGCGCCACCATCAGCGTGGTGCCCGCGTGGCGCCCGACCACAGCGGCATCGGTCACGGCGAGAATTGGCGGGGTATCGATCAACACCAGGTCATAGTTCTTGCTCGCCCACGCAATCAGCTCGGCAAAGCGCTCGCTCATCAGCAGTTCAGAAGGGTTTGAAGGCACCACACCGCGCGGAACGAGGTCGAAATTAGGTACGGAAGTTTTTTGCGCACAGCGGCTGATTTCCGCCTGCCCGGTCAGCACTTCGGCCAGGCCATTGGTGTTGGTGGTGCCGAGCAGTTCGTGGGTGTAGCCTTTACGCATATCGCAGTCGATAAGCAACACGCGTTTGTTGGTCTGGCTAATCACGGCGGCCAGGTTGGCGCAGACAAAGGTTTTACCAATCGACGGGCTGACACCGGTGAGCATCAGAACATTGTTCGATGCCTGCATCATGGCGAAGTGCAGACTGGTGCGCAGGCTGCGAATGGCTTCGATGGCGAGATCCGTGGGATTGCCCACCGCCAGCAGTTGGCTTTGTTTATTGCGCTTCGCCGCTTTCACACCGCGAACCGTGGCGTTATCACGAGATTTCTGCCATTCAGAAAGTGGAATGCTGGCGTAAACACCAATTCCCGCCTCTTCCAGCACCGCCGGGCTTTCGATGCCACGGTTGAACAGCGAACGTAGCAGCACGCCCATAATAGAAAGCATCAGGCCAAGAATAATGCTGCCGAGAATAATCAACGCCCGTTGCGGTTTAACCATTCCAGGTTGTGCAATCGCCGCATCAACAATGCGCACATCGCCCACGGTGCTGGCTTCGGTGATTTTCAGCTCTTGCTGTTTGTTCAGCAATTGCATGTAAACCTGCTGGCCGGATTCCACATCACGCGTCAAACGCACGATTTCTTGTTGGGTTTTCGGCATGGCCGTCACACGGCCATTCAGACGCGCTTTCTCATCTTCCAGCGTTTTACGTTTTTCCAGCAGCGTGCGGTACGCCGGGTGAACTTTGGTATATAGCTTGGAAATTTCGGCTTCTTTGAAGGTCAGCTCGTTAAGCTGCGCGTCAATGTTCACCATGGTGTCGAGCACAGATTTCGCTTCAAGCGACAAATCAACCGAATCTTGCTGTTGGCGATAGGCGTTGAGCTTGTTTTCAGCGGCATCCAGACGCGTGCGCACTTCTGGCAATTGTTCGGCAAGGAACTTCAGGCTTTTCGCCGCTTCTTCCGATTTGCGCTGTACGTTCTGCTCAAGATAATTGCGCGTGATGCTGTCGAGGATATCGCGAATTTTATCCCGGTCTTCACCGGTGTAAGAAAGGCTTAATACCCCGGTATCTTTGCCGTTTTCAGCGACCACCAGATTGCCCTGTAGCTGGTTAATCATGCCAAGCGTGGAATATTTGGTGACGGTAAAGGTATCGCCCACTTCAGCTTTAATCGCGCTCACGTTCATTGTGATGCCATCTTTGCTGAGGGTTTGCCCGACCTGCCCTTTGGCGCTAAATCCGTTATCACTGGTGAGCTGATATTGCGTTGAGCTAGTGACTTCGACGGTGAAGATGTTTTTGCCCTGCCCCGCAGGGAGGTTAAAAGTATCGACCACAACGGTGTCATTTTGGCGACCCTGCAAGCGGTCCCAACCCGCGCCCAATAACCAGAAACTGTTTTTCTCCACCGCAATATCAAGGTTGAGATCGTCAACCGTTTTACCTAAAACCAGGCGCGATTGAATCAGCTGCATTTCCGCAGCAGATGCTGGCGGTTTGTTTGAGAGCGCGGAGCTGATGTCATTAACCAGCGAGTTACCGGCGTTTTGTTCAATTTGCACCAGCGCATCGGCTTTATAGATGGGTGTGGCAAACATCGCGTAGACGGTGGCAAGAATGGCGAAGACGGCGGTGATCCCCAAAACCCACCAGCGGGCTTCGAGAACCGTGCCAAACAATCGGCCAATATCAATTTCGTCATTGCCCTCAGTCGGGGCGCTCGGACGGCGTGATTTTTCTGTCATTGTTATCCCTGATGAGCGTTGAGTGCGTTAGCCCATTTCTGAGCGCTCTGGTCCAGAAGACCGTAAACCGCTTCAAAAGCGTCGTGGCTTTTGCGATACGGATCGGGAATTTCCCGCTCCGCATCCCAGTGACCGAACAGCATCACTTTGCCGCGCATCTCTGGAGCCATTTCGCAAATTGCGGAGATATGGCGTTTTTCCATGGCGAGGATCAGGTCGTATTCGCGGCACATTTTTCCGGAAACCTGCTTCGCACAATGCCCCTCAAGCGAGAGGTTGTGTTGCTCGGCCACGCGGATTGCGCCCACATCCGCCCCTTTTCCCACCAGCGCCCCAAGCCCTGCGGAAGTCACAGTAAGCTGCGGATGGTAATTCTTTAATAACCGCTCAGCGGTTGGGGAACGGCAAATATTCCCCACACAAACAACCAGAATTTTGTTGAACATAGCGCGTTACCAGGTATGGATATCTTTGGCGGTATCCGTCATATAACGAACGCCACTGATGGTTGGCAGCAGTTGGTTGATCAGGCGATTCCAACGCGTGACTGGTGCGGTGGTCACATACACCACGTCGTAAGGTTGCAGCTGGAATTCGGTGCCCATCACCAGCGAGGTCGCATCGGACATATCAAGCTGATAAATGTTGGCGATTTTGCCGCCCTGCTTCTCTTTGATTGGGCGAATAACGAAGATGCCGCTGGCGTTGGATGAGGTCATATCCAGACCTTCAGCCTGGCCGAGCGCTTCGGTCAGCGTCATGCCGCTGAAGTCCATTTTGAGGGTGGTTTGTTTCTTCACTTCACCCATCACGAACACTTTCAGGTCGTCATTGCGCGGCACGAATAAAATGTCGCCTGGGTACAGAAGATGGTTCTGGCTCAGGTCGCCGTTTTGCATCAGGGCTTGCAGAGAAATGCGCTTTTCCTGGCCGTTGTGCGTCAGCACCACGTTGCGCCAGTCGGCAGCATCGGTCAGGCCACCTGCGGCATTGATCGCATCCAGAACGGTGAGCGGGACGTTAGTAATCGCCTGTTGCCCTGATTTGTTGACCTGGCCCGAGACGTAGGCTTTTTGCGATCTGAACCCAGCGATATTAACGTCCACCTGCGGGTCTGCGATGTACGTCGCAAGGCGGCTGGTAATATCACTACGAATTTCAGAAAGGGTTTTACCCGTGACTTTTACTTTACCGACATACGGATAGAACATCGTGCCGTCAGACTGTACCCAGTTACCGGCATCGCTTGAGCTACGATATTGGCCCGCAGGCGTGGTGAGTTCCGGGTGATCCCAGACGGTGACGTTCAGCACGTCGCCTGGCCCCACGCGATATTGGTACGCAGCGATTTCCTGGTCGAGAGACATATTTGGCTGAGCGACCGCAGGGCGTACGCGTAATTGTTCAACCAGACGCGGCGTTAACGGATAAACGTTAACCATGCGATCCAGATTGAAGTCTGAATCCTGTTGCTTGATAACATCTTTCCCCATCGTAGACATATTGCTACCGGGGAGCACTGTGCAACCACTCATAAGGGTTACTGACACCAATAAAGGCATCAATTTAAGTTTGTATTTTATCATTGAGTATTTATCACTATGGCAGAGTAATTATCCTGAGCGAATAAAATAAGTGACTCGTTAGGTATTTGAATGAGGTCTGAATGTAAACCTGGTTGCCGCAGAAATATCTGGCATCAATCCTAAAAAAACTCTTATTTCCCGACATCCTATTGACAGAATAATTGAGGCTTATTCTCTGGCCTTCGGGCATGCTACCGCCCCTGGCTTACAGTCACCAACCTACTGAAAAAAGACAAGTTATAATGGGTAATCGTTACAGAAATTAAATTCAAAGAATTATCTTAGAAAATAAACCCTGCGGTGCCAGGTTAAATATCATGGCTTCAGCGAATATAAAAAATACATCTAATATCAGACACCGATATCGATTGTTACAGCTAACCCTATATCAGGCAAGGTTCCGCAGAAGGAGAACCTGACTTTTAAGATTAGTATTAACAGCACATTTACACGCGTTTAGGATTTTCTTTATATTGACAGAAAATTAATAAGTGATACGCCACAGTGGAATATACAGAACTATCTCATGTGATTTTTAATATAAGAAAAAGCAATTGCCTTTTATTTAGCAAAATAATTAATTATTTACCCTGGTGATTAAGTGGAATTAAACGAGGCAGGCACAAGAATTCGGCATGAATGGATTATTCCCGCATCTGGCATTGCAATTTCCCCAGTGAGTATCCATCATTTCATTGTGACATTTGTCATCTTTAATGAGGTACTGACCGGCGTATGGAATGGATTGTCGACCCCTCAATCTGGGCAGGACTGGTGACTCTGGTCGTTATTGAATTGGTTCTGGGTATCGATAACCTGGTGTTTATCGCCATACTTGCCGAAAAACTTCCCCCGGCTCAGCGCGACCGTGCTCGTGTCACGGGGCTGATACTGGCGATGTTAATGCGTTTGCTGCTGCTGGCTTCTATCTCCTGGCTGGTAACGCTGACCCGCCCGCTGTTTCATCTCGGTGAACTGGCATTCAGCGCCAGGGATTTAATCATGCTGTTTGGCGGCCTGTTCTTGTTATTCAAAGCTACCGTTGAGCTAAACGAACGCCTTGAAGGTAAAGACAGCGAATCCCACTCGCAGCGAAGGGGCGCACGCTTCTGGCCGGTGGTGGCGCAAATCGTCGTTCTCGATGCGGTATTTTCTCTCGACTCGGTGATTACCGCCGTGGGGATGGTCGACCATTTGCCCGTCATGATGGCCGCGGTCATCATCGCCATTTGCCTGATGCTGCTTGCCAGCAAAGCCCTGACGCGCTTTGTGAACAATCACCCAACCATCGTGATTTTGTGCCTGAGTTTCCTGTTGATGATTGGCTTTAGTCTGGTGGCTGACGGTTTTGGCTACCATATTCCGAAAGGCTATTTGTACGCCGCCATTGGTTTCTCGGTGATGATTGAGAGTCTGAACCAGCTCGCCATTTTCAATCGTCGCCGCTTCTTATCAGCCGACCAGTCATTGCGCCAGCGCACCGCCGAGGCTGTTTTACGTCTGCTTAACGGGAAAAAGGAAGAAGCGGAACTGGATGCGCAAACGGCATCGTTGATTGCTGACCACTCGCAACAGGATGAAATTTTTGAGCCTCAGGAACGGTTGATGATTGAACGAGTGCTCAATCTGAACCGGCGTACCGTCAGCAGCATCATGACCTCGCGCCATGACGTCGAGCACATCAAACCTGGCGATCCAGAGGAACAAACGCGCGCGTTGCTGGATAAAAATCAGCATACCCGCGTGGTCATTAGCGGTGAAGGCGATGAAATTTTAGGTGTGGTGCACGTCATTGATTTGCTCCAGCAGTCGTTGAAGGGCGAGCCGCTTGATCTTGAGGCATTGATTCGCCAGCCTCTGATATTCCCGGAAACGCTGCCGCTGTTGGCCGCGCTGGAACAGTTTCGCAATGGACGCACGCACTTTGCCTTTGTGGTCGATGAATTTGGTTCCGTCGAAGGTGTGGTGACATTAAGTGACGTGATGGAGACCATCGCCGGTAACTTGCCTAATGAAATCGAAGAGATTGACGCGCGCCATGATATCCAGAAAAACCCGGATGGCACCTGGACGGCCAACGGGCATATGCCGCTTGAGGATTTAATTCAGTATGTGCCGCTGCCGCTTGATGACAAACGTAACTATCACACCATCGCCGGTTTGCTGATGGAGTTGCTGCAACATATTCCGGTTAACGGTGAAGCAGTCCAGGTGGGGGATTTTCTGTTGCGCACGCTGCAAGTGGAAAGCCACCGGGTGCAGAAGGTGCAAATTGTGCCGCTCGAGGATGATGAAGAGATGGATTACGAAGTGTAAAACAAAAGAGAGAACCTTTCGGTTCTCTCTGAGGGTGATGACAAACCCGTCGTAGGTCGAATAAGCGCCAGCGTCATCCGACAAAATCCGACATACAAGGTGGATGACGCCTACGGCTTATCCCCCCTACAAAACAACGCTACAGATTATTTAGCAACTCTTTCACATCTTTCGATTTACTGCTGTCTTTGTGCTTATCCAGCCAGTCATTCAACCGACGTTTCGCTTCGCCCTGCAACTGTTTGCGCAGTACCTGATCCACTTGCAAAGAGTAATTCAGCTTCTGCCACGGGCCATAAACCCGAAGCGGAATAGGCGTGGTTTTCAGCACCTCAATCAGCTTGCTTTCGCCTTCCCAACCGCCCAACACAGTGACGTTAAATCGCGTATCGCACTGCTGCTTAACCAGGTCGAGCGTCCCTTTGCCAGTAAGCTCTAGCACCGAGGATTTACCCGACATCTTGTCGAGCGTCAATTGACCGTTATCGAGGCTCGCCTGCGCTGCAAAACTTTCAAGCGTGGTGACGTTGTCATAGTTTTGCTGGGCCTGCACATCGCCATTACTGCGGGCAACGGCCTGCTGAATCATTTGCTGGAAGTTCATCCCCTGCATTGTGGTATTCGACATGGTGATGTTCGCATCGCCCTGCCAGCTGCGGCGGAATGCATCAGCATTGAGTTTGTCACCGCTAAACTCGCCATCCATCGACAGCAAACCGGTCAAAGCAATCGGATAATCGAACGCAGTGAGGATCGGCCCAATTTCGATGTCAGTTACTTTCGGATTGAAGTTTAAACTCGGCTCGTTTTTACGCGCATCCAGAACGCCCGGGAATGACATGCTGCCTTTGCCAAACTTGCCCGCCAGCTCTGAAAGGTTAAGCAAGCCATACTGGTTAGTCATTGCCGACTGAACATCGGTGAAGTCCAGCCCGCGCCAACGCACATTACCCGCAGCAATTTTCACCTGTGCGCTGAAACCGCGCAGGCTCTGATAACTGTTATCGTCTACGCCGGAGGCAATCACCGGGCGTGGCAAACTGCTTTGCTGTTGCGCCTGCTGCACGACTTTGGTGCTGGTTACGGCATTCTCAGCAACCAGAGCATCAAGATTCAGTTTACTGGAGCGCAGATCGAGCTGCCATTGAGGCTTATCTTCGAGCACTACACGCCCGTTACCCTGCAGGTCACTATCGTTAGCCGTCAGTTGCAGCTGGCTGAATTCAAGAAGATGTTGCGGATCAGACCAACTGGCAGCGAAGGTCGCACTCCCGGCGATGCCACTGACCGGAAGGTCGGCACCGCGTAACTGGTAATCCAGTTTCGAGATATTCGCCGTGAGCTGTTGAGGGTAATTACTGGCGTCGAGGTCAGCCACCAGAGAAAAATTCAGGTCGCGCTGATCGCGATTAATGCGGCTGCTCAGTTCAATGTGCGCCTGCTTCCTGTCATTTTGTTCCATTTGCAGATTGATATTGCGCACGGTGATTTGTTCATCGCCGTCATGCTGGAACACCAGCACACTATCGGCAACTTTTAACTTCGCAATATCAAACGACCAGCCACGGTCTTCACCTGGCGGGGTAATGCCGGTTGATGGCCCAACGGGTGCATCTTTGGGACGACGCTCTTCAGTTTGCGGAGTCAGTTGAATCACCGCACCTTTGAGCATCACCTGCTGGACTTTCAACTGATGGGATAACAGCGGAACTAAAGCCACGTCGAGGCGCATGTTATCGGCACTGACCAACGGCTGGCTTGCCCCTGGTGCGGTCAGCGACATACGCCCTGATAAAATACTGAGCTGCGGCCAGACATGCCAACGCAGCGGCCCATCCAGATGAAGCTGATAGCCACTACGGGTTTCAACCTGGCGCACCATATATGCACGAAAATCATTGGGATTAACCAACAATACCAACGCAGAAAGGCCGGCCACCAGCACGACCAGCAATATCATCAGCGTGGTTATAAATCGTTTCATACAGCCCTCATACAGATGGGAACTCAGTCCTTATCAATACGGCTTGCAACCGCACCTTGCTGATCGCGATACTTTGCATCCTGACGGCTGTTGTAAGGACGTGCAGCCGGGCCAGAAAGTGGTTCAAAGCTTAGCGCACCAATCATCATACCAGGACGTAAAGCCAAAGGCAGTTTACCGGAATTAAAGAACTCCAGTACGATGCAACCATGCCAGCCTGGGTCGATGCGGTGAGCCGTAACGTGAACCATCAAGCCTAAACGCGCTAAAGATGAACGGCCATCCAACCAACCGACTAAATCAGCAGGAATGGTCACGGACTCAAGCGTTACCGCTAAAGCCAGTTCGCCTGGGTGCAGATAGAAAGCATCACCTTCGCGGAGAACAATTTCGTCACTCATCACGCGCTCTAATGCTTCGCTCACTTCATCTTTAGGTCCGCTTAAGTCGATAAACGGAGCAGTATGGCCGCTGAAAGTACGGAATTTATTCCCCAGGCGCACATCTACGGTAGCACCGCTAATGCGTTCAACTGGAGGACGAGGGGTAATCGTTAAGCGCCCGTCATCAAGCCAGGCCTCTATATCGCGGTCACACAAACGCATTTCAGATGCTCCTTATCTCAAGCTCAGTTTTGTTTACCCTGCCACAGCGCGGCGCAGATAGCCACGCAACGACGGGTAAATAGCGGGATTTCATGATACCCGTCGTCTTTCACATTGCAGGTGCGGTGGTTTTTACGCCTGGAGATTACTCAAAGAACTGACTGATTTTCGCCTTAAGAATATCGATGGCAATACGGTTTTTACCCCCGCGCGGCACGATGATATCGGCATACTGCTTAGAAGGCTCAATGAATTGCAAGAACATCGGGCGAACGGTTTTCTGATACTGAGCCATAACGGAGTCCATGGAGCGGCCACGTTCATTAACGTCACGCTTCATGCGGCGCATCAGGCAAATATCCAGCGGCGTATCAACAAAAATGGAGAAGTTCATCTCTTCGCGCAGACGGGCATCCGTCAGCAACAAAATCCCTTCCAGAATGATGACCTTCTTCGGCATTAAATGAACCGTGTTACCCGTGCGGGTGTGTTCCACGTAGCTGTAAACCGGGAGTTCAATTGGGTTTCCGGCTTTAAGCATTTGCAGGTGTTGGAACAACAAATTGTGATCCATCGCGTTAGGATGGTCATAGTTGGTCTTAACTCGTTCTTCCATCGAAAGATGGCTTTGGTCTTTGTAGTAACTGTCTTCTGGAATGACACCAATGTGTTCATCACCAACCTGATCGCGCAGTTCGCGATACAGTGTGCTGGCAATAAGACTTTTTCCTGAAGCCGACGCACCGGCTATCCCGATGATGACGCATTGATGGGACTTGTCAGTCATGTTGTAACGAGCCTTGTTGACTTAAATGTTGAGGAAGGGGGACGCAGATGCGTCAAACGCGGCAATTATAGGGAGATCCGCCCGCTGATACCAGAGTAATGCACGTTGGCGGGTGATTTTAGCTTTCAGGGTTAATCCAGCAATGCCCTTCCAATTACAGGGACAATTATCAAACGGTGAAAATAAGTATGTCTAATATCACTTTTTATTACCTCTTAATGTTAAATTATGACCAACCGACATAGGAAATGTAAATTGTTTGTACTAGCATAAACCGAAACTTATCTTTTTATTTGCATCCGGGCATGGCACCTGGCGGCACGCCTTAACGGATTTGCGGTAATGATCAAACAAAACACAAAAGAATTAATCGCAATGCCTTCCTTCGTACTGCCAGTGGGATTAGGGTTTCTCAGCTTTATATTTACCCTGTATTCACTCGAATTATCCCTGGTTGGAACTGTTTTAGCACCGCTTTGGTTCCCGACATCTCTCATGATGGTGGCTTTATTCCGCAATTCATTCCGTCAATGGCCCATGGTTATTGCGGTTTGCGCCGTGGGGAGTTTGTGCGCCTCAGCAGTATTATTTCCCCTAAACGAAATTAATTTGGGCTATACCGCCATCAATATTATTGAAGCGGTGCTTGGTGCAACATTAATGCGCCGCCTGCTGCCACAGCATAACCCTCTGCAAAATTTGCATAATTGGGTTCGGCTGGTGATATGCAGTGCCGTCATCCCGCCGATTGTTGGCGGTATATTGGCGGTATGGTTAGCCGGACCTGATGGCGGAAGCGTTGCCAAAACTTTTTTCGTCTGGATGCTATCCGAAACGATCGGCAGCCTAGCCCTGGTGCCCACCGCGTTATTGTTTAAACCCAGCACCCTTTTACGCCATAAAAATCCAAAATTATTATTAGAAACCCTATTCACTTTTGTCATTACCCTGACGTTAAGTTATCTCGCCCTGCGTTATATGCCGTGGCCATTTACCTTTATTATTGTTTTCCTGATGTGGAGCGCTATTCGCCTGCCCCGCCTCGAAGCGTTTATTGTTTTCCTTGGCACGCTGATGGTGGTCTCATTAATGATGGCAACCAACAGTCACATCGACATGCAACAACCCCACACAACTGTCATGAATAACGCACCGTGGCTGCCGTTCCTGATGATTCTATTGCCTGCCAATGTGATGACCATGGTGATGTACTCATTTCGCGAAGAGCGTAAACACATCACCGAAAGCGAAGCACGTTTCCGTAATGCCATGGAATATTCCGCTATCGGTATGGCGCTGGTTTCGACCGACGGGCAATGGTTGCAGGTGAATAAATCGCTGAGTAAATTCCTCGGTTACACCTCAGATCAACTCCGTTCGCTCACCTTCCAGCAAATTACGCACCCGGAAGATTTACACGCCGACTTGCACCAGCTCAATATGTTGGTCAGCGGCAGTATCAATAGCTATTCGATGGAAAAACGTTACTACACCAGCAAAGGTGATGTGGTGTGGGCGCTGCTGGCGGTTTCCATTGTGCGAGATATTGACGGCACGCCACTCTATTTAATCGCCCAAATCGAAGACATTAACGATCTCAAGCACACCGAATGGGTGAACAAACGCCTGATGGAGCGCATCACGCTGGCCAATGAGGCCGGCGGTATCGGTATCTGGGAATGGGATCTTGGGACTGACGTGATCAGTTGGGACAAACGTATGTTTGATCTCTATGAGGTTCCGGCGCATCTGAAACCCACCTACGCATTGTGGCTGGAGCGTATTGTCGCTGATGATGCGCCTGCGGCTGAGAAAACGGTGCGCGATGCCTTGCAGGCTCGCGTGCCATTTAAGATGGAATATCGCATTCATGTCAAAGAAGGCATTCGCCATATTCGATCGCTTGCCAACCGCGTACTGAATAAAAATGGGGACGTCGAGCGCTTGCTGGGCATCAACATGGATATGACCGAAGTGAAACAGCTGAACGAAGCGCTGTATCAGGAAAAAGAGCGTCTGCACATTACGCTGGACTCGATTGGCGAAGCGGTGATTTGTACTGATGTGGATATGAATATCACCTTTATGAATCCGATCGCCGAAAAGTTGAGCGGCTGGCCGCAGCAGCAAGCGATTGGTCAGCATATTCTGGCAATCCTGCACATTACCTTTGGTGACAACGGCCCGGTAATGGAAAACATTCATAGCGGTGATTATTCCCGCGCGACGATTGAACACGATGTGGTTCTGCATTGCCGCAACGGTGGCAGCTACGACATTCACTACAGCATCACACCGCTGACCACACTTGATGGGCAAAGTATTGGCTCGGTGCTGGTTATTCAGGACGTCACCGAATCCCGTAAAATGCTCAAGCAACTGAGCTACAGCGCCTCACACGATGGGCTGACGCACCTGGCAAACCGGGTCAGCTTTGAAAACCACCTTAAACGCCTGCTGCAAAGTGCCGGAGAAAATCGTCAGCGCCACGCGTTAGTGTTTATTGACCTCGATCGCTTTAAAGCGGTGAACGATAACGCGGGTCACGCGGCGGGCGACGCGCTGTTGCGCGAGCTTTCGTCTTTGATGCTCAGTATGTTACGCACCGGCGATTTCCTGGCGCGCCTGGGCGGCGATGAGTTTGGGCTGCTGCTGCCGGATTGTTCGGCTGACAATGCGCGCCATATTTCGGAACGGATTATCCAGAGCATCAATGATTACCACTTTACGTGGAACGGGCGTTTGCATCGCATTGGTGCCAGCGCCGGGATCACGCAAATTGATGCCGATAATCGCCTGGCATCAGAGGTGCTTTCCCAGGCAGATATCGCCTGTTATGCCTCAAAAAATGGTGGCCGTGGCCGGGTAACAGTCTTTGAATCTTCCCAACATGACATCCGTAAAGATGGCCAAAACATCACCCTTGCCGAGCAAAAATCTATCATCAATGATAACCCGATCTTGATGATTGCCCTTGGCGTAGCACCTCCGCGCATCCCTGAGACAACCAGCTTCTATCTGCTTTCGCTGCGCTTCTGGGGTAACGACGGCGTGGTCATTGACGAGAAAACGTTCCGCGCAGCCGTCACCGACGCTGAGTTGCACTGCGCGCTCGATCTGCGGATCTTCAACGAATTCTTCAGCAAGTTTTCTCAGTCCGTAACCAACAAAGGCTTTGGCGTCGCCCTTGCCCTCTCCTCTCATAGCCTGGCGTGTGACAAGGTCGTTGACGAATTGCTGGTGCTGTTCACACGAAGCACGCTCCCAACCCGCTTGTTGCATCTGATGGTGCATTGCGAAGTGCTACAGAACGACGATGAAAAAATCGAAAGAAACCTGCAAAGGCTGCATGACAGCGGCTGTCAGTTGATTCTGAGCCATGTGGGACGTGACCTGGATATCTTTAAACGTGTTGCGCGCCAATACTTCAGTTACATCATCGTCGATGAAGAACTGATTCAGAACGTGCATTGCAACCTGATGGACGAAATGATGGTGACGATTATTCAGGGTCACGCGCAGCGCCAGACGCTGCAAACTATCGCAGGCCCGGCGGATATCCCGATGGTGATGGATACGCTGTCAGGAATTGGCGTCGATCTGATATTTGGTGAAGCAGTCACTCAACCGTTGCCACTTGAGATGCTGCTCAATTCGAGTTACTTCGCCATCAATTGACGGGAACCCAGCCCTCGCTATACCAGATATGCAACAGCGCATAGGAGCGCCACGGCTTCCAGCGCTCCGCATAACGGCGGATTTGCGCGGGCGTCATACCAGGGAAGCGTTGCTTAATCAGGTAATCATCAGGCAAGAAAACATCTGAGGCTTGCCAGCCCCGTAGCGCAATGTAGTTTGCCGTCCAGCGCCCAATACCCGGATAGGTCGTTAATGCTTTCACGCCACTCTCCACATCGACAGGGCTGTGAAGCGGGAACTCGCCATTCACCATGAGTTGAGCAAGATGAATAATGGCTTCGCCTCGCTTTAACGGCATTCCGAGCTGTTTTAGCTGCTCAGGTTGTAACGCGGCCAGCTTTTGGGGCGTGGGAAAAACAAACCACTCAGGATTTTCCACCAGCGGTTCGCCAAAAGCCTGCGCCAGTTTACTGGTAAGTTTCGCCGCCATCGCCACACTGACGAGCTGCCCCAAAATCGCACGAATAGATTGCTCGAAAGTGTCCATACAACCCGGCAAGCGCAAACCGGGACGCGCCGCCGACAAATCCCCCAGGCTCTCCAGAATGGTATGCGGCTGACATTCGAGATCCAACAGTTGCTTTACGCGTTGCAAAACCTCATCTGCAACGGCCTGCAACCCTTCAGTTAACGTCACATTGAGTGTGCAGGTGGCTTCATCAGGTTCCAGCGTGAGCAGACCCTGATGATCCCCCAAAGCAAAGCTGCGGCAATAACGCTCTTCGGTGACAATCTCTATGCCGTTAACCGCACGCCCGGCAAGAAAACCAAACATCCACTTCCAGTCGTACGGCGGGTTGTAGCTCAGTTGATACATTCTCAAATCCTGTCATTTCGCGTTGGCATAGCATAGGCTTACCTTTTGAATAATGCCTTGCTTTGATATTCGGTTGCCGGATGCGTCACATTCCGCTAAAGTCGCCCCCCTTCTTCACCGGCATGGGGATTTTATGCAATTTATAGGCTTCGATTATGGTACTGCAAACTGCTCTGTGGCAGTGATGCGCGATGGTGTCCCGCAGGCGCTGGAGATGGAAAACGGCTCGACGCTGCTTCCTTCAATGTTATGCGCCCCGACGCGTGAGTCAGTCAGTGAATGGCTGTATCGCCATCATGAAGTCCCGGCTACCGGCACTGAAACTCAGGCATTGTTGCGCCGCGCAGTCTCCTTTAATCGCGATGAAGACATCGACGTCTTGCCAGGCAGTGTGCAATTCGGGTTGAGTTCCCTGCGCCAGTACATGGAAGATCCTGAAGAAGTTTACTTCGTTAAATCACCAAAATCTTTCCTCGGTGCCACGGGCTTAAAACCGCAGCAGGTCGCCGTGTTTGAAGATTTGGTTTGCGCCATGATGTTACACATTCGCAAACAGGCACAAAGCCAGGTTGCCGAGCCGATTACCCAGGCCGTGATCGGCCGCCCGATAAACTTCCAGGGCTTAGGCGGCGATGAAGCAAACCAACAGGCGCAAGGTATCCTTGAACGCGCTGCACATCGCGCAGGTTTTAAAGACGTGGTGTTCCAGTTCGAGCCCGTCGCCGCAGGACTTGATTTTGAAGCGACGTTAACCGAAGAAAAACAGGTGCTGGTCGTCGATATCGGCGGCGGGACAACCGACTGTTCAGTGTTATTGATGGGGCCGCAATGGCGCGCTCGTCGCGACCGTGAACAGAGTTTGCTCGGCCACAGCGGTTGCCGCGTTGGCGGTAACGATCTCGACATTATGCTGGCGTTTAAGCAGCTTTCTCCGTTATTGGGGATGGGTGGCCAAACCGAAAAAGGTATCGCGCTGCCGGTATTGCCGTGGTGGAATGCGGTGGCAATCAACGACGTGCCTGCACAAAACGATTTCTACAGCAGCGCCAACGGTCGCATGCTAAACGAGTTGGTACGCGATTCGCGTGAACCCGAGAAAGTAGCATTCCTGCAAAAAGTGTGGCGTCAGCGACTCAGTTATCGCCTGGTGCGTGCTGCTGAAGAGAGCAAAATTGCGCTGTCCGACAGCAAACAAGTCGCCACTATGCTGCCATTTATCAGCAAGGAACTGGGTTGCGAAATTACCCAACCAGAACTGGAAATGGCGATTAGCCAGCCGCTGCAACGCATCATGGAACAAGTCACGCTTGCGTTGGAAAACAGCGCCGTGAAGCCTGATGTCATTTATCTGACCGGGGGAAGTGCGCGTTCGCCGCTGCTTAAGCACGCTCTGGCACAGCAATTACCGGGCATTCCATTAGCCGGGGGCGATGATTTCGGCTCTGTAACCGCAGGCCTGGCCCGCTGGGCTGATGTGGTGTTCCGCGATTAATCAATGCGCCGTGGGGAAACTCACGGCGTTTTAAATACTGAGTTGTTTCACCCCGTCCGGGAACTCTATGTGTAGCGAAAGTTTACCGCCCAACGCCTCGATATAGCGCTTTAGCGTCCCTAGTTTGACTTCATTACCACGCTTTTCAATCGCAGTGACGGCGGGTTGGCTAATACCCATGACTTCGGCCAGTTGCTGCTGCGACCAGCCTTTTTGCTCCCGCATCATATGCAGACAGCATTCGAGAATCAGCTCCTGAGTTCCTTCGGCCACCCTTTTTTGTCTTTCTGGCGAGAGAGTCGCAACGATCTCATCGAGCGTTCTGTAGCCTTTGTTATTACTTTTCATATTACTTCTCCTGCGACTTCAACCAGGCCATAAACTCTTTGTCGGCAAGACTCGTCATGGATTCGTAGAAGCGCTTATTTTTCGATTTATCCCCGGCGCACAACACAATGGCTCGGCGGGAAAGGTCAAAAGCATACAATGCGCGAATGGGCCTGCCACAATGCTGCACTCTCAGCTCTTTCATATTTTTGAAACGCGATCCTTTTATCGTATCTGCGTAGGGCGTGACAAACCTGGCCCCAAAAATTGCAAGTTTCCCAATGCGTGTAACATGCGATCCTGGATTTCTTCTCTTTGTTCATCAAACCACTCATCGAAACACCGGGTTGTAAAAACCGTCCATGTCATACATTCACCTCATAAACTATAGTTTATATTTACAATATAAACCACAGTTTATTGGCGAAGATTCAAACAGGATATCATTCAGCCGCATTCCTTCGAGGATGTACGCAAAAAACCGCCATCTAAGACTTATCCATACAGTACTTCATATTTCCTCCATTTTTCCGCCGCTCTCACTCTCTACACTAGTATCATTAGGCCGAATGGTTTCAGGATGAGAACAAATACAACTATGAAAGGCACTTTCACCACACGTGGGTTTGCGATTGCAGCCGCCGTCATTGTCGTTATCGCCGCCATTTTTTACTGGCGTCATTCAAGCACGGGTAACGAAACCGCGGGTTCGCAGTCAACACAACAGCGCCCTGCTGGCTCACGGCAGGGAATGCGTGGTGCATTAGCGCCTGTCCAGGCCGCAACCGCGACCAGCGAATCTGTTCCTCGCTACCTCACCGGTCTTGGCACCATCACCGCCGCCAATACTGTTACGGTGCGTAGCCGTGTGGATGGGCAACTGCTGGCGATTCACTTCCAGGAAGGCCAGCAAGTTAAAGCGGGCGATTTACTCGCAGAAATCGACCCAAGCCAGTTCAAAATTGCATTAGCCCAAGCCCAGGGACAACTGGCAAAAGATCAGGCCACACTTGCGAATGCACGCCGTGACCTCGCGCGTTTTCAACAGTTGGTGAAAACCAACCTGGTTTCACGCCAGGAAATGGACGCGCAACAGGCGCTGGTCAACGAATCAATGGGCACCATAAAAGCCGACGAAGCCGCCGTCGCCAGCGCGCAGTTGCAGCTCGACTGGAGCCGGATTACCGCGCCCATTGATGGCCGCGTGGGCCTGAAACAGGTGGATGTTGGCAACCAGATTTCGAGCAGCGATACCGCCGGAATTGTCGTATTGACGCAAACACACCCTATCGATTTGATTTTCACCCTGCCGGAAGGCGATATTGCAACCGTGGTGAAAGCGCAGAAAGCGGGAGCAACGCTGGTTGTTGAGGCCTGGGATCGCACCAACAAGCTGAAATTAAGCAGCGGTTCATTACTGAGCCTCGATAACCAGATTGATGTCACCACCGGCACCATTAAACTCAAAGCTCGTTTTAACAATGAAGATGACGCCCTGTTCCCGAACCAGTTCGTCAACGCGCGCATGCTGGTCGATACCCAGCAAAACGCAGTTGTCATCCCAACAGCCGCGCTGCAAATGGGCAACGAAGGCAACTTTGTCTGGGTGCTTAACAGCGAAGATAAAGTCAGTAAACACCTGGTGACAACCGGTATTCAGGACAGCCAAAAAGTGGTGATTTCCGCCGGGCTTTCCGCCGGGGATCGCGTGGTGACTGACGGCATCGACCGTCTGACAGAAGGTGCAAAAGTTGAGGTGGTCGAAGCGCAATCAGCCACCGCCGCTTCCCCATCGAAAGAAGTTGAACACCCGCAAAAACACCAACGTCACGGAGCGACTTCCTGATGCAGGTGCTACCACCGAGCGCCACGGGAGGCCCATCGCGCCTGTTTATTCTGCGCCCCGTGGCGACCACATTATTAATGGTGGCTATCTTACTTGCCGGGATCATCGGTTATCGTTTCCTGCCCGTTTCTGCACTGCCGGAAGTGGATTACCCGACGATTCAGGTCGTCACGCTTTATCCAGGTGCGAGTCCTGATGTGGTGACATCGGCGATTACCGCACCACTTGAGCGCCAGTTTGGGCAGATGTCCGGCCTGAAACAAATGTCGTCGCAAAGTGCCGGCGGCGCATCGGTGGTGACGCTGCAATTCCAGCTCTCTTTACCGCTGGATGTCGCCGAGCAGGAAGTGCAGGCCGCGATTAACGCCGCAACCAATTTACTGCCGACCGATCTGCCCAACCCGCCGGTTTATAGCAAAGTGAACCCGGCCGACCCGCCGATTATGACGCTCGCCGTGACCTCTTCCGCCATGCCGATGACGCAAGTTGAAGACATGGTAGAAACGCGTGTGGCGCAGAAAATTTCCCAGGTTTCCGGCGTCGGACTGGTCACGCTTTCCGGCGGCCAGCGCCCGGCGGTACGCGTAAAACTTAACGCCCCGGCGATTGCGGCACTAGGCCTGACCAGCGAAACCGTGCGCACCGCGATTACCAGCGCCAACGTTAACTCGGCAAAAGGCAGCCTGGATGGCCCCGAACGCGCCGTCACGCTGTCCGCCAACGACCAAATGCAGTCTGCGGATGAATATCGCAATCTGATCATCGCTTATCAAAATGGCGCACCGATTCGTCTTGGCGATGTCGCAACCGTAGAGCAAGGCGCTGAAAACGCGTGGCTCGGCGCGTGGGCGAACAAACAGCCCGCGATAGTGATGAACGTGCAACGCCAGCCGGGTGCCAATATCATCGACACCGCCGATGCCATTCGTGCGATGTTGCCTGGATTAACCAAAAGTTTGCCGAAGTCGGTCGAAGTAAAATTACTGAGCGACCGCACCACCAATATCCGCGCCTCGGTCAGTGACACGCAGCATGAGTTGATGCTCGCCATCGCCCTGGTGGTGATGATTATTTACCTGTTCCTGCGCAACGTTCCGGCGACCATTATCCCTGCCGTCGCGGTGCCGCTGTCACTGATTGGTACGTTTGCAGTGATGGTGTTCCTCGACTTTTCGATAAACAACCTGACGCTAATGGCATTAACCATCGCCACCGGTTTTGTGGTCGACGATGCGATTGTGGTTATCGAGAACATCTCGCGTTATATCGAGAAGGGTGAGAAACCGCTCGCCGCCTCGCTCAAAGGGGCCGGAGAAATTGGCTTCACGATTATCTCGCTGACCTTCTCGCTCATAGCGGTACTAATTCCGCTGCTGTTTATGGGCGATATCGTTGGCCGCCTGTTCCGCGAATTTGCCGTCACGCTGGCCATCGCGATTTTGATTTCAGCGGTAGTGTCACTGACGCTCACACCAATGATGTGCGCGCGCATGTTAAGCCACGAATCGCTGCGCAAACAGAACCGTTTTTCCCGCGCCAGCGAGCGCTTCTTTGACCGTGTGATTGCCGGTTACGGGCGCATGTTAACCCGCGTATTAAACCACCCATGGCTCACGCTGGGTGTGGCTTTTGGCACCCTGGCACTCACCGTTGTGCTGTGGATGTTCATCCCGAAAGGCTTCTTCCCGATTCAGGATAACGGCATTATTCAGGGCACGCTGCAAGCGCCGCAGTCGGTTTCCTTTGCCAATATGGCGCAGCGCCAGCAGCAGGTTGCCGACGTCATATTGAAAGATCCGGCTGTAGAAAGTCTGACTTCGTTTGTCGGCGTTGACGGCACTAACCCTTCGCTTAATAGCGCACGTTTGCAAATCAACCTCAAACCGTTAAGCGATCGTGACGACCGTATTCCGGTGGTGATTGAACGTCTGCAAAATGGCGTGGCGAAAGTCCCTGGCGTCGAGTTGTATCTGCAACCGGTTCAGGACTTAACCATCGATACCACGGTGAGCCGGACGCAGTACCAGTTCACATTGCAGGCCACATCGCTCGATGAACTCAGCACCTGGGTGCCGCAGTTAACAGAAAAATTGCGTACCTTGCCGCAACTGGCAGATGTCAGCAGCGACTGGCAGGATAGAGGCCTGGTAGCCTATGTGAATGTTGACAGAGCCAGCGCCAGCCGCCTTGGCATCTCGATGTCGGATGTCGATAACGCCCTGTATAACGCATTTGGTCAGCGCCTGATTTCCACTATTTACACCCAGGCCAACCAGTACCGCGTGGTGCTTGAACACGACACCAGCACCACGCCGGGTCTGAGCGGGCTGGATAATATTCGTCTCGCCAGCACAGAGGGCGGCAGCGTACCGTTAAGTGCGATTGCCAAAATCGAGCAGCGTTTTGCGCCGCTGACTATCAACCATCTTGACCAGTTCCCGTCGACGACATTCTCGTTTAACGTCACAAGCGATCACTCGCTCGAAGACGCGGTTAAAGCGATTACAGCGGCGGAAAAAGAGCTGGCGATGCCTGCGGATATCACCACCCAATTCCAGGGCAGCACCCTCGCCTTCCAGAATGCCCTGGGCAGCACTATCTGGCTTATCGTCGCCTCCGTAGTGGCGATGTATATCGTGCTCGGCGTGTTGTACGAAAGTTTTATTCACCCGATAACCATTCTTTCCACGCTGCCAACCGCAGGCGTCGGCGCACTGATGGCATTAATGCTGGCGGGAGCGGAACTGGACGTGATTGCCATCATCGGCATCATTTTGCTTATCGGTATCGTGAAGAAAAACGCCATCATGATGATCGACTTCGCGCTGGCGGCTGAACGTGAGCAAGGCATGAAACCGTATGAGGCCATTTACCAGGCCTGTTTGCTGCGTTTCCGCCCTATTCTGATGACCACGCTTGCCGCCCTTTTGGGTGCGCTGCCGCTGATGCTTTCAACCGGCGTCGGTGCTGAACT
Organism: Buttiauxella agrestis; assembly: GCF_900446255.1. Classification (NCBI taxonomy): domain Bacteria; kingdom Pseudomonadati; phylum Pseudomonadota; class Gammaproteobacteria; order Enterobacterales; family Enterobacteriaceae; genus Buttiauxella; species Buttiauxella agrestis. The sequence goes on along the minus strand of NZ_UIGI01000001.1, from coordinate 1,623,575 downwards.
GCGCCGCCCGCTGGGGATTGGCATGGTCGGTGGTCTGCTGGTGAGCCAGGTCTTAACGCTGTTTACCACGCCGGTTATCTATCTGCTGTTTGATAACCTGTCGCATGCGGTGCGCCGCCGTTTTGGGCGTCACGAAAGTGATGAGGAAGTGCTGTGAAATTCTTCGCACTGTTCATCTACCGGCCCGTCGCCACCATTTTACTGACCGCCGCCATCACATTGTGCGGCGTGCTGGGCTTCCGCCTATTGCCTGTGGCGCCGCTGCCGCAGGTGGATTTCCCGGTGATCATGGTCAGTGCGTCACTCCCCGGTGCGTCGCCTGAAACCATGGCGTCATCGGTGGCTACACCGCTGGAACGCGCGCTCGGGCGCATTGCTGGCGTGAACGAGATGACCTCGTCGAGTTCACTCGGCAGCACGCGCATCATTCTGGAATTTACCTTTGACCGCGATATCAACGGAGCCGCGCGTGACGTACAGGCCGCTATCAACGCCGCGCAAAGTCTGTTGCCCAGCGGCATGCCAAGCCGCCCAACGTATCGCAAAGCCAACCCGTCCGATGCGCCCATTATTATTCTGACGCTCACCTCCGACACGTTTTCTCAGGGGCAGCTTTATGATTTCGCCTCGACGCAACTGGCGCAGACGGTGGCGCAAATTGATGGCGTCGGTGATGTGGATGTCGGGGGAAGCTCGCTTCCGGCGGTACGTGTGGCACTAAACCCGCAGGCGCTGTTTAACCAGGGGGTTTCACTGGACGCGGTGCGCAAGTCGATTAGTGATGCCAACGTGCGCCGCCCGCAAGGCGCGCTGGAAGATGGCACCCAGCGCTGGCAGTTGCAGACCAATGACGAACTTAAAACCGCCGCCGAATACCAGCCGCTGATCATTCACTACAACAACGGTGGCGCGGTGCATTTGAGTGATGTCGCCACCGTAACCGATTCCGTGCAGGACGTGCGCAACGCCGGGATGACCAACGCCAAGCCCGCGATTTTGCTGATGATTCGTAAATCCCAGGAAGCGAATATCATCGAAACGGTTGACCGCATCCGGGCGAAAATCCCTGAGCTACGGGAAACCATTCCGGCATCAATCGATTTGCAAATTGCCCAGGATCGCTCGCCGACTATTCGCGCCTCGCTTGAAGAAGTCGAACAATCGCTGATTATCTCCGTCGCGCTGGTCATTCTGGTGGTGTTCTTGTTCCTGCGTTCCGGGCGCGCCACGCTGATCCCCGCCGTTGCAGTTCCGGTGTCGCTGATTGGCACGTTTATCGCCATGTATTTGTGCGGTTTTAGCCTGAATAACTTGTCATTAATGGCGCTGACCATCGCCACCGGTTTTGTAGTGGATGACGCCATCGTGGTGCTGGAGAATATTTCCCGCCATCTCGAGGCGGGCGTTAAACCCTTACAGGCCGCGTTACAGGGCGTGCGTGAAGTCGGTTTTACGGTGCTGTCGATGAGTCTGTCTTTGGTGGCGGTCTTCCTGCCATTGCTGCTAATGGGCGGTTTACCGGGGCGACTATTCAAAGAGTTTGCCGTCACGCTTTCCGTCGCTATCGGTATCTCGCTGGTGGTGTCGATTACGCTCACGCCGATGATGTGCGGCTGGTTGCTCAAGAACAAACCGCAACATACGCCAACGCGCCAGCGTGGTTTTGGCCGCTTACTGATTGCGATGCAGCAAAGCTATGGGCGTTCGCTGAAATGGGTGCTGAACCATACAAAACTGGTGGGTCTGGTGCTGCTGGCAACCATTGCGCTGAATGTCTGGCTCTATATTGCCATTCCAAAAACCTTCTTCCCGGAACAAGACACCGGGCGGTTAATGGGCAATATCCAGGCCGACCAAAGCATTTCATTCCAGGCGATGCGCGGCAAACTTCAGGACTTTATGAAGATCATTCGTGAAGATCCGGCGGTGGAAAACGTGACCGGGTTTACCGGTGGCTCGCGGGTGAACAGCGGCATGATGTTTATCTCGCTAAAACCGCTTTCCGAACGCAAAGAAACTGCACAACAGGTGATTGACCGTCTGCGTAAAGCGCTGGCCAAAGAGCCGGGAGCCAGCCTGTTTTTGATGGCGGTACAGGATATTCGTGTCGGTGGTCGCCAGGCCAACGCCAGTTATCAGTACACTTTGCTTTCCGATAACCTGGCCGATTTACGCACCTGGGAGCCAAAAATCCGCCAGGCGCTGGCAAAACTGCCGCAGCTTGCGGACGTGAACTCCGACAGCCAGAACAACGGCGCGGAAATGGATCTGATTTATGACCGCGAATCCATGGCGCGGTTGGGGATCAGCGTGGAAGATGCCAACGCCCTGCTCAATAACGCCTTTGGACAGCGGCAGATTTCCACGATTTACCAGCCGCTTAACCAGTACAAAGTGGTGATGGAAGTTGACTCGCGTTATACGCAAGACATCAGCGCGTTGGATCAAATGTTTGTTATCAATAAAGAAGGCAAGGCGATCCCGCTTTCCTGGTTTGCGAAATGGCAGCCCGCAAATGCGCCGCTTTCGGTCAACCATCAGGGGCTTTCTGCCGCGTCTACCGTGTCGTTTAACCTGCCGACTGGCGTGTCGCTTTCCGAAGCCAGCGACGCCATTGACCGTACGATGACCGCGCTCGGCGTGCCTTCAACGGTACGCGGCATGTACGCCGGAACCGCGCAGGTGTTCCAGGACACCATGAAATCCCAGGTGCTGCTGATCATCGCCGCCATTGCCACGGTTTATATCGTGTTGGGGATTCTTTACGAGAGCTACGTTCACCCGCTGACGATCCTCTCCACGCTGCCTTCGGCGGGGGTGGGCGCATTGTTAGCCCTGGAAATATTTGGTGCGCCGTTTAGCTTAATTGCGCTCATTGGCATCATGCTTTTAATCGGCATCGTGAAGAAAAACGCCATCATGATGGTGGACTTCGCCATCGACGCGCAGCGCAACGGCAACCTGCAACCTGAAGAAGCCATTTTCCAGGCCTGCCTGTTGCGTTTCCGCCCGATAATGATGACCACGCTGGCGGCGTTGTTTGGCGCACTGCCGCTGGTGCTGACCAGCGGTGACGGCGCAGAGTTACGCCAACCGCTGGGGATCACCATCGTTGGCGGGCTGGTCGTCAGCCAGTTATTGACGCTGTACACCACACCAGTGGTGTACTTGTTCTTTGACCGTTTGCGGATGCGGTTTGCGCGTAAAGCTCGTAAAGATGAGGTATTGAACCCATGACCGAATTGCCTGCCGCCGTGCGCTGGCAACTGTGGATTGTCGCCTTTGGCTTCTTCATGCAATCGCTCGACACCACCATCGTCAACACCGCCCTGCCCTCTATGGCGGCGAGCCTGGGGGAAAGCCCGCTGCATATGCACTCGGTTATCGTGTCGTATGTGTTGACGGTGGCGGTGATGTTGCCCGCCAGCGGCTGGCTGGCTGACCGCGTTGGCGTGCGCAATATCTTCTTCACCGCCATTGTGCTGTTTACCCTCGGCTCGCTGTTGTGCGCCCACGCATCCACGCTGAACGAACTGGTGATGGCGCGTGTCGTGCAAGGGATCGGCGGAGCGATGATGGTGCCCGTCGGGCGATTAACGGTGATGAAAATCGTCCCGCGCGAACAATATATGGCGGCGATGACCTTCGTCACGTTGCCGGGGCAAATCGGCCCATTGCTCGGCCCCGCGCTCGGCGGCGTGCTGGTGGAATACGCCTCGTGGCACTGGATCTTCCTGATTAACCTGCCGGTTGGCATTATCGGCGCCATCGCCACCTTGTGGCTGATGCCGAACTACACCATGCAGACACGCAAATTCGACATGATGGGCTTTGTCTATCTGGCGTTTGGCATGGCCGCATTGACCATTGCCCTTGATGGCGCAAAAGGTTTAGGTGTTAGCCCCTCCACCGTGTGGCTGTTGGTAGGCGGCGGTACGGCAGCAATAGCGCTCTATTTATGGCACGCTAAAGCCAATGATAATGCCCTGTTTAACCTCAATCTTTTTAAGACCAAAACATTCTCGCTCGGCCTGTTAGGCAGTTTTTGCGGCCGTATCGGCAGCGGCATGATCCCGTTTATGACGCCGGTATTTTTGCAAATTGGCCTCGGTTTTTCGCCCTTCCACGCGGGCCTGATGATGGTGCCGATGGTGCTCGGCAGTATGGGAATGAAACGCATTGTGGTGCAGGTGGTTAACCGCTTTGGCTATCGCAACGTGCTGGTGGCCACCACGCTCGGTTTAGCGGTGGTTATCTTGCTATTCATGGCAACCGCGCTTTTAGGTTGGTATTACGCGCTGCCGGTGGTGCTGTTCATGCTCGGCATGGTGAACTCCACGCGCTTCTCGTCAATGAACACGCTGACGCTCAAAGACTTGCCAGACGACCTCGCAAGCGGCGGCAACAGCATGCTCTCCATGGTCATGCAGCTTTCCATGAGTATCGGCGTCACCATTGCCGGTCTACTTTTGGGCATGTACGGCCATCACCACCTGGCGGCCGATCCGGCGGTTATTCACCACGTATTTATGTATACATATTTGAGTATGGCGCTAGTTATCGCCCTTCCCGCGCTGATTTTTGCTCGCGTCCCGAAAGACACCACCAAAAATGTCGTGATTGCGCGACGCAAAAGGAGGAGCGAATGAAGCTCTGGCGGCCTGGTATTACCGGCAAACTATTCCTCGCGATTTTCTCGACCTGCCTTCTGGTGCTGGCCATCATGCATTGGGGCGTGCGGCTCAGTTTCGAACATGGGTTTATTGATTACATCAAACGTGGCAATGAACAGCGTCTGGAAATGTTGAGCGACGCGCTGGGTGAACAGTACGAGCAGCACGGCAACTGGCAGTTTCTGCGCAATAACGATCGCTTTATGTTCAAGCTGTTGCGCTCTTTTGAGCATGGCGATGTGGAAAACAACAACCTGCCGCCGCACGGCTGGCGCACCCAATTCTGGGTCGTCGATCAGGATTACAAAGTGCTGGTTGGCCCACGTGGCCCGGTGCCGACCGATGGTATGCGCCGGGCGATTAACGTCAACGGGCGTGATGCGGGCTGGGTTGTCGCCTCGCCGGTTGAGCGCCTGACGCGCAACACGGATATTAATTTCGACCGCCAACAACGGCGCACCAGTTGGATAATCGTCGGCCTGGCGACACTGCTTGCCGCGGCCGCCACCTTCCTGCTGGCGCGTGGGCTGCTGGCTCCGGTCAAACGACTGGTCGACGGCACGCACAAACTGGCCGCCGGGGATTTCTCCACCCGCGTTGATTCCACCAGCCAGGATGAACTCGGCAAACTGGCACAGGACTTTAACCAACTCGCCAGCACGCTGGAGAAAAACCACAATATGCGCCGCGCCTATATGGCGGATATTTCCCATGAATTGCGCACCCCGCTGGCGATTTTACGCGGCGAACTGGAGGCGATTCAGGATGGCGTACGCAAATTCACGCCGGAATCCGTTGCATCATTACAGATGGAAGTGGCGACGCTCACCAAACTGGTTGATGACCTGCATCAGCTGTCGATGTCCGACGAAGGCGCGCTGGCCTACCAGAAACAGTCTTTGGATATCATCAACCTGCTGGAAATTGTCGCCGGGGCTTTCCGTGAGCGTTTCAATTCGCGCGGTTTGAAAATCAGCCTGGCGCTGCCCGATAGCGTGACTATTTTCGGTGACAGCGACCGTTTAATGCAGTTATTCAATAACCTGCTGGAAAACAGCCTGCGTTACACCGATACAGGCGGCCAGTTGGTGATTTCTGGCGAAGTGGTTAATCAGCGATTTATCATGCACTTTGCCGATAGCACGCCGGGCGTGAGCGACGAGCAATTAACCATGCTGTTTGAGCGTTTTTATCGCGCTGAAGGTTCGCGCAACCGCGCCAGCGGTGGTTCTGGTCTCGGTTTGTCCATCTGCCAGAACATTGTTGCCGCCCATAACGGCAAGCTTTACGCCACGCATTCGCCTTTCGGCGGGGTTAGCATTACAGTAGAGTTACCGCTGGAGCCTGAATCGTTGAGACCTGTATGACCGAATTACCCATTGACGAAAACACACCGCGCATCTTAATTGTTGAAGACGAGCCGAAGCTCGGGCAACTGTTGATTGATTACTTACGTGCTGCGGGTTACGCCCCGGAATTGATTACCCACGGCGACAAAGTGCTGCCGTTTGTGCGCCAGACGCCGCCGGATTTAATCCTGCTTGATTTAATGCTGCCAGGCACCGACGGCCTGACGCTGTGCCGCGAAATCCGCCGCTTCTCGGAAATTCCGATTGTGATGGTGACGGCCAAAATAGAAGAAATCGACCGTCTGTTAGGGCTGGAAATTGGTGCCGATGATTACATCTGCAAACCGTACAGCCCGCGGGAAGTGGTGGCGCGCGTGAAAACGATTTTGCGCCGCTGCAAACGCCAGCGTGACCCGGTGGCGGCAGACGACATCAGCCCGTTAATCATCGACGAAGGCCGTTTCCAGGCAAGCTGGCGCGACAAGCTGCTGGATTTAACGCCTGCGGAATTCCGTCTGCTGAAAACGCTGTCCCACGAACCGGGCAAAGTGTTCTCGCGAGAGCAGTTATTGAACCAACTTTATGATGATTACCGCGTCGTCACAGACCGCACCATCGACAGCCATATCAAAAACCTGCGCCGCAAGCTCGAAGCGCTCGATGAAGAACAGTCGTTTATCCGCGCCGTTTATGGTGTGGGTTATCGCTGGGAAGCTGACGCCTGCCGAATTGCGTGAGAGTAGTTTCTGGAACCAATTAGCGCTACAATTCCCGCCCTAAAATTGTGCCTTAAAACCGCTACATCCCATGTGGCGGTTCTGACCTGAAATCAGAACGAGAAAAACATGTTTAAACCAGAACTCCTTTCGCCAGCCGGAACGCTGAAAAATATGCGTTACGCTTTTGCCTATGGTGCCGATGCGGTTTACGCGGGCCAGCCGCGTTACAGCCTGCGCGTGCGCAATAACGAATTCAACCACGAGAATCTCCAGCTCGGCATCAATGAAGCCCATGAGCTGGGTAAAAAATTCTACGTGGTGGTGAACATTGCTCCGCATAACGCCAAGCTAAAAACCTTTATCCGCGACCTGAAGCCGGTTATTGATATGGGACCGGATGCGCTGATCATGTCCGATCCAGGCCTTATCATGATGGTCCGCGAAGCGTTCCCGGAAATGGACGTTCACCTGTCTGTACAGGCCAACGCCGTGAACTGGGCGACGGTGAAGTTCTGGAAACAAATGGGGCTGACGCGCGTGATTTTGTCCCGCGAGTTGTCTCTGGAAGAGATTGCTGAAGTCCGTGAGCAAGTACCGGACATGGAACTGGAAATCTTCGTGCACGGCGCATTGTGCATGGCTTATTCTGGCCGCTGCCTGCTTTCTGGCTACATCAACAAGCGTGACCCGAACCAGGGCACCTGCACCAACGCCTGCCGTTGGGAATACAAAGTTGAAGAAGGCAAAGAAGATGATGTCGGTAATATCGTGCATCTTCATGAGCCCATTCCGGTGCAAAACATTGAACCAACTTTGGGCGCAGGCGCACCCACTGACCAGGTGTTTATGCTGGAAGAAGCCAAGCGTCCTGGCGAATACATGACGGCGTTCGAAGACGAACACGGCACCTACATCATGAACTCCAAAGATTTGCGTGCCATTGAACACGTTGAGCGCCTGACCAAAATGGGCGTCCACTCGCTGAAAATCGAAGGTCGCACCAAGTCTTACTATTACTGTGCGCGTACCGCTCAGGTCTATCGCCGCGCGATTGACGATGCCGCCGCAGGCAAACCGTTCGACCCTACCCTTTTAACCACGCTCGAAGGCCTCGCGCACCGCGGATACACCGAAGGTTTCTTGCGTCGCCATAATCATGATTCTTATCAGAATTACGATTACGGTCACTCCGTTTCGGAAACTCAGCAGTTTGTTGGCGAATTTACCGGTGAACGCCGTGGCGACCTGGCAGCGGTAAAAGTGAAAAACAAATTCTTGTTGGGTGACAGCCTGGAGATGATGACGCCGCAAGGTAACGTGACTTTCACGCTTGAAGTGCTGGAAAACACCAAGGCGCAGCCGATTGACGTTGCACCGGGCGACGGTCACACCGTATGGATGCCTGTGCCGGAAGATGTCTCGCTGGATTATGCGCTGCTGATGCGCAATTTAGCCGGTCAGACCTCACGCGATCCGCATGCTAACTAGTTAATTTGGGGTATTTTTTCACGCCAGGACATTTCTTAGAAACCGATCACATACCGCTTCGCTTGTTGCGGTTATTATCGCCGGGCTGAAAAACATAACCCATAAATGCTAGCTATATCCTAATAATTCGAATTGTAGAAAGGCGGCGACGCAGTGAATCCCCAGGAGCTTACTCAAGTAAGTGACTGGGGTGAACGAGGAAAGCCAACGCATCTACAATTTGAAGTATGACGGATATGTACCAAGAACCACCTCATTGGCCTGTGGAATCTCCCTTCCGCAGGCCTTCTTTTTTGCTAAACGCCGCAGACTCAGCCTGTTCTTACCCGCAAATCCCACACATACGATACACTCAGAATTCAATTACATTTCCTGAGGTCCGCCATGGAGCAGTTTCCCGTATCACTCGTCATTCTGAACGGCAAAGGTGCCAACAACGACATCTTGCGTAGCGCCGTAAAAGTCATGCGTGACGAGGGTTACACGTTACACATCCGCGTTACCTGGGAACAAGGCGACGCGATTCGTTACGTTAAAGAAGCATCCAGTTTGGGTGTCGATACCGTCATTGCGGGCGGCGGAGACGGCACGATAAACGAAGTGGCGACCGCGCTGGCACAACTTGCTCCTGAACGCCGCCCGGTGTTAGGGATTCTCCCGCTAGGCACCGCCAACGATTTTGCGACCAGCGTCGGCATTCCTCAGGATCTCGACAAAGCTTTGCAATTAGCGATTGTCGGTAAAGGAGTGGATATCGATTTGGTGCAGGTCAACGAATCCGCGTTCTTTATCAATATGGCGACGGGCGGTTTCGGGACGCGTATTACGACCGAAACACCGGAAAAACTGAAAGCTGCATTGGGTGGAATTGCCTATTTTGTTCACGGACTGATTCGCCTCGACACACTCAAGCCGGATCGCTGCGAAATCCGGGGTGAAAATTTTGAATGGCAAGGCGACGCGCTGGTGATTGGTATCGGCAATGGCCGCCAGGCGGGCGGTGGGCAGGAGCTTTGCCCGCAGGCATTGATTAATGATGGTTTATTAGAGTTGCGTATTTTTACTGGCGAAGAGTTGCTGCCGGCAATTTTTAAAACGCTGACGCAACCAGACGACAACCCCAATATTATTGATGGGCGTTCATCCTGGTTCGAGATAACCGCCCCGCACGACATTACTTTTAACCTTGATGGCGAGCCGCTGACCAGCCAGAAATTCCGCATTGATATCCATCCCAATGCGCTCAGTTGCCGCCTGCCGCCAAACTGCCCGCTGTTAGGTTAGCCCGCGCGGGCAGGTTGTTATGTCAGGGGGCTTAGAACTTCGCTACCTGACTTGCCATCTCCCGGCTATATTGCCGACTGGCATTCACCAGCATTTGGGTATAAGGATTTTGCGCCGCACCGCTAATTAAATTATCGGTACTGAGTGACTCAAGAATCTTCCCGTGTTGCATTACACCGACGCGATGGCATAAATGTGCAATCACGCCTAAATCGTGCGTGACCATTAAATAGGTGAGTTTCGATTCCTGCTGTAAATCCGAAAGTAAATTGAGAATTTCTGCCTGCACCGAAACATCCAATGCTGAAGTAGGTTCATCAAGCAGCAGCACTTCCGGTTCAAGTATCAGCGCACGCGCAATCGCCACACGCTGGCGCTGCCCGCCGGAAAGTTGATGCGGATAACGGCTGCGAAACGCACGGTTCAGGCCGACTTTATCGAGCATCATGTTGATGCGGCGGTCGCGGTCGGTGAAGCCATGAATTTGCAGCGGTTCTTCCAGAATGTCGCCGATGGTATGGCGCGGATGGAGCGAACCGTAGGGATCCTGAAATACCATTTGCACCATGCGGCACCGTTCGCGGCTGATTTTGTGCTCGAGTTCCGTCCCATCAATTACCAGTTTTCCCTGCCAGTGGGTAAACAATCCCGCCAGGCATTTCAGCACCGTCGTTTTCCCGGAGCCCGACTCCCCCACCAGGCCAAAAATCTCACCGCGCCCAACGTTAAAATTCACATCAAACAGCACCTGGTTGGTTTTCGCCCCTTCGCCAAAGGTTAAATTGAGCTGGCTGACTTCAATCATGGATGACATTCGTTGCTCCTTATTGGGTTAGCCAACTGGCCTGACGTTGCAGAACCGGCAGATGCGCACGACGTTTGTCCATATCCGGCAAAGCGCTGATAAGCCCCTGCGTGTACGGATGCTGCGCGTTGTCCAAATCTTTTGCGGCGATAGATTCCACTACCCGCCCGGCATACATCACCAGCACGCGGTCGCAGAAACTGCGCACCAGGTTGATGTCGTGGCTGATGAAAATCAGCCCCAGCCCACGCGATTGCACTAAATCATCCAGCAGCGCCAGCACCTGCAAACGCACTGAAACATCGAGCGCGGAAGTCGGTTCGTCGGCAATCACCATTTCCGGGTCGGTAATCAACATCATAGCAATCATGATGCGCTGGCCCTGGCCGCCAGAAACTTCGTGCGGATAGAGGTTATAGACGCGTTCCGGCTGGCGAATACGCACCACTTCCAGCATTTCCAGCACCTTTTGCTTCGCTTCTTTATGCCCGACGCGATGGTGCGTCAGCCACGCTTCCGCAATTTGATCCCCGACGCACATCACAGGGTTTAGCGAGTATTTCGGGTCCTGCATAATCATAGAAATACGTTTGCCGCGCACATTTCGCATTTGCGCATCCGTGGCATTGAGCAGGTCAACGTCGCCAAACTGCATACGATCGGCGGTGATCTGCGCTTTTTTAGGATGAAGCTGCAACAGCGCACGCCCCACGGTGGATTTCCCGGAGCCTGACTCGCCGACAATCGCCAGCTTTTCACGCCCAAGCTGGAATGAAACGCCACGCACCGCGTGGGTTTGCTGGCGACCGTTCACAAACGTCACGTTCAGGTCGCGTACATCAAGCAGTTGCGGCGAGTTATTCGCTGCGAGGATCGAGGATGTCACGTAAGCCATCTCCCAAGAAGTTGAATGCCAGACTGTTGATTAAAATCGCCAGCCCCGGAATCGTTACTACCCACCAGCACTCCATCATGTAAGTGCGCCCGCTGGAAATCATCGCGCCCCACTCTGGCTCTGGCGGCTGTGCGCCAAGGCCCAGGAAGCCCAAACCTGCGGCAGTCAGAATGATGCCCGCCATATTCATGGTGATGCGGATAATGACCGACGGCATGCACAGCGGCACAATGTGGCGCCATAGCACACGCACCGGCGAAGCCCCTTGCAGGCGGACCGCAGAGATAAAATCAGCCTGCCGTAACGAGAGCGTTTCCGCACGCGCCAGGCGGGCAATCGGCGGCCACGCGGTCAGCGTAATCGCGATCACCACATGCTCAAGGCCGGGGCCGAGTGCCGCCACAAACGCCAGCGCCAGCACCAGGCTTGGGAACGAGATGAAGATATCGGTAATGCGCATCAGAACCATATCGACTTTGCCGCCAAAATATCCGGCGGTCACACCGAGCAGTAAACCCAGCGGGCCAACGGTGACTGACACCAGCAGCACGATGTAGAGCGTAATGCGCGAGCCATAAACCAGGCGGCTGAAGATATCGCGACCAAATTCGTCGGTGCCAAACCAGTGCGTCGCGTTGGGTGCCGTCAGCGCGCGGTTGAGATCCTGCACCAGCGGGTTATACGGCGCTATCCATGGCGCGAAAATCGCCACCATCAGCAGCAAGAAGACAATCCCCCCGCCAATGGCGGTCAGGGGGTTACGCGCCATTTTGCCGATAAACCCAACCGCGCGAAGACCTGCACGTTTAACGCGCAGCGAGCGCTCGTCCGCAGCCGTCAGTTGAGGCGTTCCAAAGGAAACCGTCATGATTTTGTCCTCGGATCAAAGAGTTGGTAAAGCATGTCGGACAGCAGATTGAGCAACACGAAGATCACCCCGACCACCAGCACACAGCCCATCACCGCATTCATATCGCCGAGCAGCAAACTGCCCGTTAAATAAGAACCAAAGCCCGGCCACGAGAATACGGTTTCAATTAACACAGCGCCTTCGAGCAGCGAACCGTACGCCAGCGCGACTACCGTCAGCAGTTGCACCAGAATGTTTCGGAACGCGTGGTTCCAGATAACCTGGCGCTCTGTCAGCCCTTTTACCCGCGCGGTAATAATGAATTCCTGCGACAGCTGCGCCAGCATAAAGCTGCGCGTCATACGGCTGATGTAGGCCATCGAATGGAAGCCGAGCAGCGAGGCTGGCAGAATCAGGTGATTTAGCGCGTTGAAAAACACCGCGCTGTTTCCGGCAAGAAGAGCATCCACCAGCAGCAAACCGCTGCGGCGCGGCACCACGCCATCCAGCCCTAAATCAATGCGCCCTGCGCCACCCACCCAACCCAGCCAGGCGTAAAACAGCAGCAATCCCATCATCCCGACCCAGAAGATCGGCGTCGAATAACCGGCGAGGCTGATAATTCGCACTGCGTAATCCACCACGCTGTTGCGACGCGCCGCCGCCCAAACGCCTAGTGGAATACCAAGGCCCGCACCGACGATAATCGCCACTGTCGCCAGTTCCAGCGTCGCCGGGAAGACGCGCAGAATGTCATCCACCACCGGTTTCCCGGTCAGCAGCGCGTTGCCTAAATCGCCATGCAGCAGGCCGCCGAGGTAAATCCAGAACTGCGTTGCCAAAGATTGATCAAAGCCGAGTTGGTGATAAACCTGCTGATAGGTGCTTTGGTCGGCATCCGGGCCGACTATCGCCAGCACCGGGTCGATAGGCATCACGCGGCCAATGAAAAAGGTCAGCAACAGCAGCCCAAACAAGGTGATCAACACCTGAGTTAAGCGCTTTGAAAAACGCCGGGCGCGGCCGCCCGGTGCCAGCAAAATCATGCTCATCCTTTGTTCTCCCCATTCTCAGCGGTTTGCGTTTTATAAACATCGCGCAGGAAAGTGGTGGCCGACGGGTGCGGCTGGTAGTTCTGCACTTCGTTGCGCACCACTACCGAGTCCACCATTTGCGAAAGCGGCAGCAACGCCGGGATCAGCTCGTCATAACGCGTCTGAATGGCCTGATATTCCTCGAGCTGCTTTGCCGGGTCGCGCTCGACCAGCGCCTGGTCGATTTGCTGATTAATTTGTTTGTCGTAGAAGCTGGTGCGCCAGCCCTGGAAGTTGGTCAAACGCGCCGCGTCGCTGTTGTCCGGGTTATAGACCAGCGATCGCAGGCTGGAGTGGGGATGTGGTTCCACACCGCTGCCGCCGCGCCCGACCAGCATGTCGAACTTACGCTCGCGCATCGCGCCGTAAATCTGGTTGCCGGTTCCGGTGACAATTTTGGCGTTGATCCCCGCCTGCATCAGCGTGGACTGCACCGCAATGGCGATGTTCAGGAACGGCTGATCCGCCAGCACGCGCAAGGTGGTATCGAATCCATCCGGATAACCCGCTTCGGCCAGCAGTTTTTTCGCACGGGGAATATCCAGCGCGTAACCAGGATTGGGCAAGGTGGCAGGCATTCCAGACTGGATTGGGCGCTGGTGCAGCACGCCATAGCCCGGCATCAGCGCTTTGTTAATGCCCTGATAATCGATCAGATAGCGCACCGCTTCGCGCACTTTCGGGTTGGCAAAATGCGGCTCTTTCATGCTCATGGCGACGTAATAAATGGTGCCCTTTTTCACCGCATCGACCGTCAATTCCGGATCTTTACGCAGGGCGTTAACGTCCGAAACCGCCATATTGCTGGCAATATCTAAATCGCCTTTGGCAATCATCAGGCGCAGGGTTTGCGATTCCTGGAAGTGGCGGAACACCACGCGTGCCAGTTTCGGTTCACCGCGCCAGTAATCCGGGTTGCGCTTCATGCGCAGCACGTCTTTCGCCTGCCACACTTCGAGGCTGAACGGGCCGGAACCGGCTTCGTTGGTCGTCAGCCAGCGATTGCCCCAGTCGTCGTTTTGCACATGCTGCTCGACCGTTTTGCTGTCCAGCACCACCACGCTACCGAGGGCGGCCAGCGAGTAAATCACCAGTTGCGGGTCGTTGGCTTTCGGCAGCGTGATTTCCACCGTTGAAGCATCAAGAGCTTTCACATGCTCATCGACGTTCTTTTTGCTAAAGCCGTAGGATTTCCACACCGATGCCTGCGCCAGGTTTAGGTGCAGCACGCGGCGCATCGACCACACCACGTCGTCTGCGGAGAGTACGTTGCCAGAGTGGAATTTCACCCCGTCGCGCAGGTGGAAGGTCAGGCGATTACCGTCTGGTGAAATCTCCCAGGATTTCGCCAGTGCCGGGCGCACGTTCGTGAGTTTTGCCGGATCTAATTCCACCAGCGAGTCATAAAGGTTTACCACCAGCCCCACCACTTCATTGCCGGTCATCGCGGCCGGGTCAAGCGTGAGCAGGTTATTCATATTCATGCCGATAATCAGCTGGTCAGGCGGCGTTTTTGCCACCGCTGAACCGCTGCCGAGCATGAACAGGAGCGTGAGAAGCCACGCCCCCAGCCGGGAGCTTCGATTCATGATAGATACCGTTTTTGTAGGGTCAGTATTCCCCGGCGTCTTTCGCGCCGGGATTATTATTTTTTGCGCGGGTTAATCGCGGCTAACGGCGTTCATCTCGATATATTCAAAATTGATGTCTTCACCCAGGCCCGGACGCTGTGGCAAATGCACAAAACCGTCAGCATCCATCGGGTCTACGATGCTGTTGAGGTAGGCGGCTGGCTCATCGTATTCGAGGAACGGATGCAGTAAACCACGCTCGTACCAGCGGCAGTTACGAATCGCACCCACCACGGCGAGGCTTGCCGCACCGTTGCCGTGAACTTCGCAATCCATGCCGAAGGATTCCGCAAGTGCCGCCACTTTCATGGTTGGCGCAATCCCGCCGACGCCATTGGCCCCGGCGCGCAGAATGTCGCAGGCACCTGCCTTCACCCAATCGGCGCGGCTGTGGTGCTTGCCACCAAGACTTTCTGGCCCGACAACATCAATCGACAGGTTCTCTGAAAGCCAGACGTAAGACGCCATGCTCTCTTCTTCCATCGGCTCTTCAAACCACGCGAAGTTGAGTTTTTCCAGTGCCTTGCCGATGTACAGCGCCTGGCTGCGGCTATACCAGTGGTAGCCGTCGAGCATTAAATCGATATCCGGGCCAACGGCTTCGCGCACGGCGGCGCAGGCTTTGACGTCCATTTTTGGGTCTGGCGCGAATGCAACAGGCGGCATCCAGGTGTGGAGTTTTATGGCTTTGTAGCCACGGGCGACCAGTTTTTCAGCGAACTGGCCAAATTCGTCTGGCGTGGATAACCCGCCTTCCAGTTCGTCACCGCACATGGTGCTGCCGTAGGCCGGGACTTTGTCACGGAATCCGCCGAGCAATTTGTAGACCGGGACTTTCAGTTTGCGGCCAATCAAATCCCACAGCGCCTGTTCGACAAACGACAGCGCACGTTCGGTGAGTTGATGGGCGCTGCCACGCTGCCAGTGCACCAGATCTTGCCAGATGCGCTCGCGGTTAAACGGATCTTGCCCGACCAACACTTTGCGGAAAAACGCATTGACCACATAAGGGCGCACCACTTCTGGCGGCGCGAAAGAATACCCGCAATCCCCTTCGTCGGTAGTGATCGTGAGCATCGCCATTTTTGCCAGGCTCTCAGGGCCTGGGTGCGAGTGACCTGCGCTGTCAGAAACACGGCGGGTTGGGTAAGTAAAAACGGTGACGTTTACAGATTCAATTTTCACGGCTGTTAGTGTCCTTTTGTGATTTTAAAACAGCGTTTCACCATCTACTGTATGCGTAAAAAAGCACCTTCGCCTCGTTCAAAGGTGCCTAAATAGAGGTGATTTTTTGGACATCTGCACAGGGGAAAGTGATGTTTTTCACAAAATGTTATGGAATTGTGACGGAGATAACGGGGGGATGCCTATGGCGGAGCGGTGATTTTCCGTTCACCCGAACGTTATTCGATCCCTCATTTATCGGTGAACTGTGAACGTGCCAGGTGGCTCACGCCAGCCCCCTGGCAACCCCGGCGCCCGCTCACTTTCACGGCGGACGGCAGCTCAACCCTGACTTATGGGTAACGCTGGGGCAATTTTTACCGGGACTAAGGTCAAAACCCAAACCAGCCAGTCTTTTGACTTTAGCTTTTGACGTTGCCCTTATTCCCGGCTTCAATCGCGCCGGTTTTTACCCTTCAGTCGTGGTCACGTGGTCGGGAACCACGTGAGAGAGCGATCGCCGGGAGCGAATCGCGAACGACCGCGAATGTTGGGTGAAAAACGGTGTTTACCGCGTAAGCGGCGATTGACTTGCCGGGCGACGGGGTCGCCAGGGGGATGTCGTAATCCCCATGGCACGTTCACCGTGAACAGGTATATGTAGGAACACAGTTCGCAAAGGTGAACGGAAATTCACCACACTTCCATAACCTTATACGTTCCGGTGAACAGAGCATCACCGAGCCGGGCAAGCGAGCAATCACGCTATCCCCACCTTCCCATCCAGATAAACATCCTGAACCGCATTAATTAACTTCACGCCCTCAGACATGGATTTCTTAAAGGCTTTGCGCCCCAGAATCAGCCCCATGCCGCCCGCGCGTTTGTTAATGACCGCAGTGCGGACCGCGTCCGTCAGGTCAGTCTCACCACCCGCAGCCCCGCCGGAGTTTATCAGCCCGGCGCGGCCCATATAGCAGTTCGCCAGTTGGTAACGCACCAGATCGATTGGGTTATCGCTGGTCAGTTTGGTGTACACACGGTCATCGGTGTAACCAAAGTTCACCGCCTTGTAGCCGCCGTTATTTTCGGCCATTTTCTGCTTCACGATATCCGCGCCAATGGTCGCTGCCAGATAGTTCGCCTGCCCGGTAAGATCAGCACTAACGTGGTAATCCACGCCATCTTTTTTGAAGTCGGGATTACGCAGATACGCCCAGAGCACCGTCACCAGGCCGAGTTCATGCGCACGCTCAAACGCAACCGAGATCTCTTCAATCTGGCGGCGAGATTCTGGCGAACCGAAATAAATGGTCGCGCCGACCGCCACCGCGCCCATATTGAACGCCTGCTCAACGCTTGCGTATAGCGTCTGGTCAAAGGTGTTCGGATAGCTCAGCGTTTCGTTATAGTTGAGTTTGACGAGGAAAGGAATGCGGTGCGCGTAACGGCGCGATACCGAGGCCAACACGCCATAGGTTGAAGCGACACAGTTACAGCCCGCTTCAATCGCCAGCTCAACAATATTCTTCGGGTCAAAATAGAGTGGGTTTGCGGCAAACGATGCGCCAGCAGAATGTTCCACCCCTTGATCGACAGGTAAAATGGAAAGATAGCCGGTGCCTGCCAGCCGCCCGGTGTTATACAGCGTTTGCATATTCCGTAGCACCGCTGGCGGGCGGTTGTTATCCACCATCACGCGGTCTACATAATCCGAGCCTGGCAGATGCAACTGATCTGCCGGAATAGTCATACAACGATGCTGTAACAAGCTGTCGGCGTCTTTGCCTAGCAACTGCGCAATATCAGTCATAATGCACTCCCGTTATTTCAGCGAGCACCCTGCCCGCTGACGATGGTTATTCCTGGCCTGCCTTCGAATAAAACAGGCAGCCATAATCCTGGTCGTGACTGGCAACCTTCGCCACCCAGGGCAGCACTTTAGGTAGGTTTTGGCTTGTAACGGTTTGTCGCCAGGCGGTGTATTTTTGCAACAGCGGTCAAAGAAACAACACAAAGGTATTTAAAAGGTATTATTGATTGGTATTGTTGTGGTGTACCCAACACAATCATGAAGGTTCTAAATATGAAACGTACAACAATTAGCCTTTCATTCATGATGTTTATTGAATGGTTTATCTGGGGAGCCTGGTTCGTCCCTCTTTGGCTGTTCCTGAGTAAAAGTGGCTTTAGCCCGACTGAAATTGGTTGGTCTTACGCCTGTACCGCCATCGCGGCAATTCTTTCGCCGATTCTGGTCGGCTCGCTGACTGACCGTTTCTTTGCCGCGCAAAAGGTGCTCGCCCTGCTGATGTTTGTTGGTGCAGTACTGATGTATCTGGCGGCGCAGCAAACCGAGTTTGTCTATTTCTTCCCGCTGCTGCTGGCCTATTCCCTGACCTACATGCCAACTATCGCGCTGACAAACAGCATTGCATTTTCCAATGTCGATGATGTGGAGCGGGACTTCCCGCGCATTCGGGTGATGGGCACTATCGGCTGGATTGCATCAGGGTTAGTTTGCGGTTTCCTGCCGCAGATGCTGGGCTTTAGCGATATTTCGCCGACCAACATCCCGTTGCTTATCACCGCAGGCAGCTCTGCGTTGCTCGGGGTATTCGCGCTGGCGCTGCCGAATACCCCGCCGAAAAGTACCGGCAAAATGAGCCTGAAAGTGATGCTCGGGCTGGATGCTATCGTGCTGCTGAAAGACAAAAACTTCCTGGTGTTTTTCTTCTGCTCTTTCTTGTTTGCCATGCCGCTGGCTTTTTATTACATCTTCGCCAACGGCTACCTGACCGAAGTGGGTATGCATAACGCCACTGGATGGATGACGCTCGGCCAGTTCTCCGAAATCTTCTTTATGCTGGCGCTGCCGTTCTTCATTAAGCGCTTTGGCATTAAAAAGGTATTACTGCTTGGTCTTATCACCGCCACCATTCGCTACGGATTCTTCGTGTACGGCGGCGCCGACCATATCTTTACTTACGGTCTGCTGTTCCTCGGTATTTTGCTGCACGGCGTGAGTTACGATTTCTACTACGTCACTGCCTATATCTACGTCGATAAAAAAGCGCCGGTGCATATGCGTACTGCGGCGCAAGGACTTATCACTCTGTGCTGCCAGGGCTTTGGTAGCCTGCTTGGTTATCGTATCGGCGCACAACTGATGGAAAAAATGTTCGCCTACCCAACACCTGTCAACGGTCAGACCTTCAACTGGGCGGGAATGTGGGGCTTTGGTGCTGTGATGATTGCGGTCATTACCGTGTTGTTCATGGTGTTTTTCCGCGAGTCCGACAAAGAAATCACGACTATTGCCGTTGCTGGCAGCCAATCTGACAAAGATTTAAAGGAAGCATAATGATGGAAAATCGTATTCTGGGGGCCTTTTACGGCCAGGCATTAGGCGATGCGATGGGGATGCCATCGGAGTTGTGGCCGCGTTCGCGGGTAAAAGCGCATTTTGGCTGGATTGACCGCTTTCTGCCGGGGCCGGCGGAAAACAACGCCGCCTGTTATTTCAACCGCGCCGAATTCACCGACGACACCTCGATGGCGTTGGCGCTGGCCGACGCGATTATCGAGCATCACGGTGCAGTCAACCCTGACACCATCGGGCGCAATATTCTGCGCTGGGCGGAAGGCTTCGATGCTTTCAACAAGAATGTGCTTGGGCCAACCTCCAAAATTGCGCTGAATGCGATTAAGCAAGGCACGCCAGTCAGCGAGCTGGAAAACAATGGCGTCACTAACGGGGCGGCCATGCGCGCCTCGCCGTTGGGTTGCCTGTTGCCGACACATAATCTCGACGCGTTTATTGATGAAGTCGCACT
Organism: Buttiauxella agrestis; assembly: GCF_900446255.1. Taxonomy (NCBI): domain Bacteria; kingdom Pseudomonadati; phylum Pseudomonadota; class Gammaproteobacteria; order Enterobacterales; family Enterobacteriaceae; genus Buttiauxella; species Buttiauxella agrestis. Next base: position 1,603,787 of record NZ_UIGI01000001.1, on the reverse strand, counting down.
GGCCTCAAGCCCAACGCACAAATCCGATCTGGCGATTTCCGGCGCGGTGGTGATTGCCTGGGCGATTTCAAAAGCGATTGAAGGCCGGAACTGGGAAACCATTTGCGATGAACTGCCGTCCATCGCTCGCCACGCGCAGGAAAAGCGAGTCACTACGTTTAATGCGTCCCTCGGGGCGCGTATTGAGCTGGCGTTAAATGTTGCCAGAACCGCGCGCGGCACCGAGTCTGGTATGGAGCAGGTTTACCACCTGGTCGGCACGGGCACCAGCACCATTGAATCTGTCGCCGCAGCGATTGCGATGGTGGAACTGGCACAAACCAACCCTAATCGTTGCGCGATTTTATGCGCCAACCTGGGCGGGGATACCGACACTATTGGGGCGATGGCGACGGCGATTTGTGGCGCGCTACACGGCGTAGAAAGCATTGATAGCGAACTTAAACGCGAGCTTGATGACGTTAACCAGCTTGATTTTATGCGCTACAGCCGCCTGTTTATGGGCTATCGCCAGCAAAGGGAGGCGCAAAATGAATGCCCGTGAATTGCATTCCCGCCTGTCAACACTTACGGCGAAACGCCCGGTATGCGTGCTCGGCTCGGCGGTTATTGACGTCATAGCTGACGCTTACGCCCTGCCGTGGCGCGGATGTGATATCGAACTGCAACAGCAAAGCGTGAACATTGGCGGTTGCGCGCTGAACATCGCGCTCACGCTGTCACGCCTGGGCATTGCGTCTAAAAATGCGCTACCGATTGGCCAGGGAACCTGGGCGGATATCATTCGCTCAAGCCTGGAAAAGCAAGGGATCATCAGCGAAATCCATACCACCAGCGGCGATAACGGCTGGTGTCTGGCGCTGGTGGAGCCGGATGGCGAAAGAACGTTTATGTCGTTTCGTGGCGTCGAACACCAGTGGAATCAGCAGTGGCTGGATAAATTGCAGCTTGCGCCCGGTACCCTGCTTTCGCTGTCTGGATATCAACTTGCCGGGCCGTGTGCCGAATTACTGGTGAACTGGCTGGAATCGCTGCATGACGTGAGCGCATTTATCGATTTTGGCCCGCGTATTGCGGATATTCCTGAGCCACTGCTGGCACGGATTATGGCCTGCAAACCGATGGTTTCACTTAACCGCCAGGAAGCCGCAATTGCCGCGCAGTGGTTGAATGTGGCGGGCGATGATATTGCAGGAATTTGCGAGAAATGGCTTGAGTGCTACAATTCGCCGTTAATTGTGCGGCTCGATAAAGAAGGTGCCAGGTTTGCTTCAGCGGAAAGTATTGGTCTGGCAGCGCCGTTCCCGGCTGTGGTTGTAGATACGATTGGCGCAGGCGACAGCCATGCGGGTGGTACTATGGCTGGGCTGGCGGCGGGCTGGAACCTCGGCGATGCGGTAAGTCTGGGTAATGCCGTGGCTTCTTATGTCGTTAGCCACCGCGGTGGCGATTGCGCCCCCTTTATTGAGCAACTCTGCCAATACCCAAAATAATTCGAGCGGCATCGCGGCGGCAAGAGAGCGAGTCCCGATGAGCTTAGTCAACTAAGCGATTCGGGCAAGCGAACGCAGCCAACAAAGATGCCGTTTGAAGTATGACGGGTATTATTCTTCACAGACAAACACATATAAGTCGCTGCGACAATAACTAATGCTGTATTCGATAGGCCGGTTTTGCGGGTCAAACGCCACCTGTTTGATCACCAGAACCGGCACCGCTGTTTCCAGCTTAATATGCGACTGGAACTCGCTGTCGGGCATTCTGGCGCTGACGCGACTGCGCGTTCGCTGCGGGATAATATTCTGGCTGCGAAAATAGTCATACAGCGAAACGCCGATGTCATCAGCGTTCGCAATTAATTCCGTTGGCACGTAAGACTCTTCCACCGAAACCGCATCTTCATCGACATAACGAATACGTTTCAGCAGGAAAACATCGCTATCGGCGAGAATCGCCAGTTGTTCGGCCACATCTGCCGGGCATTTCACCACGCGTTTGTTGACCCACAGCGTGTCAGGCTTTTTACCGCGCAACACAACTTGCTGCGAAAAGCCACGCGCCTCTTTCAGCGAATACTCAAACGTGTTGTTAATCTGCGTGCCGTAGCCTCGGGAACGCGTCACCACCCCTTCATCTTCCAGCGTCTGCATCGCTTTGCGCACCGTTATGCGCGAAACGCCGGTCAACTGACTGAGATCTCGCTCCCCCGGCAGAATATTCCCTTGCGGCAAAACACCGCTGCGTACGGCCGATTTCACCGTTTCGGCGAATTTCAAATACAGCGGCGTGTTGTCGGCCTGCGAAAACCGCTGGACGAGTTGTTCAATGAGCTGAAGGTGAACCTGTTCCATGTCGCGCAAATGTCCGGAAGATAAGGTGAAACCAGTATAACTCAATGGTCTTATACAGGTATTACCTCGATTACCACCATTGGTGAAAATGATGCACCGGTCCAGTTCCGTTGCCCACTTCCAGCGAATCTGCCTGCTCTAACGCCTGAGATAGCCACGCTTTAGCCGCCGAAATCGTCTTCGGCCAGTCCAGATAGCGCGGATAAAGTGCGGCAAGGGCCGCAGAAAGCGTACATCCCGTACCGTGAGTGTGGCGAGTCTGGACGCGCGGAGCGGTAAAACGCTGCCCACCGTCACGGGTAAATAACCAGTCCGGGCTTTCGGCGTTATCAAGATGGCCGCCTTTCATCAACACCGCTTTGCAACCCATCCCCAGCAGCGCATCACCCTGCTCCTTCATTTCTCGCTCATTTTGGGCATGAGGCGCATCCAGCAGCGCGGCGGCTTCAGGCAGATTCGGTGTGATCAGCGCCACTTGCGGCAACAGCCGACGACACAGGCTATCGACCGCAGAGGGCGCAAGCAAGGGATCACCACTTTTCGCCAGCATGACCGTATCGAGTATCACGTTTTGCGCATGGTAAAAAGCCAACCGTTCAGCCACCGCTTCGACGATATCAGTTTCAGCCAGCATGCCAATTTTAATGGTATCGATACGCACATCACTGAGCACTGAATCAAGCTGGGCGGCGACAAACGCCGGTTCAATGCGATAAACAGACTGCACGCCGCGCGTGTTTTGCGCCACCAGCGCGGTGATCACGCTGGTGCCATACGCACCCAGTGCCGAGAATGTTTTCAGGTCAGCCTGAATGCCCGCGCCCCCGCTCGGGTCAGTGCCAGCAATAGTCAATGCGTTAATACGTTTTTGCCCTTTCATGCCAGAGCCTCCGCATTGAGCCCGTAAAGTGCGTCAAGAAACGCCGGGACAAAACTGCCAGGACCGCGACTCACGGCAATCGCCTGTTCACCGGCGAATTTCATAAACTGGCAGGCGGCAGCGACGTTATCCAGCCTTGACCCTGGCAGCGAACAGCAAGCGGCAACCACGGCGGAAAGCGCGCAACCGGTGCCGACCACGCGCGTCATCAACACGCCGCCGCCCGCAACGCTCCAGGCGTTTTCGCCATCGGTGACGTAATCTTCCTCGCCGGTGACTGCCACCACCGCGCCAGTAAGCTGTGCCAGTTTAAGGGCGGCGGGTAATGCAGAAAGTGCATCGTCAGCGCTATCTACGCCACGGCCTGCGGAATGCTCCCCCGCTAATGCTAAGATTTCTGAAGCATTACCGCGGATTGCGGCAGGTTTTAGCGCGAGAACTTCGCGTGCAAATCGGGTACGAAACGCCAGAGCGCCGACGGCAACCGGATCGAGTACCCATGGCGTGGATGATTGATTCGCGGCGTGAATGGCGGCCAGCATTGCGCGGCTGCTGTCGGCGGTGAGTGTCCCGATATTAATCAGCAATGCACTGGCAATGGGGGCAAATTGCGCGGCCTCTTCGGGCTCAATGACCATAGCGGGAGCCGCGCCAATGGCGAGCAGCACGTTGGCGGTAAAACTCTGCACCACATCATTGGTCATGCAATGGACTAAAGGGGGAGTGCTGCGTAAGTTATGTAAAACCGAGGCGGCGCAGTGGCCGGGTAGCAGGTCAGGTTGCATCTTGTAAGCTCCTGCCTGGCGTGAAGAAGAGATGACCGGGCAGGCATCTGACTTCCCTACGCTGGCATTATCCAGATCAGGTGGTACGGGTATTTCTCAGCCTTCACAAAGAAGGGCACCCCGAGTCATTGATAAATCATACTTTTGCGTTCACAAGAATAATGCGCGCGACAGTGACTGTAAACCGCCTGTGCTGCCAGAGGTTAAGCCAGCGACGTTAACTTTTTGAATTGCCGCCATTCATCGCGGGTTATTTCCCAAAGCTCCGAATCCATTTCACCACTCACATATTGCGATTTTTCGGTGCAGATAAGCCGCATACCGTGACGGATGGAAAGGTTTTTGGAACGGTCATTGGCGACGGCCTTTGGCGCGCGTAACACGTCTTTCTCGAGTGTTTCAAACCAGAAATCATTCACTCCACCGCAGGCCTCACTCATCAGGCCCTGTCCTTGCCATTCCGGGACTAACCAGAAACCACGGTTGTTATCTGGAGTATCCATCAGACAAATTAGCCCAATTAATTCCTGCGGATTTTCTTTACGCCGAATGGACCAGAACCAGCCCTTTCCTTCTTTTACCGCAGGCAGCGCAACATTATCGACATAATGTTTTGCCGCGCCAGGTGGATAAGGCCATGGAACAGTAGAAACCAGGTAACGCACAATCTCCCAGCGCGGAAATACGTTTTGAATTTGCTCGGCATCTTCCGAACGAAGTGGCCGGAGGATCAATCTCGGTGTGATTATTTCCATACTGTTACCCTTTCTTCACGCTGTATTGTTTAGAGTAATTTATACATAAAATTAATAGCGGGCATCAACAAGTAATTAACATTTTTAGCAGGGTGTAACTTTCATGCGCAACAGTTATAGCTTTGTGAATATAACAGGAGAATGTCATCATCGAATTATATTATTATAATGACAATCACATATTCACAAGCATTAAAAACATTTAACCAATAAAAACAACATTCATAGCAAAGAAACAACAAGTAATCTTCGCGCAGGTCTATATTCCAATTGACTCGCACAAGATTCCATATGAAATTAATACCCACAAAACTGTTGAGCGTTGGTTTATTAAAAACATGATATTCTAAAATATCTTATATTGGGCAGCGCGCGTTTATTAATCAAATTTAGGGTTTTACGCTAAAAAATATGGTTTTATCAGCAAGTATTCAACAGCACATTAAAATATGTGTCACATTTTTCTTTTTATATTCGCTTGCTGCGAAACTGGGTCATCGTGTTGAAATAGTTGGGATACCGCTACGGTTTTATGACCTGACCTTACCCATCGTTACAGCATTGCTGATTTTATACCATCGCAGGGCACTCCCGACGTTAGCCCTGTTTGCCCTTTACAGTTTTTACCACTATCCATTGTTTGATTACCTGAGTATCGCTGCACAGTTGAGCAGTGCTTTAATCTGTGTCACGCTCTATTTTTGTGCAACGGGCAAACGAGGCATGGTCAGTTTTGGGCGCAGTCGCCTCTCTGCGCAACGCATATGTTGGCTCATTTGCCTTAATAGTTTTACATTTACCGTGCTCTACCAGTGGTTACTGCTCAAATTTCGTTTTATCTCAGCTTCTGATGAAAACATATTTAGCGTTATCACGCTGATCAATATTCAATGGATGTTGACGTCCTGTATTACAGGTGTCCCATTTTGCTATTTACTTTTCCGCACCTGCTACAAACCCTCATGGTTTTTAAGCTATTTGCGCCAGTTAAAAGATTTGATTGTTAATGGGCCACATGCAATAAGTCAGCTAGTATGGGCAATGCTTTTAATTGCTATTATGTACTGCATGATTACAACAAGAAATGACATTTTAATATTTACTGATTATTCCATAGTATTACTATTACCCGTAATGCTTTGGGGCTCAATCCGATTGGGCCATGCACTCATAAACCCATTATGGGTTTTCATGCTCATTTTGTTAGGCTATTACACTGATAATTATATATCGATAAAAAATGAATTTACGGTAGAGCACTATATCGGCCATCTGGCGCTTGCATCATCAATGATTGCCATATTTTCTCTGACTATTGTCCTTGTTGGTGTACTGGCAACACGCATTCTTAACTACATCAAACATCTTAAGCGCATCTCGTTATCTGAACCTCATACCGGCCTGCCCAATTTACAAGCGCTTAAAAAAGATCTCATACAGTATCCGAACGCAGGGTTATGTACCGTGCAGTGCCCGGAATTAAACTCTTTAACACAAGCTCATGGTATTGCTTTCCGCTTTGAATTTGTTAAAGCCGTGGTTGCATACTTAACACCGCTGCTTAAGGGGTATGACAATATTTATTACAGTCCTGGATATGGTATTTTCCTGCGTCTGGACAATATGAATGAAAGTCTTATCGACTCTTATTATAAAGCCATGACTTCGTTTCGTTTTTCCTGGGGGGAGATGGAGTTAGGGTTAAACTTTGGCTTATCCTGGATGCGTTACGATAACAACATCCCCAATCTTTCGTATGTTGTCGGGCAACTCAATGCCAGCACTTTCGTTTCGCTGCAAAATGGCAAACCTGAAAACCTGAATATGAATGAAGCTGGCGATAGCGCTGTCAATCCAGCGGTGATACGCCACCTGTTGCAGCAGTCAATAGACCAAAAATCATTTGTATTACTGGCGCAGCCTATCGTCTCCACGAGCAGTTCCGACAGATATCAAGAAATCCTGATACGGATTAACACGGGGAATAATAATTTACTTTTCCCGAATACCTTTTTGCCCTTTGCAGAAGAAGCCGGCCTGCTCGCAGAAGTGGATATGACGGTCATAGAGCAGACGTTTCGTTTTATGCACTCTCTGGGGTCATCCCAACCGGACAGTCGTTTCTCGATAAATCTTACCCCGCAGTCGCTGATAAAATCTGATTTCCTCGACAGGCTTTTCACTTTATTTAACACCTGGTCAATTCGCCCGGAACGTATCATCTTCGAAATTATTGAATCAGATATTATCGATAACTTGAATGCTGCAAATGTATTACGAGAGTTGCGTAACCAGGGTTGTAAGATTGCAATTGATGATTTTGGGACCGGTGCCTCCAGTTATTCTCGCCTGAAAAACTTAGAAGCAGATATTCTTAAAATAGATGGTTCATTTGTCCGCAATATTGTTGCTGAAAAGTTCGACCATTTTATCGTGATGTCTTTTTGCGAAGCCGCGAAATTCAAAAATCTGGAAGTTGTCGCGGAATTTGTTGAAAGCGAAGAAATTAAAAAAATGCTCATCACCATGGGTGTGGGTTGGCTTCAGGGCTATCATACCGGCAAACCTGTTGCTATCGAATCCCTTCGCAACTGATTTTCCTGCATTTTTCATACCAGGAATCCCCCTGGTATTGAGTCATCCTCAGCGACATGTCGATTAAGTCTCAAGTTATTCAGTTTGCCTGTTAACTTCATTACCATCGCCCTTCGTTCTATTTCTCAATGAGAGATCTTATGCTTACAATTGCGATACGCGAAAAAAATAGCCATTTCACTCACGGTATAAAAATTATCGTTGCAAATGTGTGCCAACACCTTAAAAAAGATTTTTGTTTTTTATCTCCCGAACACCATCATTGCGCCGATATTTTATTTTTGTCTTTGGATGATAATTGGGTGACTGCTGATTGCTATCAAATGCCTAAAGCAACAAAGTCTCAACGAATTATTCTCATTTGCCGCCAAAAAGAACATCAGAATCTAATGTTTCGGCCATGTTTGTATATGTTGCCGGTTATCTTCAGAGAAGATGAAATTGATGAAATAACCCGCAAAATAACCTGGTGGATTGAACCGTCCAGACATGGGAAAAACACCGTTGCGATTCCTGCCGGGATTTGCCAATACTGCACCACACGCAGTTTCACCGTTGTCGAACGTCAGTTGCTCTCACATATCGCTAAGGGCCATTCGCTAAAAGATTCAGCCTCTTTGATGAAACTCGATGAAAATATCGCAAAATTACATCGTAAGGCAATCATGAGGAAATTGGGTATTCGCGATCAATACGAATTGCATAAATTTCTTAAAACTAACCTCCTTTTTTTAATCCATAACTGACCTCTTATTTAAGAAACAGCTTATATGTACTTAAGTCAAACCTAATATCTAACACTTTTAATCCCTGTCAGTATCCCTTCCAACGATATAATCAGAAGCTGTGAGCATTCAGCTTCTGAGCAACCTTAGCGACCCCCTTTCAGTCGTCATTGTGCTATCAACAAAAATATGGAAATAACGTCTCATTCAGCATTGATTCCCTGCCGTAGCAAAGCGAATTTCCCCCTTGTTCGCACACTAGAAGACTGAGCATTTGTACATAGCCGCACGTAAACGCAGATATCGCCGCATCAGAAACAGTGGCCTTGCCAATCTCCATGCCAGAATGACACCTATTGTCTTCGACCGTCTGGAATACCTGCAACATCAGATACATACGCAGTCTCTGGCGGAACCGCTCGATATCATCCTTATGACGGGCGACAACTACTTGTCTCTCGCCCTCAATGAGTGTGTTTTCAAGCACCAGCGCACTCACGTTTGCGCAACCCTGGACGAGGCTGAAAAATTACTTAACCAAAACCCGCAACCGCGTATGTTGATAGATCTGGCTGGCGTGAACGAGGCTACTATTGATGTGCTGGATACAACGCGGAGATGGCAAAAGAGCTGGCCCGAACTCAATATCATGCAATTTACTACCTGCCGTTGCCAAAACATCGCCAGACTGATTGATGCGGCTTCCAGCTTCCCGGTCGTCGAAAGGCGGCAGACCATTTCGGAGTTGCTCAAAATATTGAACCTGAACCGGGACGAGCAAGAGCTTGTTTTCTCGCCCGCGGCTCCGCTATCACATCGCGAATGGAACATTCTGCTGGCTGTGGCAAAAGGTGACTCATTGAAAACGATAGCCCTGTCATTCAACAAACCTTACCACTTTGTTGTGTATACGCTTGGGCGCATCGCCTCCCGTCTTGGCCTCAAGAACAACAAGGCACTCATACACCTTTTAAATAAATTATCCTCTCCGTTGTCAGGAAAAGAATAGCTACGCTAAATAACAACCTTATGGATGAAGGCTAGGAAATTGCCTATTTTCAATGTTGTATTTATGTTAAATCAGATCAAACACTTCACAATTATAACTATTCCTGGAAAATCGGTTTTCCGCTTGCTATGCCACGTCAACGCGATAAATCATGTAATGATTCCATGTTACAGATAACAAATATTAAACATTTAAGATTTCACACTATTCTTTATATTCAAAACAAGCTTTTTTGCCATTCATTTAACTTAACACAGGTGCATTATCCAAATAACAAATAATTAACCAATTTAATTAGAATTTGATCGCAGCATTATTGCATCAAGATAACACTAGCCTTTCTCTGAAATAATATGGCTGTATAATCCAACCATTCATTTAGCTAATATGAATACATTCTTTTTACTAATGAAATAAACCCTTTTATTACGTTCAAAACCACTATGGAATAGTAAATTTGAAGGACTGTTTTAAGTTCAAGGAAGCATCTTGCATACAATATAAAATACTCATCAGTGAAACGTTTCACCACTTTCACCGCCAGTGACTCTGCGTCAATGCGATGTGTTTCTCAAAAACCGAGGCAAGAATATGAAACCTGCATCCGTAATTATTATGGACGAACATCCTATAGTCAGAATGTCGATAGAAGTTCTGTTACAAAAAAATAAAAATATCGATGTTGTTATGAAAACAGACGATAGCCGTGAGGTGATTAACTATATGCGCACCCACACTGTCGATTTAGTGATTCTGGATATCGAACTCCCGTCCATCGATGGCTTTACTTTATTAAAGAGAATCAAAAGCATACAGGCTGACACGCGCATACTTTTCCTCTCATCGAAATCTGAGCGATTTTATGCCGGGCGGGCAATTCAGGCCGGGGCAAATGGCTTTGTCAGTAAAAGAAAGGATCAGGAAGATATCTATCATGCAGTCGAGATGTTGCTTTCGGGGTATTCTTTCTTCCCCTCTGAAACGCTGGAATTAATCAGCAACCCGGCCTCACGCAAAGCCGGAACCGATGATATGCCATTGTCTAATCGGGAGATAACTGTATTACGTTACCTGGCTAATGGTTTGTCAAATAAAGAAATCGCCGAGCAACTTCTGTTGAGCAACAAAACCATTAGCGCGCACAAATCAAATATATTTTCAAAACTGCATGTCTCTTCAATTGTCGAACTTATCGACTATGCCCGTGTGAAAGAATTATTATAGCCACGCGACACACATCACAGTAAAGCATAAAAAAACCGGGGCAAGCTCCCGGTTTTTTTATGTCACTACGATACATCCCGATCGATTAATAATAATTAATCATGAAAGTCGCATCCGCATTGGCCTGCCCCGGTTGGGGGTTATCAGCCAGTGCGATGTAATTGGCAAAAAAAGTTAACACGGCATTACCGTTGATATCCACGGCAACGTCCTGGCTTGCCTGGTCCAGCGGCAACTGGGTTTTGTCTTTATCGCGCAATTCGACAGCCACATTTGTCGCTCCACTGCTCTCGTTCAGCCCCAGTAATCCGGGATTACCGGTGGCTTGCTTGCCCGAAAACGTTATCGATGCAGCGCCTGGCGGGCAGCCATTCAGTTTCAATGTGAAAGGCATGCTTTGCGTCGTGCTGCCTGCGGTACGCAGCTGTTTTGTCGGCCAGCGTCCCAACTGAACGGTTTTATCCTCATCCCCCATCTCGACGTAACAGCTGAAATCCACCACGTTTCCGCGCAGTTCGATATTCACTTCGCCAAGTGGCGTGTCGGCTTGCGCATGACTCACCACACCGCCGACCAACAATAAAACGCGTAAAAAGGTGCCGCTGGCGATTTTAGTCATAATCCACCCGCAAATAGCCCCGCGCGCTAAACGGCCCTTCCGCAGGTTTGTTCCCTGTGACGCTCACCGGCCACGCGCGAATGCCCACTTGCGCCGCGGCGGCATCATCAAGGCGAAAATGGATTTTACTACTGAGATCGTTTGGCGTCAGCGGCTGCCCGCTGCTATCGGCGACGATAAATCCGAGATCGTTATTATTCGATACCATCATTTTGCCGGAGGCTTTTTCCGCTTCCAGGCGCAAGGAGAGATAGGCCTGCGCCGCCACATTGGTGCATTTTATCGCCACCGTTTTGCTTTGCGGTGTCACCCCCTGCGGGCGATTCCCCGCCCCCGCCTGGCTAAACAACGACGCGCCGATATCCCCAAAATCAAATTCGACGATTTGCCCGGCGTTGATTTCACAGTTTTGCGGCACTTCGATTTTCCCGCTGTAACTGATGGTGTAAACCGGGGTGGTCAACGGATCGGTGTTTCGCGTGGTGACATACACCGTAAACATGGTCTGCCGTGGGATGGGCACCATGTTGATAAATTTCCGTGTCACTTTGAGCTTAAAAATGAGCTGCGAGTCCTGAACCCCAAAAGGCTGTTGCTTAGGCACATTGGGATGGTGTCCCATCTGAATATAATTTTTCGGCGGGAAAAACTGCCCGGAATAACTGTCCGTGATACTCATGGCCCCTTCCAGGTAGTCATTGAGTTTCAAGTATTGATACCCGCCGATGGTTTCTTGCACCGGCAAGTTACTCACATAACTGCGCATGGTGGTGTCGCCCTGAGTTCCCGCCGGGCAAGTCGCATTGACCCCCACCCAGCCTGATTTTGCCGCCAGCGTGATAATTTGCCCGACGTTATTGTTTTCGCTGGTGAACACATCTGACAGATCGTAAAAAATATCCGTCGGCACACCGTTGGAATTGTGGCAGACCGTCGCAAACGCAGGGAGTGCGCAAGTCAACAGTACGGTTCCCGCTAGTGATGTCATCAATTTCATAAACAGATCCCTGAATCGCTCAACCATTCTATGAGCAGGTAGCATTCGCCACGACAACCGCCTGAGACAGGCTTTCCGGCGGCAATGTATACGGTGCGAAACACTGTGAACCTTTGCCATCGCCCCACTGAACAAGGAGTTTTCCCTGAAGCGGCAACCCACTGAGATAAATTTGTCCTTCATCCCCGACCATGCTGGTGACACCGCTGGTTTCTTCACGCACCACGGAACCGAACGGCACGGCTTTTCCGCCTCGCGTCACGGTGATAATCGCCCGCACGCCAATGCGCGCATTAAATTCAGCACGAACCACTGCGCCTTCAGTCGGCACCACATTACTGACGTTATTTTCAATATCGGTGTGGTTATCCATAGTGTTGGTATCCAGCGCAATGCGGTTGTAGCGATAAACCGTGGCATACGGCATCACCGCATAACCTCGCCAGTCGGTTTTCACCCCGGTCTGATTTTCAACGCCAACCCCGCTGGCTCCCGGCGCTTTGATAAGCACATTGGTATCGCCTAGCGGTTGGCTAAAGGTGACACCATCGGCGTGCCCGACTACGCCGCCAGATGCCTGCCAGTTAAAGTCGTGCTGATCCCGGTCGTAGTTGTAACCCAGTCCCAGCGTGCCGTACGTCGCCTGCCAGTTAGCATTCGCGCTTCCGCTGTATCCGTTGGTATCGCTATAACCCTGAGTCACGCTGTAGTTCAGGTTTCGCCCTTCCAGCAGCGTGCCGCCGATGCCGGTTTGTACCGTGGCGTCGCCATCAGAATTATTGCTGGCAGCAAAAGTGGCATAAGCGCGGTCGAGGGTGCTGGTTCGCGAATATCCATGCCCCAGCAAGGTGCTGAACGGCACAGAAAGGTTGAATGCCATGATGCGATCGTTCCCGGAAATCCCCACCGATTTGCTCCATGACATCGAAAGTGAATAGCTTATCCCGCGCCAGCCACTGGCGTACCCGGTCTGATACCAGGTGTTGTTTTGATGGGTTTCCCAGTAAGTTTGCTGGCTGCCTGAAACATATAGCGACCCGTAATCGCCCAGTGACTGAGAAACGTTAATTTGAAAACGCCCGCGCTTGCTGAAGCGCAAGTTGTGGTAGCTCTGCACAACCGGCTCCGTTTTATTCCCACTGGCGTCATCCGTCGCGTATTCATAGCCTTCAATATTTTTGTAGGCCACTTCGTCGAGCGTATAAAACCCACGCGTCGAGTAGCGGTAGCCCAATAACTGGAAGTTGGTGCCGTAATCGCTGAGTGATTTGGCGTACAGGAAGCGTAATGACTGCCCCTGATGCTCGCTGTCGTCCGCAAGCCGGCTGCGCGCATGGGTAACATCCATTGAAATGGCGCCCCATTCGCCGAGGTTTTTGCCTGCCCCCAGCGCCATTGCGGTGTAATCCTCGGCAAGCTGCGTGCCGCCGTAAACGGTATAGCCATCAGATAGCCCGGCAACGAGCGTGGCCTGGGTAAAGAATGGTGTGTTTTGTTGGTCACTGCCGCTGCGGAAATCCCCGGCAACCACATCGAATTTCAATCGTCCTTCACGCTGCAACAGCGGAACGGTGGAGTAAGGCACAGTGTATTTTTGCTGGGTTCCGTCTTTTTCTTCCAGGGTAACGTCGAGATCGCCACTCGAAGAGGTTGGGTTCAGGTCACTGATAGCGAACGCGCCCGGCGAGACGTAGCTTTGGTAAATGACAAACCCGTTCTGGCGGATGGTAATTTTGGCGTTAGTTCGCGCGATGCCGCGCACCGTTGGCGCGTAGCCTTGCAGACTGTCGGGGTACATACTGTCCGCCGAATAGAGCCGTGCGCCGCGAAAGCCGAGGCTGTCGAACACATCGCTGCCCGTGTTGCTGTCGCCCATCACCAGTTCACTTTTGAGCGGAATAATCGTCCGTTGCGCGTAGGTGCTGATGTTATTCCAGTGGCTGGAACGGTAGTCATCGCCGCGGGTGTAGCTCCAGGCTCCGCTGTTACGTAGCCGCCACGGGCCATAGTTCAGGCCACTTTGCAGGCTTAAATAGTAGTTATCGTCGGAACTGCCGTGGTTGCCGGTAAAGCTGTAGTTCAGCAGAGCGGCGGGGATACCTTCATCCCACTCCTGGGCGGGAATATAACCCCTGGCGCTATTGAGCAGCGATGCCTGCGGCAAGCTGATATCCAGGCGTAATTTGGCAAAATCAAAGTGCGTTTCGGAACCCGGGATCAGCTCTTCCATCGGCACACATTCACCGGCTTTCAACCTGGCAAGCGCTGGATAGGCGAGCATGTTTAAACCGAGGCGTTTGAGCCAGTCAGTGTCCAGACACGGCACCAGTCCGCCTGATTTTACTTTTCCGCTTTTGGCGTCACTGGCAATGAAACGAATATCCTGAGTGGCGATAAATTCATCGTTACGCCAGATATCGACGCGATATTCACCCGGAGCCTGATCGCTGCCTTTTTCAAAACGCGACAAATCCGCAACGGCGGCATCTTCTGCCGACAAAAACCCAGGGTTAAAGTAGCTTTCACCTGAGCTCGTTCCGGGCCAGAGTGCTGCCATTATCATCGCCGTCAGCGGGGCGAGTGACTGATTGTTCATCTGCCAGGTATCCTTATTGTGCAGATTACCTGCATTACAGCATTACGCCTGCTTGCACAGGCGTGACCGCACCGTAGTCATTCACCGTCTGGAACGAGATAGCGCCTTTTATGCCTGCGGGAATAATCACCTGCGACACGCTTTTTGGCGCGACCATGGTATTGGCCAGTTTCTCGTTGCCGACTTTCAGATTGACCGTGCTGATGTAATAAGGAGAGGGATTGTGAACACGCAGGTGTTCGCCGCTGCGGCTAAAGCGCAGCTGTTTTACCGCCTCTTCTGGCTGCATTTGCAGGTTTTTAGGGCGCACAAACAGTTTGATGCGTGACAGGATCGCCAGTTGCAGCACGTTGCTGCCTTCGAGATTACTTTTGTCGACTGACGGAATGGCTTTCACATTCATCCAGAAAACGGACTCGCGGTCAGCGGGCAATGGCGGGCCTGCGTAAATGATACGCAGCGTGTTTTCGCTTGAGGGTTCACTGACAAAAAGCGGAGGCGTCACGATAAACGTCTTATCTTTGACGCCCAGGTTATTTTCGACCCACGAATTCACAAGGTAGCGCTCTTTGTTGTCGCTATTATTAATCGAGAGCGAAGTTTGTTTAGCATCAGCAGGATAAATAACGCGTGTCGCGCCCAGCGCAATACCACCCGCGGCTTGTACGTTAAAGCAAAAAATTAACAGGCACAGCATTGCGGCCGAGCCTTGTTTAAATAAATTATTCATCACACGGCACCATCATTATGACTATTATTAAATTCTATGATTCAGGGATAAATGAGCGTAAACCAGACATCGGAATGGATATTTCCGGGCGTCATTTGTTGTGTCACCGAACGATAGCGAGCGGTAAAATGCAGCGTCGTTTCTTGCTCTTTAATTGACACAAAATATCCTGGTGCGGCATTAGGAATAATGAGCTTTTGCTCACTATCAAATAACGCCAGACCAATTCCCGAGCTGGAATCAATCTCACCAATACGGGTCGAGGCCAGAAATACCTGCGGGTCTTGCTCAGGCGTGACGCCCTGAAAGGAGATCCCCACTAAATCAGAGATTTCGGTATCGCAATCGGTCAGATGTATCGCAAAGGGAATACTGACAGGCGCGTAGTTACCCACCTCTTTAAAGAAGGAGCTTTTGTATTGTCCCATTTGCACGGTCAAATCCTGGCTTTCCGATGCCACAGAGCAGCCTCCGTTCACCAGTGAACCCTGCATTTTTACCTTCCCGCCGTCGACCACCACAACGCGGTTTGCCTGCACCGACACGCTGGTTACGAATAGCAGGAACAACAGGATTATCCTTATCATTGTCGCCTTCCAAAGAGTTGCATTGCATCAGCCCCATCCCTGAGGCTGTCGTCATCCTTGTTCAGACTTATTATTCGTATTTCATCACGAAAGTCGCGTCAGCATTGGCCTGGCCTGCTGTTGCAGTGGCGGCAGTTGCTTTATAACGCGCGGTGAATGGCAGGGTGTTGGTGCCATCAATCAGGGTCTGCGCGGTGGAGAATGTGGAGCCATCCGGGGTCAGCACTTTTGATTTGTTGTCCAGAATTTGAATACCAACGCCGCCTGCCGTAGTGCTGTTATCACCGGAGTTGATGGCGAGCAGCGTAGGGTCAGTTCCGTCGGTCTGGCCGGAGAAAGCCACGGATGCCAGGGTTGACACAGTGGTGTCACAGTCGTTAAGAACGATAGTGAATGGGATCTGAGCGGAGGTATCGCCCACTTTAGTAAATGCCGCAGTACGGTATTGGCCCAATTTCACCGTTTGATCGGAAGACTGAGTGCTTACCGCACATGCTGCATTCACCAGTTCACCTTTAAAGTGGACGGTGCCGCCATTAACACTCACCGCATCGGCCTGAGCCGCACCGCTGACTAATGCAATCCCGGCAACCAATGAGGATGCAATTTTGCTGAATTTCATGGAGATTCCTTTAATTATTAAAATACCCTGTTCGAATAATGCATCCTTCATTATTCCGGTTAAATAATTCGGGCTATAGATAGCCTATTCCCTCCCCGCAATCCTTGTGGGGATGTTTATTTATCGTCATCAGTGATATTTAAATCGAAATTTAAAACACCATCTCTTCGACGCTGGGTAATTTAAGTTAAATACACATTTAATAACATGTACCAAACCTTTATTATCTCTAAGGTAAGTCTTATAAAGCCCTAAGAAATAGCGGAGGAAAACGGCTAAAATAGCCTCCCGGAACTACCCATTTACACCAATACAAGATATTCTTAGTAAATTGTTTTTAAGCCGTTAATTTATTGATTCACTGGATCGATCCTGATGATGCAAAAAATGTTCAAAATGCCGTTACTGTTGGCATTCCTGTCCTGCCTGATATTGACTCCTTTCTTATCTCATGCGGATGATTCCACAGGACAAACTGCCACTGAAGAGCCTGCTAAAGTCAATGCCAGCACCGCGCTGCCTGCATTGCAAAAGCGCCTTGATGCGCTAAAACAGCGAGTCTCAACCGCAAAAACGGACAAACAATTCACCAGCCTTAACGACGATTCGCAAAAACTGGCAAGCGAGGCCGATAAACTCGCCGTAGCGCTGGCTCCGCAGTTAACTCAAATCCAGGCGCAGCTTGATGTTCTGGGGCCACCACCCGCACCGGGTACGCTTGCCGAAACGCCGCAGGTGGTCAGCCAACGCAAGCAGCTCAACAGCAGCAAGACCTTGCTCACCACCCAAATTGAGCAAACCAAAGCGATTTCCGTGGGTGCGCAAAACCTTTCGTCACAAATCTCCGGCCTGCGCCGCGACGCGCTGAAAACCCAAATTGCACTCAACACCGGCAGTATTCTCGGCGAGAAATTCTGGTCGCCAGTCATAGACCCCAGCGATAAAGACGCCGCTCGGTTTGGCGATTTTGGCACACAAGTTAGCGAGGCCTGGGATCAAGCCTGGAGCGAGGAATGGCGCCTGGGCACCGGCATCTATTTGCTGTTAGCGCTGGGAATCGGGCTGTTTGGCCGCAGAGGCCTGGATAGCCCAATGAACTGGGTTTTACCCCGCTGGCTGCCGCAAGGGCGTTTTCGTCGCAGCTTCCTGGCCTGTTTCACCACGTTAAGCACCATGCTGACGCTGGGTATCAGCATGCAACTGCTGTGTTATATCTTCACACGTTTGCCTGATACTTCTGCGTGGATCAACGAATTCGCCGAGCAGCTAGTTGAGCTAACCTATTTTTCTGCGGTGATCGCCGGGCTGGGGATTGCGCTGTTATCAAACAGCCACCCTTCCTGGCGTCTGCCGGGTATTGCCGATCCGCTGGCGAAAACGCTCTCTTCGTTCCCGATTTTGCTGGCCACTTTTATCTTTATCTTCGGCATTATTGAACAGCTGAATGCTCTGGTCGGCGCGAGCATTGCCGCCACACTATTTGGTAATGGCCTTTCCGCGTTACTGGTGGCGCTCAATTGCCTGGTCGCACCGATTCGCGTCAATCGCATACGCCGCAAAATGCGCGCCGACGGCGAGCAAACCGAAGCCCGCTCAACGGTGGCAGGCTTAATTCACCTCGTCATCAGCCTCACCGCGTTCGTTATCCTGCTGGCTCTGCTGATTGGTTACATCCCGCTGGCACGCTTCGTCACCTTTGAATTGCTGTGGATTGGCCTGGTGGTTTCCAGCCTGTATCTGCTGATTCATTTCGTGGTTGACCTGTGTGAAGCGGTCTTCTCGCCTTCTACCCAGAGCGGGAAAATCCTCAAAAGTACGCTGAGTCTCAACGACCGCCACCTGTCACTCGCGGCGACGCTGTTTTCCGCATTAGGGAAAACGTCGCTGCTAGTGATGGCCGCCGTGGCGCTACTGAATGGCACCTTTGGCACCACGACGCCGATGGAGTTGCTCACAAAAATCGCCGATATGTGGGGCGGAAAAGGCCTCGAAGGGATGAATATTATCCCGGCGCATGCGTTAAATGCGGTGCTGTGTCTGGTGATCGGCTGGTACGTGCTGCGATCCACACGCCGCTGGCTGGATAACGATTTCCTGCCAAAAACCAATATGGATCGCGGTCTGCGCGCATCGCTGGTGACGCTGTTTACCAACGTCGGTTACGTGCTGATTATCATGCTCACGCTCTCAATGCTCGGCATTGAGTGGAACAAACTGGCCTGGATTGTGAGCGCCTTATCGGTAGGTATAGGTTTTGGTTTGCAGGAAATCGTGAAGAACTTTATCTCCGGCCTGATTCTGTTAACCGAGCGCCCGGTGAAAGTGGGCGATTTAGTCAGTATCAGCGGCGTAGAGGGTGATATTCGCCGCATCAACGTGCGCGCCACCGAGATTCAGTTAGGCGACAAATCCACGGTAATTGTACCGAACTCGCAGCTTATTTCGCAGAACGTGCGTAATGCCACCATGGGAAATGCCCAGGGTGTGGCAACCATCGCCCTCACCTTCCCGCTGGATATTGACCCGGAGCAAGTGCGCAATTTGTTGCTTGAGGCCTATAACCTGCATGAATCCATTCTGGAAAACCCGAAACCGTCTGTCAGCTTCAAAGAATTGGGGCCAACGGGCATCGTGCTGAGTGTGACGGGTTATGTAAACAGCCCGCGCATGGTGAGTTCCACGCGCAGCGATTTGCTGTATGAGATCCTCAAAATGCTGCGTGCGGCGGGCGTTAGTCTGAGCCAGACGCAGACCATGGTGCTCGAGCAGCCCGCCAGCAAAGTCGTGACGCAAGAGTAAACCTGACGCCACAACCCGTTGAAACGGGTTGTGGCGTGAATCATCATTATTAAGAATAATCGCCATCAAACCCATTCAGCAATTTGATACAAATCAATAAAGGCACCGGCGTCCGGCAGCATTATCTCGCTCCGGTAATATTCCACTTCTCATATTCACCACCGTGAACGTTGAGAACAAATACTGATAAGAGAGTTAATGATGAGCAAGCTGAAAACGTTAGTGATGGTTCTGGGTTTTGTCGCCTTCTCTGCGAGCGCTGCGCTGCCGCTGTTTAACGGCAAAGGCCAGCCGGGCGAAGTGCATATCGACCAGGGCGGTCCGGTTTACCTGAACGGCAAAGAAATGAAGCTGAAAAAAGTGAACGACAATTACTACGAAGCGACTGGTCAGGGCGTTGTGCTGTCTATTTCTACCACTCCTGATGGTACAGCTGATGTTAGCTGGACGGGCAAACATCGCGCTCACGGTGTGATTGTTTCTGCGCAACAAGCCGCCATTGACGCTAAAGGCGTATCAGGTCGCCCGCTGGATTGCAGCCGTAGCGACTTGACCAAAGCAGAAGCGAAAGCCTGCCAGTAAAAAAACCGGTCACGGAGGACCGGCTTTTTGTTCCCATTTTTAAATAATCATTCATTTCACTAATCTCCTTCCATTGTACGATTTCGGACATTTACTCAGCGAATTATCATCTCTACTGTAATGCCTCAAAGCGTTATTAGCGATTTTCTATTTATCAGGGATGAAGATTATGGCTCTTATTTATATTCAAATTCGAAAAAATCAAATTACTGTACGCAATATTGATATTCAGCAGCAAGCCACCGGCAACGCAAATTTCAGTACAGAGCGCTTGTTGGTGGGTGATTTTATCGTGGCAGCGCAGCTTCTACAAAAAATAGGCAAACCGCTAATGCCCCGTTTTAATCTTCCCTTTAATCGGCCGGGGATATTGGTTCACGCGTTGGAGATCAATCAAGGAGGGCTTTCTGCTGTAGAAATTAGCACACTAGCCGAACTGTGCTCATGCCTGGCTTTCAGAACTTCAGGCTTAGTGATAGCAACAGACGAAAGGATTCTTAGTGATAGTGCGGCAAAAGCGGTTTTTGCCGCTGAGCCTGACGCTCATTAATTCATTAAAGAATGCGGAAAGTGACCTGCTGGCCACTTTCCTGAGCTTAATCTCTTATCAAGACAACAATTCAATCGGCTCTGAATTCCCGCGAGCACGCCACAGCACGAACCAACGTTGAATCGACGCCACCATAATCACCAGCCCCAGTGCGACCATGACAATGGAAATCGTACCGTTGAAGATGTTGAAACCTTTCGCCGCACTGTTGAAATAGACGTTTTTCACCATCCAGTATGCCGCGTAGTTTACCGTCACATACAAATAGGACAGCGGCACCAGACACGTCAGCACGTACCAGCGTTTTTCCGACATGCGCAGGATAATGGTCGCGCCAATCATCAGGCCGATAGAAGCCATTAACTGGTTGGATACACCAAACAATGCCCACACAGAGTTGATATCACCCGAGTTCAGCAAGTAGCCCCACAACACACAGGCCACGATGCTGCAACCAATCGCACCTGGCATCCAGTTAGTGCGTTTGAGCGGTGCCCAGATGTCGCCGAGGAAATCTTGCAGCAGATAACGCGCAACACGCGTCCCAGAGTCCACCGCCGTCAGAATAAATACCGCCTCAAACATCACCACGAACTGGAAGAAGTAAGAAGCCAGATGGCTGAACCACGGAATACGGGTGAAAATATCAGCCATGCCGACGGCAAGCGTCACCGCCCCGCCGGTACGACCATATAAATCCAGGCCGATAGATTCGCTCAACTGTGGCAAATTCACCACGTTCATACCCAAACCTGCAAACACTTCAGGTGCTGAGTTAATCGCAAAGTAATCCGCTGGATGGAGTGCGGTTGCCGCAATCAGCGCCATCACGCCAACCACGCATTCCGCCAACATGGCACCGAAAGCAACCGGCAAAATGTCGTTCCATTTGTCGATTTGTTTTGGTGTAGTGCCTGAGCCGATAAACGCGTGGAAACCAGAAATCGCGCCGCAAGCGATGGTAATAGAGATAAACGGCCAGACCGGGCCAGCCAGAACCGGGCCATTACCGTGGATAAACTGCGTCACCGCCGGGAATTGAATTTCCGGGTTAATGAACACCACGCCAACGACCAGCGCGCCAAACACGCCGATTTTCATAAAGCTTGAGAGATACCCACGCGGCGTCAGCAGCATCCACACCGGCAGCGCGGTAGCAAAGAACGCATAGAATGGCAGCACCAGGCTCACCGTTGAAGCGCGCAGACTCAGCCATTCACCGAAAGACGATTCCTGAATGTACGGCCCGATAATGACGCAGGCGAAGATAACGATAATCCCAACCCAGGTCGCGCCGCGCATACTGCCGGTATAGCGTTCCCACAGGCCAACGCAAATCGCCACGGGAATCGTCATGAACACCGCAAACGTACCCCACGGGTTACGTTCCAGCGCGTGAACCACCACCATCGACAAACCTGCCATGGTGATAGTGATGATGAATAACATTGCCAGACCGGTACACCACCCTGCGACCGGGCCAAGTTCCGCTTTCGCCACTTCTGAGAGCGACTTACCGCGGTGTTTCATCGAGGCAAAAAGCACGACGGTGTCGTGCACTGCCCCCCCTACCACACAACCAATCAGCAACCATAAGAAACTTGGCAGATAGCCATACTGTGCAGCCAGAACCGGGCCAACTAACGGGCCAGCGGCGGCAATCGCAGCAAAATGGCTGCCGAAGTTAACCCATTTTTTAGTCGGGACGTAGTCTTTGCCGTCCTCAAGAATATGTGACGGTGTGATTTCAGAGTCATCAGCATTCAGTACTTTACGGACGAAAAACACCCCGTAAAGGCGATAGCAGATAGCCAGAATACACAGGGTCGCGATAACAAACGTTAGTGCGTGTTGCATAACCCACTCCAGAGCCATAGATAAAAAGTTCAGCGCTATGCTGGCATAGGGTGGGAGTGCAATAAGCGGGAGTTTTAGTGAGCGGTTATATTGGCGCGTGAGCGGTTAAAAAGGGGGCGTGAGTGGTTTTTCGTTCATCCGAGGGGGATGTCTAAGGTAGAGCGGTGATTTTCCGTTCACCCTGGTGTGCGGTTCCTATGACGGAAGGGTGAACGGAACATTCACCCTTCAGGCATATACGCCAAACGCCCCAGTTTACTTCTCCACCCGCAGCGCTTTCACCTGCTCCGCCGTCACATCACCTGGCAAACCACCCCACGTCACACGCAGGTAATTCACCAGTTCAGCGATTTGCTCATCGTTCAGGCGCTCCCCAAAGCCTGGCATACTTTGCATGCTTTCCCCGTTCGGGAAGTTCTGCGCAGGCAGGCCGTCCATCACCGAAACAATCAGGTTTTTTGCATCGGGCTGGCGTAGGGTTGCGTTATTGAGCATTGAAACGGCAACATGCGGTTTACCCTCGCCTTCACGAGCGTGGCAACCGGCACACTGATCAAGATAGGTCATGCGCCCGGCTTCATTTCCCTGGCCGAGTTTCGCCGGGATCGCCGCCGGAGGCGCTTCACCCATCAGGTACGTCGCCATCGCTTTTTGATCTTCAGGCGTCAGATGCTGCGTGCTCAGGTCCACCACCATGTGCATTTCGCTAAACGCACTGCCCTGTGGCGCAATGCCGGTGGTGAGGAATTGCCTCACATCCTGCGGCGTCCAGCCACGCTGTGCTAATGCTTTTGGCGTAATATCCGGTGCCATAAAGCGTCCTAACTCCCCGCCCTGCATGGCTTTATCGAGTTTCATCTGGCCAAGCAAACCGCGCTCGGTATGGCATTCGCCACAGTGCCCCAGCACATCTGCCAGATAACGGCCGCGATGCCAGTCGGCTGAATCACCGGTGGAAATCGCAGGAAGCGGATCTTTGTCATGGAACAAAATATTCCAGCCAATCAGCGCGATACGCTGGTTGAACGGAAAGGCCATTTCGTTATCCGGCGTCTTAACGTCCACCGCCGGACGCGTCATCAGATAAGCATAAATGTCGTCAGAATCCTGGCGCGAAATGTTTTTGTACGAGGTATAAGGCATCGCCGGGAACAGATGACGCCCGGTTGGGCCAACGCCCTCGGTCAGCGCTTTGTAGAAATCATCTTTTGTCCAGCGGCCAATCCCGTCATCAGCAGATGGCGTCAGGTTGCTGCCATAAATCGTGCCATAAGGGGATTCCAGCGGATAGCCACCCGCCAGCGGTGCGCCGCCGGATGCCGTGTGGCAAGCCGCACAGTCAGCCGCTTTCGCCAGATAACTCCCACGTTCGATTTGCTCTTTGCTGGCGGTGACTTTCTGCACCGGCCCGTCATACGTGCGGTATTCCCGCCAGTACAATATCGCCACAATAATGACGACTATCGCCAGCACAATGAGCGCGAGACGTTTTTTCATTTCACCGCCTCCTTCAACAGCCCCGGCGTTTTCAGCACCACATCGCGCACCGCTTCGTAGTAACGCACATAACCGGTACAGCGGCAGATATGGTTTTCCAGCGCATGGGAAATCGCCCCTTCCAGGTCTTCACGTGCAATCGGTTCACGTTTCAGCTTCTCAACAAAAATCGTTGCGGCGTTCACAAAGCCTGGCGTGCAGTAGCCGCACTGGAAACTGTAATGATCGAGGAAGGATTGTTGAATCGGCGAGAGTTCGACGACTTCGCCCTGCTCATCAACTTTGGCGTGGCCTTCTACGGTACGGACTTTTTTGCCGTTAAAGAAATGCGCGCCAGTGATACAGGTGCGTACTTCTTCGCTGGTGCCGCTTGGGTTATCGACAATCGCCACACAGGCGTGGCAAATGCCCTGCCCGCAGCCGAGGCGCGAACCGGTCAGATAAACGTATTCGTGGAGGAAATCGATCATCATCAACCCTTCCGGCACGTCAATCGGGCCGTACGGTTTGTTGTTGATGGTCAGGGTCATTGGTTTAGTTTTGATGCTCATGGTAATACCTCACGAATATGTTCAGCACGGACGGGCAAATCACGGAAACGGTGGCCGGTGGCATCGGCAATCGCATTCACAATCGCGGCAACAACCGGGATCATCACGACTTCAGCCATGCCTTTTGGCGGGTCAGTTTCCGAAAGCGCGGGGAGGATATCGCCAGTCTGTTTCCAGACTGCAACATCACTGGCACGCGGCAGGTGGTAACGGTTGAAGTTCCATGTTCCGTTCCCGGGACCGTCTTCGTAGAGAGGTAAATATTCGTGGAGCGCGTGGCCAATACCCATCGCCAGGCCGCCCTGCAACTGCCCGGAAACCAGTTCCGGCACGATCAAGTTGCCACACTCCATAATTGAATGGTGATTGAGCAGTTCAACTTCGCCGGTTGCGAGACTGACCGCAACTTCAGCCAGCGTGCCGACGGCGCTGTAGTATGTCACCGCCGCGTTGTTACGCTGCGTTGGCGGGTAATAAACGTGTTCGCGAGCGAGCGTGGTAAATTCGCCATTACCGTTGCGCACCGACAGGCCGTCGATAGGCAGGCGTCTGCTCTGCTCACCCAATTTGAAATCAGCTTCCGCCCACTGCCAGCGGTTAAAGACATGCACCGCGGCACCGGTCATCAGCCCCATTTCATGCGCTTTTTTCGCCAGTAGATCGAGGCTTAAAATTTCCATTCCGGCGGCAGTTAAACCGCCTTCCACCCAGCGGGCGTCTTCAATGCGCACCACTAATGGAGCCGCCTGGCCGCCACCAATTCCGGTGGTCCAGATGGCCATCGCCGCAGGCCATAAGCCGTGTTCAAACACTAAACGTGCCGCTTCCCGCGTGCTGTGCGAGAAGTAATAGGCTGAGTTACTGGCGCTCGATGGCGAACAGTAAGATGGCGACCACGCCGGGTTCGTCGCCAGTTTGTCCTGCTCTTCCTGGGACATAATGTACGGGTCGCCGCTGGTGACAATCGGCAATGTTGACCAGTCTGTCACAGAGAAATTTGCTTCGTCGGCAGGTTTGCCCAGCCATTGCGCGCACAGCACGGATTGCGAAGTTGACATACCCGTGCCCATTTCCGCGCCGCTATGGTGCAAGGAAATGCGCCCGTCAGCACTCACTTCAACACGGGCAAACGAGGTTTCTGCCCCTGTGCCAAAGTCTTTTTGCACGCACCCAAAGCCCACGCCGTAGCGCTTACCTGGGTTTTTCATTTCAAATTCGGCTTTGCGTTCCGCACGTTTGAGCCAGATTTCATTTTTCGCTGCTTTCGCCAGCACTTCATCCACGCGAATCGCCCCGGCAGGAATGGCACCCTGGGTGTTTTTCATGCCGGATTTCAGCGCGTTGCGCATGCGAAATTCAATCGGGTCGATATCTAATTGCGCAGCGATTTCATCCACCATCATTTCGGTGGCGGCCATACTTTGCAGTGTGCCGTAGCCGCGAGCGGAACCGGCGTCGATGGCGCGAGAGGCCACGCCCACCGCCGACAAATCGCTCTTCGGGAAGTAATAAATAGACTGCGCGGCAGTCGCGCCCACCATCGATACCGATGGCGTAAAGTTGCTGCGCCCGCCACCGTTGGCGGTCATATCGCCGAGGAACGATTGCAGAATGCCGGTTTTCTTGTCCACCGCGATGGTGTAATTCATGTCGAACGCGTGGCGTTTGATCGAGGTCTGGAACTGCTCGTAGCGATCGTTGGCCAGACGCACCGGGTGCCCGTCGCCATACATCGCTGCCACCGCCCCGTAATACGGGAAGTTGTAGTGATCTTTGGAGCCATAACCCACGGTGTAACACGGATGCAGAATCAGCTGTTTTACCGGCGTGGTGCCTTTTGCCAGCATGCGCGGCATCTCGTCAGCGACTTCCTGCGGGGATTGCGTCGGCACCACCATGTGCAAGGTCTGCGTGGTGGTGTCGAACCAGCCGTTGGCGTTATCCGGCTCAAGGGCGGCAGTGTCGATAGATTGCGTGGTGTAGCGGCGTTGCATCACCAGCCAGTCTTGCGGCGGGTTTTTCATCTCGTCGGCAATCATTCCGGCGTAGAACATGCCTTCCTCATCCAGCTTGCCGCCTTCACGCCCTTCCGGCCAGACCGGCAAATGTCTTCTCATCGACAACGGGAAAATCGGCATATCTTTCAGGCTGGAGAATTTGTCATCATCCTGGGATGTTGCGCCACCAACGCGCACAAAACGGAAAGTGCCCCACGGATCACGCTCAAGCGGGCCAGTTTCGGCACCGTACTGAATGGCTTCATCTTTGAATTTCAGTTTGTCTTTGGCAAAGCGGAAACGGGCAAAATCGTGGTAAATCAAAATCGCCACGGCCTGGCCTAAATACGCTGGCGTTTTGCCCGTCGGCAGTAGCATGTCTTCGCCGTAAAACGCCGGGAATGCCAGACCGTCGCGTGCCAGATCTTCGGCGGTAACGAGGCGATCGGGTTTCAGGTCATCGCCCAATAAAGTCAGGTCGATGCCGCTAAACAGACGGTCGGCTTTCGTGGTGCGCAAAATAAAGGCGTGCGCCTGTTTTTGCGACCAGTGCGGCATATCAACAGCGCGAATATCACGGGCAAAAACTTTGTGCCCCATGACTTTCGATTGGCCATCAATGCGGAAACGAATGCGTTTATTTTTGGCATCCCACTCAGGGGAATTGAGGATCTTCTCTTCAAACAGTGCGGCGTATGCGCGGCTGTAGAGAGGGGCAAGATAGACTGCGACTCCTGCGACTACGGCACTTTTAATAAAGCGGCGCCGCGATGGATTAAAATTGCTCATAAAACGTCCCGTTAAATTATAATTGTCTTTTTTTTGAACTGTTTGTGAAGACCAGATATTCATTTCCGTAGTTATTATAAGTATATGCATTTGCGTTAAAGCATGTAAGAATTAACATCTCATTTTCATAAAAAAAACATTGTTGCGCAAACTATTGCGCAACAAATTTACGTGACGAGTGTGTCAAAAAGTGCCGAGGAATCAGTCTTGAGCAGGAATGTGGGCATTATCATCACCGCAGCCGGGTTCGCTAAACGCTTCAGGAAAGCGGGTGGAAATGGCAATAAACTCGATGCGCGGCTTAACAATTGCAGTGTGTTTGCGCAAACGCTACGTCATGCCTGCGCAACTGATCTTGCGGTTCACGTCGTGACGCGTCCGGAAAATATTCATATTCAGGAACTGTGTCGTGCGCAACAAATCCCTTTCACGCTTATCGAAAGCGCAGGTCTGGGAGAATCTATTGCCGCAGGCGTTAGCGCGAACCCCCACTGGAATGGCTGGCTGATTCATCTGGCCGATATGCCCTTTGTTCCCCCCGCCATGTTTGTCCAGGTTGCGGATGCGCTGACGCTTCACGAACTGGTTCGCCCTCGCGTGAATGCGCAACCCGGCCACCCGGTGGGTTTCGCTCATTGCTGGTACGACAAACTGAGTAGCCTGACAGGTGATAACGGCGCGCGCGAGCTGCTGCGTGCAGAAGCGGTGCATTTTATCGAGATTGAAGATGGCGATTCGCAACGCGATATCGACCTTCCATCACACCTGGCCCAGGGAGAGGAGAATAATCATGCAGCATCTTGATATGAGTGTGATTCGCCAGGCGCGTGACTGGCTTGCCAGGCAGCCGGTCTGGCTGTGTACGGTACTGAATACTTACGGTTCTTCACCACGTTCACCGGGTGCGCTGATGGCAGCCACCACCGATGGTCGCTTCTGCGGCTCGCTTTCCGGTGGCTGTGTGGAAGAGGATTTTTTACAGCGTATTGCGCAAGGTGAATATCAGCAAGCCAGCCAGATTGTGCGCTACGGCGAAGGCGGGCTGGAACCGGGTATTGCGCTGCCCTGCGGCGGAGTGCTCGATATTCTGGTCGAGTATTTACCGGCCAGCACGGGGAATATTGCCTACCTTGAGAAAATGGGTGATGCGTTGAGCGGCCATTTTGCCCTGCAAAAATGCCTGACCCTTCCTGAAGCTTGCTGCCATCTGGAAGTGACTGACTTTGCCGATATCACCCAGGTCGAGCGCAACGGGCAACACGTAACGTTGCATATTGCCGCCGCCCCACGGTTGCTGATTGCCGGGCTGTCGTGCGTTGCGCTGTACTGCGCAGATTTTGCCAGTTCACTCGGGTTTGAAGTGTTAGTTTGCGAGAATCGCCCGGACGCGCTGGAAAACTTTGCCGCCCTGCTGAAGTCTGAAATCACGTTAATTAAACAATTCCCGGCGAACTATCTCGAACAAAATTCCTGCCACGCCAATACGGCGATTGTCGCTCTCACCCACGATCCGCGTATGGATGATTTAACGATGATGGAAGCGGTGAATACGCCTGCGTTTTACATTGGTGCGATGGGTTCACAGAAGAACAGCGCCCGCCGTCTGGAGCGATTACACAATCTGGCAGAGTTAAGCCCGGAGGAGTTACAACGCATTCACGCGCCGATTGGCTTGCCGCTGGGCAGCAAAACGCCCGCAGAAATTGCGTTGGCGGTGATGGCAGATATTGTGAAGCGTAAAAATGAAGCGCGGGGATAAACAGGGGTTGCCGTAGCAGTACGGTGGATAAGCGTCAGCGCCATCCACCGCGATAAATATTACTTCTTCGCGACGTGTACGCGAGAAGTTAAACCACGCAGGAAGTAGCGCAGGAACTGGTCGCCACATTCGCGGAAATTCTTGTTTTCAGGGGCACGCATCATCGCAGTGATTTCTGGCATAGAGATGCGGAATTCCTGGCTGGTTAAAATTTCCAGCACATCGTCAGTTTTCAAATCAAACGCAATACGCAGTTTTTTCAGGATGATGTTATTAGTCATCTTGCGTTCAATTTTTGGTGCAGGCTTGCTTTCGTCTTTGCCGCGCTTGAAGTAAATCAAACCGTTAAGGAAGTTTGCCATCAGAATATCCGGGCAAAGTTTGAAGTTCTCTTCGTCTTCTTTTTTGGTCCAGGTAACAATTTGCTCCGCAGTAACGGCCGTGTCGGTCAGGGCGAAAATTTTCACCATGTCGTCATTGCCTAAATTCAGCATGTAGCGCACGCTGCGTAATACGTCGTTATTCATCATAGTGGCGGTTCTCTCGTTCCAAATCTTGAAAGCGGGGAGTATATCGGCATGACCGCATATACCCTACATAAAACTAACTCGTTTTAAACTAGACCGCTTTCAACCCCAGTGCCTCTTTCAGGCTTTTTAAATAGCGGCGACTCACCGGAACAGAATTCCCGTCGCGCAGCATTAATTCAGCCTGGCCGCCGTCTTCGAAGCGGATCTCTTTAAGATGCGCCATGTTAACCAGGTATTGCCGATGGCAGCGCACCAGCGGCGTGCGGCTTTCGAGCGTTCGCAGGGTGAGTTCGGTAAATCCTTCGCTCCCCTGCGCGTTGGTGACGTAAACCCCGCTCATGCGACTGCTGGCAAACATCACCTCTTCCATTTGCAGCAAATAAATGCGGCTCTGCCCGGTACATGGAATGAATTTGAGATCTTCCTGATTGGGTGCGAGCAGCGTGATGTCCTGATCCCCTCGCTCGTGGCGCAGGCGGTGCAGGGTTTTCTCAAGGCGTTTGCTATCAATTGGCTTGAGCAAATAGTCGAACGCATGTTCTTCAAATGCCTGCACCGCGTATTCGTCAAAGGCGGTGAGAAACACGATCCAGGGCAGCTGTTCAGGGTCCAGCATGCTTGCCATTTCCAGGCCGCTGATGCGCGGCATCTGGATATCAAGAAACACCACGTCCGGGCGCAAACGATGCACGGCGCCAATCGCTTCCACCGCGTTTCCGCACTCCCCTACAACTTCCAGATCGGTCTCGTTTTGCAGCATGACTCGCAGATTCTCACGCGCCAGCGGCTCGTCATCGACAATCAGCACTTTTAACATGGGGTTTCCTCCAGAGGTAAACGTAGGGTAATACGGGTAAATCGGTCTGATTCGAAGTCCACTTTTATGCCGCAGTCATCGCCATAACGCGCACGCAAGCGCTTGTCGACCAGACTCATCCCCAGCCCGCTCGCCGTGGGGTTGTCGTGATATAGACCGGCGTTGTCTTCTACGGACAAGTGCAAATGCTCGCCTGTCTGGCAGGCATTTATGGTGATCTCACCGACGCCTAGCAGTTGTGAAGTGCCATGCTTAATGGCGTTTTCGACTATCGGCTGTAATGAGAATGCCGGTAAACGCACCTGCGCCAACGCCTGCGGGACATTCAGCTGCACGCGCAAACGCGATTGAAACCGTGCCTGCTCGATTTGCAGATACGCATTAACGTGTTCGATTTCATCGGCCAGCGTGACAATTTCGCTCGGGCGTTTAAGGTTTTTACGGAAAAACGTCGAGAGATATTGCACCAACTGGCAGGCCTGTTCGTTATCACGGCGGATAACTGCCACCAGCGTATTGAGCGCGTTAAACAAGAAATGCGGGTTGACCTGCGCATGCAACAGCTTAATTTCGGACTGCGTGAGCATCTGTTTTTGCCGTTCGTACTGCCCGGCAAGAATCTGTGCCGATAACAGTTGCGCAATACCTTCGCCCAGCGTGCGGTTGATCGAACTGAACAAGCGGTTTTTCGCTTCATACAGTTTGATGGTGCCAATCACGCGGCTATTTTCGCCATACAACGGGATCACCAGCGTCGAGCCTAATTTGCAGTTGGGATGCAGCGAGCAGCGGTACGGTATTTCGTTGCCATCGGCGTACACCACTTCACCGCGTTCAATCGCCTGCCAGGTGTAATCCGACGAGATGGGGCGGCCCGGTAAATGATGGTCAGCACCGATGCCGGTAAAGGCCAGCAGCTTTTCATTATCGGTGATGGCTACCGCGCCGATATCCAGCTCCTGATGCAGCACCTGCGCCACTTTCATGCTGTTTTCCTGGTTAAAGCCCTGGCGCAAAATCCCTTCGGTCGAGGCCGCCACTTTTAGCGCGGTAGCCGAAAATGCCGAGGTGTACTTCTCAAGCATCGCGCGTTTATCGAGCAGGATACGCATGAATAGCGCGGCACCTACGGTGTTAGTCACCATCATCGGTGCGGCAATGCTTTTCACCAGGTTGAGCGCATCGGCAAACGGGCGGGCAATCAGCAGAATGATGCCCATCTGGAAGAATTCAGCCAGCAACGTAATGCCGCCTGCGGTCAGCGGGTTAAACAGCAAATCGCTACGCCCACGGCGAATCAGAAAACGGTGTAGCAACCCGCCCAGCAATCCTTCAACGATGGTTGAAAACATGCAGCTCAATGCCGTCATGCCACCCATCGAATAACGGTGCAAGCCTCCGGTTAAGCCCACCAGTCCGCCCACTAACGGGCCGCCGAGCAACCCACCCATCACCGCACCAATCGCTCGCGTGTTAGCGATGGAGTCGTCGATATGCAGGCCAAAATAGGTGCCCATAATGCAGAAGATGGAAAACGTGACGTAGCAAAGTAATTTGTGTGGTAAACGTACTGTGACCTGCATCAGCGGGATAAACAGCCGCGTTTTACTCATCAACCAGGCGATAACCAGGTAGACGCACATCTGCTGAAGCAGCAGTAATACCAGGTTAAATTCGTACATCATCAGCGCCAGTGAGTATTAATGGACGCGTAACATACACTGACATGCTTTAACTTTCTTTGAAGGGTTTCAATAATTTTTGATTTGCCCTCAATAATCGCAATATTCAGAACATGGAGCGCATCAATTTGCTTATTCGCCCTTTTACCGAGAACGATCGTCTCGATTTACAGACCTTATATTTGCAGGTTCGCCTGAGCGCCTGGCCGTGGCTGGACAGCAGCGCCTGGCAGCCAGAAGATTTTGATAGCACTACGCAAGATGAACAAATTTGGGTTGCGCAAGAGAGCGGCGAACTGTTGGGCTTTGCTTCGGTCGTGATCGCCGATAATTTTTTGCATAGTTTATATGTCGCTCAAAAACACCAGGGAAAACGAGTCGGGCTGGAGTTGCTAAAAAGGGTCCAGGCTGAATTTACCGCTAGCGGCACGTTGAAGTGTCTGGTGAAGAACGAGAATGCGTTGGAATTTTACCTGCGACACGGCTGGAAAATTGAATCAACCGGGGATAGCGCGGACGGCGAGTATTATTTGATGCGTTATACGGGGTGATTTGCCCTCACCATACCCCTCTCCCACGGGAGAGGGGTATGGTGTGCTCCTTCTCCCTCAGGGAGAAGGTTGGGATGAGGGTGATTTTAAATTACACCGCTCTGAACGCGATATCCGCAGGGATCACTTCCCCGCCCCAGTAAAGCTGGGCTGCAACGCTCCCCGCCAACTGGCGATATATCGCCGTAAACTCGCTTTCCGGGCGGCTAATCACCGTCGGTTTACCGGCATCGAGATCTTCACGCAGCGTAATGTGCAGCGGCATCTGACCCAGCAGTTTGGTGTGGTATTGATCCGCCAGTTTTTGCGCGCCGCCGGTGCCGAAAATCGGTTCCTGGTGCCCGCAATTGCTGCAAATGTGCATGCTCATGTTTTCAACGATACCCAATACTGGCACATCGACTTTCTCAAACATGACGATACCTTTGCGGGCATCGATCAGCGCGATATCTTGTGGCGTGGTGACAACAACTGCCCCCGTTACCGGAATGTTCTGCGCCAGCGTCAGTTGGATATCACCCGTTCCCGGCGGCATATCCAGTACCAGATAATCGAGATCTGGCCACATGGTTTCTTGCAGCATTTGCATCAGCGCTTTGCTGGCCATCGGGCCACGCCACACCATCGCGTTTTCATCCGTTACCAGATAACCAATGGAGTTTGTTGCCAGGCCGTGCGCTACGATTGGCGTCATGTGCGTGCCATCAGGCGACGTTGGGCGCTCGTGTTCCGCGCCCAGCATGGTTGGGATCGACGGGCCGTAAATATCCGCATCCAGAATCCCGACCTTTGCCCCTTCGGCAATCAGCGCCAACGCCAGGTTGACCGCCGTGCTGGATTTCCCCACACCGCCTTTGCCTGAACTCACCGCAATAATGTTTTTCACGCCGCTAATGCCGGGGTGATTTTTCACACGTTTTAGCGTGGCGATGTTGTGGCTCAGTTTCCAGTCCACCGCTTTCGCGCCGGTAATACGCAATAAATCTGAGCTGCACTGTTCTTGCAGTTCTTCAAACGCGCTGCGCCAGACAAACGGCATAAGCAGTTCGACATGCAGCGTGTCATCCAGCATAGCGACGTGATGCAGCGCTTTAAGCGCGGTCAGATTATGTTTAAGCGTTGGGTGTTGAAAATTAGCCAGCGTCCCGGCGACCATAGCGCGTAGCTGCTCGGGGGAACGACTTGACGGGGATTGCGAATTCATCCCGGCTCCTTATGTTTTTATTGTCGGACATTGCAGTTTGTTAAGCATACCAGAAGCCACCAGGCGCGATAAAATTTCCTTGTTCACCTTGTGTGGTTTACCGCAAGGCGGCTCTCAGTTAACATCTAAGGCCCTTTTCTCTTTAGAAGATGCAATTTCTACTATGGCTCATACCGCGAAAAAATTATTGGTAACGTGCGCACTCCCGTACGCTAACGGCTCAATCCACCTTGGTCACATGCTGGAGCACATCCAGGCTGACGTCTGGGTCCGTTACCAACGAATGCGCGGAAACATGGTCAACTTCATCTGCGCAGACGATGCACACGGTACTCCTATCATGCTGAAAGCACAGCAATTAGGGATTACCCCAGAACAGATGATTGCCGAAATGAGTCAGGAGCATCAGACTGATTTTGCTGGCTTTAACATCAGCTATGATAACTATCATTCCACGCACAGCGACGAAAACCGCGAGCTGGCGTCGCTGATTTATGGCCGTCTGAAAGAGAACGGTTTCATTAAAAACCGTACCATTTCTCAACTTTTCGACCCGGAAAAAGGCATGTTCCTGCCTGACCGTTTCGTTAAAGGCACCTGCCCGAAATGTAAAGCCCCGGACCAATACGGCGATAACTGCGAAGTGTGTGGCGCAACATACAGCCCAACCGAGCTGATTAACCCGCAATCCGTGGTTTCCGGCGCAACGCCTGTGATGCGTGATTCCGAGCACTTCTTCTTTGATTTGCCATCATTTAGCGAAATGCTGCAAGCCTGGACTCGTTCTGGCGCGCTGCAAGAGCAAGTGGCGAACAAAATGCAGGAGTGGTTCGAGTCTGGCCTGCAACAGTGGGATATTTCCCGCGATGCGCCGTACTTCGGCTTCGAAATTCCTGATGCACCGGGCAAATATTTCTACGTCTGGCTGGACGCGCCAATCGGTTACATGGGTTCATTCAAAAACCTGTGCGACAAACGCGGCGATACCGAAAGCTTTGACGAATACTGGAAGCAAGATTCTACGACCGAGCTGTACCACTTCATCGGTAAAGACATCGTGTATTTCCACAGCCTGTTCTGGCCTGCGATGTTGGAAGGCAGCGGTTTCCGCAAGCCAACCAACCTGTTCGTTCACGGCTACGTGACGGTGAACGGCGCGAAGATGTCCAAATCTCGCGGCACGTTCATTAAAGCCAGCACCTGGTTGAACCATTTCGATGCCGACAGCCTGCGTTATTACTACACCGCGAAACTCTCTTCACGTATCGACGATATCGACCTGAATCTGGAAGATTTCGTGCAGCGCGTGAACAGCGACATCGTGAATAAAGTGGTGAACCTGGCGTCCCGTAACGCAGGCTTTATTGCCAAGCGTTTCGACGGCCAGCTGTCTGCTGAAATCGCTGACCCGGCACTGTACAAAACCTTTACCGATGCGGCGCAAACTATTGGCGAAGCGTGGGAAAGCCGCGAATTTGGTAAAGCCGTGCGTGAAATTATGGCGCTGGCAGACGTGGCAAACCGCTACGTTGACGAACAAGCGCCGTGGGTGGTGGCAAAGCTTGAAGGCCGCGATGCTGACCTGCAAGCCATCTGCACCATGGGTATTAACCTGTTCCGCGTGCTGATGACCTGGCTGAAACCGGTTATCCCAACGCTTTCTGAACGTGCTGAAGCGTTCCTGAATACGGAACTGAGCTGGGATGCTATCCAGCAGCCGCTGCTGAATCACAAAGTGAATAATTTCAAAGCGCTGTATAACCGCATTGAAATGAAACAGGTTGAATCGCTGGTTGAAGCATCGAAGGAAGAAGTGAAAGCCGCTGCCGCTCCGGTCACTGGCCCACTGGCTGACGACCCGATTGCTGAAACCATCGCCTTTGATGATTTTGCGAAAGTGGATCTGCGCGTGGCGCTGATTGAGAAAGCGGAATTTGTTGAAGGTTCTGACAAGCTACTGCGCCTGACGCTGGATCTTGGCGGTGAGAAACGCAACGTGTTCTCCGGCATTCGTTCTGCTTACCCGGACCCGGCAGCACTTGAAGGCCGTTTGACCATTATGGTGGCAAACCTGGCTCCGCGTAAAATGCGCTTCGGCATCTCAGAAGGGATGGTGATGGCGGCAGGTCCTGGCGGGAAAGATATCTTCCTGTTAAGCCCGGATAGCGGTGCGCAAGCCGGTATGGCGGTTAAGTAATCGCAACTGAGTAAAATCTTTAATGGCTCCCCTAACCGGGAGCCATTTTTATTTCCCGCCAATAATGCCCCCTTCTGCCTATATACGTAAATTAACTAAGCTTTGCCACCACCAAATTTTTAAGTTATGCATAATGGTTATTTAAGTTATCAGTTTGTAATTTTTATACTGCGGACTCACTTCACCATTAATGGTCCGCTACTATGACAATTCATTCTTCACATCCTGACGTTGAATTTAAAAACCTGACTATTCGCCGTGTTTCCGGAAATATTGGCGCTGAGATTGTTGACTTCAAAATAACGCCTGACATCGATGAAAATATATTTTCACAAATAGAAGCCGCACTGGTGAAATATAAAGTTCTCTTTTTCCGTAAGCAGACACAATTAAATGACGAATCTCACCAGGCATTTGGTGCACGATTTGGCAAAGTGGTCGCCCACCCTACCGTTCCGGCACCGACCGGCACTAAACTCTTCGAACTGGACGCGTCTAAAGGCGGCGGCAGAGCGGATTCCTGGCATACCGATGTCACCTTCGTTGAGGCTTTCCCAAAAATTTCTATTTTGCGTGGAGTGAAAATTCCTGAATACGGCGGCGATACCGTTTGGGCAAATACCGCGACGGCTTATGAAAACCTGCCGGAAGAGTTAAAACGCTTTGCCGAAAGCCTGCGAGCGGTGCACAGCAATGATTATGACTATGGCGCAGACCGTATTGTGGCTGAACAGCAGCGCCTGGATCATCATCGTAAAGTCTTTGTTTCTGCGGTTTATGAGGCAGAGCATCCGGTTGTCCATGTGCATCCGGTCAGTGGAGAAAAGGCACTGCTGCTCGGGCATTTCTTCAAACGTTTATCTGGATTTAGTAGCCGTGAATCGGCACGCCTGTTTGAGCTGCTGCAAAACCGTGTCATCCAACTGGAAAACACCGTGCGCTGGCAGTGGCAGCAAGATGACGTGGTGATTTGGGATAACCGCGCCACCCAGCATTACGCGGTTAATGATTACGGTACGCAACCGCGCCTCGTACGCCGAGTCACCATTGAGGGTGATGCTGCCGTTGCCGTTGATGGCAGCCGTAGCCGCACCTTGAGCCGCCCGGACGCACAATCCCCCGTCAGCGAAGTGGCCTAAGCCGCGCAATAAAAAGGAAGAGAATGATGCAACGTCGGGATTTATTGAAAGCGATGGCGGCCTTCGGGGTTTATGCGATGGTACCGTCTTTTGCACGCGGCGCTAATGGTGCCAAAAAGTATGATGGCGTGACGCTGAATGTCTCGACGTTTAGCACCGCCTACCCCACTTTACTGCGCCAGTGGCTACCGGAATTTGAAGCGTTGACCGGGGCGAAAGTGAACTTCGATACACCTGCGTTTCCGGTTTATAACCAGCGAGCGGATCTCGAGTTGTCCACCAAAGGTTCCGCCTACGACGTGGTCAACGTGACCTTTATCTACACCAGCCGCTGGATAAACTCCGGCTGGTTAACGCCACTGGATGAATTTATCGCCAACCCAAACCTGACCAGTACCGAGTGGGATGTGCACGACTTCCTGGCCGGCGGCCTGGGGCCGGAAACCGGGCGGGATGGCAAACTTTACGGCATTCCGTGGGTACTTGAAGGGATGCTATCAGGCGCCTCGCGCTTTGATTTAGTGACACAAGCCGGGCTCAAATATCCTGACACCACCGACGATCTGGTTAAGGTTTTCCAGGCCGTCAATAAAAAGGAACGTGTGTCGGCTTATGTGACCGATAGCCATTACGGCTGGACGTTCATTCCTTATCTGCAAGCGTTTGGCGGCAACGTTTTTCGCAATCCACCTGACGACCTGTTCCCAACGCTTGATACCCCAGAGGCTATTGCCGCGGCGGACTATTTTGCACGACTTATCCGCGAGTTTGGCCCTAACGGTGGCCTGACTTACACCGCCGATCAATCGACTCAGGCACTCAAATTAGGACGCGTTAATTTCTCCGACTCAAGCCAGGCCTACCTTGCACAGCTTGGCGACCCGACGTCTTCACGGACATTAAAAACCGTGAATTTCGGCCAACTGGTACAAGGGCCTGCGGGGCGCTTCCCGGGAATGGCGGTACACGCTCTGGGCATCCCTGCCGGTTCGAAAAATAAAGAAGCCGCGTGGGCATTTATTCAGTGGGCGCTTTCTAAGCAAACCACGCAACGTGCGGTTCAGGCGGGGTATGGTTCGCCAACACGCCGGAGCGATATTGATTCTCAGGCCTATCGCAGTAAGCAAATTATCAACGGTGTCGATTTGGCTCAGCTTTCGCTCAGCGCCATTGAGCGTGCAGCTCAGGGTGGCTACATGAAATACCGCACCGTGGATGTTTACCCTCAGGTTGACCAGCAGCTCAATAAGGCTATCGCGTTGATAATTTCGGGTCAGCTTTCGGCTAAACAAGCTATGCAGCAGGCTCAAACCGCGTCGATTGCCGATCTCAGACGCTCGGGTGCGAAAATCTAAGGAGCCTTGATGAAGGGTAAAACCAACTGGCGTAGCCAACAGCGCAACGCCTGGCTGGCTGGGTTAATGCCGTCGATTATTTTGCTGGTGGTGATTACGTTATTACCGGCGATGGCATTAGTCATTACCAGCCTGACACCGTTAAGTCTGACTAATCCCCAGGAAACATTTAATTTTAGCGATCCGCTAATTAATTACCGGCAACTTCTCGAGGATCCACGATTTCTGAATTCTATTATTACGCAAATAAAATTATCGTTAGTCAGCGTGTTATTCCAGGTGATTATTGGGCTGGGTTTAGCGTTGCTATTAAATGGCACCTCTGCGTGGTTGCATACTGCCAGGACATTATTTTTGATTCCCATGGTGCTCCCACCGATTATCGTGGCGCTTATCTGGAAAATCATTTACACGCCGGATATTAGCCCGCTGCATCAAGTCTTAGAGCTATGGGGAATCACCCTCAATTCGCTGATTGCCAATCCAGCGACCGCTTTATGGGCGATTGCGGTGGCGGATATCTGGCAGTGGTTCCCGTTTACCATGTTAATGGTGCTGGCGGCTTTGCAGATGATCCCCCGCGACCCGCTAGAAGCCGCCAGTCTGGACGGCGCGAGTGCGCGCAATATGTTCCGCTATATCGTGTTGCCCTACATTAAACCGGTGTTGGTGGTCTGCGCCCTCTTCCGGCTTATCGACAGCTTTAAAGCCTTCCCGCTGATTTACATTTTGACCGATGGCGGGCCGGGCACGGTCACTGAAGTCACCAACTATTACGGCTTCATTCAGGCGTTTAATTTCTCCTACTGGGGCTATGGCAGCGCGATCGCCGTGGTGATTCTGGTCGGGGTATTTGTACTGAGCTATATCATTGGCAAAGCGGGGTGGAGCGATGAGCGAAAAGCTAGCGCTTGAACAGGTGTCTGGCAACGCCAGACGCAGAAAGCCATTTCGTCTGCGAGGCAGTCGGGAAGTTGCGACCTGGCTATTGCTGTTGGCCGTGCTTTCCCCTTTCCTGTGGATGGTGGTGATGGCCTTTCGCCCGGCCATCGAGGTGTTTGATCTCACGCTGTGGTTTACCCCGACGCTTGATGCCTTTCGCGCACTCTGGCAGGGGAATTTTCTCCACTCGTTCGGTAACAGTCTGCTGGTGAGTACGCTGTCAACGGGGCTTTCGCTGGTCATCGGCGTTCCTGCGGCGTGGGTATTAACCCGCTGGCAATTCCCCGGGCGCAGATACGTGGCACTCTGGATTCTGGTGACCCGTATGGCACCGCCCATCGCATTCACCATCCCGTTTTATCTCGCCTGGCGCTGGTTAGGTTTGCAGGACACCGTCATCGGGCTGGCGATTGTCTATCTCACCTTTAATTTGGCGATTGTTATCTGGCTGATGCAGACCTTTTTTGCAGCCGTCCCTGGCGCTTTAGAAGAGGCGGCCTGGCTTGATGGCTGTTCTATATGGCGAACGTTCTGGACCATAACGCTACCACTTGTGGCGCCAGGCTTAGCGGCAACCGCCATTCTGTGTTTTATTTTTTCGTGGAACGATTTCTTCTATGCCTTGATCCTGACTCGTACTCAGGCCGTCACGGCACCGGTAGCAATCGTTAATTTTCTCCAGTACGAGGGGTGGGAGTGGAGCAAAATAGCAGCCAGCGGTACGTTGGTGATGCTGCCGGTCGTGGCATTTACGCTGCTGGTGCGCCGCTATCTGGTTCACGGCCTCACCGCAGGCGGTCTGAAGGACTAAATCATGGCAACGATTACGTTAAGCAATATTCATAAACGTTATGAAGATAACGTGATAATCAACGGGCTGGAATTAACCATTCACGAAGGCGAGTTTGTCGCGCTGGTTGGCCCTTCAGGTTGTGGGAAATCCACCCTGCTGCGCATGATTGCCGGGCTTGAAAGCATTACCGACGGCGAAATCGCGCTGGATGGTGAAATCGTTAACGATATTTCCCCGCAGGATCGAAACATCGCGATGGTGTTTCAGAACTATGCGTTATACCCGCATATGACTGTGGCAGAGAATCTGGGGTTTTCGCTCAAGATGCAGGGCGTGGCAAAACTGCTGATTGATGAACGCGTCGCTCAGGTGGCACAAACGCTGGGCTTATCCACATTGCTCAAACGTAAACCTGGCCAGCTTTCTGGTGGCCAGCGTCAGCGTGTGGCTATGGGGCGAGCTATTTTGCGCAACCCGCGCGTGTTCCTTTTTGACGAACCGCTGTCAAACCTCGACGCCAAGCTGCGGGTCGAGATGAGAACCGAAATTAAAGCGCTGCACCAGCGCCTGAACGCCACCATGGTTTATGTAACTCATGATCAAGTCGAAGCGATGACGATGGCCGACAGGATTGTGGTTCTCAAAGATGGGGTCATCGAGCAAGTCGGTACGCCACTTGAGCTGTACGATCGCCCACGCAATGCTTTTGTCGCCGGGTTTATTGGCTCACCTTCGATGAATTTACTTAGCGGCAAAATCGACCGTGAATCGGTGGTCACCGATGATGGTTTGCGCCTGCCGTTAGCCAACGTGCCTGCCGTCGAACAGGGGCAACGAGTCTTGTATGGCGTGCGGCCAGAGCATTTTTCTCGGGTTTCACAAGGGGGAGTGCTGGCAGAAGTGAACGTCGTAGAACCAACAGGTGCGGAAACACAGATTGCCCTTAATATCGGGAATCAAAAGGCGATTGCCGTATTCAGAGACAGGATACAAACAAAACCGGGGAGTGAAATGCGCTTACTGCCAGATGTTCAGCTCGCGCATCTGTTTGATGAGCGCAGCGGTACACGGATTAACTAGCGCTGGCGTTCAGGGGAACAGTACAGAACTATTCCCCTGAACGTGACGAATCCTCAATGGCCCTTTACCGCAAGCCCGGAAAATTACGCATCCGTTCTGTTGCCGACGGTCTTATCTTTTAAGAACACAAACATCAAACCGAACCAAATCATACCACCAAGCAAATTCAGCAGGCTGAACAAACCATTGCCGCCAAACAGATAAGCATGTTTGCTCACCTCGATACCGACGGTGAAAATCAGCATCTGCAACATGCCCATTGCCGCCGAAACCGTGCCTTTGCTCATGTCGCTGGCAAACAGCGTCAGGCGCACCAGGCCTGCGTTGGCAAGACCAATACCGAAGGCGTAAATACTCAACCCAGCAGTCATCCACAAATAAGCATGTGTTGACGCCACGGTTGCGACAGCAGCCACCACAAGGCCCGGCACAATCCACCAGCCGCCCATAATAATCAGCGAGCGCACGCTGCGGCGTGACGTTAAACGCGCCAGCACCAGGTTGCCGAGAATCAGAGCGCCGAAGATAGGCACCTGCAATAAACCATATTCGTACGTCGACAGCTTTTCACCGCTGATGATGATAATCGGCGACTGCGCAATCCACGCCAGCAACGGCAGGCTGACAAAACCAATCGCCAGCGCCCCGGCCACAAAGCGCCCGTTCTTCAGCACCAGCTTGTAGTCGTGGCCTAAATCACGCAGCGAGAGTTTTTCACCCAGACGCGTCGCGGTTTCCGGCATCGCGCGATGCAAACCATAGAATGAGAATGCGGCAAGGGCTGCAAATAGCACAAACATGGTTTCCCACGGCGCGTAGTGGATCCACGCGGCCCCAACCAACGGGCCAAGCAGCGGAGCAATGAGCGCCACGTTCGCCATCAGCGCCGTGATTTTGATACACACCGCCTCCTCGAACGATTCCTGAATCGCCGCATAACCGACCGCGCCAATAAAGCACAAGCTGACCCCTTGCAGGAATCGCAGGAAAGTAAATTGCTCGATGTTCTGCGCCAGCAACGTCGCCAGGCAAGTGACGATAAACCACACCACGCCGGTCAACATCACCGGACGACGGCCAATACGATCCGAAAGCGGCCCTAACAGCCACTGTAAAAACATGCCGCCAGCCAGATACGCAGTCATGGAGGTCGGCACCCATTCGATTCCCGCGTTGTATTGTTCGACAACCGCCAGCATGCCGGGCTGGATCATGTCATTGCCGATATACGTAGAAAATTCATAGAGCACCAGGCACAGCGGGAATAGCAGTGCCTGGCGACCCAGTCGCTTATTATTTTGCATGAAAAACTCGAAGGAGAAGAAAAACGAACGAAGTGTAATAAATTGGCTTCGCGGTAGATAGTGAATTGTTATTTAACAAGCACAATCGTTCAGTCGTTTAAGGATTTCTTAAGAAGCTCAAAGTAGGCTGTCGTCCTATGGTCACGATGCAGGGTGTACGGCATCATCTTCATTTGACGGGTTAAGGAACTCATAACGTTATGATTGAACAATTGAATCAGTCTCTTTTTTTGCTGATTAATGCCACACCGGATTCACCCGAATGGTTGATTAAATTTGCCATTTTTATTGCCAAAGATTTGATTAGCATCGTGCCATTGTTGATTGCCATTCTGTGGTTGTGGGGGCAACGCCGCCAGATGACCGCGCAACGTGTCGTCGTGATTAAGACCGCACTGGCCATTATCGTTAGCGTGTCGCTATCGTGGATTATCGGTCATGCTTTCCCGCACGACAGGCCGTTTGTCAGCGGGTTTGGCTATAACTTCCTGCATCACGCGCCAGATGATTCTTTCCCAAGCGACCACGGTACGGTGATTTTCACCTTCGCGCTGGCGTTTTTGTTCTGGCATCGGGTTTGGTCAGGCGTGGTGCTTTTTGTTATCGCCTGTGCGATTGCCTGGTCACGCGTTTATCTTGGTGTGCACTGGCCGTTGGATATGCTCGGCGGTTTGCTGGTGGGCTTGTGTTCTTGCCTGTTGGCGCAAATGGTCTGGAACCTGCTTGGCGAGTCGCTTTATGCGCGCTTGCATCAGGCCTATCGTTTCTGCTTTGCCCTGCCCATCCGCAAAGGCTGGGTGCGTGACTAAC
The DNA here is from genome assembly GCF_900446255.1 of Buttiauxella agrestis. NCBI lineage: Bacteria > Pseudomonadati > Pseudomonadota > Gammaproteobacteria > Enterobacterales > Enterobacteriaceae > Buttiauxella > Buttiauxella agrestis. Next base: position 1,560,527 of record NZ_UIGI01000001.1, on the reverse strand, counting down.
CCTTTGAGCAAAGGTAAGATGCGTTAATTAACGCCCTCACCCCAACCCTCTTCTTCTGGAGAGGGAATTAAAAGGTTTAGTTGCTCATTATGGAAACCCGGCGCGACGAACGCATCAATCGCCTGATTCAGGCGCTTAAACGCAGCGACAAAATTCACCTTAAAGAAGCGTCCGCTTTGTTGGGCGTTTCTGAAATGACGATTCGACGGGACCTCAATAGCGAACCTGGGCCGGTGGTTTTGCTGGGGGGATATGTGGTTCTCGAACCCCGCAGCGTCACGGCTAACCACTATCTGTTAAGTGACCAAAAAACCCGTCGTATTGAAGAAAAACGCCATGCGGCGCGCATCGCAGCGGCATTAGTTCGCCCGCACCAGACGGTATTTTTTGATTGCGGCACCACCACGCCTTACATCATTGAAGCGCTGGACGATGAGTTGGAATTTACCGGAGTGTGTTACTCGTTAAACACATTTCTGGCGTTGCAGGATAAACCCGGCTGTCGGGTTATTTTGAGCGGCGGCGAATTTCACGCCAGCAATGCGATTTTCAAACCGATTAATTTCCAGGAATGTCTGAATAACTTCTGCCCGGATATCGCCTTTTTCTCGGCGGCGGGTGTTCACACACGTCACGGCGCGACCTGTTTTAATCTTGATGAGTTGCCAGTAAAGCATTGGGCGTTAGCGATGGCGCAGCAGCGCGTGCTGGTGGTAGATGACAGCAAATTTGGCAAAGTGCGTTCAGCCTGTATGGGGCCGCTTGCTGCTTTTGATTTGATTATCAGTAATCAAGAACCCGACGCGGCATTTGTTGAATTTGCCGCGTCGGAGAATATTCAGATTGAGTGGTAATAAATAAGCTATACCCAAAATAGTTTGAGATTGCAGGTAGGCGACAAGGACGTGAATCCCCAGGAGCTTACATAAGTAAGTGACTGGGGTGAATGGCCGTAGCCAACACCCCTGCAACTCAAAATATGAAGGGTATTAGAACCAGGAGCCGAACCACGAATGGAATTTCATCAACACAAAGTCCCACATCCGGCTAAAGAAACCACCTTCTTCCACGGCCTGCATCACCATCAGCGGACGCTGTTCGATAGATTTGCCATTGAGCTGGAAGTCGATTGTGCCGACGACCTGGCCTTTTTTCAGCGGCGCGGTTAGCTGAGGTTCGGTCAGCGAGAAGCTCGCTTTCAGGTTCTTCAACTGGCCGCGAGGGATCGTTACTGAACCCCCTTCGCCCGCCCCGAGATTCACTTCGCTCTTGTCACCAAACCACACGCGCTGGGTCACAAACGTGGCGTCCGGTTTAATTGGCGTCACGGTTTCGAAGAAGCGGAAGCCCCACGTCAGCAATTTTTCACTTTCGTTGAAACGAATACGGTCAGTTTTGGTTCCCAGAACCACGGAAATCAAACGCATGTCGCCGGAGGTGGCCGACGCGACCAGGTTGTAGCCTGCCCCGGTGGTCGTGCCGGTTTTCATGCCGTCAACGTTAAGATTGCTGCTCCACAACAAACGGTTACGGTTCGGCTGCTTGATGTTGTTGAAGGTGAACTCTTTCTCTTTATGGATAGCGTACTCTTCAGGCACATCATGAATTAACGCTTTGCCCAGCAGCGCCATATCACGCGCGGTACTGAACTGCCCCGGTGCATCCAGGCCATGTACGGTTTTGAAGGTGGTGTTGGTGAGGTTCAGCTTTTGCGCATAGTTGTTCATCAGGCTGACGAACGAATCCTGGCTGCCTGCAACGTAATCGGCAATCGCAATACTTGCATCGTTACCAGACTGAATGATCACGCCTTTGTTCAGATCTTCAACCGAGACTAAATCGCCCGGCTTGAGGAACATCAGCGACGAACCACGCAGCGCCGGGTTGCCCGTTGCCCACGCATCTTTGCCGATAGTGACCATATCGGTCAGCTTGATTTTATCCGCTTTGATAGCCTGCCCGACGACATAGCTGGTCATCAGTTTGGTCAGGCTCGCCGGATCAAGCTGCAAATCGGCGTTCCCTTCGGCCAATACTTTGCCGCTGGCATAATCCATTAAGATCCAGGCTTTAGCATCAACTTGCGGTGCATCAGCAGTTTGTTCTGCACTAACCGCTGGCGCGGCTACCAACAGCAGGGTCGACCCTGCCAGTAATGCTCGAAGCGAAGCAGGGATTTGCAAAGTTTTCATAACACCACCCAGTATCCATTCTATAAAAGTCACGACACACGCCGTTACTCAATCGTTCAAGTTGCCAGTAAGCTAACTTGTGAAACCACATAATGAAACATAGTGTTGGTAAAGTTTTTTAAGTTTATTCGATAACTGCCTGACTTGCCGCCACGTTGATGAGTTTTTTACCTGCCGTTAAGTTTCGCTGCTGTTTTCTTCATCAGTGCACGGCATACTGGGATGAAAACCAACATAGAGGAAACAAAATGATTACTGTTTGGGGCAGAGACAATTCAACCAACGTGAAGAAAGTGTTGTGGTGCCTGGAAGAGTTAGGCGTGGCGTATCACTCGGTTCCTGCTGGCGGGAAGTTTGGTAAAACCCACGATGCCGAATATTTGGCCATGAACCCTAACGCGTTAGTGCCCTGTATTCATGATGACGCTACCGACCTGACGTTATGGGAGTCCAATACCATCGTGCGTTATCTGGCCGCGCAGTATGGCAAAGAGTCGTTGTGGATTGCAGATCCTGCGACGCGTGCGCGTGGCGAAAAATGGATGGACTGGGCAGGAACAACGTTGGCAGGCCCGCACCGTGGCGTATTTTTCAGCCTGGTGCGAATCGCGCCGGAAGATCGCAGTCAAAAACTTATCGACGAGAGTATCGAGCAATGTAACGCGCTGTTTGCCATCGTTGAAGCCGAACTGGCGAAGCAAAAATGGTTGGGTGGCGATGCGTTCAGCGTGGCGGATATCGCCCTTGCGCCGAGCGTTTACAACCTGCTCAATCTCGACGTGCAATGGCATGATTTTCCGAACCTGCAACGCTGGTATCAGCAACTGACCCAGCGCCCGGCATTTAAGAAAATCGTTATGATTCCACTGAGTTAGAAACTTTAGCTGGACGGGCTGATTTTCAGCAATTGCCCATCTGATTCGTCGGTCAGGACATACAGAAAACCGTCCGGGCCGACGCGCACATCACGGATCCGCTCGCCGTGGTCGTCAAGCAAACGCGTTTGTTCGGTGACTTTGTCGCCACTGAGCGTCAGTTCAATCAGGTTTTTCTCTTTTAGTGCGCCAATAAACAGCTTTCCTTTCCACTGCGGGAATTTATCGGCGTTATAGAACGCCATGCCGCTCACCGCAGGGGAAACCTTCCAGTAATAAATGGGTTGTTCAGTGCCCGCCACAATTTCACCTTTCGCTTCCGGGATCGGCAGCCCGCTGTAATTGATGCCCCAGGTCGCCAGCGGCCAGCCGTAGTTTTTACCCGCCTTTGCTACGTTGATTTCATCGCCACCCCGCGGGCCGTGTTCGTTGAGCCACAGTTCGCCATTCGCCGGATTAAACGCCATACCCTGCGGGTTACGGTGTCCATAAGACCAAATTTCACTGCGCGCGCCCTGCTTGCCGACAAACGGGTTATCCGGCGGCACTTCGCCGTCTTGCGTCAGGCGCACCACTTTGCCCTGAAGTTTATCCATGTCCTGGGCAGTCGAACGCTGGTTGTTTTCACCGAGCGCGATAAACAAATAACCCTTGCCGTCAAACACCATGCGTCCGCCAAAATGATTGCCGGTCGAGAGTTTCGGCGTCTGGCGGAACACCACTTTGAAATTTTCCAGGCGTTCCATATTGCGGCTTAAGGTTCCGTAGCCGACGGCGGTTCCGGCTTTATCATCGCTATTGCCTTCGGCAAAACTGAGCCAGACACGGCGACTTTTTTCAAAATCCGGTGCCAGCACCACGTCCAGTAAACCTCCCTGCCCATGCGCCCAGACTTTTGGCACACCGACAATCGGATCGCTTAAGCCCTCTCCGGGCTGCCAGCGGCGTAATTGCCCGTCACGCAATGTAATCAGCATGCCCTGATTTTGAGGTAAAAAAGCCAGTGACCAGGGGTGATCAAGTTTGCTTTGCAGCACTTCAACTTTTACCCCGGCGGCATGAGTCATGCTGGCTGAAAGTAAGAGTGAAGCGGCGATGAGTGTACGAAACGGCAGCCGTGGCATGGCCTTCTCCTTATCGGTTTATCCGATAAGGTTAGTCTTCCAGGTCAGGAGGGCGCGGAATTTTACAAAAACTTAAACAGGGGGAGTCACCTCCCCCTGCTGGTCACGTTTCTACCGCCAGTGGGTGGCCCATAATCTCTTTCAGGCTGTCGGACAGATCAGACAGGCAACTTTCCAGTTTTCCAGCGTCGATGGCAATGTACTGCGGGCAATCGTGACGCCCGGTCATCAGGCAAACTGCGGCAGAACACACCGCGCTCATTCCTTGATTCAGGCTGGCTATTTCTTGCAGCGCAAGAGGTGATTTGAGGCGTAAGGACTTCTCGCGATATTCATTCGACAAGTCGAACAAGTTATCGCGCAGATGCTCAGTTTCAACGACCGACATATACCCTTTCGCTTTTCTCATGCGCAGATAAGCGGCAATGTCTATTTTAGCGATGATCATCTTTTTCAAGAGATCGCGTTTGAGTGGCTCCCCAGTCATACATTTACCCTCCGTGTGGTTCCAATCAATAACACACACTTATAGTATGGATAAGTTTTAACCGGACCTGGCTTTTTTGCCGAGTTTTTTGATCCATGGCAATAAGCTTTACAAAGGCTAACAATCGCAGCGAAACAAGGGATTACGCAGCGGTAGGAGCCCGACAAGTGGCCGCCTGCTGCTTCTCTTCAAGCATCTGCCGTAACACACTGTGCCCAAGGTTATTTTGCCAGGTGAAGCTGTTTTGCAGCACCACCACAGCGAAGTGATTCACGCGGTCAATACCAATATAGCTGGAGTAGCCCCCGATATATCCCACCTGATAAGTGATCGCTTGCTCGCCATAAGTATCCGTGACCCAGGCGATATTGGCGGCTTCTTTGTCACGCCGCTCGTTGTTACGCGGATAGTAGATTTGCATCGTATCGTTAATTGCTTTATCCAGCGTTTGATCGCCCGTGCTATCCAGATGGGCTGCGGCAAACGTCAGCAAATCGGCGGTGTCGGTGTACAAACCGCCTGCACCCAGCATATTGCCGTGGAATTGCCAGTCCGGCACCACTTGCCCACGCGGAACAAACTTTGGCTGGCTACCCGCGTGACCAATCGCCCGCTGGGGGTAACTTCTTAATTTCTGAGGGGTAAAGCTGCTGTTACGCAGATTCAGTGGGTCAAAGATCAACGCCTGAACCAGTTGGTCGGCGCGCCGCCCAGTTTGATAACGCAGAACATAATCCAGCACCGCGTAGCCCAGGTTGGAATAACGTGGCTCGTCATTGTGCGGTTTGGAGAAATCAGCCAGGTCATTCACCACCTCGTCGCTATCAAGATGAGCATAGAAATTCTCACCGTTACCCAGATAGCGAATAAACGCGGTCAGCATCGGCAAGTCCATATTTTGCCGTGGCAAACCAGAAGTGTGCGTCACCAGTTGCAGCAGGGTGATTTTTTTTGCGTCATCGCTTAACGGCACCGATGGCGGCAATAACGTTTCAAGAGTATCTGACCAATGCAGACGCCCCTGCGCCACCAGCACCGCCGTTGCTTCAGCGGTCATGCCTTTACTGAGCGAGCCAACCGCAAACAGCGTGTGCTCATCGACCGGATACTGATGTTCGCTATCGGTGACGCCAAAATGCCAGTAATGGCGTTGCCCATTTGCATCAATCACTCCCACCACCATCGCGGGCGATTGCTGTTCAACCATGGTGGGAAGCCACTGGTTGATATCACGCGGTTGTGAAGCGCCACAAACACGCTGTGCCTTTTGCGGCGCTTCGGCCTCAGGGGCGACGTTAGACAGCGTTCCACACCCTGCCAGCGTAAAACCGAGCAGCAGCGTACTCAGGCCCGCCAGGCGACAGTGTGGCTGCATCATTAATTCGCCGCAACACAAGGTTTGGCATCAAGGCCAATCAGCATCGTGCGGTTTTCACCGACTTTCTTCAGGCCGAAATTACTGCTGTGGTAACGGTAAAACGCCTGCCCACCGGACATATTTTGATAGGAATAACGGTCGCCGTTATACCAGGCGTAGTCGCCATCTATTGCCAGTTTTTCACCGCCACAGACAAACTTTTGCGCGGTTGCAGGAGGCGTGTTGAGCGGGGTTGGAATCACGTTACAAGCCGACAGCAACAAGGCACCCGTCAGCATCCCGGAAAGGGCTAAAATCTTACGCATAGTGCGGTTCTCTCTTTGAGCGGGAGGTTTCAATATAAACTTCAAGCAAACGAAGCGGGGAGATAATAGAGCCAGCTTACCCACTAAGCAAAAATAAGCCTTATCCAATCGTCTGAAATTGTTTGCGCGGCAGTTTAAAAACAACCAGTAGAGCCTTGCCCAAAACCCGTGTAGAATCGCCCGGCTTTTATTTTCTGTTTACTTTGTGAGCGTAACCCGTATGCAACAACCCCGTATTGGCTTTGTATCCCTCGGCTGCCCAAAAAACCTCGTTGATTCTGAACGGATCCTGACTGAGCTGCGCACCGAAGGTTACGATGTAGTGCCTAGCTATGATGATGCCGATATGGTTATCGTTAACACCTGTGGCTTTATCGACAGTGCCGTACAAGAGTCGCTCGAAGCGATCGGCGAAGCGCTGAACGAAAATGGCAAAGTGATTGTGACCGGCTGTTTAGGGGCTAAAGAAGATCAAATCCGCGAAGTGCACCCTAAAGTTCTGGAAATTACCGGCCCGCACAGCTACGAGCAAGTTTTGCAGCACGTTCACCACTATGTGCCGAAACCAAAACATAACCCGTTCCTGAGCCTGGTGCCGGAACAAGGCGTGAAACTGACCCCGCGTCACTACGCCTACCTGAAAATTTCTGAAGGCTGCAACCACCGTTGCACCTTCTGCATCATCCCTTCCATGCGTGGCGATCTCGACAGCCGTCCGATTGGCGATGTGCTGTCTGAAGCGAAACGTCTGGTAGATGCGGGCGTGAAAGAGCTGCTGGTTATCTCTCAGGATACTTCAGCTTACGGCGTGGACGTTAAGCACCGCACCGGTTTCTACAACGGCGAGCCGGTGAAAACCAGCATGGTCAGCCTGTGTGAGCAGCTGGCTAAACTCGGCGTCTGGACGCGTCTGCACTACGTTTACCCATATCCGCACGTGGATGATGTGATTCCATTGATGGCGGAAGGCAAGATCCTGCCGTATCTGGATATTCCTTTGCAGCACGCCAGCCCACGCATTCTGAAGCTGATGAAGCGCCCAGGCAGCGTTGATCGCCAGTTGCAGCGCATTAAGCAATGGCGTGAGATCTGCCCGGATCTGACGCTGCGTTCCACCTTTATTGTGGGCTTCCCAGGCGAAACCGAAGAAGACTTCCAGATGCTGCTCGACTTCCTGAAAGAAGCGCGTCTGGATCGTGTTGGTTGCTTCAAGTTCAGCCCGGTAGAAGGTGCGACCGCCAACGAACTGGCCGATCCGGTGCCGGAAGACGTGAAAGAAGAGCGCTGGAACCGCTTCATGCAGCTACAACAGCAGATCTCTGCTGAACGTCTGCAAGAAAAAGTGGGCCGCGAAATTCTGGTTATCATTGATGAAGTTGACGAAGAAGGCGCGATTGGCCGCAGCATGGCTGACGCTCCAGAAATCGACGGCGCGGTTTACCTGAACGGCGAAACCAAACTGAAACCAGGTGATGTGGTGCGCGTGAAAGTTGAAAACGCGGACGAATATGATCTTTGGGGTTCAGTGGTTTAAGTTCTGAATGTCGGATGACGCTAACGCTTATCCGACCTACGGATAAGCAGTTGTAGGGCGGATAAGCGCAAGCGTCATCCGCCTTTTTTATCGCTAAAATCACCCTTTTATCTTCGGGTCCAAAGCATCCCGCAATCCATCCCCCAGCAAATTAAACGCCAGTACCGTCAGGAAAATCGCCAGGCTCGGAAAGAGCGCGACGTGAGGGGCTATCACCATATCGGCCCGCGCTTCGTTGAGCATTGCGCCCCATTCCGGCGTGGGGGGCTGAGCGCCTAAACCCAAAAACGACAAACTCGCCGCCGAAATAATCGACGTGCCAATGCGCATGGTGAAATAGACCACAATCGACGAAACCGTACCCGGTAGAATATGGCGGAAAATAATCGTCGCATCAGATGCGCCAATGCTGCGTGCCGATTCGATAAAGGTTTGGTGTTTCAGTACCAGCGTATTGCCGCGCACCAGGCGGGCAAAGGCCGGAATGCTGAAAATGGCGACGGCGATAATCACGTTCGACATGCCGCTGCCCATTACCGCAACCACGGCTATTGCCAGCAAAATCCCAGGGAAAGCGAACAGCACGTCGCAAATGCGCATAATCACCCGGTCCCACCAGCCTTCGTAATATCCCGCGAGCAGCCCAAAGAACGTGCCGATCAATGCCCCGATTAAGACCGAAAATACCCCCGCCGCCAGCGAGATTTGTGCGCCGACCAGAACACGGCTGAAAATATCGCGCCCGAGAGAATCCACGCCGAACCAGTGCAGCATCGACGGACCATCGTTTAGCCGGTCATAGTCGAAATAGTTTTCCGCATCGAACGGCGAAATCCACGGAGCAACCAGCGCCACCACAATCAGAAACAGCACGAATAACCCGGCAAGCATCGCCACCGGTTGTTTGCGTAAGCGGCGCAGAAATTCGTGCCACGGCGTGCGCACCTGGTTTGGCCGAACAATCGGCATCGCGTTCAGTACCGCCTGGCGTCGCCAGTTAAAGAGTCGCATCCTTACTTGTACCTGATGGCCGGGTTAATGGCGGCGTACAGCAAATCCACCACTAAGTTGATAACAATAAATTCCAGCGAAAATAGCAACACTTCCGCCTGAATCACCGGGTAGTCGCGCATTTCGACTGAATCCACCAGCAGGCGCCCAAGCCCTGGCCAGTTAAAGACTTTTTCAACAACAATCGAGCCACCGAGCAGGAAACCGAACTGCAATCCCATCATGGTGACGACCGGGATCATCGCGTTGCGCAGGCCGTGTTTAATCACAATCAGCGTTTCGCTCACCCCTTTGGCGCGCGCGGTGCGCATGTAATCTTCTTGCAGCACATCCACGAACGAGGCGCGAGTAAAACGTGCCATCACCGCAGCGACTGCCGCCCCCAGCGTGACAGACGGCAAAATGTAGTGCTGCCAGCTATCGGCACCGACCGTCGGCAACCAGCCGAGTTCGACGGAAAAAACCTGCATCAGCAACATGCCGAGTGCAAACGCGGGGAATGAAATACCGGAAACCGCGATCGTCATGCTGAGTCTGTCCGGCCAGCGATTACGCCACACGGCAGCAATAATGCCGGTGAACAGACCAAAAATAACCGCCCAAACCATGCTGGTGATAGTGAGCCAGAAAGTCGGCATAAAGCGGCTGGCGATCTCTTCGGAAACCGGACGGCGTGAAACCATCGAGGTGCCGAAATCCCCCTGCACAATGTTGCCGATATAGTGCAAAAATTGCTGCCACAGCGGTAAATCCAGTCCCAACTGTTTGCGCACCATTTCAATCACGGTGGCATCTGCTTCCGGCCCGGCGATTAAACGCGCCGGGTCGCCGGGGAGCAGATGGACGAACAAAAACACCAGCACCGCGACGATAAGCAGTGTGGGGATCAGGCCCAGCAGGCGTTTGAGGAAATAGTTAAACATTGTCCCCCCTCACCCTAACCCTCTCCCCCAGGAGAGGGGATTGGATCGCGTGTCGTTCCCCCTCTCCCTCAGGGAGAGGGTCGGGGTGAGGGTGAAAACACGCCACCAAAATCATCACTCTTTCAAATCCGCATCATCAAAACTAAACCCGGTGTCTGGCATCACATAAAAACCGCTGAGGGTTTTGCTGTGCGCGGAAACCAGTTTTTCGACCACCAGCGGCACCCACGGATTCTCTTTCCAGATGGTATCCTGCGCGTCTTTGTACAGTTTCGCTTTATCATCACGATTGGTGGTTTTCAGCGCGTCACTCAGGTCTTTATCCACCTGCGGATTGCTGTAGAAGGCGGTGTTAAACAGCGTTGGCGGCGAGTTAGATGAGGCAAACAACGGCGACAGCGCCCAGTCTGCTTCACCCGTCGAGGCCGACCAGCCGGTGTAGAACATTCTCACGCCGCTCTCTTTCTGGCCTTTAGCTTCCACTTCCGCGGCACGCTGTCCGGCATCCATCGCCGTGACTTTCACTTTAATGCCGACCTGAGCCAGTTGCTGCTGAGTGAACTGCAACACTTTCTGCGCGGTGCTGTGGTTGTGGGATGACCACAGCGTGGTTTCGAAACCATTCGGATAGCCCGCTTCTTTCAGCAGTTCACGGGCTTTTGCCGGGTCATACGGCCACGGTTTGTAAATTTGTGCGAAGTCGATAGACGGCGGCACCACGCCTTCTGCTGGTGTGGCGTAACCCGCAAACGCCACTTTCACCAGCGCCTGGCGGTTAATCGCATAGTTAATCGCCTCACGCACTTTCGGGTTATCAAACGGCTTTTGCGTCACGTTCATGCTGAGATAACGCTGCATGATGGAAGGCGATGCCACCAGTTCCAGCTTGTCGTTTTTCTCCAGCACGCCAGCCTGCTCGTAAGGGATGGGGAAGGCAAACTGCGCTTCGCCGGTCTGGAGCATGGCCGCTCGGGTGTTGTTATCAACAACCGGACGCCAGGTGATGGTGTCGAGCTTAGGCAGGCCCTGTTTCCAGTAACCGTCGAATTTCTTCACCTTCACAAAATCGGTCTGATTCCAGGTTTCAAGCTGATACGGGCCAGTGCCGACCGGATGGAAGCCAATCTCTTTGCCGTATTTTTTCAGCGCAGCCGGGGAAATCATCGCCGTTGCCGGGTGGGCGAGAATATTAATAAACGCCGAGAACGGCTGTTTAAGGGTGATTTTTACCGTGTTGGCGTCCACCGCTTCGGTTTTGGCAATGGCTTTATACAGGTTGTAGCGCTTGAGATGGTTTTCAGGATTGCTGGCGCGATCGAGGTTAATCTTCACCGCTTCGGCGTTGAAGTCAGTCCCATCCTGGAATTTAACGCCAGGGTGTAATTTGATGGTGTAAACCAGCCCGTCGTCAGAAACGGTGTAGCTTTCGGCCAAAACGTTTTGCAGTTTCATCTCTTTATCAAGGCCAAATAGCCCCTGATAAAACGACTTCGCTACTGCCTGCGACAGCGTATCGTTAGCATCATACGGGTCGAGCGTGGTGAAGTTGGACGCAACAGCAACAACGACATCTTTCGCCGCGAATGCCGGTGCGGCAATCACACTGGTCGCAAGCCCTGCGGCTAAAAGCCACTTTTTATTCTCAAACATGGTCATTGTGTTCTCCTGATTATCCTTACCGGACTCAATTTTTTATTATGGGCGAGCGACAAAATGCCCTGGCCCAACATTCACAAGCGTTGCAACATGCGGTTCGCTCCCCAGCTTATGCGTGGAACTGGGGATATCATCAGAAAGCAAAACGGGTTTGGGACGGCGGTGCGTAGGGTCAGCCACCGGAACGGCGGCCATTAATTTTCGGGTATACGGATGCTGCGGATTTTCAAACACGGCGCGTCGCGGGCCAATTTCAACAATTTGCCCTAAGTACATCACCGCCACGCGATGGCAAATACGTTCCACCACCGCCATATCGTGAGAAATAAACAGAAAAGCGATGCCGAACTCGCGCTGGAGATCCATCATCAGGTTGATGATTTGCGCCCGAATCGACACATCAAGCGCCGAGACAGACTCATCGGCAATCACCACTTTTGGATTGAGCGCCAATGCACGGGCGATGCAAATACGCTGGCGCTGCCCGCCGGAAAACTCATGCGGATAACGCCACGCATGTTCCGCCTGCAACCCGACGCGCTCCAGTAACCAGGCCACGCGTTCTTGCGCCTGCTCTTTGGACATCACGTTGTGAACCAGCAGCGGTTCCATGATGGAATACCCCACCGTCAGGCGCGGGTCGAGTGAGGCGTACGGATCCTGGAAGATAAACTGAATGTCTTTGCGCACATGCTGCATGTTGGCATTGGAAAGCGTGTCGATGCGCTGGCCGTTGAAGTGAATGCTGCCGCCCTGGGTTTCCACCAGCCGCAGCAGCGCACGCCCGGTAGTAGATTTGCCGCTCCCTGACTCCCCCACCAGCCCCAGCGTTTCGCCGGGCCACAAATCAAAACTCACTTTTTCGACCGCATGCACCCGGCTGGTGACACGGTTAAAAATGCCGCTGCGAATATCAAAGCGTGTCACTAAATCGCTGACTTGCAAAATGGGAACGGAACCGGGCGCAATGGTGTTTTGTTCGGTTTCCGCTTCGGGTTTATCGGGGTGTTGCGGGTCAACCAGCGGAAATTTACGCGGCAAATCACGGCCATTCATCGCGCCAAGGCGCGGAACCGCTGCCAGCAACGTTTTGGTATAAGGGTGAACCGGTGCGCTAAAAATTTTCTCTACGGTGCCGGTTTCCACCGCCTGGCCGCGATACATCACCAGCACGCGGTCGGCGATATCCGCCACCACACCCATATCGTGAGTGATGAATATCACGCCCATCTGCATTTCATCTTGTAGAACGCGAATGAGCTGGAGAATTTGCGCCTGAATAGTCACATCCAGGGCGGTAGTCGGTTCGTCGGCAATCAGCACCGCCGGACGGCACGAGAGCGCCATGGCAATCATCACCCGCTGGCGCATCCCGCCTGAAAGCTGGTGCGGATAACGGCCAAGAATCGCTTTCGCTTCCGGAATGCGCACCCGTTCGAGCATGCGCCTGGCCTCTTCCATCGCCGCGTGTTTATCCAACCCCTGATGCAGGCGGATAGATTCCGCAATTTGTTCTCCCACCGGAAACACCGGATTGAGCGAGGTCATCGGCTCCTGGAAAATCATCGCGATATCGGCACCGCGCACATGGCGCATTTGCGATGAACTTAATTCGGCAGGCGCGATCACCTCACCGTTGCGACGGCGCAGTAGGATGTTATCGCTTTCAACGCGACTTGCGGATTTTTCCAGCAGGCGCATTAACGCCAGCGCCGTCACTGATTTTCCCGAGCCAGACTCCCCGACAATGGCCAGCGTTTCACCCCGTTTTAGCGTAAACGACAGGTCAGATACCGCCTGAATGTCGGTATTTTCCTGGCGAAAGCTGACGTTGAGTCGGCTTACCGACAGCACTTCGTCCTCGGGAAGTTCATGACTTCTGGGCATCAGCCCTCCTGGCTTTGATAGATTCCAACGCTCGGGGCATCACCGACAAAACCGTAGCCGCGGTACATCCCTTCGCTATTAAATGGCAATGCCACATTGCCTTCGCTATCAATGGCAATCACTCCCCCGCTACCTTGCAGCGCCGGAAGTTTTTCCATGACGACGCGCTCGGTCGCCTGATGCAGACTTAGCCCGCCATATTCCATCAGGGCTGCGATGTCGTAAGCCGCGAGCGTTTTCATAAACACTTCACCCGTGCCGGTGCAAGACACCGCAACGTTGGCGTTATTGGCGTAGCAACCCGCGCCGATTATCGGTGAATCACCTACACGGCCCGGCAATTTGTTGGTCATGCCGCCGGTGGAGGTCGCCGCAGCCAGGTTGCCGTGTTTATCAAGTGCGACCGCGCCGACGGTGCCAAATTTGGTGCCAGGGTCGATAGGTTCGCCGCCGCCGTGATCCAACACCGTTTGTTGGTTTGCACGGGCGTTTTGTAATTGATCCCAACGCTGTTGAGTGAAAAAGATATCGGGCGAAACGGGCTCAAGGCCATGCTGCTCAGCGAAGTTTTCAGCGCCTTTGCCAATCAGCAAAACATGCGGGCTGTGCTCCAGAACCTGACGCGCAGCGAGAATGGGGTTACGAATATGACTGACACCCGCCACCGCACCGGCTTCAAGGCTGTTGCCGTCCATGATGCAGGCATCCAGTTCGTGCGTACCGTCATGGGTAAATACCGCTCCGATCCCGGCGTTAAACAACGGGCATTCTTCGAGCATCCGAACCGCTTCGGTCACGGCATCCAGCGCAGTACCGCCCGCCTCGAGCAACGCCTGGCCTGCCTCAACGATTTCCGAGAGCGCCTGAATATACAGCAGCTCTTTTTCGGGGCTGAGTTGTGCACGAGTGATGGCTCCCGCGCCACCGTGGATCGCGATTACTGCTTTGCTCATTTCGACATTGCCTTGTCAGAGTGCGTTGTATTGTCGGAGTCCGTTGTGTTGTCGGATGGCGCTTCGCTTATCCGACCTACAAAAACTACGAAAGCTATAAATATCAGAATAGTGACTGTTAACTAATACGATTTTTGAATATAGAAAGATGTAAATGTGATGTAAAGGAAAACGGCATCCCGGATTACCCATAATGGGACATTCAGCCAGCACCGATTCTCTGCCATAATGTCCGACATATTTTTCCCCGCGTAGCAGGAGCTTTCATGGAATTTACCGCCGGGCTTATCCCCCTTGAAACCGCAATGGAACAGATGCTCTCGCGTATTGTTCCTGTCACCGAATCTGAGTCCATCCCTTTGCTGAAGGCTTGTGGACGCATTACTTCGCACCCTGTCACGTCTCCTATTGATGTACCTGGCTTTGATAACTCAGCCATGGATGGGTACGCGGTACGCCTGCAAGATTTGGCGTCAGGAACGGCCCTGCCCGTGGCGGGAAAAGCGTTTGCCGGGCAGCCGTTCGACGGCGAATGGCCTGCAGGAACATGCATTCGCATTATGACTGGCGCGCCTGTTCCACAGGGGACGGATGCCGTCGTGATGCAAGAAGAAGCGACCGTAACCGAAAGCGGTGTGCGCTTTAATGAAGAAGTTAAAAACGGGCAAAACGTTCGCCTGCGTGGGGAAGATATTCGCCAGGGCGGCAGCGTGTTACCTGCGGGTAAAAAACTGACGGCGGCGGAATTACCGCTGATTGCCTCGTTAGGTATTCCAGAGGTCGCCGTGCTGCACAAAGTGCGTGCGGCGGTGTTCTCAACGGGCGATGAGTTGCAACTGCCAGGAACACCCCTTGGCGACGGTCAAATCTACGATACCAACCGCCTTGCGGTGCATATCATGCTCGAACAATTGGGCTGCGAAGTTATCGATTTAGGCATCATCCGTGATGATCCTGAAGCGCTGCGCGCCGCATTTATTGAAGCCGACAGCCAGGCCGATGTGGTCATCAGCAGCGGCGGCGTTTCTGTGGGTGAAGCGGATTACACCAAACAATTGCTCGAAGAGTTGGGTGAAGTCGGTTTCTGGAAACTGGCGATTAAGCCGGGCAAACCTTTTGCTTTCGGTCGTCTGACAAATAGCTGGTTCTGCGGCCTGCCGGGCAACCCGGTTTCCGCGGCACTGACGTTTTATCAGCTGGTTCAGCCTCTGCTTGCCAGACTCAGCGGCGAGCAAGGTAATGCTTTGCCGCCACGCCAGCGCGCTCGCACTGTTGGACGCCTGAAAAAGTCTCCGGGCCGCCTCGATTTCCAGCGCGGCATCATGCGCAGGGGCGAAGACGGGCAATTAGAGGTGTTGAGCACCGGCCACCAGGGTTCGCATATTTTTAGCTCATTTAGCCAGGCCAACTGTTTTATCGTGCTGGAACGTGAGCGCGGGCATGTTGAAGCCGGTGATTGGGTTGAGGTAGAGCCGTTCAATCATCTGTTTGGAGGCTAACGATGGGCGCTGAACTGAGCGATCAGGAGATGCTGCGCTACAACCGCCAGATTATTCTGCGCGGTTTCGATTTTGACGGCCAGGAAGCGTTGAAAGCCGCGCGGGTATTGGTTGTTGGGCTTGGCGGCCTCGGCTGTGCCAGCGCGCCGTATCTAGCAGCGGCAGGCGTCGGCCAGCTGACATTGCTGGATTTTGACACCGTGGCGCTGTCCAATTTGCAGCGCCAGACGCTGCATCGCGATGCCACGATCGGGCAGCCCAAAGTCGATTCTGCCCGCGATGTGCTGACAGCAATTAACCCGCATATTCAGATTGAAGCGGTCAACGCGCTGTTAGACGAAACGCAGTTGCTGGAATTGATTGCGGAGCATGACCTGGTGATGGATTGCACTGACAACGTAGCCATTCGTAATCAGCTAAATCAGTGCTGTTTTACGCTTAAAAAGCCCTTAGTTTCGGGCGCGGCAATTCGAATGGAAGGGCAAATCAGCGTCTTTACTTATCAGGATGGCGAGCCGTGCTACCGCTGCCTGAGCCGTTTGTTTGGCGACAACGCACTGACTTGTGTTGAAGCAGGTGTTATGGCTCCGCTGGTCGGCGTCATCGGCTCATTGCAGGCGATGGAAGCCATCAAACTGCTGGCGCATTACGGCACACCCGCGGCGGGGAAAATCGTGATGTATGATGCGATGACCTGCCAGTTCCGCGAAATGAAATTGCCGCGCAATCCGCAATGCGAAGTGTGTGGTTCTCACTCATCATAAAGCCCCACGCTACTGACCGCCGTATGACTCTTGTTCGGACGAATACGGCGCACCGAATCCCGCACCGCCAACGTTCCGTTAAGCAGTAAATTCCCCACTGGCGCATCCGGGCGAATCAAGCGTTGCTGGAGAATATGCACCGCTTCTTCGCCTAACTGGTCACGCGGAACGTGTACCGAAGTCAGCGGCACATCGTGAATGGCTGCCAGATTAAAACCGTCGATGCTCATGACCGAAATATCATGCGGCACGCGTAATCCGGCATTTTGCAGCGCACTGACCGCCCCTGCCGCCATAAAATCACCGCCAACTAAAAATGCCGTCGGTAGCTGATGCCGCGGTGTTTTTTCCAGGAATTCGCTAATCAGTTTTTCACTCTCTTTGGCGCTAAAACTCTGGGCGGTAATCAGATGGCGTGAGTCGTCAAAATGCAGATTGTTGGCATCCCATGCATCGCGAATCCCCGCCAGACGCAACTCCATGGTGTAGCGGCGCAGGCAAAGTAATGTGACCACCGATTTGTGCCCCTGCTCGAACAAGTAACTTGCCGCAAAATCGCCAATCAGCTGGTGATCCGGCGCAACGCCGGGTAGACGCATTTTGCGATCGCGACAGTTGATCAACACGCAAGGCTTGCCGAGATCGACCGCCAGATCGTGAATATGCGGATCGTCAATACCGAGCAAGATCGCCGCTTCTGTTTCCACCTCGTTCATTTTGCTCAGAAACAGGTTGGCATCACTGTCGTTTTCTTCCAGCGCACAGTAACGCAGCCGCACTTCATGTGGGGAGAGCGCCTGACTTAACCCTTGCGTGACACGATAATAAAAGACGTCAGACCGCTCATCAAAAGCACGCTGTGGCGCGAAAACGACCAAACTATTAAGTAGCATGCGCCCCGCCGCCATCCCCGCAAGCACACCTTTTTGGCCGGCACAGTTCAAAACCCGTTGCCGAGCCTGTTCGCTGGTGTTGGACTTGCCCGCCAGCACACGCGAAACGGTGCTAATTGAAAGTCCGGTTTCAGCGGCGATTTCGGTGATTTTTAGCTTTTTACTCATTTTGTGATCTGCGCCCATTTCGGCAATGAAAAAATTTTCAGGATGAAGTGTATGGCTTTGTCACAGGTATTTTCGTTAGCAAACGCACGTATTCCGCTTTCATATGAAAATATTTGCACAAAAGTCACTATTGACCCTTTTCCAACTGTTTTACGCTCTCTCCATTGCCGCAGAAGTGCCTGCCTTTGCAGCGGCAAGAAGCCAATAAAATAATTATTAATCAAATAGATATAGCTTTCACAATCACATAATTGTGGCAAACATTCCGATAGACATTGCTTCTGCGTGGAGAATGAAATGAGTCATGGCATAAATCCCGGTGTTACCGCCGTTAAGACAAAACGCACCATTCGCAATCTGCGTTGGTGGGTGCTGGTCCTGTTTTTATTAGGCGTTACCGTTAACTACATTACCCGTAACTCGCTGGGTATTTTGGCACCTGAGCTAAAAACCAGCCTGGGCATTACCACTGAACAATATTCGTGGATTGTGGGTGCATTCCAGCTTGCCTACACCCTGTTCCAGCCAATCTGCGGCTGGTTGATTGATGTTATCGGCCTCAAACTCGGCTTCTTAGTGTGCGCAGGGATTTGGGCGATAATCTGCGTCATGCACGCAGGGGCCGGAAGCTGGTTACAACTGGCTATTTTGCGCTTCTTTATGGGTGGCGCGGAAGCTGCCGCAACACCGGCTAACGCCAAAACGATTGGCGAATGGTTCCCGAAAAAAGAACGCCCGATTGCCGCAGGTTGGGCAGGCGTTGGCTTCTCAATTGGGGCTATGCTCGCGCCGCCCATCATCTATTTTGCTCATGCTTCTTTCGGCTGGCAGGGCGCGTTTATGTTTACCGGCGTGCTGGCGATGTTATGGGTCATTTTGTGGTGGCTGTTCTATCACAACCCGGAGCAGCACCCGAATCTGAGCAAAGAAGAACTGGAATTCATCAAGCAGGATAACGAACCTGCTGCGGTGAAAATGCCGTTCCTGACCGCACTGAAAACCGTCGGCAAAAACAAACGCTTTTACGGTATCGCCATCCCGGCATTTATGGCTGAACCGGCCTGGGCGGTGCTGAGTTTCTGGGTGCCGTTATACCTGGCAAGCGAACGTGGCATGGACCTGAAACAAATCGCCATGTTCGCCTGGCTGCCGTTCCTCGCCGCCGATCTGGGCAGTATCGCCAGCGGTTATTTGACCAAAATCTACACCCGCTGGTTTGGCTGTTCACGCACCAACTCTATCGTCGCAAGTTCTGTGACCGGTGCGTTCCTGATGATTTCGCTGGCGCTGGTTGCCCTCACCAAAGATCCGTACGTCACCATCGCGTTAATTTCCGTCGGTGGCTTCGGGCACCAGATTATCTCCTGCATGTTGAGCGCGCTGGTCGTTGACTCCTTTGATAAAGGCCAGATGGCAACGGTAAACGGCATGCGTGGTTCTGCCGCCTGGATTGCCAGTTTCCTGTTCTCACTGCTGATTGGCGTTACCGCCGACAAGATTGGCTACAACCCTCTATTTATCGCCATGGGCTTCTTTGACCTGATTGGCGCTGTATTCCTGGTTTCTTTTATTGCTGAACGCCGCACCAAGCGTGCATGAAATGGATTGTGAACGATGAAAACTTTGAAGAACTGGACACTGCTGAAGTCTGACGCCAATCACGTTGAGTTAAGCGTGGATGGCAAACATCGCCTGAACCTGTTTGTGCTGGAGCAAGGCATGTTCCGCGTGCTGATTAAACGCGAAAACAAGCTGGCATTGAACCGCACCTGGAGCATCGCGCCAGAAAGTGATGTGCCGTGGGAAGGCCGTGACCGTGAAAGCCTGCAAGGGTTTGCGTTACCCGGTTTTACGGTGGAAGAGCGCGATGACACATTGTGTATCAGCACCGACAAATTGCGTGTGACCGTCCACCAGCCTTTATGGCTGGAGTGGGAATACAAAAACGATAATGGCGAGTGGCAATTGCTCGCCTGCGACCGTCCGACCAGCGCATATCTGCTGAACGCCCACGGCGACGGTGTCGCGCACTATCAGCGTCGCTTTAAAGAAGAACGTTATTACGGTCTGGGCGAGAAAGCCGGTCCGTTGCAGCGCACCGGGAAACGCTATGAAATGCGTAACCTGGATGCGATGGGCTATAACGCAGAGTCCACTGACCCGCTGTACAAGCATATTCCGTTTACTATCACGCGCCGCCCGGATGTCAGCTTCGGAATGTTTTACGACAACCTGAGCAGCTGCTGGCTGGATTTGGGCAACGAAATTGACAACTACCACCTGCCGTACCGTCGCTGGCAGGCAGAATCGGGCGATGTCGATTATTACCTGTTCCTCGGCCCGCAGGTTTTAGATGTCACCAAAGCGTTTGTGCGCCTGACCGGTAAAACTCTGTTTGGCCCGAAATGGAGCCTGGGCTACAGCGGCTCAACCATGCATTACACCGATGCACCAGACGCGCAAAACCAGCTGATGAGCTTTATCAAACTGTGTGAAGAGCACGCAATTCCTTGCGATTCATTCCAGTTGTCATCGGGCTATACCTCAATCAATAACAAGCGCTATGTCTTTAACTGGAACTACGACAAGGTGCCGCAGCCGAAAGTGATGTCCCAGGCGTTCCACACCGCAGGGATCAAACTGGCAGCTAACATCAAGCCATGTCTGTTGCAGGATCATCCGCGTTACCAGGAAGTGGTTGAGCAAGGTCTGTTTATTAAGGATTCGGAGCAAGATAGTCCGGAACGTTCAATCTTCTGGGACGACGAAGGTTCGCATCTTGATTTCACCAATCCGGCAACGGTCAAATGGTGGCAAAACGGCGTCACCACGCAACTGCTGGAAATGGGTATCGACTCCACCTGGAATGATAATAACGAATACGAAGTGTGGGACGGCGAAGCCCGCTGTCACGGCTTTGGCGAAGAAATTGCCATCAAAAATATCCGCCCGGTGATGCCGCTGCTGATGATGCGCGCCTCGCTCGAAGCGCAGCAGGCTTTTGCGCCGGAAAAACGTCCTTATCTGATTTCCCGTTCCGGTTGCGCCGGGATGCAGCGTTACGTGCAAACCTGGAGCGGCGATAACCGCACCAACTGGAATACGCTGCGATACAACACCCGCATGGGTGTGGGCATGAGCCTGTCTGGTTTGTATAACGTGGGCCACGATGTCGGCGGGTTTTCTGGCGACAAACCTGATGCGGAGCTGTTTGTGCGCTGGGTACAAAATGGTGTGATGCACCCGCGTTTCACTATTCACTCGTGGAATGACGACCAATCCGTCAACGAACCGTGGATGTATTCGTCAGTGACTCCGGCGATTCGCAGCGCTATCGAAACGCGTTATCGTCTGCTGCCGTACTTCTACACCCTGCTGTGGCAGGCGCATGCCGACGACGAACCGATGCTGCGTTCAACGTTCCTTGACCACGAGCACGACGCGAAAACCTTCGAAGAGTGTGACGATTTCATGCTTGGCCGCGATCTGTTAGTGGCAAGCGTGGTGGAAGAAGGCCAACGTGAGCGTGAAGTGTGGCTGCCGGAAAACAGCGCGGGGTGGTACGACTACTACACCGGCCAGTGGTACAGCGGCGGCCAAAGTATTGTGGTTGATGCACCGCTGGAACGCTTGCCGTTGCTGGTTCGTGCGGGTGCTGCCCTGCCTCATTCGGCACGTATTACTCACGTGGATGCCAACGCTGACACGGTGCGTGAGCTGAAAGTTTATCCTCTGCAAGGCACTGGCGTTTCTCACGGCAGCCTGTTTGAAGATGACGGCGAAACGTGGGGGTATCAGCAAGGCAATGCGCTGTGGCTGAACTGGGAAATTCGCTGCACAGCAGATGAAATTCATGTGGCGTTCACCCGTAAAGGTGATTATCAACCGGCCTGGAAAGAGATGACGTTAACGCTACCGGCGGGTGAAAAACGCCGTTTAGTTGTAGACGGGAAAGTGCAGGATTTCTGGAAGATTTAAGTTGTAACCCTCACCCCGACCCTCTCCCTCAGGGAGAGGGTGAAAACCGTCAGTTCCCTCTCCTGGGGAGAGGGCTAGGGTGAGGGCGTTCTAAGCTAAAACTTAGTTATCAATACCTTTACTGCGCAGGTAATCTTCATAGCCGCCGGTAAAGTCAACCACGCGCTCTGGCGTAATTTCAATTACACGGGTGGCCAGCGAGCTCACAAACTCACGGTCGTGAGACACGAAGATCAGCGTGCCTGGGTACATTTCCAGCGCCATGTTCAGCGATTCAATGGATTCCATATCCAGGTGGTTGGTGGGTTCGTCCATGACCAGAACGTTCGGACGTTCCATCATCAATTTACCAAACAACATACGGCCTTTCTCACCACCGGACAGCACCTTCGCAGGCTTTTTGATATCGTCCTGGCTGAACAACAGACGGCCCAGGATGCTGCGCACCGCTTGTTCGTCGTCACCTTCTTGCATCCACTGGCTCATCCAGTCGAACACGGTCAGGTCATTTTCAAATTCGTATTCGTGATCCTGCGCGTAATAGCCGATTTGCACATTCTCAGACCACTTAACTGTACCTGCGTCTGGAGCCAGTTCGGCGACCAGCGTTTTAAGCAGAGTGGTTTTACCCACGCCGTTGGTACCCAGAATGGCGAGTTTCTCACCCACTTCCAGCAGCATGTTAACGCCTTTGAACAGCGGGCCGTTGTCAAAACCTTTCGCCAGTGATTCCACTTCAAGCGCGTTACGGAACAGTTTCTTGTCCTGCTCGAAGCGAATGAACGGGTTCTGACGGCTGGAGGCTTTAACTTCGTCGAGTTTGATTTTATCAATCTGACGCGCACGAGAAGTCGCCTGGCGAGATTTAGATGCGTTGGCACTAAAGCGGCTGACGAAGGATTGCAGGTCAGCAATCTGCGCTTTTTTCTTCGCGTTATCAGACAGCAGGCGTTCACGCACTTGTGTTGCCGCCGTCATGTATTCGTCGTAGTTGCCTGGATAAACGCGCAGTTCGCCGTAGTCCAGGTCAGCCATGTGCGTACAAACCATGTTCAGGAAGTGACGGTCGTGCGAAATAATAACCATGGTGCTGTTACGTTCGTTAAGCACCGTTTCCAGCCAACGAATGGTGTCGATGTCGAGGTTGTTCGTCGGTTCATCGAGCAGCAGGATATCCGGGTTTGAGAACAGCGCCTGCGCCAGAAGCACACGCAGTTTCCAGCCTGGAGCGACTTCGCTCATCGGGCCGTAATGCTGTTCAACAGGGATGCCTACGCCAAGCAGTAATTCACCGGCACGCGCTTCGGCGGTGTAACCGTCCATTTCGCCGTAGAGAACTTCCAGATCGGCAACTTTATAGCCGTCTTCTTCGCTCATCTCTGGCAGCGCATAAATGCGGTCGCGCTCTTCTTTTACTTCCCACAGTTCGGCATGGCCCATGATGACCGTATCGAGAACGGTGAACTTTTCAAAGGCGAACTGATCCTGACGCAATTTACCGATGCGTTCGTTAGGATCGAGTGAAACGTTACCCAGCGTTGGCTCTAAATCGCCACCGAGGATCTTCATAAAGGTAGACTTGCCGCTACCGTTGGCGCCGATCAAGCCGTAACGGTTGCCGCCGCCAAATTTGACAGAAATATTTTCAAACAACGGCTTACTGCCGAACTGCATTGTGACGTTACTGGAAACTAGCACAGAGATGTCCTGATAAAATTGTAATATGTGAGATCGGGCACATTATGCCATAACTCAACGTGTAGATCGCTCTGCTTGTGCGCTGGTGATAAAATAATCAAAGTGCAAAAAAGTGTGATTTAATCCACATCTGATTTCCCTGTCTGGCGGAATGCACATATAATGCGCGCTCAAATCGCTCCGTTTCTTCACTAACTAGCCTGCATGGCCAGAAATACTTCACATAACATGAATATGAAACTACGCACAATTTTACTGGCATTTGTGGCTGTCGTGTCTTTCAGTAAGACAGCTTCTGCCGTGACCTATCCTCTGCCAACCGATGGCAGCCGTCTGATTGGTCAAAACCAGGTTGTTACTGTCCCTGAAGGTAGCACTGCACCGCTGGAAGAGTATGCGGCGCGTTACCAGATGGGTCTTTCCAACATGCTGGAAGCGAACCCTGGTGTGGACCCTTATCTGCCAAAGCCGGGCACCATCCTGAACATTCCTCAGCAGTTAATTCTGCCGGATACCGTTCATGAAGGTATCGTGATTAACAGTGCTGAAATGCGCCTTTACTACTACCCGGCTGGCACCAACACCGTCATCGTGTTGCCAATCGGTATCGGCCAGTTGGGTAAAGATACTCCGCTGAACTGGACCACTAAGGTAGAACGTAAGAAAGCAGGCCCGACCTGGACACCAACGGCGAAAATGCACGCAGAATATATTGCTGCCGGTACGCCGCTGCCAGCTGTTGTTCCAGCCGGTCCAGATAACCCAATGGGTCTGTACGCGCTGTACATTGGCCGTCTGTATGCGATTCACGGTACTAACGCCAACTTTGGTATCGGTCTGCGTGTGAGCCACGGTTGTGTGCGTCTGCGTAACGAAGACATCAAATTCCTGTTCGAGAAAGTGCCAGTCGGTACGCGCGTTCAGTTCATCAACGAACCGGTGAAAGCCACCGTTGAGCCTGATGGCACGCGCTATGTAGAAGTACATAACCCACTGTCCACGACTGAAGAGCAGTTCAACTCAACTGAGATCGTGCCAATCGCGCTGAAAAGCAACGTGACTGCCATTACCGCTCAGCCAGACGTTGACAGCACCGTGCTGGATCAGGCGATTCTGAACCGTTCCGGTATGCCGGTACGTTTGAACTAATCGAACCTTTCGAGCATAACTAAGCGACCTACGGGTCGCTTTTTTTATGCCTGCAAAATGGGATTTGGCAGATTGCCCAAAACATTCTGGAACGTTCCAATTTGGAATATTTGGTATGCTCATAATTCATGATGTGATCGGTAGCACATTTTCAGCTTTAATTGTATGATGAATGCGTTTCTTAAAGGGTCATCACCATGCGTAATTCGCTCACCGTAATTTGGCAGTACCTGCGTTCATTTGTATTAATTTACATATGCTTATATGTGGGCATTGCTATTGCATCGCTGTTGCCGATCACTATTCCCGGCAGCATTATTGGCATGTTAATTCTGTTTGTTTTGCTGTCTCTGCAAATCCTGCCAGCGAAATGGGTTAAACCAAGTTGCCACCTGCTGATTCGTTATATGGCGCTGCTCTTTGTACCGATTGGTGTGGGCGTCATGCAGTATGTTGATGTGATAAAACAGCAATTTGGCCCGGTGGTTGTCTCCTGCTTTATCAGTACCTTAGTGGTATTAGTTATCGTGAGCTGGAGTTCTCATTTGGTACATGGCGAACGTAAAGTCGTGGGTGAAAGCGAGGGTGAAACAAAATGATGCATCATATCTGGTGGTCTTTGCCTTTAACGCTGGTGACCTTCTTTCTCGCTCGCCAAATCGGAATGCGTTATAAGTCGCCGCTGCTGAACCCGTTACTGGTTTCGATGATTGTTATCATCCCCATTCTGGTGTTTACCGGTACGCCCTATGATCACTATTTCGCTGGCAGTAAAGTGCTGAACGATTTGCTGCAACCGGCGGTAGTTGCCCTCGCGTTCCCACTGTATGAACAGCTTCACCAGATTCGTGCACGCTGGAAATCCATTATCACCATCTGTTTTATTGGCAGCATGGTCGCGATGATTACCGGTACATCGGTTGCATTATTAATGGGTGCCACACCACAAATCGCCGCGTCAATCTTGCCTAAGTCTGTCACCACACCGATTGCCATGGCGGTGGGCGGCAGTATCGGCGGCATCCCGGCAATTAGCGCCGTCTGCGTGATTTTTGTGGGGATTCTGGGCGCGGTGTTTGGTCACAGCATTCTGAATCTGATGGGTATCAAAACCAAAGCGTCGCGCGGCCTGTCGATGGGTGCTGCCTCTCACGCCCTTGGGACTGCGCGTTGTGCTGAACTGGATTTTCAGGAAGGCGCATTCAGCTCACTGGCGCTGGTGATTTGCGGCATTATTACGTCGCTGGTTGCCCCATTCTTATTCCCGGTGATTTTGGCTGTGTTTGGTTAAAACTTGCGAGAGATCGCGCAATTTCATTCTTTATTTCATAAGTTGCATTTGTAATTAGAGAAAGATCACATATAAAGCCCATACAGAACCGTAAACTACGATTCAATTACTTGTTATGAGGCTACGATCCATGCGCTCACGTTTTCAGGCTGCTCTCGCACAACTCCCGGCTTCACTGCAAGCCGCTTTGCAACCCTTGATTGCTGATGCCCACTTCCCGGCGATGTTTAGCGCCGCGGAAGTGGAATCACTGAAAGCCCAGACCGGGCTTGATGATGATGCGCTGGCATTTGCTTTGCTGCCGCTTGCCGCAGCCTGTGCCCGCGCGGATTTGTCGCAGTTCTATGTGGGTGCGGTAGCGCGTGGCGTCAGCGGAAATCTCTATTTCGGCGGCAACATGGAGTTTCTTGGCTCCACCATGCAGCAAACCGTTCATGCCGAGCAAAGTGCAATTACCCATGCGTGGATGCGTGGCGAAAAAGCCCTCGCCGCGATTACCGTCAACTACACGCCGTGTGGCCATTGCCGCCAGTTTATGAATGAACTGAACAGCGGCGTGGCATTGCGTATTAATCTTCCAGGTCGCAAGCCTGCCACTCTTGGCGACTATCTGCCAGATGCATTTGGTCCGCGTGATTTAGAAATCAAAACGTTGCTGCTGGATGAAATGGATCATGGCTTTACGCTGCAAGGCGATGAACTCAGCCATGCCGCCATCACGGCCGCAAACCGTAGCCATGCGCCTTACAGCAATGCACCTTCTGGTGTCGCGCTGGAAATGCGCGATGGGACGATTTTCACCGGCAGTTATGCCGAAAACGCCGCATTCAACCCTTCCCTGCCGCCTCTGCAAGCCGCGCTGAATCTGTTGAGCCTTTCTGGCTACGATTACAATGATATCCAGCGTGCGATTCTGGCTGAAAAAGCCGAAGCGCCATTGACACAATGGGATGCGACAGCCGCCACGTTAAAAGCGTTGGGTTGTATGAATATCGACCGCGCACTGTTGAATTGATGAAAACAATGCGGGCGCGAGAGCGCTCGCATTGGCGATTTTTAGTCCAACCAATTCCGCGAATCTTGCTCTTCACCACCAGGTAAAGTAGCCTTGGATAAAATTCCATCCCTTTATTGAGCCGCAAGTCCATGTTGAAGCGCTTGTTTTATAGCCTGTTGGTGATAATCGGCTTGGCTGTGGTGGCTGCGCTTTGTCTTGACCGCTGGATAAGCTGGAAAACTGCACCTTACGTTTACGACGAACTGCAAGATTTGCCCTATCGCCAGGTTGGCGTGGTGTTGGGCACTGCCAAGTATTACCGCACCGGTGTGATTAATCAGTATTATCAATTCCGAATTCAGGGTGCGTTAAATGCCTATAACAGCGGCAAGGTGAACTACCTGCTGTTGAGCGGCGATAATGCGCTGCAAAGCTACAACGAACCCATGACCATGCGTAAAGACCTGATTGCCGGTGGTGTCGATCCTGCCGATATCGTGCTGGATTACGCAGGTTTCCGTACTCTGGACTCTATAGTTCGTACGCGAAAAGTCTTTGATACCAATGATTTTATTATTATCACTCAGCGTTTTCACTGCGAACGCGCCCTCTTTATTGCCCTGCATATGGGCATTCAGGCGCAGTGTTACGCCGTCCCTTCGCCAAAAAATATGATGACAGTGCGTATCAGGGAGTTTGGTGCGCGTTTGGGTGCGCTGGCAGATTTGTATATCTTCAAACGTGAGCCGCGTTTCCTGGGGCCGCTGGTGCCTATTCCTGCCATGCATGAAGTGCCTGAAGATGCGCAAGCTTATCCGGCAGTCACACCAGAACAGTTGCTGGAATTGCAGAAGAAAGAGAAGAAATAGAGTGCATAAAAAAACCCGCACATATCGTCCTGTGCGGGTCTTGGTAAACCGTAGAGATTACTTCTTACGAGCGTATTTCAGTGAATCCAGCGCAACCGCGAAGATAATAATCGCGCCCTTGATAATGTACTGCCAGTAAGGGTTCACGCCGATATACGTCAGGCCGTAGTTGATAACCGTAAAGATGATAACACCGGTGACAACGCCTACCACCGTTCCCACACCGCCGCTGAATGACACACCACCCACCACGCACGCCGCAATCGCATCCAGTTCGTACATAAAGCCGAGGTTGTTGGTCGCAGAACCGATACGGCCCGCTTCTAACATCCCGCCGAATGCGTAGAACACACCAGACAGCGCATAAATCATGATCAGGTTAAGGGCAACGTTAACACCAGAAACTTTAGCCGCTTCAGGATTACCACCGATGGCAAAGATGTTCTTACCAAAGCGCGTTTTGTTCCACAGCACCCACACAAAGCCAATCGCAATTAACGCATAGAATGTGATGTACGAGAGCTTAAAGTTACCCATCTTGATAAAGCCCTGGGTAAAGGTCGAGAATCCGCTGTCGAACCCGGCAATTGGCGATGCGCCAACAAAGTCGTAATACAGGGAGTTGATACCATACACGATAATCATGGTGCCCAATGTGGTGATAAACGGCGTCACATTCAGGTAAGCGATGATAATACCGTTAACCAGACCAATGATGGCGCCGATCGCACAGACGATCAGGATAACCACCGGAATGGGCATGGTGCTCATTTCAGGGAAAACTTTGTTCACGTTTTCCATGGACTGCAAAAGCGTTGCTGCAACAACTGCCGCCAGGCCAACCTGACGACCCGCCGAAAGGTCAGTCCCCTGGGTCACAATCAGCCCCGCCACACCCAGTGCAATAATAATACGCACTGATGATTGGGTCAGAATGTTACTTAAGTTCATCAAGCTTAAAAACGTAGGATCCTGGAAAATAATAATCGCCAGCAAGACCAGCAAAACGACATAAATGCCGCCTTCTTTCAGATAAGTTAGAAAACTTTTCTTATTTAACGCACTCATTTTTAATAGCCCCTAAATTATCAAAGGTGCACAGACGCAAGACGTAATATTTCGTTCTGCGTGGTTGTTTTAGTGTCTACAATTCCGGCAACAAGACCATTGCTCATGACCAGAATACGATCTGTAATCCCTAACAACTCCGGCATTTCGGACGAAATAATGATGATTCCTTTCCCTTTTTTGGCAAGCTCAGCAATAAGCTGATAAATTTCAAACTTAGCGCCGACATCAATCCCACGGGTTGGCTCATCTAGCATTAAAATTTCTGGCTGTGTTAATAACCAACGTCCAATAATAACTTTCTGTTGATTACCACCGGACAGCGAACCAATAGAAGTACGATGACCTGGTGTTTTTACACGCATTGAGTCGATAACCCATTGGGTATCGCTTTTCATGCGCGAGTTATCTAATAAACCAACTTTGTTCTTATAATTACGAATATTAGAAATCAGCGAGTTAAAGCCGATATCCAGGTACGCATAAATACCGGTTGAACGACGTTCTTCTGTGACCAACGCAAAACCGTGGTTAATCGCTTCATTCGCCGTATGGTTATTAATTTTTTTGCCATGCAGCATAATGGTGCCGCCAGATTTCTCGCGGATACCAAATAATGTTTCAACGATATCTGTACGTTTAGCTCCCACCAGGCCTGCAATCCCGAGAATTTCACCTTTATGTAAATCAAAGGAAACATCACGAATTGACGGTTGGCGTAAAGAAGTGAGGTTGCGCACTTCCATAATCACTTCGCCCGGCACGTTTTCTTTTGTCGGGAAACGTTGGTTCAGGGAGCGGCCGACCATCATGGAGATAATTTTATCCATGTCCAACCCTTCTAAAGGCTGGGTGGCAATCCACTGTCCGTCACGCAAGATAGTGATCTCATCACACAACTGGAAGATCTCTTCCATTTTGTGAGAGATATAAACAATGCCGCAACCGCGCTCTTTTAACTTACGAATGATTTTGAAAAGGTGATTAACTTCCTTTTCTGTCAGTGAGGATGTTGGCTCATCCATAATGACGATTTTGGCATTGTAAGAAAACGCTTTCGCGATTTCGATCATCTGCATTTGCGATACTGACAAAGTGCCCACGCGAGCTTTAGGGTCAATATCAATATCCAGTTCATCGAAGATGTGTTTGGTATCACGGTACATTTTGTCTTGATCAACAAATACACCTTTGGTTGGGTAACGCCCCAGCCACATGTTATCCATTACGGTGCGTTGTAAAACCAGGTTTAATTCCTGGTGCACCATGGAGATACCATTTTCCAGCGCCTCTTTAGTGCTGGAAAAGTTAACTTCTTGTCCCTGAAAAAGAATGCTGCCGGAATCTTTGCTGTAGATCCCAAAAAGACATTTTAATAATGTTGATTTGCCTGCACCGTTCTCACCCATTAATGCGTGAATGGAATGAGGACGAACTTTTAAATTAACATTATCCAGTGCCTTAACGCCGGGGAATGATTTATTAATGTTGGTCATTTCCAACAAATATTCCGACGACTGATTTGTATTTGTGTCAACCATAGTTATACCTGTGTGGCTGATTATCAGGCCTGATACCGGGCGAAAATTCGCCCGGATTCGACACACTTAAAGCCATATCCTGAACGGGATACTTATTTACCGACGAATTGAGCCAGGTTGTCTTTATCAACACCAACGTAAGGAATACGGACAATTTTGTCTTCGATTTTCCAGTTAGTGCCTTCTGCTGCTGGTTTGCCAGCGGCCAGGTTTTTCACCAGATCGAAGGTTGCTTTAGCCTGGTTGTTCGCATCGTTCAGAACAGTACCGGCCATTGCGCCAGATTTAACCATTGCCAACGCTTCTGGCAGGGCATCCACACCGAAGACTGGAATAGAAGATTTGTTGTGTGCTTTCAGCGCTTCTACAGCACCCATTGCCATCGCATCGTTGTTGGCGATAACCACTTCGATTTTGTTAGCATTCGGGCCGGACAACCATGCGTCCATCTTATCTTTCGCCTGAGCGGTGTCCCACATTGCAGTATCTAACTGCAGTTGTTGGGTTTTCAGACCTTTGTTGTTCAGCTCTTTGATAACGTAAGTGGTACGAGCTTCAGCATCCGGGTGGCCTGGCTCGCCTTTCAGCAGAACGAACTGAACCTGACCATCTTTGTTCAGATCCCACGCTGGGTTTGCTGCCCAATGTTTAGCAATCAGGTCGCCCTGAATAACACCGGATTCTTTAGAGTCAGTCCCTACGTAGTAAGCTTTGTCGTAGCTATCCAGCGCTTTACGAGAAGGCTCTTTGTTGTAGAACACGATTGGAACGTTCTGACCACGGGCTTTTTCGATAACAGTGCCAGCAGCAGCAGGGTCAACCAGGTTGATTGCCAGACCTTTCACGCCTTTTGCCAACAGCACGTCAATCTGATCGTTCTGCTTGGATTGGTCGTTCTGGGAGTCGTTCATCAGCAGTTCTACATCTGGAGATGCTTTTGCGTCTTTTTCGATTGCCTTGCGCACGACCGACATAAAGTTATCGTCGTATTTATAAATGGTCACACCAATACGGGTATCAGCTGCATGAGCGGCTGCGCCAAACAACATGCAAGACATAACGGCGGACAGGGTCAAAACCTTCTTATTCATGGTATCTCCGGTTTTTTTGCAGGGTAGTTCAGTGGTATTCAGGCAGGCAGCATTGTTAAGAAAACGTTACTGAATGCCGAAAATTTTTCTTTGTTAAAAAAACTCTTCCGTGTTTCGTAACGATCCATAACTGCTTTTTTGATAGTTTTGGCTTAATACCTATACGTAAACTGATTAATCACCGTTACATATAGTTTCAGCTTATAAAACGCTGACATCATAGTCATCGCAATGTTAATTAACTGTGAATTTACTCACAAATTGAAACCGGTTACATCAAAGACTTTATTCAGAGGGTGATCGGTGCCGCAATTTGGCGAGGAGCCACTGAATGACGGCGGACTAATGTCGGCATAAAACAGTGTGTTGCACCATTATCGAGCGTCCCCGCGGCACCCTGTAACGCCAGTTCAGTCGCCAGACGTGCCATTGAAACAATGGGGTAACGCACCGTTGTGAGTTGCGGATCGGTGTAACGCGCGATAGGAATATCATCAAAGCCAATAATGGATACATGGTGCGGCACGACAATCCCGTTATCTTTCAACGCCGTTAACGCACCTGCGGCCATGCTGTCGTTGTAGGCAAACACCGCACTGAGTTGCAAATTGCGCCCAAGCAGCTCCACCATCGCCGCTTCGCCACCTTGCATATCCGGTGAACCGACGCCAACCCAGCTTTCCGGCGGGGTGATCCCCTGCTCGGTCATGCCCCGCATCCACCCTTCCCGGCGTTGGGCGTTATCTTCAATCGCGTGACTTGAGGCCAGATAACCAATGCGCTGATGGCCCTGATTGAACAGCATTCGTGTTGCCATTAAGGCACCGCTGACGTTATCCAGCCCCACGCAGCGATGCTCATAACCTGGCACAATGCGATTGACCAAAACCATGCCTGGAATTTGATCAAGGAATTCACCCAGCTCTTGATCGCTGAGCGCTTTAGCATGAACAATCAATGCGTTACAGCGCTGACGAATCAACACTTCAATGGCATGACGTTCTTTTTCTTCCTGGTGGTAGCTATTGCCAATCAGAACGTATTTGTTGTGCTGCTGCGCCACAACATCCACTGCTTTGACCAACGCACCAAAGAACGGATCGGAAACATCCATGACCACCACGCCGATGGTGTCGCTCACCTGCGTGGCTAACGCCTGGGCGTTGGCATTCGGGCGATATCCCAGTTGCGCCACCGCCTGCATTACAGTTTCACGCGTGTCGGCGCTGACTAATGCGCTGTTATTGAGTACGCGGGATACTGTCGCCACGGAGACGCCGGCGATTCGGGCAACGTCACGAATGGTGATCATAGGTATCGACCTGACGCTGGAGGAATAAGTCTCATGGATGCACCCTGTATTTGGCAAGGTGGCTATTTTGGCAGTGAGTTGTGAATGACTACGTGAGGATGATCACATCAATGAAAACGGTTACATACATATCGTTAACGTTTGTGATGTATATCATTATCTTGCTGGATGTTTCAGTGATACCCCTGCGGCCCGCGCGGTGAGTTGCCGCCACAGCCATTCAACAGGCCCCTGGCGGAAGAAACGCAGCCAGAGCATAGAGAAGAGAATGTTAATAACCCACACGGCAGGCACCACGGCCAGCAGGGATAAACGATCAAACTTCATGAACCAGCCCATGCGGAAGAAGAGCGTGGTGCAAATCACCGTTTGCAGTAAATAGTTTGATAGCGCCATGCGCCCAACATGCGCCACGGCATTCACCAGCCACAAACGTGAAAGCTGCGGCCAGTAGCCAAATGCCAGCGCCGCATAGCCGACGGTCTGGAACGGCGCGCTCAATTCTCGCGGGGCTTGCAGTAAGAAAGCACACCAGCGATACGACCAGCCGACATGCCATTGCGCGTAAATCGACGGGATGTTGATGAGCATGCCGATCACAATCAGCCACAAACCTATGCGGCGATAATGATGCAGACTAAATTCGCCACGCAACCAACCGCTGCGCATTAATGCCGCGCCCATTAGCATCATGCCCGCCAGTTGCCAGCCATACTGCGCGCCTAGCGCCACTAAGTTCGAGGAGAGAAGATCAATGCGATTACTGATTGCCTCGGTGCCACCGTTTAGCTTCCACCACTGCTCATACTGTAAGTTGGCCGCGTCAGGTATCCACGAACGGTTTGGCGCGTCGCCGGAAATAAAGCCCAGTAACAGCAGTACCCCAACCCCGGTGAGATAAAGCATCACGCCGGTATTAAACAGGGAACGAATCCCCGGTGCGTCGCGGATCAGCCGCCAGCACACCAGCCCAACCAAGCCGTAAGCCAGCAGAATATCGCCATCCCACAGCAAAATGCCGTGCATAAAGCCGAGCAGAACGAGTAACGTCAGGCGTGACTGGATCCAGCGTTTGCCGCGATGTAACAACATCTGCAAGCCCGCACCGAATAGCAGCGCAAACAATGTGAGGAATTTGACCTGAGCGAAAAGGTCGAGAATCGCCCATGTCCAGGCGTCACTGTCGGTGACGGAGCCGGACCAGGCTGGATTGAGATACGCCGCCTTCGGTAAACCGAAGGCCACGATATTAAGCAGCAGGATGCCGAGAATAGCGACGCCACGGACAAAATCCAGCGTGATATTTCTCTCCATACACCCAGCTCACTTAATGATTAGTTATGACGCACAGCGCGCAGGAATTCCTGACGAGTGTTTTGGCTGGATTTAAACAATCCACCCAACGACGTGGTCGTGGTCGCACTTGTCGCATCCTGCACACCACGCGCTTTCACACAATAATGGACCGCATCAATAGATACCGCCACATTGTTGGTGCCAAGCAGGGTTTGCAGAGCAATCAGGATTTGCTGAGTTAAGCGTTCCTGAACCTGCGGGCGCTGGGCAAAGAACTGCACAATGCGGTTAATTTTCGACAGGCCAATCACCGTGTCTTTCGGGAGATACGAAACGGTCGCTTTCCCGTCGATAGTCACGAAGTGGTGTTCGCAGGTGCTGGTCAACGTAATGTTGCGCACCGTGACCATTTCATCGACCTTCATCTTATTTTCAATGACGGTGATTTTCGGGAAATTGGCGTAATCGAGACCGGAGAAAATCTCATCGACATACATTTTTGCGATGCGATGCGGGGTTTCCATCAAGCTATCGTCGCTCAAATCGAGATTGAGCAACTGCATGATTTCCGTCATATGTTCGGCAATCTCGCGCTTGCGGGTTTCGTTATCCAGCTCACGCACAGGTGGGCGCAGCGGGGTTTCTAAACCGCGAGCAACCAATGCTTCGTGAACCAGTGCGGCTTCTGGACTGAGTGATGACATGTTGTTTTCTCCTGCAGGTGTGGCTGACCCCTGCCCTCATAGGGGCAAAGTGTGCGCTCATTGTGCGTGAGCGCGGTCGCATAATCCAGTAGTGCGAACGATAATTATTGAAATCGTCAATACCTTCGCCACACGAGGCCACCGCTAATCAATAACGCAAAACCGGCGACATATAATGCAGGCTCAAGCTGCCCGGTCAGTGACGTCGATAATGCCGATAGCATCGGCCCAACTAACTGCCCCATCGCATAACCCGTGGTCAGCAATCCTGCCATATAGCGGGTATGTTTTGGTGCCAGCTCGCGCCCGCAGAGCAGCGATAATTGCACCGCACATAAGAAGCCTCCGCCCACCAGCAACGAACCCAGCACCAGCCCGAACATACCGGGAATCATATCTGAGGCGAATACCCCAAGGGCTTGTAGCCACAGAACCAGCGCCAGGCGTTGGTGACTTTGCAACAAATGACGCGCAGCAATACCGAGCAAAATACCGCACACTGCCGCGCCACCGAATATCGGCCAGACGAACTGCGCAAACGCGCTGCCAGGGAATCGTGCGCTGGCCATTTGCGATAGAAATGTCGCGGGCAGAATGTAGCCAAATCCCGCCAGGCTATAACTCCAGACCAGGCGTTTAAGCTGCGGCGTTAAAACCAACGGCTCTGGTGCGGTTTCCGGCCGATGTAATTCGCCTTTGCGCGGTAAGTTGCGGGCGATTAACACAATAAACAGCAGCGCTAAAACGCCATAAACCAACCATGCATGGCTGGCCGATAACCCGTAGCTGTGAATCGCAACCGCCAGCAAACCGCTGATAAATATCCCGGCCCCCGGCCCTGCAAATACCGCAGCGCTTAATCCGGGTTTACCTAAATGCGCCAGTTGCTCGTTCGTCCAGGCCGCAATTAACACCATCGCCCAACCGCTGGCACACCCAATCAGAAAACGAATTAACGCGTGCCACAATGCGGAATCTACGGTGGCTGAAAGCAGTGTTAAAATCACCGCCCCCCAGACGCCAGCCATTAATCGCAGCTCGACACGCCGGTGCGCCCGCATGGCATCCCACGCGCCAACCAGATAACCGAGGTAATTAATCGCTGCTACCAAACCCGCGCTGGTTAGGGTAAGTTGCCCTTCTGCTATCATCAACGGGACTTGCGGCGTGAATGCAAAGCGGCCAATGCCCATTGCAACGACTAACACCAAAAATCCCGTCAACGCGATACGTGCCGCCACACAGCCCCCGATTGTTACGATTTCGTTGCCAGCATGATGCAGCATGACTAGACTGGGGAGAAGTGAAAGTTATTCATCGATCTTGAATATAAATAAGGACCTCTGGATGGAACTACTAGAAGAACACCGATGTTTTGAAGGCTGGCAGCAGCGCTGGCGCCATGATTCCACAGTATTGAAATGCCAGATGACGTTCAGTATTTTTCTTCCAACGCCGCGCACCACTCCTCCACCGGTTCTCTATTGGTTGTCTGGTTTAACCTGTAACGACGAAAACTTCACCACCAAAGCCGGCGCACAGCGTGTCGCTTCTGAATTAGGAATTGTGCTGGTGATGCCGGATACCAGCCCACGCGGTGAAAACGTGCCTAATAATGAAAGTTACGATCTCGGCCAGGGCGCAGGGTTTTACCTGAATGCCACAGAAGAACCGTGGGCCGGGCATTTCCGTATGTACGATTACATTAATGAAGAACTGCCCGCGTTGATCGCTGATAACTTCAGCATTAGCGACAAAGCGTCTATTTTCGGGCATTCGATGGGCGGCCATGGTGCATTGAGCATCGCGTTGAAAAACCCAGGCCGCTACTGTTCCGTTTCTGCCTTCGCACCGATTGTGAACCCAACGCGTGTGCCATGGGGGCAAAAAGCCTTTGCGGCTTATTTAGGTGCAGACGAAGCGAAATGGCGTGAATGGGATAGCTGCTGTTTGCTGATGCAGGCTGAAAGCACGAACCCTATTCCGGTGCTTATCGATCAGGGGGATGCCGATCAGTTCCTGGCCGATCAACTACAACCGGCACAGTTTGCGGAAGTGGCGCGGCAGAAGAACTGGCCGTTAACGCTCCGCGTCCAGCCGGGTTACGATCACAGTTATTATTTCATTGCGTCGTTCGTTGAAGACCATCTGCGTTTTCATGCGGAGCATTTGGCTTAGTATTTTTCCCCTCACCCCGACCCTCTCCCCCAGGAGAGGGAGAAAACCGGATGTCCCCTCTCCCGTGGGAGAGGGCTAGGGTGAGGGCAAAAACTTAGAACGTGTAATCCACCGCCATAAAGTAACGACGACCGTCTTCGTTGTAACTGTAATCGTCACGACTCAGGTCTTTGTCACCCAGGTTCAGCACGCCCGCACGAAGTTTAACGTTTTTCGTCGCCTTCCACGCCGCACCGGTATTCCACACTACGTAACCGCCAGGCGTGGGTTCGCTGCTGGTTGTCGCACGCTGCTCGCCGGTATAGTTGGCAGAAACATAGAATGACCAGTCATCCAGTGGCACCCAGTCTACCGTACCGTTTGCGGTATGGAATGGCAGAGAAGACAATGGCTTGTTACCGCCATTACTTAAATCGCGACCATCGTTATAGGTGTAGTTCAACGTCAATTTCCATTGATCGTTAAACGGCACTTTCACCTCGGTTTCCACGCCGCGAATACGCGCTTTGTTGACGTTGTAGTATTTGAAGACTGGGCGCCCGGCGCTATCAAACCCAACAAAGTTAGGATAAGACGGTGCCTGTGCGCGGTTAGCGGTACGGTTGATATCAATCATATCTTCCAGATCGTTCTGGAAGGTGGTGATGCTCCCGCTTACGCCATCCAGCAGGCCTTCATCACCGGCGTAATACAGGCCAAGTTCAAAGCTTTCACTGGTTTCAGGTTTCAAGTCGGAACTGCCGACAATCTTACAAGAGCCACGGCAAGAGTTGCTGGTCCAGTCCGGGCTTAACTGTAATAAAGAAGGCGCTTTAAACGCGGTCGCCCAGCCCCCTTTTACCGTGACGGTGTCTGTCGCGCTATAAACGAGATAGGCACGCGGGCTCCAGTGGTCGCCGTATGTTTCGTGGTCATCCATACGGATGCCGGTGGTCAACGCCAGCGGCTCGAAAATCCGCCATTCGTCTTCCAGGAACAGTGCGTACTGGCTGGCGGATGTTTCGGAACTGCTGCCGCCAGTCAGGTTTACCGGGTCACTTAACTTATCGTGACGCCATTCACCGCCGAAGGTCAGCAACTGGTTGATCTCGCCTAATGGCAGAACCAGTTTGCCGTCGAGGCTGTTATTGCGTGAGGTGATTGGCGAGCTATTGCCCGGATTGAGGTTATCAATTTTGTCGCCATAGAAACGCAGTTCGGTATTGCCATAATCCCAACGGCCATTATGGGAAATGGAGTAATCCTGGCGTTCCATGCGGTTTTTATTCAGCGAGTCAGAATCCCTGTCCTGGCGGTCAAACCCGTAACCGAAAGTCATGTCCTGGTTTTCGGTTGGGGTCAGCGCAAATTCGGCGCTGCCGCTACGCGACGTGAAGCCTTCGATGCGCGGCGTTTCACCCGTGGCGCTGGTACTGGAAGTTTCTTGTTTGTCTTTCTCGCGCTTGCCGAGGTTGCCGTAAACTTTCACCCCGAGCAGGTCGTCAACGATTGGGCCGCTGACGAAGAAATTACTGTTATAAGAATCACCACGATCGCGTTTTTCCTGAATCGTGGTATCTGCTGTTATGGTGCCGTGCCAGGCTTTGCCGACTTTACGCGTGATAATGTTGACCACGCCGCCCAACGCATCGGAACCATAGAGAGAGGACATCGGCCCGCGCACCACTTCGATACGTTCAATCGCATCGACCGGGATCCAGTTAAGGTCGAAATCATTGTGACGGAATACGGCATTGCGCGAATTCACTCGTTTACCATCCACCAGAATCAGCGTGTAGCTGCTACTCAGGCCACGAATACTGACGCCCTGGCGGTTATCCCCTTCGTTGGTGAGCTGCACACCAGGAACTTCCTGCAAGACATCTTTCAGGTTCTGGATCGGTTTCTTTTTCAGATCTTCTTGAGTGATAACGCTAATACTGGCAGGCGCATCTTTGAGGCTTTGCTCGCTAGCAGACGCAGTCACAACCACGGTGTCTTCGTATTCCGTAGCAATAACTGGAAACGCAGCACTGATTATTGACGCGCAAAGTCCTCCCCGGACGATGGGATTCAACCTTAACATTCCTTTCTCCATGAGGTGAATGGCAAACAATACTTAACAAATAGATTGCGCTCACATTCCTAATGCGACGCTTGCTACATTGGCAAGCGACTGCAAGCTTTACTCACCAACATCCAGCTGGGGTAAAGTGTGGCGACACCATAAAATAAACGAGAATAGTTATCAATCAAATTGTTAAAATTTGTAATATGTCGCCATGCCACTCAGGAGAAAGGTTTTTTATTTATTGACCGTAATAGGCGCTTTTGCCGTGTTTACGTAGATAGTGCTTATCGAGTAATTGCGGCTGCATATTGCCGAGCTGCGGCGTTAACTGTGTCGAAAACAGCCCCATATAAGCGCACTCCTCCAGCACCACCGCGTTATGCACCGCATCTGCCGCGTCTTTCCCCCAGGCAAACGGCCCGTGAGCGTTCACCAGCACCGCCGGAACCTGTAACGGGTCGATGTCCCGCTCAACAAACGTCTGAATAATCACTTCACCGGTCTGATGTTCATATTCTCCGGCAATTTCTTCGTGCGTCATTAAGCGCGTGCACGGGATGGTGCCGTAGAAATAGTCCGCGTGTGTGGTACCCCAGGCGGGTAAATCACGCCCGGCTTGTGCCCAGATAGTCGCGTGCCGCGAATGGGTGTGAACGATGCCGCCAATGCCAGGGAAACGGCGATACAGCGCCAGATGGGTTGCGGTATCCGATGACGGTTTTTTATCCCCTTCCACGACCGCACCGCTGTGCAAATCCACTACCACCATATCTTCAGCACGCATACCGTCGTATTCCACGCCCGACGGTTTAATCACCACCAAACCCTGCTCGCGGTCGATGGCGCTGACATTGCCCCAGGTAAAAGTCACCAGATGATGCGCTGGCAGAGCGAGATTCGCCTCCAGCACCTGCTGTTTTAATGGCTCTAACATACGAATCCCCCTTCCTGCATACGTTGTTCAATCCAGCGCCGCGCTTCAATAATTTCCAGCACCGGCTCTTTGGCTTTTTCGGTCCACATTTCCACCAAAAACGCGCCGCGATAATTAAGCTGTTTTAACGTGCGGAACACGCCAACGAAATCAACACACCCTTCGCCAAACGGCACATCGCGGAATTGCCCGGCGCAGGTTTCAGTCACCCGTTGCGTGTCTTTGAGATGAATGGCGGCGATGCGGTCGATGCCGAGGGTTAATTCCGCCTGCACGTCGTTGCCCCAGGCGCTAAGATTGCCGACATCCGGGTAAACGCTGAACCACGGCGACGACAGCAACTTGTCCCACTTCTTCCATTTGGTTATCGAATTCATAAATTCGGTATCCATAATTTCCACTGCCAGCATCACCTGAGCGCCAGCCGCCTGCTCCACCGCCCACGCCAGACCTTCGGCAAAGCGCTGCTGCGTACCTTCGTCGCGTTCTTCGTAATAGACGTCATAACCCGCCAGTTGGATGGTGCGAATACCTAAATCCCGCGCCAGTTTGATGGCTTTAGTCATGACCTCGCGCGCCCGCTCGCGCACGGTTTCATCGTGGCTACCGAACGGGAAACGGCGATGCGCCGAAAGACACATCGACGGGATCGTGACGCCGCTTTCCAGCATCGCTTCAACTAGCGAAGCACGTTGCGTGGTGCTCCACTCCAGGCGTGCGAGGCGCTCATCGGTTTCATCAAGCGACATTTCGACAAAATCAAACCCACAGCTTTTTGCCAGCGCCAGGCGCTCCGGCCAGGAAAGGTGTTTAGGCAGCGCTTTTTCGTAAATCCCTAACGGATGAACTCTCATGCTTTTGCTCCCCAGATCTCGCGGATTTGCACATGGAAATCTTGCGCAACCTGCTGCGGATTAGTCGCGCCAGAAAGCGCGCGTCCGGCGATAAACGCCTTCACGTTGATATCGCGGAACAGCGGTAAATCGGCAGGTGTAATTCCACCCGTTATGGATAACTCCAGCCCGATATCAGACAGCACTTTCATCCGAGCTAAATCTTCTGCGCCCCAGGTTTGGCCGCTGGCCTGAGCATCGCGCCCACGGTGATAAATCGCCTGCCGGATGCCGGTTTTGTGCCAGGCTCGTGCGTCGTCAAACGTCCAGTTGCCAAACAGCTCAATCTGGATTTCACCGCCCCGCGCCACCGCGACCTGGTGTGCTTTTTCCACCGTTGCCAGCGGTGCGGCACAAATTACCGTCATCCAGTTAGCCCCGGCATTAAACGCTTGCTCCGCGAGAGTTTCCCCCGCGTCGGCCACTTTCCAGTCGGCCACGATCAGTTTCTGCGGGCAAAGTTGGCGTAGCTGGCGCACCGCCTCCAGCCCTTCGGTCAGGCACAAAAGCGTTCCCGCTTCGATAATATCGACGCTATCGCTTAACAAAGCGGCATCGCGCAATGCCGGTTGAAGCTCGGTGTAATCAAGGGCGAGTTGTAATAATGGACGGCTCATAATGGGTATTCCCTGGTGTTTTTTAGCGACGCGCAACGGGCATGAAAGCCCTGTAGCGCTTCAATCAGTAACTGATATTTTTGATATTTGGTTTGGTAAGCCTGCCAGGCGGCGGGATCGGGATGAATCACCCGCGTGGCATGTGTGAGTTGCTGCTGCGCCTGAGTGAAACTGGCGAACACGCCAGTGCCAACCAGTGCGGCGAGCGCCGCGCCCAGACAGCCGGTTTCTTCAACCTGCGGCAGTTCCACCGCCAGCCCGCTGACATCCGCCAGCATCTGCATCCAGACGTCGGAATGCGCCGGGCCGCCGGTTACGCGCAGGGTTTTGGCATGGCTAAACCGCTCGCGTATCCGGTTAAGGTGCGTCATGTGACTGAACACCACGCCCTCATAAACTGCCTGCAACAGGTGCCCGCGATGGTGCGACGACTGCAAGCCATAAAAGCCGCTGGTCATTTCAAGCCCGGCGTTACTGCCATACAAAAACGGTAGAAACAGGACGTCACTACCCGCTTTGGGCAATGCAGAAACCGCGCCGTTGATTTCCTTAAAACTCAGATTTCCACACTGGGCTGTCAGCCATTCGAGGTTGGCCGACGACGTGGGACTGGCTTCGTGAACAATGAACTGACCGGGTGAAACGAATCGCCCGTAAACATAAGGATGAGGTTCCTGGTCGCTGATTCCATTAGCAATGCCGCTGGTGACAGCCCAGGTTCCCATCACCGCATTGAGCGCCGTGTCATCATGCAGACCCGCGCACAATGCGGTAGAAACCACGTCGAACAGGCCGCCGACAACGGGCGTACCCGCCACCAGACCGGTAATGGCCGCCACGTCCGCCGTGATTTCCCCGCAAATTTGGCTTGAACCGACAACCGGAGGTAGCGCCGGAAAAACCTCTTCAATCCCCAGCCACGACAACAGTTGCGGGTCATACGCCCCCCGATTCATGTTGTAGAGATTGGACTCGGAAATATTGCTCTCTTCGCAACCTTTTACGCCCGTCAGGCACCAGCGCAGATAATCATGCGCCATCATCACCGTGCCAATTTGCGCGTAACGTTCCGGCTGGTGCTGCTTTACCCAGCGCAGCAATGAAACCGGATGCCCGGTCCACAGGGTCTGGCGCGTGTGCGGATAAAGCAGCTCGGGGATTTTGTCCCGCTGCCAGTCACTGACAATATTCAGCGCGCGCCTGTCGGACGAGAGCATCGCAAGCCCCAAAGGCTGGTCATTTTTATCCAGCAGGAACAGACCTTTTCCCTGAGCTGAAATGCCGATGCCTTTAACCTGATCGCCGCTGATGGCGGAACGCTTTAGCAATGTGGCAATCGTGTCGGCGCAACTTTGCCAAAGCCGTTGCATGTCCCGTTCAGCCCAGCCAGGTTTCTCGCCCACAGTGGCTAACGCCTGGCGCTGAATGGCGAACTCCCGGCCCTGCTGATCGTACAACCCTGCTTTGAGATAAGTACCACCGCAGTCGATGCCCAGCCAGAAGGCTTGCGATTGTTGCTTCATTGATTTCTCCTCAGCCTTTCGTAGGTCGGATAAGCGCAGCGTCATCCGACAAACACTCAGTGCGTCGTTAAGCGGCCATCAGGCTCAGGCAGATCGCTGCTGTTCGGCGCATCACATTTCGCCGGTAACATCAGCGCCAACAGCGAGGCAATCGCCAGTGAAACCGCCAGGCAATAAACGCCTGCATCTTTGCTGTAGAACGTAATCAACAAGCCGACGGCATACGGGCCGCAGAACCCGCCGAGATTACCGAGCGCATTGATAACACCACGCGCCCCACCGGCCATTTCTGCACTAAACAGGCGGGCAGGTATCGTCCAGAACACGCCTGCGGCGGATTGCAAAAAGACGCCGCAACCGACCAATGCGGTGTAGGAAAGCCAGATGTGTTCTTTGAGGACCACGGACATGAACATGCAGAACGCAAAGCCCATCAGCGGCAGAGCGACGAACAATTTGCGCTTGCCTGTGCGGTCAGAAAGCGAGGAGAAAATGAACATGCCCGCCATCGCGCCGACGTACGGCAGAATGGCTAACATGCCAACCTGCCCCATGGTGCTGTGGGTCAATTCTTTGAGGATGGTCGGCAGCCATAGGGTGTAGCCGTAAATCCCGGTCTGGTAGAAGAAGTTGAGTGCGATGAGTTGCCACATGGTGCGGTCAGAAAGTACCGCGCTGAGTGACGCATTCTTCACCGCCGTTTTCGCCAACTGTTTTTGTTCCGCGCTAAGCGTGTCAATCAGCCACTTTTTCTCACGTTCATCTATCCAGCGAGCTTCTTGCGGGCGGTCGCAAACGGTCAACGACCACAACACCAGTACCGCTGCGGAGAGCAAACCCTCGATAATGAACAGCCAGCGCCAGTCCATGGCAGAAATAATCCAGCCGGAAAGCGGTGCCGTGATAATCCCGGCGATGGGCACGAACATGATCACAATCGCGTTAGCGCGCCCGCGTTCGGCATCCGGGAACCAGTTGCTGATCATCGTCAGCACCACCGGCAACATGCCCCCTTCCGCGACACCCAGTGCGAAGCGTAAAAACAGCAGTTGATATTGGTTAGTAATGAAGCCGGTGAGGATGGAAATAATCACCCACGCCACCAGCGACCAGCCGATAAATTTTTTGCCGCTGCCGTGAACGGCAATTTTCCCGCCCGGAACCTGGAGGAACAAATAACCAATAAAGAAGATCCCACCCGCAAGTCCCGCCATGGTCGCGGTAATACCTAAATCACTGTCCATTCCCCCCGGCATGGCGAAAGCAATATTCACCCGATCCATATAGGAAATAATACAGGTGATTAAAATGGGTGGAATTATTCTAAGCCAGCGGCTTCGTGGAATATCATTTGTTTGGGTAACAGAGTTAGCGTTCATAAATTATTCTCGATAATAAAAAATTAGATCTGGCGTGCCCTTCAATAAAAAAGGAACGTTTTTTTTCTTAGCTCGTCGAATAATGATTATTTATAATTATGTTAGTGCGCTACGTAATGCAGAAACACCGTCAGCTAAAATAGCCACACGATGTTCAACAGAGGCTTCCGGGTTTATTTCTAATAATTTAATACCAATAAATTTAAATGACTCCAGCGGAGAAACACTCAACATTTCCCTGGCAATCTCTACCGTCAGCAAGCTTTCGTCAGCGAATGTAGAGAACGGAGCGTGTGAATCTTGCCATTCCCCGTACGGGCCATTCAAAGCGGTGCCAGAAAACATCAGCGCCGCCAGCTTCCCGGTTTGCTGGCAGAGCCGCGCGTGTTCCAGAGGAAGCGTGGTGTTGCGGCCTTCAATGGCCGATCTGGCCCAGTTAAGGCAAATCCCCAAATTACTTTTCAGCTCCTGCTCGAGGGGTAAAAAACCCTTGCGAGCATCAGGCTGAGTCATTGCATCGCAATGTTCAATCACCAACTCACAGGGCCAGTCCCAGCTTTGCAGCTCTGTTAAAGATTGAGCAAAACGTTCAGCCGCTTGCGTTACCGACGGATTACCGATCGCAGGCG
This sequence comes from Buttiauxella agrestis, assembly GCF_900446255.1. Classification (NCBI taxonomy): domain Bacteria; kingdom Pseudomonadati; phylum Pseudomonadota; class Gammaproteobacteria; order Enterobacterales; family Enterobacteriaceae; genus Buttiauxella; species Buttiauxella agrestis. The sequence continues at coordinate 1,515,681 of NZ_UIGI01000001.1, read as the reverse complement.
CCGCCTGTATCTCCAGCGCAATCACCTTTTGTTTACCAAAGCGGTCGTTAGTGCGGCTAATTTTTTCCCACACGTGGCGATAGTATTCTACGCAACTTTTGCGCTGGGCTTCGTCCGTTGATGCGAGGCCAAATCCTCCGTTAGCACCTCTGCGGCGCATGGTTTCCATTATGGCTGTCACCACAATTTGCCAGTCATCTGGCGTATGTTTAAACAGATATTCATCGCCATAAGGATGCAAATGCTCAAGGCAAGGTTGCTCCAGCCCGCGAATACCTGGCACATCGGCTAATTTGCGCCAGAATTGTGTTTCCTGTTCTTCCCCTGACTGGTGAAACGAAGGTGCGCAGGGGTACGCGCCAATAATAAAACCGGCGTGGGTATTTTTCATTATGTGTCCCTATCAATTAAAGCTGCGTTAAAGCCACTTTCACAACAACCTTTCTTATTTCCGTTTCTTTATTTTTATTACACGCCGGACGGTGGACATCCTGCGGGAAAAATATGGCGTAGCTTCCCGGTGACATGGTTAGAAAGGATTCATTTGCCATGTTCTGATAAAAAAGAATATCGCGTTCTTCCTGGTAAGGTACCGCAATAATGTTTTCGCCATTATCCGCAGCCACACCAATGATCTCTTCCCCCCATGCCAGAAACTGAATATCAATATATCGGCGATGCACTTCCGGTGAATTGTCCTGTGACGGGCAAGTGGTTAAATCCAGTATTTGGGCGTAAATATCACGCCCCTTTATTTCGATAACCCCAGGCCCAACCGCGCGAAAATCCGTGGTACGCAAAAACTCCAGCGCCTGTGTTATCGCGGATGGCAAAACGCAGGGATTTTTATGAGCAATATGTCCAAAAATCATGGTGTTCTCCGCTACAGCGCTTTAATTCTCGCCCATACGCTGTCATCAATGGTGATGCCATCGCGACGGTTTTCGGCAAGGATGCGGGTAAATTCATGGCCAGGCAAACGCACCGCTTCGTCAGGATTAGCCCGCTCGGCGCTGGTGACGTAATCCACAATGCGTTGCAGTTTTGCGTCACGCGTTGGGCCGTCGATGAGTTTATCCACTTCAATGGCGATAAATATCTGTGAAATTCCATATTCGTCGCTGTTGTCTTCGGTAACTTCGGCCACGGATGCGCCGTTGGAAAGCAGCGTGGCAATCATATCGAGCACAATCGACAAACCTGAGCCTTTCCAGTAACCCATCGGTAAGATTCGACGGTTTTTCTCAACGATTCCCGGCTCACGGGTGAGATTACCTTCGTCATCAAAGCCGCCATCAACCGGCAGCTGACGCCCAGCCAGGCGGTTCACTTCCAGCATGCCGTAGGAAAACATCGACATCGACATATCCACCATGGTGATAGGATCGCCTGGGATCGCGACAATCAGCGGGTTGGTTCCGATGCGGCATTCTTTTGCGCCCCACGGCGGCATGACCGCAATGGAGTTAGTCCAGCAAATGCCAATGTAGCCCTGCTCCGCCGCCTGCCAGCCGTAGCTGCCACCGCGCATCCAGTGGTTTGCATTACGCAGAGCTACCAGGCCAATACCGTGATCGGAGGCCAGCGAAATCGCGCGATCCATCATTTTCTTCGCCGTCAGATTGCCAATGGATCGATGCGCGTCCCACTGTTCAATCGCGCCCAATCGAGTCACACAAGTAGGTATGGCATCAGGAATAATGTCGCCATTATCCAGCTGCTGAATGAAACGCGGGAAACGGTTAACGCCATGGGAATAGACGCCCGATTCGGTGGTCTGGGCAAACATCTGCGCGCACTCGGTGGCGGTTTGCGGCTCCACGCCTCGTGCCAGCAATACTCTTTCGAACTCCTGCTTTAACTGCTCAAAGGTCACTTTCATGCCTGACTCCCGGTTTTCTCACCATCAATGTGAGTGATTTTAGATCTGCATATTTCACTATGCGAAATCTGATTTCAAAAATATACAGTTCAAATTTTAACAAGTCAAAGCAGGAGCGTTTTTTAAAGATCATTGAAATCAATGTGTTAATATTTACGTGTTGAGATCGTGAACTGAAACACACTTTGCGCTACCATCAATGCGCGGCGAAATGACGGGAAGGAAGAGATGAGCGATAAAGAGAGTGACGTGAGCAAAGAAAAGGACAGACCGGCTGGCAGCCAGAGTTTATTCCGTGGCCTACAGCTCATTGAGATCCTCAGTAACTACCCCAACGGTTGCCCGCTGGCGCATTTATCTGAGCTGGCTGAATTGAATAAAAGTACCGTGCATCGTCTGTTACAAGGGCTACAGTCCTGCGGATACGTGACGCCTGCCCCTGCTGCGGGGAGTTACCGTCTGACGACAAAATTTATCTCGGTCGGGCAAAAGGCGCTTTCATCGTTAAATATCATTCACGTTGCCGCTCCGCATCTGGAAACGCTGAACATCGTTACCGGCGAAACGGTGAATTTTTCGAGTCGTGAAGACGATCATGCGATTTTGATTTATAAGCTCGAGCCAACAACCGGAATGCTGCGCACCCGGGCGTATATCGGCCAGCATATGCCGCTGTACTGCTCGGCAATGGGTAAAATTTATATGGCCTTTGGTCACCCGGAGTACGTCGAGAATTACTGGCAAACGCATCAGGATGAGATCCAACCGCTGACGCGCAATACCATCACCAGCCTTGAGCTGATGTATCAGGAGCTGGAGCAAATTCGCGAGCAGAAAATGGCGATGGACGCAGAAGAGAATGAGTTGGGAGTTTCGTGCATCGCGGTGCCGGTGTTTGATATTCACCATCGCGTGAGCTATTCGATTTCGATTTCGCTTTCAACGGCCAAATTGCGTCAGGTGGGAGAGAAGAAATTGCTTAAGCCGCTGCAAGAAACCGCCGCAGCGATTTCGCGGGAACTGGGGCTGAATGCCTGATTAGTGGGAAAACAGATGTCAAAAGGGCGCGATAATCGCGCCCTTTTCTTTTTACTTCGACTGTTACTGCTCGTTTTTAAACGTTTTCGGGAAAGTCATTTCGCTGTATTTCACGAAACGCGTTCCTTTAGTAATTTTGTAGCCCCACCAGATCGCCAGGAACAGCGGAATACCGATGTAAGTGGCAGTCACGCCAGCCCAGTCGATTTTATCGGCCAGGAATGCTTCGTAGTTCTGACCCAGAGTAATGATAAGGCACAGGACGAAGGCAAAGATTGGTCCCAGCGGGAAGAATCCAGAAACATACGGCAGGTCTTTAAGATCAAGCCCTTGCTTCACATAGCCACGGCGGAAACGATAGTGGCTAATGGCAATCCCCAACCAGGCGATGAAACCAGTCATACCGGAAGTATTCAGCAGCCACAGGTAAACGGTCTGGTTCCCGAACATAGAGGTCAGGAAGCACAGGCCCGCGACAACGGTTGTTGCGTACAGCGCATTGCGCGGCACACCACCACGGGAAAGCTTAGAGAAAATGCGTGGCGCTTTGCCGTCGCACGCCAGGGTGTAAAGCATACGAGTTGATGCGTACATCCCGGAGTTACCCGCAGACAATACCGCCGTCAGAATAACCGCATTCATGACAGCTGCCGCAGACAACAGGCCCGCGTGCTCGAAGACCAGCGTAAACGGGCTAACGCCGATGTCTTTCACATCATTACGCAGCAGGCTTGGATCGGTGTAAGGAATGATCAGGCTGATAATCAGAATCGCGAACACATAGAACAGCAGAATACGCCAGAACACCTGACGAACCGCGCGTGGAATATTTTTACCTGGATCTTCAGATTCACCCGCCGCAACACCGATAAGCTCAGTCCCCTGGAAGGAGAAACCGACTATCATCGCCACGCCTATCATCGCCGAGAAACCACCCGCAAATGGCGCATCGCCAATTGCCCAGTTACTCCAGCCCGCAGGTTGTGCACCTTTAAAGATGCCCAGAATCATCATCACGCCGACGGCGATAAACACGACCACGGTGACAACTTTAATCAGTGAGAACCAGTATTCTGCTTCGCCAAAACCTTTAACGGAAATGTAGTTGAGCAAGAACATGATGCCGAGGAACAGCGCACTCCAGATCCAGCCTGGGGTGTCAGGGAACCAGTAGTTCATCACCAGTTGTGATGCCACCAGATCAACCGCGATGGTTACTGCCCAGTTGTACCAGTAGTTCCAGCCTAGTGCGAAGCCGAAGCCTTCTTCAACGTATTGCTGCCCATAGGTGGCGAAAGAGCCAGAAACCGGCATATAAGCCGCAAGCTCGCCCAGGCTTGTCATCAGGAAGTACACCATCAGACCAATCAGCATATAGGAGAGCAGCGCGCCGCCTGGGCCCGCTTGAGAAATGGTTGCACCAGAGGCAACAAATAGCCCGGTACCGATGGAACCGCCGATGGCGATCATCGTTAAGTGGCGCGCTTTTAGCTCACGACGTAAGCCAGGCGCTTGTGTTGTTTTATCTTGAGAAACCATAGAAAATTGCGGTCCTTCCAAAAAATGAGGCGAGATTGTAGCAAACCAGTCTCATACATATAGTAGAAATACGCTGTTATAAGAGAGCTTCATGATCCGGGCCGGATTATAAGTAACGCACTTATGATATAGGCCAGAGAAAGGGTTATTGGGCGGGTTACGATGTGAGGGAATCCCTTCCCCACTGAGTTTGAAAGGGGTTACTTAAAATCGACCTTCATCAGCTCCGGAATACTAAAGTCGCGAGTGGTTTCCACGCAGCGGTTAATGTAGTCAACAAAACGAGGCGGCGGTGACATCCCCAAATCCAGCAGTTTTTTATTTGAGAAACGCACATTCAGCATTGAGAATTCACCGTATAAACGCATCGCTCTAAGCATGAGTCGTTCATTACACGGGCCATAAATAGTCTTGAATTCGCGGCGACCTTTAACCAGTTCACTGTAATCCACTTGCTGGTAGTGGGAAGAAATAGGTTGCTGATTCAATGCTGCGGCCATGGCTTTGTCGATTTCGATAAACTGCGTGCTGCCGGTATCACCTGCGGAAATATGGTAAACCGTTTCACTCAGTGCCGCGCTTTTGGTTAATAACAGCAAGGCTTCAGCGCAATAATCGACCGGGATAACGTCAATCTTATCTTCCAGAGAGCACATGAATTTCCCGAGCATCAGCGCCATGCGGAATACCCAAAAAATACTGCTCGATGGGCGACAACCTTCTTCACTGTGACCGACGACGATAGACGGGCGCGCAATCACTAAAGGAAGCTGCGGGCACTGTTCAATCATCAATTGTTCGATGGTGGATTTTGACCAGGTGTACTGGACCAGATGCTCTTCTTCAGGCTTGCGCGTCATGCTTTCAGTGACCAGCGTTCCGGCTTCAGGAACACATGACATTGCGGTTCCGACGTGCACAAAACGTACTAAGCCCGCCACATCGGCCATGCGTTTGACGAATTTCAGCGTGCCTTCGACATTCACTTTCCAAATCAGTGCGTTATCGCCAAAGGAGGCAACTGCCGCAGAGTTAATAACATGAGTTACGCCAGAAAGTCGTTTGTCATTCAAAAAGTCTTCTGAATAAGCTAAATCACCGAGTAAAATATTACGTTCGTTTATTTTTGTGAGTAAGGTTTCACTGCAACCAAATTTAGCGAGGTTATTTCTGATTCTTTCTACGCCCTCTTTTTCAGAGTTTGCCCGAACCAGTAACAAAATGGATTCAATCGATGTATCGGAAAGTGCACGTGCTAATACGGCCCCGCCCAAAAAACCGGTGGCACCGGTAATAAACAGACTCTTCATGATAAAAACCCTTGAGTTTAAAAACGCCATCCTAAATGGCGATATATAAACGGCGAGTCAATCAAACCACTGATAAAAAACTTAATGAGAAAATAAAAGCCAGTATTAATCACTGGCTTTATATTTTATTTAGAGCAATATACGCGAGCTTCGCGTGGGGTATAAATCCCGAGCGTGACAACACGCAACAGCACATCCATACCTGATTCCTGAACTTCAGTGCGAACCACTTTATCCGCACCACCGCAGACCTGAGCGGCGTCAATCGTCTGTGTTTGCCCTAAGCCCTGCACGAAGAATGCCTGTTTAACTTCCTGAGTCGGCTTTTCTGCAATATCATGTTTAATGGTAAACGTTTGTTGCGCGCAGCCAGCTAACGCCATAGAAGCAACGACTGCAATGAGTAACTTTTTCATAACAACCCTATATATTATAATTGAATTCCGGCACAGCTTCGCATTGCACTTTTATATATGCAATACGAATAACAGCGACTTATCTTTTATTTAATTACCGTTTGAAATTCGTTTATATATGAGCTTGCACAAACAATAATACCGTTATACCGGAGTAACGACAATGATGCTAACAAGTTAAATATCAATCATTAAATAATAAAGTTAAACAATGAATAAGCCTGTCGACCAGACCAGGATTATTCTTATGATTCCAGATATTAATCTGCTAAAAATAATTATTCATCGCAATACTTCAAAAAGCGCAGCAATGCATTAGAAATGTGTTTCTGACGATGGTGAATACGGTATAGCGTGCGCACCAGGCGCGGCAGCGGCACCGGAACTTCCACCAGCGAACCGCTTTCCAGCTGTTCGGCAATCACTCTGCGCGATAAGCAACTAATCCCTAAGCCATGGCGCACCGCGTGTTTGATCGCTTCTGAATTCCCCAGCTCCATGCCGAGATGAAACTGCGGCAAATGTGAAAGCAGCAGGTAATCGACGATTTCACGGGTACCGGAGCCTTTTTCACGCAGGATCCACGGTTGTTTTGCCAGCGTGTCCAGCGTGACGGGTTGTTGTAATAACGGCGCATCTGGTGGTGCAAATACCACTAACTCGTCTTCCAGCCACGGCTCTGTCACCAGTTCGGTCATGTGGCTTGGGCCTTCAATCAGGCCGATATCAACCCGGAAATCCGCCACGGCGTTAATCACGTCCTGGCTATTGCCGACGCTCATTTCGAGGGGGAGCGTGGGAAAATCACGGCGATAATGGGCAATCATTTCCGGCAGTATATAGTTGCCAATAGTGCTACTGGCAAAAACACGAATCGCGCCGTTGTCTTCTTTAAATAGCTGTTCGACTTCGATTGCCTGCTCCAGCAAACCCACCACGCGCGGATACAACAAGCGGCCATGTTCGTTGACCACCAGCCGCTTACCGACCCGGTCAAATAATTGCACGCCCAACTGCCCTTCAAGATCGGACAACGCCGCACTCACCGCCGACTGCGACAGCGCCAGCATTTGCGAAGCCTGAGTAGTTGAACCGCTTTTGAGCACTTCGGCGAACACTTCAAGTTGCCGCAGAGTGATATGCATAGTGGACACGCCTTAACACTTATTCAGATTAATTATAAATATATAATCAATTTTATTTTTAAGCCAGCAGGACTTATTCTTTTGCCAATACAGCCAAAATAATTCGAGTTGCAGGAAGGCGGCAAGCGCGAGAAACCCGATGAGCTTACGCCGGTAAGTGATTCGGGTGAGCGCGTGCAGTCAACGCAGCTGCGGCTTGAAGTATGACGGCTATACAAAGGAGAAGGTTATGGCTACGTTATCAATTCCCACTCATCGACATACATTGTGGCACTTTCTGCCGGGGCTTGCGCTGGCAGGCGCAATTACAGCGTTAGCGCTGTGGCTGGGCAATATTCCGTCCGTTGCGGGCCTTGGCCTGGGAGCACTGACGCTCGCTATTTTGTGCGGGATGGTGATTGGCAACACGCTCTACCCGAAAATCTGGCAGCACTGTGATGGTGGCGTGCTGTTTGCCAAGCAGCATTTATTGCGCCTGGGGATCATTCTGTATGGTTTTCGACTGACGTTTTCACAAATTGCCGACGTCGGTGCCAGCGGCGTGATTATCGATGTTCTGACATTAACCAGCACTTTTGCCCTCGCCTGCTGGCTGGGTCAAAAAGTGTTCGGGCTGGATAAACAAACCAGTTGGTTAATTGGTGCAGGTAGCAGCATTTGTGGTGCGGCAGCGATTCTGGCAACTGAACCGGTGGTTAAAGCCGAGGCCAGTAAAGTGACGGTCGCCGTCGCAACGGTGGTGATTTTCGGTACGCTTGCTATCTTCATTTATCCAATGATTTATCCGTATGTCACACAGTGGTTCACCCCGGAAACCTTTGGGATTTACACCGGTTCAACCATGCATGAAGTGGCGCAAGTGGTGGCGGCGGGCCATGCTATCAGCCCTGAAACTGAAAACGCAGCCGTGATTGCTAAAATGCTGCGCGTGATGATGCTGGCTCCGTTCCTGATTTTCCTGGCAGCACGCGTTAAACAGCTCGCTCCAGCCGGTCAGGCACAGAAAAGCAAAATCACCATTCCATGGTTTGCAGTGCTGTTTATTGTGGTGGCAATGTTTAACTCGTTGCACTTGTTGCCAGCATGGGCAGTTAATGCCCTGATTACACTGGATACTTTCTTACTGGCGATGGCGATGGCGGCGTTAGGTTTGACCACGCACTTCAGCGCACTGAAAAAAGCTGGTGTGCGCCCACTGCTGATGGCACTGGTGCTGTTTATCTGGCTGATTGTCGGTGGCGGCGCGATTAACCTCGGCATCCACCATTTAATGGCCTGATATTTCCTCCTGAACCCGCTATCATTGTTCGTTTCCCGGTAGCGGGTTTTGACAGGAGAAAGAATGATGAAGTTTATTGGCGCGCATGTTAGTGCCGCAGGTGGTCTGGAAAATGCCGCAATTCGCGCACACGAGCTGGAAGCCACTGCTTTTGCCCTGTTCACCAAAAACCAACGTCAGTGGCGTGCAGCACCGTTGACCGAAGAAGTGATCACCCATTTCAAACGCGCCTGTGAAAAGTACAATTACGGTCCGGGCCAAATCCTCCCCCACGACAGTTATCTGATTAACCTCGGCCACCCGGTTGAAGAAGCGCTGGAAAAATCTCGCGAAGCTTTTATTGATGAGATGGAACGCTGCATGCAGTTGGGTTTGACGCTGCTGAACTTCCATCCCGGCAGTCATTTGATGCAAATCCCCGAAGAAGAGTGCCTTGCGCGCATTGCGCAGTCGATCAACATCGCGCTGGATAAAACCGAAGGCGTAACGGCGGTGATTGAAAACACCGCGGGCCAGGGCAGCAATCTCGGGTTCCGTTTTGAACATCTGGCCGCCATCATTGATGGTGTGGAAGACAAATCCCGCGTCGGGGTTTGTATTGATACTTGCCACGCTTTTGCGGCGGGTTATGACTTGCGGACCGAAGCCGATTGCGAAAATACTTTCGCTGAGTTCGACAAAATTGTGGGTTTCCAGTATCTGCGCGGTATGCACCTTAACGACGCTAAAAGTGCTTTTGGTAGCCGCGTCGACCGCCATAACAGCCTGGGTGAAGGGAACATCGGCCATACGCCGTTTGCCTGGATCATGCGCGATAACCGTTTCGACGGTATTCCGTTAATTCTGGAAACCACGAATCCGGATATCTGGGGTGAAGAGATTGCCTGGCTGAAAGCGCAACAGCATGCAGAAGCTGCCGCATAAGCAAAAAAAAGCTCCCGGTGGATGCCGGGAGCTTGCTATTTTTGTCGGATGACGCTGCGCTTATCCGACCTACGGAACTATGCCGTTTTAACCGCTAATTCAGTTTCAGAACGCTTCAGGAAGGCATAAGACAGACCCGCCAGCAGTGTTCCTGCCACAATCGCAATCAGATAACCCACAACCGGGGTAATTGCACCTGGAATTAACAGCACAAACAATCCGCCGTGTGGCGCCATCAGTTTAGCACCGACCGCCATGGAGATTGCGCCAGTCACCGCTCCGCCAATGATACAGCACGGTAATACACGCATTGGGTCACGTGCGGCGAACGGGATTGCCCCTTCGGTGATAAAGCACAGACCGAGAACCATCGCTGCTTTACCGCCTTCTTGCTGCGCTTTGTCAAATTTACGACGCGCAACCAGCGTTGCCAGACCCATTGCCAGCGGTGGCACCATGCCTGCGGCCATAATGGCGGCCATCGGGGCGTAAGTTTGGGTACTCAGCAAACCGACACCAAATGCGTAAGCCGCTTTGTTTACCGGCCCGCCCATGTCAGTACACATCATGCCACCGAGGATTGCGCCCAGCAGAACCGCATTCGCCGTGCCCATGGTTTGCAGCCAGTGAGTCAAACCTTCGAGGATTTTCGCAACTGGCGTACCAATCAGGTAAATCATCGCAAGCCCTACAATCAGGCTGGAGAACAGCGGGATAATCAGGATGGGCTTCAACGCTTCCATACTGGATGGCAGTTTCAGCTTAGTACTGATCAGCTTCGCAATATAACCTGCGAGGAAGCCCGCAATAATCCCGCCGATGAAACCAGAACCGGTGCTCACCGCCAACATACCGCCGATAAGACCCGGCGTCAGACCCGGACGGTCAGCAATCGAGAAAGCGATGTAACCTGCCAAAACCGGAACCATCAGCGCAAAGGCTGAACCACCACCGATTTGCATCAGAGCGGCTGCTAATGTGCCTGGTTCTTTAAACGCTTCGATACCAAATGCAAACGACAGTGCGATACACAGACCACCCGCGACAACCATCGGCAGCATGAACGAAACGCCCGTCAGCAAGTGGCGATAAGCGCCCGCAGACTCTTTCTTCCCTTCTGTAGCACCGGCAGCACTCTGCCCTTTCGCTTCGAAAGGCTTAGCTTCAACAACGGCTTTATCCAGCTCTTGTGCCGTTTTCTTCAGCGCCAGACCCGTTGAAGTGCGATACATCGGTTTCCCGGCAAATTTCGCCAGGTCCACTTCGATATCCGCCGCAACAATCACTAGATCAGCTGCTGCCACTTCTTCCGGAGTAATCGCATTCCCCGCGCCTACAGAGCCGCGTGTTTCTACTTTTACCCACCAGCCACGTTTTTTAGCTTCGGTTTCAATGGCTTCTGCCGCCATAAAGGTATGCGCAACACCCGTTGGGCACGCCGTCACAGCGACAATACGCTTCGGCCCTTTCGCCAGTTCAACCGGGGCTGCATTAACAGGAGCGGTGTAAGGCTTCGCTTTGTCTTTTGCTTCACCTAAAAACAGTTCCGGGTGCTGAACTGCGCGGTCGATATCACCCAAAAAGACCTTTTTGCCATTCAGCGCGCTATCGGCAGGAATGGCGGTCCCTACAACGATGGCCATTTCAGCATCGTTTGGATTGTCGATAATTTGCAAGCGTGCTTTAGCCGCAGCGCTTCCGAGCAGCGTTTTCGCGAGATAGGCGCGAGCTTGCCCAAGACCTGGTTCGATAATCAGCAGCGTTTTCATTGTTCCTCTCCTGCTGTCAGTTAAAAGGTTTCAGATCAACACGGGCCATCATGGCCGCCAGTTGAGGACGGTCGGTGATACCGACATTGCTCTGGCTTACTGCCAAAGCGGCGACGGCGGTCGCAAGGCGTAGGGTATGTTCGCTGGACTCGCGCATTAACAGGCCATAGATAAGTCCGCCTACCATGGAATCCCCGGCACCTACGGTGCTGACGACTTCACAAGCTGGCGGTTTTGCAATCCATTCACCGGATGCGTTAACCCACAGCGCACCCTCGGCACCCAGGGAGATCACCACGTGTGCGATCCCCTGTTCACGCAGGGCGTGAGCGGCTTCAATCACATCTTTCATTTCTGGTAATTTACGACCCGCCCAGATCTCCAGCTCGCGGCGGTTGGGTTTCACTAACCACGGAGCGGCTTTCAGGCCAGCGACTAATGCTTCGCGGCTGCTGTCGAAAATGATGCACGGGCATTGGCTGCGCAGACGCTTCATCCAGTCGGTGAACGCTTCCGGAGAAACGCCTGCCGGCAAGCTGCCGCTGACGCAAACCATGTCAAACTGGCCAAGCCAGCTCAGGGAATCGGCAACAAAGCGTTCCCAGTCTGCCGGGGTCACTTCAAAACCTGAGAAGTTAAAGTCGGTCACTTCACCGTCTTTTTCCGTCAGTTTTACGTTGATACGGGTGCGGCCCTGTACCACCTGGAAACGGTTGGCAATGCCCAGCTCACTGAACAACTGTTGGAATCCGTCCTGGTTATCTTTACCGAGGAAACCACCCACGGTGACGTCGATGCCTAAATCTTTCAGTACCTTAGCAACGTTAATACCTTTACCTGCGGCATGCAGGCCGGTGGTACGCACCAGGTTCACTTCCCCGCGTTCAACTTCCGGGGTGTAACCCACTAAATCGTAAGCCGGGTTCAGAGTAATTGTTGCGACGCGACGACTCATACAGCCCCCTCACCAAGACCGGCAGCAACCGCTTCACCGATAGCTTTCAGCGCAAGTTCAGCATCATCACCCTGAGCGGTGAAACGCAGGTGGTGGCCTTTTTTCACGCCCAGCGCGACGACTTTCATCAGGCTACGACCATTGGCCGGTTTCCCGCTGCCATCAAGGTTTGTCACGGTAATCTCACTATTAAATTGTTTGATGGTATTCACCAGCACCGTACCAGGACGGGCGTGCAAACCATGTTCGTTACGAATCTGGAACTCGGCGCTCAGGCTGTTTTGCGTGACGGCTTCATCACTGGTCAGCAGCGTCAGCAACTCTGGCGCATCTGCGTTCAGCAACCGGTCAGCCGTGTTGTTGATCAGCATGTCGCTCAAGCGATTAAGAACTTGCAAAGGTTGGTCGTCGGCCACTGCCACCGTCATCAATAGCGATACCGGTTGGCCTTCAGCTTCAAATACAGAAGCAGGACGGCTGATAGCCACAGCACTGGCGAGATTGCCTTCGGTGCTGTCATTCAGCCAGATACCCTGCCCCAGATAGAGCGGTTTGCTGGAAACTACATCGCTGACGAATGCCGCATTTGCAGCACCCGCCTGTTTAATACGCCCGGCATTCAATGCTTGCAGCGTCATCAGGTCGGTTGCGGTCACATCCAATGCCAGTAAGGAGTTATCAAACAGCAAAGATGCAGACTGTTTTTCGCCCATCAGCAACGCACGCAGCTCTTCTGCTGAAGTTGCGGTTTTGAGTTGTTCAGCAACGTCGTCATCACTCAGCACATGCGTCAGCTGACGCAGTAATCCAAGGTGCTCGTCAGAACTCGCGGCGATACCAATAGCGACATAGGCAGTTTGGCCTTCGCCCCACTCGATTCCTTGCGGAAACTGGAATACTTGCACGCCAGTTCTCAGCACCAGATCGCGGGTATCAGTAGTGCCATGTGGAATGGCAATGCCGTTGCCAAGGTAAGTCGAAGTTTGCAGCTCACGGGCCAGCATACCTTCAACGTAGCCAATGCTGACGTTCCCGGCCTGCGCGAGCGCAGCGGCAACCTGACGTATGGCTTCTTCTTTATTCCCGGCGCTTGCGCCTGGGTGGATGTCTTGTACAGATAACTGGAACATGGTTCTCCTCTCCTGCTGAATTGAAACGATTCAGCTGCAATGAGAAAAAATGCGCCATCCCACTCCTGATACAAAATAAGACGACGCTGAAACGTTTCAAGGAGTGTGATGATTCCCCGCGGATCAGGCAAGAGTTGTTGTGATTTCGTTACCGAAATTTAGAGGTTACGCACATTTTCGCCGCGTCTAACGCCGCAAAAGTGAGCGATATCACAGAGCTTTCAGCACTCCTTTATTGAGCGTCAGCTTTTGCTGAACATAAAAAGGAACGGCGTTTTATCTATTCGTGTCGCTTTTGATTTGAACAACTGTTTATTTTCTGACAAGGCGCGTAAACTCCGCGCGTTCATTAATAAGCGACTCCGAGAGAATGCAAAACTCCCCCATAGCGGCAACCCGTAAGCCCCTTGATATCACTTCTTCTGCCTTTTTGATTGTAGCTTTTTTAACCGGAATTGCGGGGGCATTACAAACCCCGACTCTGAGTTTGTTTCTGACTGAAGAAGTGCATGTCCGTCCAGCGATGGTCGGTTTCTTTTTCACCGGTAGCGCCGTCATCGGTATTTTAGTCAGTCAGTTTTTGGCTGGCCGTTCTGACCGCAAAGGCGACCGCAAATCGCTGATTTTTGTCTGCTGCTTATTGGGCGCTCTCGCCTGCGTGCTGTTTGCCTGGAACCGCAACTATTTCGTGTTGCTGTTTGTCGGTGTATTCCTGAGTAGCTTTGGCTCGACCGCCAACCCACAAATGTTTGCCCTTGCGCGCGAACACGCCGATCACACGGGTCGCGAAGCGGTAATGTTCAGCTCTATTTTGCGTGCGCAGGTTTCGCTGGCATGGGTGATTGGCCCGCCTATCGCTTACGCACTGGCGCTCGGTTTTGGCTTTACCACCATGTATTTATGTGCGGCTTTCGCGTTTGTGGTGTGCAGCGTGATGGTGCGGCTGCTTTTACCGTCGATGCGTAAAGAAGGAATGGCGAAAACCACCAAACTTGAAGCACCACGCCGTAACCGTCGCGATGCCCTGCTGCTGTTTGTCGCCTGCACCATGATGTGGGGCTGTAACAGCCTCTACATCATTAATATGCCGCTCTATATCATTAATGAATTACATCTGCCGGAGAAACTGGCGGGCGTGATGATGGGAACCGCAGCCGGGCTTGAAATCCCAACCATGCTGATCGCCGGATATTACGCCAAACGCTTTGGTAAACGTTTCCTGATGCGTATTGCGGGCGTCGCTGGCCTGCTGTTTTACATTGGGCTGCTGACGATACACAACGAATATATGCTGCTCGGCCTGCAACTGCTGAATGCGATTTTCATCGGCATTCTGGCCGGTATCGGCATGCTCTATTTTCAGGATTTAATGCCTGGCCAGGCCGGTGCCGCAACAACGCTTTATACTAATACCACGCGTGTCGGCTGGATTATCGCAGGCTCTATGGCAGGTGTGGTGGCAGAGATCTGGAATTATCACACTGTGTTTTATATCGCGCTGGGCATGATAGCTATCACTGCGTATTGCATGGCGAGAATAAAGGACATTTAAGGCGCGGTCGCCGCTTCGAGATAAATCAGGTAGTCCATTGCCTGCTGGCGCGTGGTGCCGCACATTTCGCGGGACGCTTGCAGGCTGGCGCATACCTTTGGTCGCAACGGCGAAGTAAAGATTTTACAGCGCATATCCGCGCCGAGCTGAACGCAAATTGTATTGGCAGGTTTGCCATTGGGCATGCCCGGAATCGGGCTTGATACAGAAGGCGCGGTACAACACGCGCCGCAATCGGGACGGCAGTCCATCATCAATGCTCCGGTGGGCTGACAAGAGCCAGGACTGTAGCAGTAGTGACGTAGCTTTACTATGTCGATTTATCCATTAAATCCGCTTGCCTGAAATGCGCCTCGCGAGTAATTTGACGCAATATTTTCGCTCCTCAATTTTTTACAGGAAACTTCGATGCCAAGAGCTAATGAAATCAAAAAGGGTATGGTACTGAATTACAACGGCAAGCTGCTGATTGTTAAAGATATCGATATCCAGGCACCTAGCGCCCGTGGCGCAGCAACGCTTTATAAAATGCGTTTTTCTGATGTCCGCACTGGACAGAAAGTTGAAGAGCGCTTCAAAGGCGATGACATCGTCGACACGATTACCCTCACCCGTCGTTACGTTGATTTCTCTTATATCGATGGCAACGAATATGTGTTCATGGATAAAGAAGATTACACCCCGTATATCTTCACCAAAGATCAGATTGAAGAAGAGCTGCAATTCATCCCTGAAGGCGGCATGCCAGACATGCAGGTTCTGACCTGGGATGGCCAACTGCTCGCACTTGAACTGCCGCAGACTGTGGACCTGGAAATTGTTGAAACGGCACCTGGCATCAAAGGCGCGTCAGCAAGCTCCCGCACCAAGCCTGCAACGATGTCTACTGGGCTGGTGATTCAGGTTCCAGAATATATGGTGACAGGTGAGAAGATCCGTATTCATATCGCTGAAAAGCGCTCTATGGGTCGCGCAGACTAATCAGTATTTTGCGGTTTAACCGACAGATATCAAACCCGCTGCGGCGGGTTTTTATTTTGGGCAAACATATTTCTGCTATTTCTTAATCGGATAGCTAACCAGCGGTTTGATCTCCTTGAGCACAAACATACTCTGCATTTCTTTAATCCCTGGTAAACGACGGACTACTGACATGGCAAAATCCGCGTAAGAATCCAGATCGCGCGCCACGACCTGCAATAAGAAATCGGCATCGCCACCGATGCTGTAGCACGCAACCACATCCTCAAGTGCTGCGACTTCCTCTTCAAACTTCTTCGCTTCTGATTCACTGTGGCTGTCTATGGTTACACGAACGAACACCATTACTGCCAGGCCGATTTTGCGACGGTTAATTACTGCACGATAACCCTGAATCACTTCGTCTTCTTCAAGCTTGCGTATTTTTCGCCAGCAGGGTGAAGCGGATAACCCAATGGAATCGGCCACAGACTGGTTCGTCATGCGAGCATCGCTTTGTAAGAGAGCCAGAATCTTTACATCTGTTGTGCTTAAGGCCATTAGGTCAGATCCTTTTAATTTTAGGTAATTAATGGGTTAATCCTGCCTTATTTCGTGCATTTTTCAAGCTATTTAGACAGCATTTTCCCGCGAGCTTCCTGCATTATATTGACCACAAAGAGCGACTCCATGAGCCATTCCAGATTCCCCCGCGAGGATAAAATATGAAGTTCGACGCCAGCCAACATCGAAGCACAATTATTATTGATAAAGACCTAAGTCCTGGGCTTGCCATCAACGCCGCCAGCGTTATTGGTATGAGTTTCGGCCATACGGTGGAAAATCTGGTCGGTCCTGACATGCAAAGTGCAGATGCCGTCAATTATCCTGGCGTTATTTATGCCCCTTTGCCGATCCTGCTGGCACCCGGAGCTTATATACTGGAACTGCTCAACATTTCTGAAGCAGACGAAGAGATTTATACGATGCCCTTCAGCGCTCTGGCGCAGTCATGTAAGACATATGATGAATATGGGGAACGCATTTCTGCTGTATTGAGCAATAACATTGAACTGGTCGCAATCGGGTTAATTGGACCGAAGAAAAAAATCACCAGGCTCACGGGTAACCTGGGTCTGTATAAATAGGTCTAAATTGCAGCCATAAAAAAACGCGCCAGAAGGCGCGTTTTTGACATCAATAATGTTCAGCTTACTTCAGCAGATCCGGGAACATCGTCTGTTTCAGAGCCAGTTCCACGCCACGTACTTCAGCCAGACCTTTCAGGCGGCCAATCGCTGAATAGCCTGGGTTGGTTTTCTTGTGCAGATCGTCAAGCATCTGATGACCGTGATCCGGACGCATTGGGATCGGACGCACGTCACCGGCGTTTTTACGACGCTGTTCTTCAGTCAAAATCGCTTTCACTACCGCAACCATGTTCACATCACCTTGCAGGTGCGCGCCTTCATGGAAGGTTTTCGGGTTATCTTCACGGCACGTTGCGCGCAGGTGAGTAAAGTGAATGCGATCGCCGAAGGTTTCAATCATCCGCACCAGGTCGTTATCAGCGCGAACGCCGTAAGAACCCGTACACATGGTGAAGCCGTTATAAATGCTGTCGACGGTTTCTTTCAGCCACTGCATATCTTCAATGGTTGAAACGATACGCGGCAGGCCCAGAATCGGACGCGGTGGATCATCCGGGTGAACCGCCAGACGCACGCCAACTTCTTCGGCTACGGCAACAATCGCACGCAGGAAGTACGCCATGTTTTCACGTAATTGATCTTTGCTGATGCCGTCGTATTCCGCCAGGCGTGCGCGGAATTGGTCAAGGGTGTAACCCTCTTCCGCACCAGGTAAACCAGCAATGATATTGCGGGTCAATTTTTCTTTTTCGGCATCGGACATATTGTTGAAGTAGTCCAGCGCCTGACGCTGCTCTTCTTCGCTGTAATCCGCTTCAGCACCTTTGCGCTTGAGGATGTGCAGCTCAAACGCCGCAAAAGCAATCTGGTCAAAACGCAGGGCTTTTGAACCGTCTGGCAATTGGTATTCCAGGTCGGTACGCGTCCAGTCCAGAATCGGCATGAAGTTGTAGCACACGGTGTCGATGCCGCATTCAGCCAGGTTACGAATGCTCTGCTGGTAGTTGGCGATATGCTTATCGTAGTCACCGGAATGCGTTTTGATTTCTTCATGCACCGGAATACTTTCTACCACGGACCAGGTTAGCCCTTTCGCTGCCAGCACAGCCTGACGCTCTTTGATGTCGGCAACCGGCCAGACTTCGCCATTTGGGATGTGATGCAGAGCAGTAACGACACCGGTCGCGCCCGCTTGACGCACATCATCCAGAGATACCGGGTCTTTTGGGCCGTACCAACGCCATGTTTGTTCCATCGACAGTTCCTTAGTTAAGTTGTCATACCAATTCATGAATGCTGTATTGCTGACTACCATACCGGATTCTTCTATCCGGTCAAATTTTGCGGTGATATTGGTTGATCCAGCTCACATTAAAGGGATAAAGGCAGCACACCAATTTAATTTGTTGTCATATAACTTTAGACTGAGCCATGTTACTAATTGGTTAACCAGGATTTGCATTTTATGAACACAATTGCTTCAGTCACGTTACCTGCCGACATTCAACAGCCTAATTATGACCGCCAGGCTTTAAAAACCCGCATCGTCCATTTTGGTTTTGGTGCGTTTCACCGCGCACACCAGGCGTTGTTGACTGACCGGGTGCTCAATAAGTTAGGCGGTGACTGGGGCATTTGCGAAATAAGCCTGTTCAGCGGCGATAAGTTAATGAGCGCGCTGCGGGCGCAGGATCATTTATATACCGTGCTGGAAAAGGGTCGCGACGGCAATCAGGCGATTATTGTCGGTGCGGTTAACGAGTGCCTTAATGCAAAACTTGATGGGCTGGACGCGATTATTGAAAAATTCTGCGAACCCCAGGTCGCGATTGTGTCTCTTACCGTGACTGAAAAGGGATATTGCATCGACCCGGCAACCGGAAAGCTTGATAGCAATAACGAACGCATTATTCACGATTTGCAAAATCCGACTGAGCCCCATTCCGCACCGGGTATTCTGGTTGAAGCCCTGAATCGCCGTCGTGAACGTGGCCTGCGTCCGTTCACCGTGCTGTCCTGTGACAACATTCCTGATAACGGCCATGTGGTGCGTAACGCAGTCATTGGTATGGCGGAAACGCGCAGCCAGGAATTAGCCGACTGGGTCCGCGAACATGTGACCTTCCCAAGTACCATGGTCGACAGAATCGTGCCTGCGGCAACGCCCGAGTCGCTACAAGAAATTACTGATGTATTAGGCGTTGAAGACCCATGCGCAATTTCTGGCGAGCCATTTATTCAGTGGGTGATTGAAGATAATTTTGTGGCAGGCCGCCCGGCGTGGGAAGAAGTCGGCGTAGAAATGGTCGAAGACGTGATGCCGTGGGAGCAAATGAAACTTCGTATGCTCAACGGCAGCCACTCCTTCCTGGCTTATCTTGGCTACCTCGCGGGATACCAGCATATTAATGACTGCATGGCCGACGCGAATTTCCGCCAGGCAGCACACCGTTTAATGATGCAAGAGCAGGCACCGACGTTACGTGTCACCGGCGTGAGTTTGCCGCAGTATGCGCATAACTTGCTTGAGCGCTTTGATAACCCGGCGCTGAAACACCGCACCTGGCAAATCGCGATGGACGGCAGCCAGAAGCTGCCGCAACGCATGCTGGAGAGTGTCCGCTGGCATTTACAGCAGGATGACGAGTGGCCATGCCTGGCGCTGGGAATTGCCGGATGGATGCGCTATGTCAGTGGCAGCGATGATGCCGGGAACGAGATTGATATTCGCGACCCGCTGGCGGCGAAAATCAAAACGCTGGTCGAAAACAGCACCGATGACGAACGCGTCAACGCCCTACTCAGCCTGCACGAAATCTTTGGCAGTGACTTGCCATTGAATGAAGAATTTGTAACACGCGTCACTTCCGCCTGGAATGAATTATCAGCCACCGGCGCGCGCGCAGCGGTAGCAAAACTTGTCGATTAATATCATCAAAATGTCTTCATAAGGACATGAAGACCGTTCACGCTTCAATTTTTGGTCAATGTCGTTCAGGATAGGGAAACTTAAAAATTCAGTTAACCTGTCCGGAGCACCTGTGACTAAAACCAACTTAATTACCGGGTTCCTCGGTAGCGGAAAAACCACCACCATTTTGCATTTGCTGGCCAATAAACCTGAACATGAAAAATGGGCGGTGCTGGTCAACGAATTTGGTGAAGTCGGCATCGACGGCGCGTTGTTAGCCGACAGCGGCGCATTACTGAAAGAAATCCCCGGCGGTTGCATGTGTTGTGTGAACGGGCTGCCGATGCAGGTCGGCCTGAATACTTTGCTGCGCCAGGGCAAACCTGACCGCCTGCTGATCGAACCCACCGGCCTCGGTCATCCGAAACAAATTCTCGACATGCTCACCGCCGAAGTTTACCAACCGTGGATTGAACTCAACGCGACGCTGTGTTTGCTGGACGCACGCCAGTTGCTGGACGAACGCGCAGTAAATAATGACAACTTCCGCGACCAGCTCGCCGCCGCCGATATCATCATTGCTAATAAAGAAGACCACGCAAGCGAAGAGAGCCGGAGCGCCCTGAGCGAATGGCTACAACGTGAAGGTGGTGAACGTGAAGTTATCAATGCACAGAACGGCAACATCGATATTAGCCTGCTCGATAAACCACGGTTGAACCTGCGCGAGCTGCCATCCAGCCCGGAACACAACCATAGCCATGCTGCGGCACGTGGGCTTGCCGCCCTCAGTTTACCTGAGCATCAACGCTGGAGACGCAGCATTAATAGCGGCCAGGGCTATACAGGCTGCGGCTGGATTTTTGATGCAGACACACTTTTTGACACAGTGGGTATTCTGGAATGGGCTAGACTTGCTCCCGTTGAACGCGTGAAAGGAGTCCTGCGCATCGCTGAAGGTTTAGTGCGCATTAATCGCCAGGGACAGGATTTTCATATCGAGACGCAGAACGTTGCTCCGCCAGATAGCCGTATAGAGTTGATTCATAGCGGTGAAGTGGACTGGAACGCGTTACAAAACTCGTTGTTGAAGCTACGTTTAAGTTTGTAAGTCTACCCTTTCACCTTTGTTAAAAGATTTTGTGGTTTTGCATGAATAATATTCGACTCCCCCTGATCCTGGTGCTTAACGCCCTGGGATTAGCATTATTTTTTAGTTGGTATCTGCCTGCGGGCCATGGTTCATGGTTCGTGCTTGATTCCGGGATCTTCCATTTTTTCAACCAGGCACTGGTTAAAAGCCGCGCCTTTCTGGAACTGGTGGCAATAACCAATAACCGGGTGTTTGATGGTATTTCACTCTTAGCCATGGGTTCGTTGTTTTTCTGGTATTGGCGCAAAGAGTCCGCAATCGGTCGTCGTCGCATGGTGATCATGGGAATTGTGATGCTATTTTGCGCAATTATCATTAATCAGCTCGGCCATTTAATTCCGGAATCTCACGTCAGCCCGACGCTTTATTTCACCGATATTTATCGCGTCAGCGAATTGCTGCATTTCCCCACTAAGGATGCTTCGTCAGACAGTTTCCCTGGCGATCATGGATTAATGCTGCTGATTTTCACCGGTTTCATGCTGCGATATTTCGGCAAAAAAGCGTTTGCCATTGCGGTAGTAATTTTCCTGATCTTCATGCTGCCGCGCGTGATGATAGGCGCACATTGGTTTACCGATATCTTCGTTGGCTCGTTATCAGTGGCGCTTGTCTGTTTGCCATGGGCATTATTGACCCCATTAAGCGACAGGTTAATTAGTCTGCTGGACCGATATTTGCCGGGAAAAAAGAAATAAATAAGCAACATCTTATAAACATCATTTCATGTTAAACATCAGGGTTCGGAAACGTTCACTGATGTTTTTTTATCCAGGGTAGTTGAAAGGCTAATATTTAACCTTCCACCTTCTCCAGGCAAATGAACCACCTGCACCTGGAAACACCAATTTTGCTTAACAACTGCGCAATATTTCCTATTGTCTTTTAACATCACAATTTCTTATAAAAAAACCTTCAAAAGCTCTCGCCACACCAGTGTTGATAGGGTAATCTCGGATACGTTTTGTGCTTTAAGCCAATACATTCGCAGTGTGAATAAATTTGTGCGTCATGCCACAGTTTTGCTCTTAAGCAATTGTTTCATGGAGCCCAGGTAATTAGTCTCGTCACGTTGGCATTTTGTATAACGATATTTATCGTTAAGGACACCAAGGGATAACAAACATAATGGTCAAATCTCAGCCTATTTTGAGATATATCTTGCGGGTAATTCCCGCCGTTGCTGTGGCAGTAATGCTGTCAGCATGTAGTTCGACAAACACAGCAAATATGCATTCTGAGCAGCATGCAGTCGGCAATAAAGATGGTTTTTTACTGCAAGCTTCTCAGGATGAATTCGAAGAGATGGTCCGTAATGTAGATGTGAAATCACGTCTCATGGATCAATATGCAAGCTGGAAAGGCGTTCGTTATCGTCTTGGTGGCAGCAATAGAAGTGGAATTGATTGTTCTGCATTCGTGCAGCGTACATTCCGCGAACAATTTGGTTTAGAATTGCCTCGTTCAACTTCTGAACAGCAGGATTCAGGTAAATCAATTTCACGTAGTAAATTACGTACGGGTGATTTAGTTCTGTTCCGCGCAGGTTCAACGGGTCGACATGTTGGTATCTACATCGGTAATAATCAGTTTGTACATGCTTCCACCAGCAGTGGTGTGACGATTTCAAGCATGGACGAGCCGTATTGGAAAAAGCGTTATAACGAAGCGCGCCGTGTATTGAGCCGCAGTTAATGCACTGATTGCAGACAGTTACTCCCTTGGCCGTACTGCAAAAAAAGCAAAACAACGAGACGATAAAACAACGCTGCCCAGGCAGCGTTTTTTATTGCCTAAAATTTGGCTTAGAATTCATTCTCTTATCCGTTTTAACAATATTTATAATTTACATTCGAAACTTTATGACGCAGTTGCAACTTTTGCGTTATAGTCGAAAAAAACACTTATAAACAATAAGTCTCTTGCTCATGCAGGAACCATTTACCCATGTTTTCGAAAATACTTTTCTCACGATACTTCACCTCAGTCCGGCAAATCGCCGCCTTCAGTATTTTGGTTGGTGTGCTTAGCGCGCTACTGATCGGTGGAATAACCAGTTTGACGCTACACAGTAAGCGGGAGGCCAGCTATGACACGCTTTCCGCAGATATCCGCGATTATCTGAGTAACTTTTTTCAAGATCTTCAATCCACGACCAGTGGTATTCAGCCATTAACCCTTTCTGATTGCCACCAGGTTTCGGGCGAGTTGACATCAAGCGCTGCTTTTAACGCTAACGTTCGCGCTTTTGTTTTAGTTCGTGATGGTTTTGCTTACTGCTCTTCTGCAACGGGCAGCATGATGCTCGATATGCACGAACTTGTCCCTGATATAGACATCTACGCCGATATCGATATTGATATCTTACATGGCACCCCCATGATGCCGGGCAAGCCTACGATTGCCGCATGGTTTAAAAACCCGGTGATTCAAGGGAAAGGTGTTTTCGCGACGCTGAATGTGAACCTCACACCTTATTTACTGTTCTCTACTCGCCAAAGTGATGTGCTTTCGATGGCGATAATCGCTGGCGACAAAGCGCTGACCACCCTTTCCAGCAATGTGATGAATGTATCTGAGCTGCCGCAGCATCCCACTCGCGTCGTCTCTATTAATGGCTATCCCATCAAGATAGCGTTGTACGGCAAAACCTGGCCTGTTGAAGATATTCAAATCTCTATTCTGACGGGTCTGGTCTTTGGAATACTCGGCGGAGCGTTATGCGCATACTTCCTGACGGTACGTTTACGTTCCGGTAAAGAGATCCTTACCGGAATAAAACGCGGGCAGTTTTATGTCGTTTATCAACCTGTGGTGGACGCCAGAAATTTGAAAATGTCCGGTGTAGAAGTCTTGATGCGCTGGAACCACCCTATTGCCGGGTCTATCCCACCCGATGCGTTTATTGCTTTTGCAGAAGCACAGCAACTGATTGTTCCTCTCACCCGCCATTTATTTGAGTTAATTGCGCGTGATGCCAGAAGGCTTCAACAAATTTTACCGCCAGGGGCGCGACTCGGTGTCAATCTGGCTCCCAGCCATCTGCACTCCCCCACTTTCAAAGAGGATATTCAGGCTTTTGCGGCCTCGTTACCCCCTCATCATTTTCAGCTAATTTTTGAAATCACGGAACGCGATATGGTTAAGGAGAACGAAGCCAGTTGCCTGTTCCACTGGATGCACGAGCAAGGGTATGAAATTGCGGTTGATGATTTCGGAACCGGACACAGTGCGCTTATTTATCTTGAGCGTTTCAAGCTCGATTATCTCAAGATAGACAGGGGCTTTGTGAATTCTATCGGCCTTGAAACGGTGACTTCTCCGGTGCTCGATGCGGTGTTAACGCTTGCCCGAAAACTGAGCATGACCACCGTCGCAGAAGGAGTTGAGACGCCAGAGCAAGCCAAATGGCTGATTGAACAGGGGGTGAATTACTTGCAGGGCTTCTACTTCGCGCGCCCTCTCACCTTCGAGCAATTGAAAGAATGGGAAGAGCAAACTAAAACGTACAATGAGCTTAAAGGTGTGGGTTTTTCAGAGTAACTCCTGACAACTGACAAAGATGCGGCTTGAAGTATCGTGGGTATAACTTATGATTCATCATCATGACGTTACAAGGATTGGCCCATACGATGTTAGCTCGCGCCTTCGCTCTGCTAAGCCTTTGCCTGATGACTTTCCAAAGCCAGGCCGAAAACATCAAGGAAAGTTATTCATTTGCCGTTTTAGGTGAGCCTAAATACGCCATCAACTTTACCCATTTCGATTACGTCAATCCTGCGGCCCCAAAGGGCGGAAACATCACGCTCTCGGCGCTCGGCACCTTTGATAATTTCAACCGTTATGCCTTACGTGGCAATGCGGGTGTGCGCACAGAAACGCTTTATGACACGCTGTTTACCACTTCCGATGATGAACCCGGAAGCTACTACCCGTTGATTGGTGAAATGGCGCGTTACCCAGACAACTTTGCCTGGGCTGAAATCGAAATTAATCCTCGGGCGCGTTTTCATGATGGCACCCCGATTAAAGCCAGCGATGTTGCCTTCACTTTTAATAAATTCATGACCGAAGGTGTACCGCAGTTTCGGCTGATTTATAAAGGGGCGACGGTCAAAGCTATCGCGCCTTTAACGGTACGCATCGAGCTTGCTGAACCGAGCAAAGAACGAATGCTGGGACTGTTCTCTCTGCCAGTGTTCCCTGAGCAATTCTGGAAAGACCATAAGCTCAGCGACCCGCTTTCTAAGCCACCTCCAGCCAGCGGCCCTTATAAAATTACCGCGTGGCGTATGGGACAGTACATCACCTATTCACGCGTAAGGGATTACTGGGCCGCCAATTTGCCCGTCAACCGGGGGCGCTGGAATTTTGACTCCATCCGCTATGATTATTATCTAGACGATAATGTCGCCTTCGAGGCCTTCAAAGCCGGTGCGTTTGATTTTCGCAACGAAGCATCGGCTAAGAACTGGGCAACCCGTTACATCGGCAAAAACTTCGCTAATCATTTCATTGTCAAAGAAGAACAACCTAACGAAGCGGCGCAAGATACGCGCTGGCTGGCTTTTAACGTCCAACGCCCTATCTTTGCAGACCGAAAAGTCCGCGAAGCCGTTGGCCTGGCATTTGATTTTGAATGGATGAACAAGGCGCTGTTTTATAACGCCTACAGCCGTGCTAACAGCTATTTCCAGAACACCGAATATGCCGCTCGTGATTACCCTGATGCCGATGAGCTGACTTTACTGGCCCCGATGAAAAAAGATTTACCGCCAGAAGTCTTCACGACTGTCTACAACCCGCCAAAATCCAACGGCAATGGCTTTGATCGTGACAATCTCCTCAAAGCTCTGGCGTTATTCAAAGAAGCGGGATGGGAACTTAAAGACCAAAAACTTATCAATGTTAAAACGGGGAAACCCTTCACCTTTGAATTACTGACGGCCACTACCGGTAATACACAATGGATTTTACCCTTCCAGCACAACCTGCAACGACTGGGGGTCACGATGGAAATTCGCCAGGTCGATAACTCGCAGCTGACCAACCGCCTGCGCACCCGCGATTATGACATGATGCCAACACTCTACAGCGCAATGCCTTACCCCAGTGCTGATGTACAAATCGCGTGGGCATCCGAATATGTCGATTCCACCTACAATGCCCCTGGCGTAAAAAACCCGGTCATCGACAAACTGGCGTCTCAGATTGTGGCTAATCAAGGTAATAAACAAAAACTGCTGCCGTTAGGCCGTGCGCTGGATCGTGTTCTGACGTGGAATTATTACATGATTCCGATGTGGTACATGGCCGCAGACCGCTTTGCCTGGTGGAGTAAATTCTCAAAACCTGCGATTCATCCGTTATACGCGACCGGGTTTGATACCTGGTGGTATGACGTCAACAAAGCCGCTCAACTACCAGAAAACCGACGTTAAGGGCACACATGGGAAGTTATCTGTTACGTCGCTTGCTGCTAATCATCCCCACGTTATGGGCGATCATCACCATCAATTTTTTCATTGTTCAGATAGCGCCTGGCGGCCCTGTTGATCAGGCTATTGCCGCCATTCAGTTAGGTCACGGCGTCGGCGTTCCGGGTATGGCAACAGACACCATGGGTAGCGGCCATGCCCGTGTTGGCGTAGCTAACGCAACTGACAGCCAGTATCGCGGTGCTCGCGGCCTCGACCCGGAAGTGATTGCCGAAATCACCCATCGCTACGGCTTTGATAAACCCATTCATGAACGCTACTTCAAAATGCTCGGCGATTACCTGCGTTTTGATTTTGGCAACAGCCTGTTTCGCAGCGCATCGGTTTTAAATCTCATCAAAGAAAGCCTGCCGGTTTCTATCTCGATTGGTCTGTGGAGCACCTTAATTATCTACCTGGTGTCGATTCCACTCGGCATACGCAAAGCGGTCAGCAACGGCAGCAGTTTTGATATCTGGAGCAGCACTTTTATTATTATTGGCTATGCGATCCCTGCCTTCCTGTTCGCTATTTTACTGATTGTTTTGTTTGCCGGCGGCAGTTATCTGGACTGGTTCCCGCTGCGTGGCCTGGTTTCTACTAATTTCGATACCCTACCGTGGTACGGGAAAATCTTTGATTACCTTTGGCACATCACACTGCCGGTGCTGGCGACCGTCGTAGGCGGTTTTGCGACGTTAACGATGCTGACGAAAAACTCGTTTCTCGACGAAATCCGCAAGCAATACGTCGTCACGGCCCGAGCCAAGGGGCTGGATGAAAATAAGATTCTCTACCGGCATGTGTTTCGTAACGCCATGCTTTTAGTGATTGCCGGATTTCCTGCCACGTTCATCAGTATGTTTTTTACCGGGTCGCTGCTGATAGAAGTGATGTTTTCACTTAACGGACTGGGATTGCTCGGCTATGACTCGACCATTTCACGGGACTATCCGGTGATGTTTGGCACGCTTTACATTTTTACTCTGATTGGTCTGCTGCTTAATATTCTGAGCGACATTACTTACACGCTGGTTGATCCGCGTATTGATTTCGAGGGGCGAGGATGAGCCATTTAAGTCCCGTTAATCAGGCCCGCTGGGCGCGTTTACGCCACAACAAACGTGGCTACTGGTCACTATGGGTGTTCGGCGTTCTGTTCTTGCTCAGTCTTGGATCTGAGTTGATAGCCAACGATCGTCCGCTCATCGTGCATTATCAGGAACGTCTCTATTTTCCTTTTCTCACCAATTACAGTGAAAGCGACTTCGGCGGCCCGCTGGCAACCCCTGCTGATTATCAGGATCCGTGGCTTGCGCAGCGCCTGAGCCAAAATGGTTGGGTGCTGTGGGCGCCGATCCGCTTTGGTTCTAATGCGATTAACTTTGCCACCACGGTTCCTTTTCCTTCCCCCCCGAGCAGCCAGAACTGGCTTGGAACAGACGCTAATGGCGGCGATGTGCTGGCGCGCATTCTTTACGGCACGCGTATTTCAATCCTCTTCGGCCTGATGCTGACGCTATTTTCCAGCGTTATTGGCATTCTTGCAGGCGCGGTACAAGGCTATTACGGCGGGCGGGTGGATTTATGGGGGCAGCGTTTTATCGAAGTATGGTCAGGAATGCCGACGTTATTCCTGATAATCCTGCTTTCGAGCGTCATTCAGCCGAATTTTTGGTGGCTGCTGGGTATTACCGTTTTGTTTGGCTGGATGAGTCTGGTGGGTGTGGTACGCGCTGAGTTTCTCCGTACGCGAAACTTCGACTATATTCGCGCCGCGCAGGCTATGGGCGTGAGTGACAGGTCAATCATCCTGCGTCATATGCTGCCCAATGCCATGGTGGCTACGCTGACATTTTTGCCGTTTATCCTTTGTGGTTCCATTACCACTCTCACCTCGCTGGATTTCTTAGGCTTCGGATTACCGCTTGGTTCTCCGTCCCTCGGTGAATTGCTGTTACAAGGGAAAAATAACCTTCAGGCTCCGTGGCTTGGGATTACCGCATTTTTCTCGCTGGCCATTTTGCTGACGTTACTTATTTTTATTGGCGAAGCAGTGCGCGACGCCTTTGACCCGAGCAAGGCGCACTGATATGACGACTCCACTGCTGTCCATTAAGAATTTATCCGTGGCTTTTCGCAGCGGTGATACCGTCCGGCAAGTGGTGGATGATTTATCACTAGAGGTGAACGCGGGTGAAACGCTGGCGCTGGTTGGCGAGTCCGGTTCCGGAAAAAGCGTTACGGCGTTATCGGTTTTGCGCTTATTGCCCGCACCACCGGTGCTTTATCCCACTGGCGAAATCCTCTTTAAAGGCCAGGAATTGTTACACGCACCTGAACGAGTGCTTCGTACCGTGCGGGGTAATAAAATCGCCATGATTTTCCAGGAGCCAATGGTTTCGCTCAACCCGTTGCACAGTATTGAAAAGCAGCTTTATGAAGTGTTATCCCTGCACCGTGGCATGCGCCGTGAAGCGGCACGCGCAGAAATGCTGACCTGCCTCGATCGAGTCGGTATTCGCAACGCGGCAAATCGTTTAAATGACTTCCCGCACCAGCTTTCTGGTGGCGAACGCCAGCGCGTGATGATTGCGATGGCGCTGCTCACACGCCCGGAGCTGTTGATTGCCGATGAGCCAACGACCGCGCTGGACGTGACCGTGCAGGCACAAATTCTGCAACTGCTCAAAGAACTCAAACAAGAGCTGAATATGGGGCTGTTGTTTATCACTCATAATCTCAGCATCGTCAAAAAGCTGGCAGATAATGTGGCGGTCATGCGCTACGGCAAATGTGTAGAGCAAAACGCTGCGGTGAAATTGTTATCCGCGCCGCAACATGCCTACACTCAGCAACTGCTGGCGGCAGAACCTTCTGGCAGCCCGCGCCCGGTTGACGAGTCGAATCCTCCCCTACTCAAAGTTCATGACTTAGAAGTCGCCTTCCCCGTTCGTCGGGGTCTACTCAAGAAAACCATCGGCTACAACTATGGGATTAAAGATCTGAGTTTTTCGCTTCGAGCCGGTGAAAGCATCGGTCTGGTTGGGGAGTCGGGTTCGGGGAAAAGTACCACTGGCCTTGCGCTGTTACGGCTCATTCATTCCAGCGGTGAGATTTGGTTCGATGGGATCGCGTTGCATGAGCTTAATCGCAAAAAGCTGCTGCCTTTGCGCCGTCGTATTCAGGTCGTTTTTCAGGATCCGAATTCATCGTTAAATCCGCGACTGGATGTTTTACAGATTATTGAAGAGGGTTTGCGCGTCCATCAACCTGCGTTAAGTGCTGCGCAACGCGAGCAGAAAGTGATCGTTGCCATGCAGGAAGTAGGATTAGATCCGGAAACAATGCACCGCTATCCAGCGGAGTTTTCAGGCGGGCAGCGACAGCGCATTGCGATTGCCAGGGCGCTCATTTTGCAGCCAGAGTTGATGATTCTTGATGAACCGACCTCTTCGCTCGATCGCTCCGTCCAGGCGAAAATTCTTGCACTGCTGAAGTCATTGCAGGAAAAACATCAGCTGGCCTACATTTTTATCAGCCATGATTTGCGAGTGGTGAAGTCTTTATGCCATCAGGTTGTGGTGTTGCGGCAGGGTGAAGTGGTGGAACAAGGGGCATGTCAGCAAATTTTTGCCGCGCCTCAGGCGGAATATACACGCCAGTTACTCGCACTTGCCTGATGAATGTGAGCGTTAAAATGGATTAGCGCTGGAGAAAGACTCAGCAATCGCGACGCCAAAGTTTTTCAGGCGGCAGGTTGCGGTTTGTTCATCCTGGCGATTAACAAACAGACAAGGCTGGCCTTCACACTCGACAACCGCAGAATCCACTTCAATATCTCGTAACGCGAGACTTAATTTTTGCATCGTCGGCCAGGCTGAATCACTGTTACTGTCGCTCAGCAATTTAAGGCCAATCAGACAATTTTCGGCGCCCTGCCCATTTTGCGGAATCGGTTCAACTCTGGAGCCTGCAAAACCTGCCAGCCAACGATAGCTATGTGGTAAGCGATGAACGATGGAAAGCTGTAACGTATTCACTGTGGTATCCCCAAAAAAATCCAAAATTATTTCACAAACGATT
The DNA here is from genome assembly GCF_900446255.1 of Buttiauxella agrestis. Lineage (NCBI taxonomy): Bacteria > Pseudomonadati > Pseudomonadota > Gammaproteobacteria > Enterobacterales > Enterobacteriaceae > Buttiauxella > Buttiauxella agrestis. The sequence goes on along the minus strand of NZ_UIGI01000001.1, from coordinate 1,485,004 downwards.
CACATAAAGGTTAACACAATGTTGGTTAATTGTGTGTAAACAACCTGGAAACCGCTTACATCCGTTGTAATTATTTGTCTACCATTTCACATTTAACGTTTTATTTTTGTGGAGCTGCACACGTTTCGGCGCTATATGTAACGCTTTCTGCGATGTAACTCAACCTTTTTAACTACAAGAATGTGACTTTTTGTTGTTGATGCGTTTACATTTGAGAAACAAATTGTAGGCTTTTGTGGGGGATTTTCGTTGATTTGGATTAAAGAACGGGCATCTGACGATACCCGTTTTATGACTTTAGGATTATTTCGTCGCTAAGCGAGGGCGACTGGCATAGACATAGAAAACGATTGAACACGTAGCGCATACCGCAATCGACCAAATCATAGGCCACGCGGTGTTAAAGGTCGCAATCGAGAGCAATGCGCCCGTTAATGCACCGATGCCAAAGCGGAATGTCCCTGCCAGTGAAGAGGCGGTTCCCGCCATATGGGGAAATTCATCAAGAATAACCGCCATCGCATTCGAAGAAACCATCGACACACAACCAACAAACACCGCAATCCCCAGCACCATCGACCAAAAGCCGAGATCCAGCCCAGTGCTCACCACCAGCCAGATTGCCATAGCAAACTGCACAAACAGCCCGAAGCGGAACATCGCCAGTGGGCCAAAATGGCGCACAAAGCGACTGTTAATCAGCGTCATGATGATCAAGAAGACAATGTTAAGCGCGAAGTAGTAGCCGAAATGCTGCGGCGCGACATGATTCAGCTCGATGTACACAAACGGCCCGGCGCTCAAAAATGAGAACATTGCCGCAAAGCTGAAACCGCTCGCCAGCATATAACTCAACACACGTTTGTGGCGGAACAAGGTGGCGAAGTTACCGATCGTCGTACGCAAATGAAACTTCTGACGACGCTCAACCGGTAGCGTTTCGTGGATCAGGAAGAAAATCATCCCTGAAGCCAGCAGGGCTGCTAGCGCCAGAATCCAGAAGATGGCGTGCCAGCTAAACCACACCAGCACCGCGCCCCCAACCATTGGTGCAACCAGAGGCGCAATGGTTGTTATCAGCATGACGAACGACATCATGCGCGAGAACTCTTCTTTCGGATAAATATCGCGCATCAGGGCGTTGATCACGACACTTGCGGCGGCAGCCGACAGGCCATGAAGAAAACGCATCGCAATCAGGTGATCAATCGTCTGTGAAAGCGCACAAGCAATTGCCGCTGCGGCAAAGATGAGCGTCCCCCCGAGCACCACTGGCTTACGACCAATGCTGTCAGCCATCGGACCATAAAATAGCTGGCCGATAGCGAAACCGAGAATATAGGTGCTTAGCGTCATTTGCGCGCTGCCAGCCGGCACGCCAAATTCCGAGGCAATAACCGGCAGAGCCGGTAAATACATATCGATGGACAGCGGCATTAACATGGCCAACAGGCCAAGTATCACCACAATACCAATTGACGAGTTTTGCTTACTACTCAACACATCCTCCGGGGATTAACGTGGCGGCATGCCAAAGCTTGCAATTTCTTCTTCAGTTAATCGGCGATATTCACCTGGTGCGAGACTGGCGTCCATTGCAACAGCGCCAATGCGCTCACGATGCAGGCCTACAACATGGTTCCCCACTGCGGCGAACATGCGTTTTACCTGGTGATAACGCCCTTCTTTGATGGTCAAACGCACCTCAAGCGGCGTGATGACTTCCATAACCGCCGGTAACGTCAGATCTTTTTCATTATGCAATTGAACGCCTGCGGCGAATTGTTCTGCCGTGTCATCGGAGACAGGATTTTCCAGCGTCACCAGATAGGTTTTTTCACAATGATGGCGCGGAGAAGTAATGCGATGCGACCATTGTCCATCATCGGTCATCAGCACCAGTCCGGTGGTATCGATATCCAGGCGCCCGGCAGCATGCAGTTTGTGCGCCATCGGCTCATCCAGGAAATAGAGCACTGTCGGGTGATCCGGATCTTCGGTGGAACAGACATAACCCTGCGGCTTATTAAGCATAAAGTAGCGAGGGCCATTTTCCTGAGTCAACGAACGGCCATCAAACTCAACCTGATGTTCCGGGTTGAGTTTAAAAGAGGCGTCACGCACTACTTCACCATCAATGGTGACACGGCTGGCACGGATTTCACGGCCAGAAATAGCGCGGCTCACGCCAAGTTGCTGAGAGATAAATTTATCGAGTCGCATTAAAATATTGCCTGTTTCAAAGAGGAGCCAGCACCAAATGCCAGCAGGGCATTCGCCCATTTTATAAGGAAAAATTGATTTGCCTGTTAATTAGTTTGCCAGTATAGCGGGATAGAAAACTCTCTCAAGCTAAAACCCTGTTTCATGGCATAATCGACGCTGATGTTTCATAGACCTGATCAATAATGTCCTTTACCTTACGCCCTTACCAACAAGAAGCCGTGGACGCCACGCTCGCGCATTTCCGCAAACACATCACGCCAGCAGTCATTGTGTTGCCAACGGGTGCGGGGAAAAGCCTGGTGATTGCCGAACTTGCCCGAGTGGCTCGCGGACGGGTGTTGGTGCTGGCGCACGTCAAAGAACTCGTGGCGCAAAACCATGCAAAATATTGTGCGCTAGGGCTGGAAGCCGATATTTTTGCCGCCGGGCTGCAACGTAAAGAGAGCAACGGCAAAGTGGTTTTTGGCAGCGTGCAGTCTGTTGCACGTAATCTTGAGCAATTCCAGGGCGAGTTTTCATTACTGATAGTCGATGAGTGCCACCGTATTGGCGATTCCGACGACAGCCAATATCAGCAAATCCTTGCCCATCTACGCTCTGCGAATCCGAAGCTACGCCTGTTAGGTCTGACCGCCACGCCTTATCGTTTAGGAAAAGGCTGGATTTACCATTTTCACTATCACGGCATGGTGCGCGGCAACGAAAACGCCCTGTTCCGGGACTGTATTTACGAATTACCGCTGCGGTACATGATTAAGCATGGCTATTTAACACCGCCAGAACGGCTGGACATGCCGGTAGTGCAGTACGATTTCAGCCGCTTGCAGGCGCAATCCAATGGCCTGTTTAGCGAAGCGGATCTTAACCGGGAGCTGAAACAGCAAAAACGTATTACTCCGCATATCATCAGCCAGATTGTTGAGTTTGCCGCTGACCGGCGCGGCGTAATGATTTTTGCCGCCACCGTTGAACACGCCAAAGAAGTCACCGCGCTGCTGCCCTCTAACGATGCCGCATTGATTACGGCTGATACCCCAGGACCGGCGCGCGATACATTAATTGAAGCCTTCAAAAATCAGCAATTCCGTTTTCTGGTGAACGTTTCGGTGCTCACCACGGGCTTTGACGCGCCACACGTCGATCTGATTGCCATTTTACGCCCGACGGAATCCGTCAGCCTTTACCAGCAAATTGTGGGTCGTGGTTTGCGCCTGTCGCCTGGCAAAAAAGATTGTTTAATCCTCGATTATGCAGGCAATCCCCATGACTTGTTCACGCCGGAAGTCGGCGCTGCAAAAGGCAAAAGTGACAACGTGCCCGTGCAAGTCTTTTGCCCTTCCTGTGGTTTTGCCAATACTTTTTGGGGCAAGACCACCAGCGACGGCACATTGATTGAACACTTTGGCCGCCGCTGTCAGGGATGGTTTGAAGATGACGATGGCTCCAGGGAGCAGTGCGATTACCGTTTCCGCTTCAAAAATTGCCCGCAATGTCATGCTGAAAACGATATCGCTGCACGTCGCTGCCACCAGTGCGATCACGTTCTGGTCGATCCTGACGATATGTTAAAAGCCGCGTTGAAATTAAAAGACGCGCTGGTTTTACGCTGCGGGGGCATGACGCTTCAACACGGGGGCGACGATAAAGGCGACTGGCTGAAGATCACCTATTTTGATGAAGATGGCGCAGATGTCAGCGAACGGTTCCGCTTACAAACGCCAGCCCAACGCATGGCATTTGAACAGCTGTTTATTCGACCACACAGCCGTGCGCCAGGCGTGCCGCTGCGCTGGATAAACGCCGCCGATGTCGTCGCCCAGCAATCGGCACTGCGCCATCCGGATTTTGTCGTTGCACGCAAAAATGGCAACTTCTGGAACGTACGGGAAAAGGTATTTGATTACGAAGGCCGCTTCCGCCGCGCGAATGAATTGCGCGGTTAAAGGTTCTTTTCATTGAAGCCGGGGCCAGATATGGCTATAATCCCGCCCGCTTTTGCATCCGCAAAGCAGATCACTTACCTGTTGCTGGGTCGCCTGTAACAGGATTATTTAAGAGAGAAACAGTTAATGTTTACTATCAATGCAGTAGAACGCAAAGAGCAGGGCAAGGGTGCGAGCCGCCGCCTGCGTGCAGCTAACAAATTCCCGGCAATCATCTATGGTGGTTCCGAAGCTGCGATCTCTATCGAACTGGATCACGACAACGTAATGAACCTGCAAGCTAAACCAGGTTTCTACGAAGAAGTTCTGACTCTGGTTGTAGACGGTAAAGAAGTTAAGGTTAAAGTTCAGGCTGTTCAGCGTCACCCGTTCAAGCCAAAACTGAGCCACATCGACTTCGTTCGCGCTTAATCGCGAATTTAGTTCGAAAAAAAACCCGCTTCGGCGGGTTTTTTTATGGCTATTTACCCGAACTTCTACGCTGCAATTGATCGCGTAAATTCGGTGGCGTGCCCTTAATGGTCAGCGTGTCAGTCGCTGGATCCCAGTAAATACGCTCGCCTAATAACATGGCATCAAAGCTAATCGTTAACCCACCACCGCTACCGGCGAATTTGGTTAACTGACGCAATGTGCCACGGTCAGCCGGGAAGCTCTCTTCCAGTTCATAGCCTTTATCGGCCGTGAACTGCTGGAAGTTTTTATCATCAACCGCCCACGGTAGCTCATCAGCCAGCGAAGAAAGCTCAATCTCTTCCCCAGACTGGAGTTGCTCGTTGCAGTAGGCATAAACCTGCTGACGCGCGGCCTGACGCTCATTTTTATCCAGCTGTGCTTCGTTGGTGAAATCGTCCAACGCTTGCAACAAGCCTTTGTTCTGCGCTTTGGCGTTCAAACCTTCGCTGGCACCGAGGAAATCCATAAAGAAGTCAGAAACTTTGCGCCCTACTCGTCCTTTCAGGAACGTCAGGTAACGTGTGGATTCTGGATTGGTTTCCCATTCGGTCAGATCAATTCGCGCCACGATATCGGCGTGGTTGATATCCAGGTGATGCGTAGAACTGATATCCAGCTCTTCGTTGACGCGCATACTGCTTAAATTATTCAGTACCGCCACTAGCAAATATTCCACTGCCAGGTAACGATATTGGCAAAACAGCACGATGCCGCCATCCGCAAACGGATATTTCGCCAGTTCATCACGTAGTCGGCCAGTGGCTGCGCGGCTGAACGCGAGGAAATCTTCATCGCCTTTACGCTGTGAGCGTAGCGCTTGCGCCAATTCACTCTCTTCGCTGAACAGACCATAGGCTTTATTTTTTGCGCTGTAGACACGATGCAATTCAGCCATCATCTCTTCTACGGCGCCGTTCGTTGCCAACAGAGAATCGCGCAACACAACTTCAAGTGTCTGCTCGCCGCGCTTGATTAACTGGTGTAAGGCAATCTGGTCGATATCCAGACTCATGATAAACTCTCCTTTTAGACTCGGCGGTATTCAACCATTGCCTGAAGCCATGTGCAACATCACCTAAATAATTCAAGAAAAATAGGTCCTGCTACGGTAAGATAACGCCCTTTCCTAAATCTAATTGATTGTTAATTTATGCCACAAATATCCCGTTATAGTGACGAACGCGTCGAAGAACTGTTGAGTGAACTGGCTTCCGTGCTGGAAAAGCACCAAACGCCAACCGATCTTTCCCTGATGGTACTGGGAAACATGGTCACCAACTTGATTAATACCAGCGTAGCTTCTGCTCAACGCCGCTCGTTGGCCCGCTCTTTCGCTGAGGCGTTGCAAGCCTCCGTGAGCGAAGACAAAGCTCATTAAGGGATCGTAGTTACACGTTATGGTGACTAACCGTCAGCGCTACCGCGAAAAAGTTTCCCAGATGGTCAGTTGGGGACATTGGTTCGCCTTGTTCAATATCCTGCTGGCAACACTGCTGGGTAGCCGCTATTTGTTTGTCGCCGACTGGCCGACAACGCTCACAGGTCGTATTTATTCCTGGCTGAGTGTTATCGGTCATTTTAGCTTTGTGGTGTTCGCCACCTACTTGCTGATTCTCTTCCCGCTAACGTTCGTTGTGATGTCACAACGCCTGATGCGCTTTGTCTCGGCAGCACTCGCTACCGCAGGCATGACGCTGTTGCTTATCGACAGCGAAGTCTTTACTCGCTTCCATCTCCACCTTAATCCAATTGTCTGGGAACTGGTGATTAACCCCGACCAGAGTGAGATGGCACGCGACTGGCAACTGATGTTTATCAGCGTGCCGGTGATTTTATTAATTGAAATGCTGTTTGCGACCTGGAGCTGGCAGAAACTGCGCAGCCTGGGGCGGCGCAAACACTATGCAAAACCTGTGGTCGTGCTGTTCTTCGTCGCCTTCTTCAGTAGCCATATTATGTATATCTGGGCCGATGCGAATTTCTATCGCCCGATAACCATGCAGCGCGCCAACCTGCCGCTGTCTTACCCGATGACAGCCCGCCGCTTCCTCGAAAAACATGGCCTGTTGGATGCAAAAGAGTACCAACGCCGCCTCGTGGAACAAGGGAGTCCTGAAGCAGTCTCGGTGCAATATCCACTGAGCGACCTGAAATTCCGCGATATGGGCACGGGTCACAACGTATTGCTGATTACGGTCGACGGCCTGAATGCTGAACATACGCAGAAAGATTTGCCGAACCTGAGCGAGTTTGCGGCTGGCAATATCAACTTTACGCAGCATATGAGTGCGGGCAACGGGACCGATAACGGTATCTTTGGCCTGTTCTACGGTATTTCGCCAGCCTACATGGATGGCGTGTTATCCGCCCGAATTCCTGCGGCTTTAATTACGGCATTGAACCAGCAAGGCTATCAACTGGGGCTGTTCGCCTCCGATGGTTTTGACTCGTCAATGTATCGCCAGGCCCTGCTTTCAGACTTCTCTTTGCCTTCAGCAAAAAGCCAGTCTGACGAGCAAACTGCGACGCAATGGGTTAACTGGCTAAACCAATACGCTTCTGAAGATAACCGCTGGTTCTCCTGGGTTGCTTTTAATGGCACCAATATCTCAGCAGACACCAATCAGCAGGCCTTTGCTCGTCGCTATGCTCGCGCAGCGGTTAGTGTTGATGAGCAAATCAAACGTGTGCTTGATGCGCTGGAAGCCTCCGGGAAGCTCCAGAATACGGTGGTAATTATTACCGCAGGTCATGGCGTGCCGCTGGGTAAAGAGCAGGAATCCTTTGCATGGTCACGCTCACGTATTGAGGTGCCATTAGTTATCCATTGGCCTGGCACACCAGCGCAAACCATCACCAAACTCACCGACCATCAGGATGTCATGACAACTCTGATGCAGCGCCTGTTGCACGTTAAAAATCCGGCCAACGAGTATTCACAAGGTGAGGACTTATTTGCCGCGACACGCCGCAATAATTGGGTTGTGGGTGCGGATAACAACAGCCTCGCAGTCACTCTTCCTGACATGACGTTAGTGCTTGATAATAACGGTAACTATCGGATGTACGATTTGCAGGGTGAACGCATCAAAGAAACCAAGCCTCAACTTGGGTTGTTGCTCCAGGTGCTAACCGACGAGAAGCGTTTCATTGCTAACTGATTGTTTATTTATGAACCAGTTAGCAAAAAGCTGTCTTGCAAACGATCGCGAAAAAGGTAGTATTATTTGCACGATGTCGGCACGTAGCGCAGCCTGGTAGCGCATCGTCATGGGGTGGCGAGGGTCGAGAGTTCAAATCTCTCCGTGCCGACCAGTATCCCCTTAGAAAGCAGCCTGTTATGGCTGCTTTTTTATTGCCTGCAATTTAACTTATATCAAGCGTACATATAATCACACCTGAATGTGTAATTTTGAACATTTACCAGGGTTACTTAGCAGTACAAAAATTGTTACCCTAGATTAAATATACCCCCAGGACTGCGGGTATTTAATATTTTCGACTGGGGTTAGCAGGATATTAATTATGTTCGCAGACTATTGTAAGGCATTTGTTATTCTGCTTGTGCTAGGGGCTGTTTTCTTTATAACCGGATTAGTTTCAAAGGTAATGGCTACTTTTGTTATTGGTACCATTCTCGTTGTTGCTTTTATGAGAGGGTGTAATAGTTAAACCATAGATGTCGCTTTGTTATCGAAGTGTATTTAAACAATAAATTGAAACGGTATTTAATCATTCAATTATGAAGTAAATATAATTTATTCCATTTTTTGGTCACGCAATTGTCCATTTAAATACAATTATCAATAAGCATAAATATTTCAGGTAACTTTGTGAGAAAACTGTGGCTGTACAACAATCTGCTGCATCGCCTGCATAACAGCCAAAGTCGTTTATTAAACAATCGATTTGCTCATGCCATTATTGCCAGCACCATGGCAATTGTCCCTTTATCCATCGTCCGGGGACTCGTCATTACTGCATCAGTCATCTGTGATACCACCGGATTTAATCATGCTGCCGTCTGGTTCATGCAGCTGCAAGTTGGTTTTTTAGCGCTGGCACCGCTGGTGATGAACATCTATGTCGCAGTTCACTGGGCTGTCAGAAACCGTCTCTCACAGATTTACTGTATTGCACTAAGCATCAGCACCTTGATGATCTTCCGCCGAATCCTTGATGATAATGCACAGTTCTTCTTAGACATCAGTATCCCAATGGCGCTGGCCTCTGGAGTCTTCGGCAATTACCTACAAGAAGTGGTGAGTGAGAATCTGCTAAAACTCCGCTCATGGAAAGACAATAGCTACACGAATATCATCTCTTTTTTTGCCACGCTGGGTATTATTGCGCTCTTTAGTTGTGCCATTAAACTGGGTGCTGCCATTTGGCTGAAAAGCGGGATGGATTTTCTCAGTGACTTGTCCATGTATTTTTATCCAAAAGATTTTTTACATGGCATTTCATATGTTCTGTTGCGTACGGTGCCATGGTTCTTTGGCCTTCACGGTTATTATCTATTTTTGGATATTGATGTTGCTTTTACTGCGGCACAAAAAATAAATATCAATGACTGGCATACTCTTCATCACCCGCTGAATATTCTCAGCCCTGTATTCTACGATATGTGGTGCAATGCTGGCGGAACGGGTAATACCGTGAGTTTGATAATTTGTATTTTCATGGAAGCCAAAAGCCCCCATCGCCGTTTGTTAGGCGTAGCGGCACCCATGGCACTTTTTAATATCAATGAGCCTCTCATTTTTGGTTATCCGATTGTCCTGAACCCCGTCATGATTATCCCGTTTGTCCTTGTCCCCTTAATGTCTTACCTGGTCGCATACGGCGCAACTTATCTGGACATGGTTCCACGGATTTCCGAAATCGTCAGTTGGTCAACGCCTTCTCCAGTCAAAGTCTGGCTCGCCAGCGGCCACTCTGTGAGCGCGGTGTTTTTGTATCTTCTGATTATTAGCCTTGGGGTCGTTATTTATCGCCCCTTCGTTACCACTTCACTTAAACAATCGGTTCCCGACAATCCCGACCTGGATTTACTCACGGGTGAGATGAATATGACTCAGCCTACCGATTTTGAGATGGTGCCGAATTACAGCCATATTGTTGAAGGGAATAGCTACATTGAAGCCCAAAGACAAATTGAGAAACTGCAAACCAGCGGCCAGTTCATTCTCTATTTCCAGCCACAGGTGCGTTTATCCGATCATAAAATCGTTGCCCTTGAGGTTCTGATTCGCCATCAGAGCGATAACGGGAAAATAACGCCGCCTGTTTTCCTCAAATATTATGAAAGAACAGGGTTGATGCCGGAGATGGATTTCTGGGTGATGGAACATGCTTTAGATTATGTTCGGGAGAATATGTCTGATGCCGAAGACATGACGCTGTCCGTCAATATTTCACCTCAGACACTGGTCGATTACAGATTGCTGAATGTGGTTCGCAAGGTGCTGACAAAGCCACTCCCCACAGGATGGCAGCTGGAATTTGAGATTACTGAATCACAAAAGGTGCAGGAGCCGGTGCGTGTCGCAGAGGTTCTGGAAAAGATGCGCAGTTTGGGTATTAAAATCGCGCTGGATGATTTTGGCTCTGGCTATTCAACCCTGCATTATCTGACTCGTTATCCTCTGGATAAAATAAAATTAGATAGATCAATGGTGCTGGGCCTCGCTAAACCCGATGGATTTAACTTCCTGCGACAAGTGGTGAAGTTATGTATGGTGGTTAAATGTGAAATTCTTATTGAAGGCGTTGAAACACAAGACGAATTAGCTCAAGTGCAAATGGCGGGTATTGAGTTTTGCCAGGGTTATTTTTTCCATCGCCCATTACCGGGCAATGTGGTGTGCCAGTTGTTAACGGAACAGCATAAGAAAATGAGCCCCTCACATGTTCCCCGATTTAACCCTCAACAAATCTGAACGCCGGGTCGTATATCGCGGTGACAACATCGCTCTTTTCATCTGCCACGGCTGCTCAATCCCCTGCCCCACAAAATAAAGCGTCCCTTTGCCTTTCTTCTTATTAATGTCGTCTATCACCTGCATCAGCATTTCACTGTTGGCTCGCGGCGGGTTTTCATCAAAGAGGTTGAGTTGTGCGATCCCCTGGCTGAAAAAGTCACAAAGCATCACCCCTGCTTTTTGATAGTGGTGCCCGTCTCTCCAGATGGTGTTCAGGCAGCGTGTCGCCGCATCAATAATATCTCTGGTGTCCTGCGTCGGGGTAAGGAGTTTCACCATCGCCTGGTTGCCGTAGTAAGGTTCATTCACCGTGAAAGGGGATGTTTTAACAAAAGCAGAAATATGACGACAATACTGGTGTTCGCCCCTGAGCTTTTCTGCGGCACGTGCCGCATAGCTGCAAATAGCCTGACGCATATGTTCATACTCAGTCAGCCGCTCTCCAAATGAGCGCGAGCAGATGATTTCCTGTTTCGTGGGAGCAAACTCTTCAAATCCCAGACAAGATTCCCCACGCAGCTCACGAACCGTGCGCTCGAGCACGACACTGAAATGTTTACGTATAAAACGGATATCTGCATCCGCCAGTTGTAAGGTCGTTTTAATCCCCATCGCTTCAAGTTTTTTACTGATTCGACGACCAATTCCCCAGACTTCGCCAACCGGAAACGCCGCCATTAATTGGCGTTGCCGCTCACGACCGGACAGATCGACAACGCCACCCGATTCCAGCGGCCACTGTTTTGCTGCGTGATTAGCAAGTTTGGCTAACGTTTTTGTCTGGGCAATCCCCACGCCTACCGTTAAATGCGTGCGCTGCGAAAGAGTAGAACGGATTTCCCGGCCAAGATCTTTCAGATTGCGGCAATGACTCATGCCAGAAAAATCACAAAAAGCCTCGTCGATTGAATAGATCTCAACCCGCGGGCAAATTTCCTCCAGCGTCATCATGACGCGATGTGACATATCAGCATATAACTCGTAATTACTGCTAAAAGCGGTCACGCCTTGTTGTCGGAAGAGATCTTTCTGCTTGAAGTATGGGCCGCCCATTTGCACACCACAGTTCTTTGCCTCGGCGTTTCGCGCAATCACGCAACCATCGTTGTTACTTAAAACCACCACCGGTTTGCCTTTCAGGTCAGGCCTGAATATGGTTTCGCAACTTGCGTAAAAACTGTTTACATCAACCAGGGCAAACATAGTTACCTCGTTGATTTCACGATATAAGTCACCACGCCAAATACCTCAAGCGCCTCATCTGAACCGAGGTGAATAGGTTTGCAGGCGCGATTAAGCGGCATGAGCTGAATTACGGGTCTGAGTTGCAATTGTCTGACGACGAATTCGCCATTCACCGCGGCAATCACAATATCGTTATGCACCGCGGTTTTGGCGCTATTGACCACCAGCAAATCGCCATTGCTGATCCCCCCTTCAATCATCGAATCATCCGATGCCCGCATGTAGTATGTGGCCGTCGGATGTTCATCCACTAATTGACGAATATCGACGCTCTGTTCGGCATAATCCTGCGCAGGTGATGGAAATGCGCCCATAGTTACGCTCCGTAACCTGTTGATGAACAGAAAATAAAAAGAGTTAGCGGTGCCATAAAATCCTCACAAAGAATTACTGTATATACATACAGTATCGTTAAATAAACGCTCCAGGCAAGTCGATTGCAGGAAGATTCTTATAACGATTTGAAGGTGTGGAAAATTTAGTTGTTCGAAATCGAGCGAGATTAATCGCAACGCAAATTTGTTCTACCGATCCGCTCCGTGCCGTTCTATGCTTAGTTAATGGAGAAAATAGCTGAACTAAAACGCACCAAGCGCCTTGCGCTGTCCTTACTGCTGGTTGCCGCTGTAACGTTTGTGACTACCCTCTTTTTACCTCCGGGATTCTGGGTGAGCGGCTTAAAAGCTATCGCCGAAGCCGCCATGGTGGGTGCACTCGCTGACTGGTTTGCCGTGGCAGCGTTGTTTCATCGCGTGCCGATTCCCTTCATCTCTCGTCATACGGCGATTATTCCGCGCAATAAAGATCGCATTGGTGAAAACCTGGGCATTTTTGTGCAGGAGAAGTTCCTTGATACCCAGTCCCTGATCGCCTTAATTCGCCGCCACGAACCGGCGCACATGATTGGTCAGTGGTTCAGCAAGCCCGACAATGCGCAACGCGTCGGGCAACATCTGTTGCAGGTGATGAGCGCATTTTTAGACTTAACTGACGATACGCGCATCCAACGCTTAATCCGCCAGGCGGTTCACAAGGCCATCGATAAGGTCGATTTGACCCATTCCAGTGCTCTGCTGCTGGAAAGCCTGACTAAAAATAACCGCCATCAGGAGTTACTCGACTCGGTCATTGCCCAGATGCTGGCGCTGATAAAACGTGAAAGCACGCGGGCCTTTATCGCCCGTCAGATTGTCCGCTGGCTGGAAACAGAGCACCCACGCAAGGCCAAAGTATTACCCACCGAATGGCTGGGGGAGCACAGCGCCGATTTGGTTTCCAGTGCGGTCAATTCGTTTCTGGATGACGTCAGCCACGATCAGGGGCACCAGATCCGTCAGGCTTTTGATCGCGCGACGTTAAAGCTCATCGACAATCTTAAAAACTCGCCGCAAATGGCTGAAAAAGCCGACAGCATAAAAAGTTATTTGAAAGAAGATGAGGCTTTTAACCGCTATCTGGGCGAGCTGTGGGGCGATTTGCGCGAATGGTTGAAAGTGGATGTTAATTCTGAAGATTCGCGCGTGAAAAAGCGCATTGCAGAGGCTGGTCAGTGGTTGGGAGAGACACTGGTTGCCGATAGCGCGTTGCGCACATCACTTAATGAGCATCTGGAGCTAGCGGTGCAGAAAATGGCGCCTGAGTTCGCCACTTTCCTGACTCGCCATATTAGCGATACGGTCAAAAGCTGGGATGCACAGGATATGTCGCGGCAAATCGAGCTGAACATAGGCAAAGATTTACAATTTATCCGCATAAACGGCACGCTGGTTGGTGGCTCTATCGGACTGGTGCTGTACCTGCTTTCACAGATCCCGGCAGTATTGCCGTTGCTGAATTTCTGAAGGGAAGAGAAGAAATGCAACGCCCGCTGATGCGGGCGTTAGGAAATCAATGGTTTTTTTTCGGTTGGTCGTTGTGACCGACTTTTGAGAAGACGTTAAAGACTTCACCCAATCCATAGATAAGACCGAGAATCACCGCCATTACGATTGGCACCATGACCACGGCAAACACCAAGCTTTTCAATAACTCTAACATGGATGCCTCCAACAAAAGTGAGAGCGGCTATTCTAACGACCTGACAGAAAAACGCACTCTCCTTTTGTGCGATTTGCCCAACCCCACGCAATAGAGGAAAATGGCGTTTTCTTTATTGCGGAGAGGTTATGCAAGCTGAAATTCTACTGACGCTGAAACTCCAGCAGCGGCTGTTCGCCGATCCACGTCGTATCGCGCTACTTAAACAAATACAACATACCGGCTCAATTAGCCAGGGCGCAAAACTTGCGGGCATTAGCTACAAAAGTGCCTGGGACGCCATCAATGAGATGAATCAACTGAGCGCTGAGACGTTAGTTGATAGAGCAACAGGCGGTAAAGGCGGCGGCGGCGCGGTTCTTACGCATTACGGTGAACGTCTGATTCAGCTTTATGAATTGCTCGCGCAAATCCAACAAAAAGCCTTCGATGTGCTGCGTGATGACGCGCTACCGCTCGATAGTTTGCTCGCTGCAATTTCTCGTTTTTCTCTACAAACCAGCGCTCGCAACCAGCTTTTCGGCACCGTTTTACGTCGTGATAGCGAACAAGTACAGCAACACGTTGATATTTTATTGGCTGATGGCTCGACGCGTTTGCAGGCAGCCATTACGCGCCAGAGCGCAGAACGCCTGGGTTTAAGCGAAGGCAAAGAAGTTCTGGTACTGATTAAAGCGCCGTGGGTGGAAATTACCACTGATGCAAAACGTGCCAGCAGTGCAGACAACCAGCTCCCCGGTATTATCAGCAATATTCAGCAAGGGGCTGAGCAAAGCGAAGTGCTGGTGCAATTGCCTGACGGGCAAACGCTGTGCGCTACCGTGCCGAACACTGTAGTGGAAATCCAGAAACTGGTGGAAGGTGCTGAAGTCATAGCATTTTTTAATGCCGATCGCGTGATTATCGCCACTCTGTGCTAAAACCGCGCAGCGAATTGACAACACCACAGGCAATCCGTAAATCTGGGCTTAATCACTGCAAAAAATGGGATGGTTTATGTCGACGTTGCAAATTTCGCAAGGAGTCTTTCACCTTAGCGACACCCGAACTCTTGCCCTCAATGATTTAGCCATTAACGCCGGTGAAAGCTGGGCGTTTGTGGGTGCCAACGGCAGCGGTAAATCAGCCCTTGCCCGGGCATTAGCCGGTTCACTCCCCCTGCAAAAGGGCGAGCGCCAGTGCACATTCACCCGGATTGCCCACCTTTCTTTTGAGCAACTGCAAAAGTTAGTCAGCGATGAATGGCAGCGAAATAACACCGATTTATTGAGTCCTGATGAAGACGATACCGGTCGCACCACGGCGGAAATTATTCAGGATGAAATCAAAGATGAAGTCCGCTGCCAACAGTTAGCGGAGCTTTTCGGCATCACATCGTTATTAACTCGTCGTTTTAAATACCTTTCCACAGGTGAAACGCGCAAGGCCCTGCTCTGCCAGGCGCTGATGCCTCAGCCTGATTTGCTTATTTTTGATGAGCCATTTGACGGACTGGATGTGAAATCCCGCGAGCAACTTGCCGCATTATTAGGTGAATTGAGTACGCAGGGCTACACCGTCGTATTGGTGCTTAACCGCTTTGATGAGATCCCTGATTTTATACAAAACGCTGGCGTGCTGGCAGATTGTGCGCTGATTGAAGTCGGTGAAAAACAAAAGCTACTGGAACAGGCGCTGATTGCACAACTGGCTCACAGCGAAAAACTGGCAGGCGTGGCGCTGCCGGAGGCTGACGATCCGAGCGCACGTTATACGCTGCCTGAAAATCAGCCACGCATTGTACTGCGTGATGGTGTGGTGGAATACAATGACCGGCCTATCCTGCACAAACTGTCCTGGACGGTAAACCCTGGGGAACACTGGCAAATCGTCGGCCCGAACGGTGCAGGGAAATCGACGTTATTAAGTCTGGTCACGGGCGATCACCCTCAGGGTTACAGCAACGATCTGACGCTGTTTGGTCGTCGGCGTGGCAGCGGCGAAACCATCTGGGATATCAAAAAGCATATTGGCTACGTCAGCAGTAATTTGCATCTGGATTACCGCGTCAGTACAACGGTGCGAAACGTGGTGCTTTCAGGCTATTTTGACTCGATTGGCATCTATCAGGCTGTTTCCGATCGCCAACAAAAACTCGGCCGTGAATGGCTGAACATGCTCGGCATGGACAACGCGACTGCAGATGCGCCTTTCCACAGTCTTTCATGGGGCCAACAGCGTCTTGCATTGATTGCGCGTGCACTGGTGAAACACCCTACACTGCTGATTCTCGATGAACCGCTGCAAGGACTTGATCCACTGAATCGTCAGCTGGTGCGCCGTTTCATTGATATCTTGATTGGCGAAGGAGAAACCCAGTTACTGTTTGTTTCTCACCATGCGGAAGACGCACCGGAATGCATCACCAGACGGTTAACTTTCGTGGCTGACGGCGACGCTTATCGCTATCAGTTTGAACATTTACCCGCCGCGCGTTAAACACTTCATCGGTAGGGTGGATTTTATCCACCCTACTTTCAGACAACCCGCAACATCCCTACGGCACCTATTTGTTTTATAATCACTTTTGTGGCTTTTGAGTGTGCCTGAAACATTAGTGTAAGCGATTCCACTAATTTAGCCCGTGTCACACTTTTCGCATCTCTGTTATGCTATGTTTATTACATACCATACGCGCAATGGAGCGAAAAATGAGAGTATTGGTAACAGGTGGTAGCGGTTACATTGGCAGTCACACTTGTGTGCAACTGCTGCAAAATGGCCACGATGTCGTGATTTTGGATAACCTCTGCAACAGTAAACGCAGCGTGCTGCCGGTGATTGAACGCCTTAGCGGAAAACACCCGCTGT
The DNA here is from genome assembly GCF_900446255.1 of Buttiauxella agrestis. Taxonomy (NCBI): domain Bacteria; kingdom Pseudomonadati; phylum Pseudomonadota; class Gammaproteobacteria; order Enterobacterales; family Enterobacteriaceae; genus Buttiauxella; species Buttiauxella agrestis. Next base: position 1,468,263 of record NZ_UIGI01000001.1, on the reverse strand, counting down.
TTATTGATGGCGATATTCGTGATGAAGCCTTACTGGCTGAAATTTTCCACGATCATCAAATTGATGCTGTTATCCATTTTGCCGGGCTTAAAGCGGTAGGCGAGTCGGTTAACAAGCCGCTGGAATATTACGACAACAACGTCACCGGCACTTTGCGCCTGATTTCTGCGATGCGCGCCGCCAACGTCACCAACTTCATCTTCAGCTCTTCCGCCACCGTTTATGGCGATCAGCCACAAATCCCTTACGTTGAAAGCTTCCCGACCGGTACGCCTGCAAGCCCGTATGGTCGTAGCAAGCTGATGGTTGAACAGATTCTGGCTGATTTACAAAAAGCCCAGCCAAACTGGAGCGTGGCTTTGCTGCGTTACTTCAACCCGGTCGGCGCGCATCCGTCAGGGGATATGGGCGAAGATCCGCAAGGTATTCCAAACAACCTGATGCCGTATATCGCGCAGGTTGCCGTCGGGCGTCGCGATTCGCTGGCGGTGTTTGGTAATGATTACCCAACTGAAGATGGCACAGGTGTCCGCGACTATATTCATGTGATGGATTTAGCCGATGGTCATGTTGCAGCCATGCAAACGCTACAAGGTAAGCCTGGCGTGCATATCTATAACCTCGGCGCAGGCGTTGGTAGCAGCGTTCTGGATGTGATCAACGCTTTCAGTACCGCTTGCGGGAAACCGGTGAATTATCACTTTGCCCCGCGCCGTGAAGGCGATCTCCCCGCTTATTGGGCAGATGCCACCAAAGCCGACCAAGAACTTAACTGGCGTGTCAGCCGGACTCTGCAAGAAATGGCAGATGATACCTGGCGCTGGCAATCTCGCCATCCTCAAGGTTATCCAGACTAAGGAAATGTGATGGAGCAGTTTAACCCGGTGGATCATCCACATCGTCGTTACAACCCACTGACCGGACAATGGATCCTGGTTTCCCCGCATCGGGCTAAACGCCCATGGCAAGGGGCGCAGGAAACACCGTCCCAAGAAACCTTACCGACGCACGATCCGGATTGTTTCTTGTGTCCTGGTAATACGCGCGTAACGGGCGATAAAAATCCGCAATATACCGGCACATTTGTTTTTACTAACGACTTTGCCGCGCTGATGACAGACACCCCGGATGCACCTGAAAGCAGCGATCCTCTGTTACGTTGTGAAAGCGCACGCGGTACCAGCCGGGTTATCTGTTTTTCGCCCGACCACAGTAAAACGCTGCCGCAACTTTCTGTCGCCGCGTTGGAAGAAGTGGTGAAAACCTGGCAAGAACAGACTGCGGACTTAGGTCAAACCTACCCGTGGGTGCAAGTTTTTGAAAATAAAGGCGCGGCGATGGGTTGCTCCAACCCGCATCCGCACGGCCAGGTTTGGGCAAATAGCTTCCTGCCCAATGAAGTGGCGCGTGAAGATGTATTGCAGCGCGAATACTTTGCGGAAAATGGCTCGCCAATGCTGCTCGATTACGCACAGCGCGAGCTTAAAGATGGCAGCCGCACGGTTGTTGAAACCGAACACTGGATTGCGGTGGTGCCTTACTGGGCTGCCTGGCCGTTCGAAACGCTGCTGCTGCCAAAAACACATATCCTGCGCATCACCGATTTAACGGCTGAGCAAAGCAGTGATTTAGCCGTCGCGTTGAAAAAGCTGACCAGCCGTTATGACAACCTGTTCCAGTGCTCATTCCCCTATTCTATGGGCTGGCACGGCGCACCGTTTACGGGTGAAGAAAACAGTCACTGGCAGTTACATGCCCACTTCTATCCGCCATTGCTGCGAAGTGCGACGGTGCGTAAATTCATGGTCGGCTATGAAATGCTGGCTGAAACTCAACGTGATTTAACCGCAGAGCAAGCCGCAGAACGCTTGCGTGCAGTGTCCGATATCCACTTTCGCCAATCCGGAGAATAAAAAATGAGTCTGAAAGATAATACCCAACACATCTTTGCCGAAAAGTTTGGCTATCCGGCGACCCACACCATTCAGGCTCCGGGGCGCGTAAATCTGATTGGCGAACACACCGATTATAACGACGGTTTCGTGCTGCCTTGCGCAATCGACTATCAGACAGTAATCAGTTGCTCGAAACGTGACGACCGTATGGTGCGTGTCATCGCTGCGGATTATGACAATCAAGTGGATGAGTTTTCACTGGATAAACCCATTCTGAGCCACGATACACAACAATGGTCTAACTACGTGCGCGGTGTCGTTAAGCATCTGCAAAAGCGTGACAAGAACTTTGGTGGCGCTGATTTAGTGATCAGCGGCAACGTACCCCAGGGTGCGGGTTTGAGTTCATCAGCCTCTCTGGAAGTGGCGGTCGGTACGGTGTTCCAGAAGCTTTATCATCTGTCCCTTGATGGTTCGCAAATTGCGTTAAATGGCCAGGAAGCAGAGAACCAGTTCGTCGGCTGTAACTGCGGAATTATGGATCAGCTGATTTCAGCGTTAGGCAAAAAAGATCACGCATTACTGATCGACTGCCGCACGCTGGGCACCAAAGCCGTTTCGATGCCAAAAGGCGTGGCAGTCGTCATCATCAACAGTAATTTCAAACGCACACTGGTCGGTAGCGAATACAACACCCGCCGCGAGCAATGCGAAACGGGCGCTCGTTTCTTCAGCCAGAGGGCGCTGCGTGATGTGCAGCTGTCCAAATTCAATGAAGTGGCTCATGAGCTTGACCCGGTTGTGGCTAAACGCGTGCGCCATGTCCTGACTGAAAACATCCGTACCGTTGAAGCCGCTGACGCGCTGGCAAAAGGTGACTTGCTGCGAATGGGCGTGCTGATGGCTGAATCTCACGCATCGATGCGCGACGATTTTGAAATCACCGTCCCGCAAATCGATACGCTGGTTGAAATCGTGAAAGCGACTATCGGCGATAAAGGCGGTGTGCGTATGACGGGTGGCGGCTTCGGCGGTTGCATCGTGGCGCTTATCCCGGAAGATTTGGTTCCTGTGGTCAAGCAAGCTGTTGAAAAGCAGTACGAAGCGAAAACCGGTATCAAAGAAACCTTCTACGTTTGCAAACCTTCGGAGGGCGCGGGCCAATGCTAAAAGAGACTCCACAGCTCGCACTAGACGGGCAACCTTTCCGCATCTCCACCCTGCGCAATAGCGCGGGGCTGGTTGTCACTGTAATGGACTGGGGCGCAACCCTGCTCTCATGTCGCGTACCGATGAAAGATGGCAGCGTGCGTGAAACGCTGCTCGGCTGCGAAACGCCGGAAGATTATCTGAATCAGTCGGCTTATCTGGGCGCAACCGTAGGGCGTTATGCCAATCGCATTGCTAACAGCCAGTTTGAGCGTGATGGCGTCACCATCAACGTGACGGCAAATCAGGGTGCGCACCAGTTGCATGGTGGCCCGGACGGGTTTGATACCCGCCGCTGGCGCATTGTGCGTCAGAACGAGCATGAAGTGCTGTACACGCTTGATTCGCACGATGGCGACCAGGGTTTCCCGGGTGAGTTACGCGCTACGGCGCGTTATGCGTTAACCGAAGATAACTGCATTACTGTTGAGTTCCGGGCAAAAACCAGCAAGCCGTGCCCGGTGAATCTGACCAATCATGCGTATTTCAACCTTGATGGTCAGCAGAATGATATTCGTCAGCATCGTCTGCAATTGTTGGCTGACAGCTATTTGCCCGTCGACAGCAGCGGTATTCCGCAAGCTGGGCTTAAAGATGTCGATGGCACCAGCTTTGATTTCCGCACACCAAAAACTATCGCTGATGATTTCTTGAGTGATGACGATCAGGTGCTGGTGAAAGGCTACGATCATGCTTTCTTGCTACAGGCGCAAGGCGATGCCAGCCTGCCCGCAGCTCAAGTCTGGTCGAGCGACAATAAACTGCAAATGACGGTCTACACCACGGCACCAGCGCTGCAATTTTACAGTGGTAATTACCTTGATGGCACGCCCGCTCGGGAACAAGGTACTTACAGCGCATACCAGGGCCTGGCACTGGAAAGCGAGTTCCTGCCAGATAGCCCAAATCACCCTGAATGGCCGCAACCTGATTGCTGGTTACAGCCCAATGATGAATATTTGAGCATTACAGAGTACGAATTTACTCCACTTTAAGTTTTTCGCCCTCCTTCATGGAGGGCGATTATTATTCAGATCGCTGGATTTCCCGCCATTTAGCGACAAAAATATAACAACCGTTCACATCCACCTTACACTCCACACTCTTTTTCGCTATGTTAAACGTTTAGCATTGCCGCTGGCCCCTTTGCGGCAATATAATGATAATCGTTATCATTAATCGCAGGCTTATTAAGGAGTAAACTATGGCTGTTACTAAGCTGGTTCTGGTTCGTCACGGTGAAAGCCAGTGGAACAACGAAAACCGTTTCACTGGTTGGTATGACGTTGATCTGTCTGAGAAAGGTCAAACTGAAGCGAAAGCTGCAGGTAAACTGCTGAAAGACGAAGGCTACTCCTTCGACTTTGCTTACACTTCTGTGCTGAAACGTGCCATCCATACACTGTGGAATATCCTCGATGAACTGGATCAGGCCTGGCTGCCGGTTGAGAAATCCTGGAAGCTGAATGAGCGTCACTACGGTGCGTTGCAGGGTCTGAACAAAGCTGAAACCGCAGAGAAATACGGTGACGAGCAAGTTAAACAATGGCGTCGTGGTTTTGCTGTGACTCCACCAGAATTAACTCGCGATGATGAGCGTTTCCCAGGCCATGACCCGCGTTATGCAAGTCTGACCGACAAAGAACTGCCAACGACTGAAAGCCTGGCACTGACTATCGATCGTGTTATTCCTTACTGGAACGAAACCATTCTGCCACGCATGAAAAGCGGCGAGCGCGTGATTGTTGCCGCTCACGGTAACTCCCTGCGTGCACTGGTTAAATTCCTTGATAACCTGAGCGAAGAAGAAATTCTTGAGCTGAATATCCCAACTGGCGTGCCATTGGTATATGAGTTTGACGAGAACTTCAAACCTCTGAAACGCTACTATTTGGGTAATGCTGATGAAATCGCAGCAAAAGCCGCAGCGGTAGCAAACCAGGGTAAAGCGAAGTAATTCGCAACAGATGTGGAAAAGGCGTGATGAAAACCACGCCTTTTTTTATGCAACTGAGCGGCTAATTAACCGCGGCGAACTTTAACCGCATCAGCCAACTGGCGCAGAACAGTTTCAGTATCTTCCCAGCCGATACACGCATCGGTAACGCTTTTGCCGTAAACCAGCGGTTCGCCACTCTCGAGGCTCTGATTGCCTTCTACCAGGTGACTTTCAATCATCACACCGGTAACGGCTTTATCACCGCCTGAAATTTGCTGGCAAACATCGGCACAAACTTCAATCTGCTTCTTGAATTGCTTGCTGCTATTCGCATGGCTGAAATCGATCATCACCTGCGCTGGCAGACCCGCTTTTTGCAAGTCAGTCTTAACCTGAGCAACATGAGCAGCGCTGTAATTTGGCTCTTTACCGCCACGCAGAATGATATGGCAATCGCCATTCCCACTGGTGGTGACGATAGCTGAGTGACCCCACTTGGTCACAGACAGGAAGCTGTGAGGCGCGCCAGCCGCATTGATCGCATCAATCGCAACCTTCATGGTGCCGTCAGTGCCATTTTTGAAACCCACCGGGCAAGACAGACCAGAGGCGAGTTCACGGTGAACCTGAGATTCTGTAGTACGTGCCCCGATAGCACCCCAGCTCATCAAGTCCGCCAAGTACTGCGGGGTAATCATATCTAAAAACTCACCCGCAGCAGGCAGGCCGGAGTCGTTGATATCTAACAACAACTTACGAGCAATGCGCAGGCCATCGTTGATTTTATAGCTGTTATCCATTTCTGGATCGTTGATCAAACCCTTCCAGCCAACCGTGGTGCGCGGTTTTTCGAAGTAAACGCGCATAACGATTTCTAACTCACCTTGCAGCTCTTCACGCAGCTCAAGCAAGCGTGCGCCATATTCTTTCGCCGCTTTAACGTCGTGAATGGAGCAAGGGCCAATAACCACCAGCAGACGATCGTCATTTCCTTTCAGGATTTTATGAATCGCTTTGCGCGCGCCAGATACGGTGGCGGCAGCTTTTTCAGTGGCGGGGAATTTTTCGAGCAGCGCTACTGGCGGTAACAGTTCGTTGATTTCTTTGATGCGTAAGTCGTCGTTCTGATAATTCATGATATGTCCGGGAATGGCCTTGAGATTTAGCTTAGTTGCAATCCCTTCAATCTATCGCTTCAAGCCTGAAGTGTAAACGGGCTTTTACACTTCAGGCGGAATATTCCTGGAAACGACCTAAAAAGCGTCAAAAAATGGTAAAACCCCGGTTTACCGCTACAATTTTTAATTGTTAACACTAAAAAGTAGTCCTTTAGCAAAATTGTATTCTGACGCGATCTTAATCGGTGACATATTTAGTTGATAAAGGCCGCAATCTCAGAATAAAGCAAGTGCACTGTTGGAAGAAGTTATCCAGCAATAACAACCAGAACAGGAGCATGATGATGAAAAAATTAACCGCACTTTTCCTGACAGCAACCCTTTCAGTCGCCAGTGGTCTGGCAATGGCCGCAGATACTAGCGGTGACAATAATGGCCAGGCAAACGCCGCAGCATCAGCAGGCCAGGTTGCGCCGGATGCGAATCAGAACCTTGCGCCTAAAGGCGTTGATAATAGCAATATCAACAATGGCGGCACGATGCTTCATCCAAATGGCTCAACCAGCAGTAGCGGTATGACCAGCGACGGGATGAGCAAAGATGAAATCCATAAAAATTCGATGTGTAAAGACGGCAAATGCCCGGATACCAACCAAAAGGTTGAAACCGGTAGCGGTGATGATGTGAACACGAAAGTGGACGGCACTTCACAGTAAAAGAAACACCGCTAAACATGAGGGGAGCTAAGGCTCTCCTTTTTTATGAGCTTTATTCAATAAGTTAATCAGCATTAGTGGTTATAATTAGCGCATCGTTGTTTTGCGAAAACAGAAGAAACCATGGCGCATACACATCAACATTCCTCCGGTGATACCAATTCCAGACGCCTGCTTTGGGCGTTTGTCATCACGGCCCTCTTTATGGTGGCAGAAGTCATCGGCGGGATTATTTCCGGGTCGCTTGCTTTGCTTGCCGACGCAGGCCACATGCTCACTGATGCCGCAGCATTGTTAGTCGCGTTGCTGGCTGTGCAGTTTGCCAGGCGTCCACCCAATGCCCGTCATACCTTCGGATGGTTAAGACTGACCACGCTTGCTGCGTTTGTGAATGCCATTGCTCTGGTGGTCATTACCGTATTGATTGTCTGGGAAGCGATAAGCCGTTTCTATCATCCGCAACCGATCGCCGGTTGGACAATGCTGATTATTGCGTTTGCAGGATTGCTGGCGAATTTGTTTTCTTTCTGGATTTTGCATCGCGGAAATGAAGAAAAGAATATTAACGTGCGCGCTGCGGCACTGCATGTTCTGGGGGATTTACTGGGTTCTGTAGGCGCGATTGCTGCGGCACTGATCATTCTGTGGACGGGATGGACGCCCATTGACCCGATCCTTTCTATTTTGGTTTCGTGCCTGGTGCTGCGCAGTGCGTGGAATTTACTTAAAGAGAGTGTCAACGAGCTGCTCGAAGGCGCACCTCACTCCATTGATATCCCTGTTTTGAAGCGGAAATTAGCCAGAACAATCCCGGAAGTTCGTAATGTTCACCACGTACACATCTGGCTGGTTGGCGAAAAGCCGTTAATGACAATGCATGTTCAGGTGGTGCCACCACACGACCACGACGCCCTGTTAGAGCGCATCCATCATTTTCTAAAAGATGAGTATCAGATTGAACATGCGACGGTGCAGATGGAGTATCAGCTTTGCCATGGGCAAGATTGTGATTTAAACGAGCATGGTCAGCACGACCATGCTCATCATCATCATTGATTAAGACAAGGCGCGTGAGCCACGTTCACGCGCACTTTTGATCCACATGCGGCTGCCATTGAGCGCGATAAACGTCAGAATCATATATTCGAGCGACATCGCATAGACGCCTTGCAGGGCGAAAATCACCACGCTAATCACGTTAATGATCACCCATAGCAGCCAGTTTTCGACATACTTACGGGTCATCAGAATCATCGCCACAATCGACAACACCATCATGCAAGAGTCCCAGAACGGGAAGGCATCAGGCTGAAGCACAGGCATGGTCACATTCAGTCCCAGCCCCTGCATGACAGAAACCGCTATTCGGGTCAGGAATGCAAATACCGGATCGATAAACACGGTCATTAAACCAATCGCCCCAACGCAAACAGCAATCCAGGCGAGGGCTTTGGGCAACGGTAGCCAGCGAATCTGGAGAGCCGCCTGATTATCGTTTGTCTGCCGTGACCACGCATACCAACCGTAAATATTGGCCGCAAAGAAGAACAGCTGTAGCAACAGGCTCGCGTAAAGTTGAATCTGAAAGAAAATAACCGCAAAGAGCGTAACGTTAATTAAGCCGAATGCGTAATTGCTGATCTTTTCAAGGCTCGCCAACCAGATGCACAGTAAGCCCGCCACGGTTCCAATAGCTTCTATCCATGATAAATCATACCCGCCAGCGCCGATGGGGATGTGAACCAAAATGTTCTGCGTGCTAAAAAAATCCATATTCGCTCCTGAGCATAAGATCCTTATGCGTTGCCTTTAATATTCCGTCGTAATTCAGCGGCAAAAGCTAACATTCGATTTAAAGGCACCAGAGCGCCCTCACGGAGTGCAGCGTCAACATGAATCTCATGCGCCGCTCCGCCCTGCTCCAACCCCTCAGCGATAGCTTTAAGGCCGTTCATCGCCATCCATGGGCAATGAGCACAGGTACGACACGTTGCCCCTTCGCCTGCAGTCGGTGCTTCGAACAACTCTTTATCCGGGCATGCTTGCTGCATTTTGTAAAAAATCCCGCGGTCGGTCGCCACGATCAGTTTCTTGTGGGGCAACGTTTTTGCCGCGGTAATAAGCTGACTGGTGGAGCCTACAGCATCGGCCAAATCAACGATGGCCTGCGGGGATTCCGGGTGAACTAATACCGCAGCATCCGGATAAAGTGCTTTCATGCGGGTTAACGCCTGAGTTTTGAACTCGTCATGTACGATACACGCGCCCTGCCAGCACAACACATCAGCGCCGGTTTGCTTTTGTACATAATTCCCGAGATGACGATCCGGTGCCCAGATGATTTTCTCGCCCAGGCTATCGAGATGTTCAATCAATTCAACGGCGATACTGGATGTCACAACCCAATCCGCACGGGCTTTCACCGCAGCGGAAGTATTAGCATAGACCACCACAGTGCGATCGGGATGCTTATCGCAAAAGGCGTTAAACTCCTCGATTGGGCAGCCGAGATCCAGAGAACATTCCGCATTAAGCGTAGGCATCAGAACGGTTTTTTCCGGGCTCAGGATCTTCGATGTTTCACCCATAAAGCGTACGCCTGCCACCAGGAGGGTAGTGGCTGGATGATTTGCCCCAAAACGAGCCATCTCGAGAGAATCAGAGATACAGCCGCCAGTCTCCTCCGCCAGAGCCTGAATTTCAGGGTCGGTGTAGTAATGAGCCACCATGACAGCATTCCGCTCTTTCAGCAGACGCTTGATTTTCTCGCGGTAAAATTGCTTTTCGTCCGCGCTCAAAGGCTGTGGCTTAGGTGGGAAAGGATAAATCGCTGCTTCCGGATCGAACATTACGCTCATAGTGCTTTCTCGTTTGACTGACTTAACCAAATTAGCACTTTTCTGATGAAGATCGACCAGAAATGGCTAAGGTTGTTTTGTATGCTAAACAAGATAGCGAATTATGGCGGGATTGTCGTGGGGAATTTGAATCTTCAGAAACAACTAAGGCGCCGTAATGGCGCCTTAGTCTAAATTTGGTGGGGCGTGCAGGATTCGAACCTGCGACCAATTGATTAAAAGTCAACTGCTCTACCAACTGAGCTAACGCCCCGCTATGCGGTTTACTGCTAAATCGAAAATGCTTTCACTCAAGGAGTGGTGGGGCGTGCAGGATTCGAACCTGCGACCAATTGATTAAAAGTCAACTGCTCTACCAACTGAGCTAACGCCCCGAATGGTGGGTGATGACGGGCTCGAACCGCCGACCCCCTCCGTGTAAAGGAGGTGCTCTACCAACTGAGCTAATCACCCAAACTTCGGTACTACTATAAATCTGGTGGGGCGTGCAGGATTCGAACCTGCGACCAATTGATTAAAAGTCAACTGCTCTACCAACTGAGCTAACGCCCCGCAATGCGGTTTACTGCTTCTTCAAATACTGACTGCTTCGAAATTGGTGGGTCGTGCAGGATTCGAACCTGCGACCAATTGATTAAAAGTCAACTGCTCTACCAACTGAGCTAACGACCCAATTTCGAGTCACTTCGGGTTTGTTTGATATCCCTTGGCAACGGCGGCATATATTACTGATTTAAGATTTTGACGCAACAAGAATTTCGATCAAGATCACCTAATGGCTCGCGTTTCGTTCGGCTTGACCAGAAAAACAGCAATATCTGGTCAGGCCGCACTCACTACATCGCATTCAGACGTTTTTGTGCCTGCTTTGCGCCGTCGGTATTTGGAAATTGTTTGATCACTTGTTGATACACAGCTTTCGCTTTTGCGGTATCGCCTTTGTCTTGCATGATCACACCGACTTTAAACATTGCATCCGGGGCTTTTGGAGATTTCGGGTAATTTTTCACCACAGAGGCAAAATAAAACGCCGCATCATCCTTTTTCCCTTTGTTGTAATTCAGCTGCCCCAGCCAGTAATTAGCATTTGGCTGGTAAGTTGAATCTGGGTACTTCTTGATAAAACTCTGAAATGCAGCGATGGCTTCGTCCTGACGGGACTTATCCTGCACCATGGCAATAGCGGCATTGTAGTCGCTGTTGGCATCGCCACCCTGCACTGGAGCCGCCGGTGTGGCTGCTGAAGCACCTGCATCAGGTGCTGCTGTCGCAGCAGCGCCCTGATCGGTTGTACCTGCAGCTTGCCCTGCGGCAGCGCCGCTACCGAGGCTGTCTATCTGCAATAAAATTTGCTTCTGACGCTCAACAACCTGATTCAACTGATATTGGCTTTCCTGGATTTGACCACGAAGGGAATCAATATCATTTTGGTTATCAGAGAGTTGTTGTTGAAGTTGGGTTAAGAGCTGACTGTGAGCGTTAGAAATACGCTCGAGTTGAGTGACACGGTCTTCGACCGAGCCTGAGCCGACACTACTGATTGGCGCCTGAGCAGTAGCGGCCCAGGGGGCCGCTATGCCAACCAGTAACGACAGACTCAACAAGTGATGTCTGAGGTTACTGTTCATACTGTTCTCTTAGTAAACCAGAACGGCACGACGGTTTTTAGCGTAAGCCGCTTCGTCATGACCCAGAACTGCTGGTTTTTCTTTACCGTAAGAAACGATGGAGATCTGGTCTGCAGAAACGCCTTTACCTTGCAGGTACATCTTAACAGCGCTAGCACGACGCTCACCCAGGGAAATGTTGTATTCCGGAGTACCACGTTCGTCCGCATGACCTTCTACAGTCACTTTGTAAGATGGGTTGCTACGCAGGAAGTTAGCGTGCGCATCCAGCATTGCAGCGAATTCAGAAGAAACATCATATTTGTCCAGACCGAAGTATACGATGTTGTTCTGTTGCAGCTGTTGCATCTGCAGGCGAGCCTGTTCTTCAGATGACATGTTGCCATTGCTACCGTTAGCGTCCATACCAGTGCCGGCGCCCAGCATACCTTCGCCGCTCTCGTTGTTGGCGCTCTTGTTAGAACTACACGCAGCAATTGCCATAACAGGCAATACCAGCATCAGCCCTTTCAGCACTTTGTTCAGTTGCATTTCTTTGATCCTTTAATATTTTATTATCACAGATACGGCGACCAGGCAGGGAATTTAACCTGACCATCGGTTGCCGGAAGACGCGCTTTGAAACGCCCATCTGTTGAGACCAGATTCAGCACAGATCCCATCCCCTGAGAAGAGCTGTAGATTACCATCGTGCCGTTAGGTGCCAGACTTGGCGTTTCATCCAGGAACGTTGACGATAAAGTTTGTACGCCACCCGCTACCAGATCCTGTTTGGCGATATGTTGTTGCCCACCGTTCGAGCTAACCATCACCATAAACTTACCGTCGGAACTCACATCGGAATCCTGGTTCTGAGAACCTTCCCAGGAAATACGTTGTGGAGCACCGCCGTTCACATTCACTTTATAAATCTGTGGACGACCTGCCTGATCGGAGGTGTACGCCAGGTTCTGGCTATCCGGGAACCAGGTCGGTTCAGTGTTGTTGCTGCGACCATCAGTCACCTGACGAATCTGACCCGAGCCAATATCCATCACATACAGGTTCAGGCTACCGGTTTTCGACAATGCGAATGCCAGTTTGCTGCCGTCTGGAGAGAAGGTAGGCGCACCGTTGTGACGTGGGAAAGAAGCCACCTGCTGCACCGCACCATTCGCCAGAGTCTGGATAACCAGCGCTGAACGACCGCTTTCAAATGTTACGTAAGCCAGTTTGCTACCATCTGGAGACCAGGCTGGTGACATCAACGGCTGCGGAGAACGGTGAACCACAAACTGGTTGTAGCCATCGTAATCAGAAACGCGCAGTTCATACGGGAACTGACCGCCATTGGTCTGTACGACGTACGCAATACGTGTACGGAACGCACCTTTGATACCTGTCAGCTTCTCAAACACTTCGTCGCTGGCGGTATGACCGGCATAGCGAAGCCACTGTTTGTTCACTTTGTAGGAGTTTTGCGCCAGCACAGTACCTGGTGCACCAGAGGTATCAACCAACTGGTAAGCCACGGTATAGCTGCCATCACCATTTGGTGTGACCTGGCCAACAACAACAGCATCAATACCCAGAGCAGTCCACGCGGCCGGTTGCACTTCCTGAGCGGAGCCAGGTTGCTGCGGTAAACGCGAACGATCTAATGGATTGAATTTGCCACTGTTACGTAAATCAGCGGCAACGATGCCACCAATATCTTCCGGTGCCGCACCTGGGCCTGCCCATTTAAACGGCGCCACACCAATTGGACGTGCTGAGTCCACCCCTTGGGTGATCTCAATACGAACTTCTGCGTGCAGCACTGCTGCCCACAGCATTAAAAAACTTAATGCAACTCGAAATGCCTGCTTCATCATATCTCCCTTATCTGGACCCAAAGCCCACGATAATTTAGCAGAATGTTAACAAACTCAAATACACAAAACTACCAAAACCCTGTGACTCAGCCTGGTTAGTTTTCCTCACTTTCGCGAGGAAAATTTCACTATGGCTTAAAGTCGATAGGCGCGTTTTTGAAAACTTCATAAACGTCCTGGCTTGGCGGCTTCGGAATCTTCGCCAAACGTGCAGCGGCAATGGCAGCCTGGCAAAGAGCCGGGTCACCACCTTCTGATTTGATATCAAGCAGCAAACCATCAGGAGCCAGTTTTATGCGCAATGTACAGGTCTTGCCGCTAAAGGCAGGGTCCTGGTAAAACTTGCTCTCAATTGCTGCTTTTATCTGACCTGCGTAACCATTGATCTCAGCACCAGAAGCGCCATTATTTTTAGTATTCCCTTTTCCGGCAGCAGCTGCGCTATTACCTTTCGCTCCAGCACCCGTTTTCGGTGCATTCTTACCTGAGCTTAGGTCACCGAACAGATTGTCAACGCCCTCGGCAGCGGCCTTATCGGCAGCAGCTTTATCGGCAGCAGCCTTTTTCTTCGCATCTGCTGCGGCTTTCTTCTCTCCGGCAGCTTTTGCAGCAGCAGCCTTATCGGCCGCGGCTTTATCAGAAGCCGCTTTTTCTGCCGCAGCAGTCTCAGCAGCTTCTTTCGCAGCAGCTTTTTTGGCAGCTTCAGCTGTAGCTTTCTTCTCAGCATCGGCAGCTTTCTTCTCGGCTTCCTGCTGAGCTTTTTTCGCCGCAGCGGCAGCTTCGGCAGCCGCCTTTTTCTCTGCATCAGCAGCTTTTTTAGCCGCTTCTTCAGTCGCTTTCTTTTGTGCATCCGCAGCAGCTTTCTTCGCCGCTTCATCCGCAGCCTTCGCCTGAGCGTCAGCCTGAGATTTTGCCTGAGCATCCGCTTGCGCTTTCGCATCTGCTTTGGCTTTCGCCGCAGCTGCGTCAGCTTGCTTTTGTTGCTCTTGCGCTTCTTTAGCTGCTTCTTGTGCCTGTTTCTGCTGGTCTGCTTGCTGCTTCGCTTGTTCCTGCGCGTCGAGGCGTTCTTTCTCCAGAGCTTTCAGACGCTGTTGTTCAGCAGCCTGTTTTTCCTGAAGTTCTTCAGCCTGTTGTTGCGCTTGTTTCTCGCGTTGCTCGGCAGCACGTTTACTACTCGCCTGCTGCTGTTGCTGACGATTGTACTGCTGAACAACAGCACCAGGGTCGACCATGACCGCGTCAATAGCCGAACCCCCACCGCCGCCAGCACTGGCGTCGATGTGCTCGTCAAACGAACTCCAAATCAGGACTGCAATCAAAATGATATGCAGGATCACTGAGACGATTATCGCGCGCTTGAGCTTATCGTTTTCTATGGTTGCCTTTGACACTATCGGTTCCCAAATATCGCGAGATGGATCAGATTGGCTGCGTCATCAAACCGACGGATTTCACACCTGCACTATGCAGCATGTTAAGTGCTTTGATGATTTCCTCGTAAGGAACATCTTTCGCACCACCGATCAAAAAGACCGTTTTCGGGTTTGCCTGCAAACGACGCTGTGCTTCCGCAATAACCTGTTCAGATGGCAACTGGTCCATACGGTCTTTCTCAACCACCACGCTGTACTGCCCTACCCCGGAAACTTCAATAATAACCGGCGGCTCATCGTTACTGCTCACCGTCTGCGAATCTGTCGCATCCGGCAAATCCACCTCAACGCTCTGTGTAATGATTGGCGCTGTTGCCATAAAAATAAGCAGCAATACCAACAGTACGTCCAGCAGAGGAACGATGTTAATTTCGGACTTTAATTCCCGACGACCACGCCCACGTCCACGTCTGGCCATGACTTACCCCTTACTGCTTATCGCTGCTGGTAAAAGCCTGACGGTGCAGGATAGCCGTGAACTCTTCCATGAAGTTGTCGTAATTCAATTCCAGTTTGTTCACACGTTGATTCAGGCGGTTATACGCCATAACCGCAGGGATTGCAGCGAACAGACCGATTGCAGTTGCAATCAGTGCTTCTGCGATACCTGGTGCAACCATCTGCAATGTCGCTTGTTTGACCGCACCGAGTGCGATAAAGGCGTGCATAATCCCCCAAACCGTACCAAACAGACCGATATACGGACTGATTGAACCCACGGTTCCGAGGAAAGGAATATGAGTTTCCAGCGTTTCCAGCTCACGGCTCATGGAAATACGCATGGCGCGAGATGCCCCTTCAACAACTGCTTCAGGTGCGTGCGTGTTAGCACGATGCAGTCGGGCAAACTCTTTAAAGCCTGAATAGAAAATTTGTTCAGAGCCAGCAAGATTGTCACGGCGGCCCTGGCTTTCCTGATAGAGACGGGACAATTCAATGCCCGACCAGAACTTATCTTCAAATGCTTCTGCTTCACGAGTAGCCGCATTGAGGATGCGCGTACGCTGAATAATGATTGCCCATGATGCAATGGAAAAACCAATCAAAATCAACATGATAAATTTGACCAGAAGGCTTGCCTTCAGGAACAAATCAAGGATATTCATGTCAGTCACTGCTTGAACTCCGCGACAATAGACTTGGGAAGCGCACGAGGCTTCATTAGGTGTGGATCAACACAGACGATCAGGACCTCAGCTTCGTTGAGCACCTGGTTATCGGCATTGACGATTCGCTGTGTAAATACCATAGAGGTACCACGCATCGATGTAATTTCACTTTGGATTTCGAGTAAATCGTCGAGTCTGGCCGGCGCCAGATAATCCACTGTCATTCTGCGAACAACAAAGGCGACGCGCTCCGCCAACAAATCTTGCTGGTTGAAGTTGTGATGGCGCAGCATCTCTGTGCGTGCTCTTTCATAAAAAGCAACATAACTGGCATGGTATACCACACCACCGGCATCGGTATCTTCGTAGTAGACACGAACCGGCCATCGAAACAGCGTTGTACTCACTTTACATCCCGGTAATGCAATTAAACGTTGCTACTATACGCAAGAGGATGGGGGTTGGGAATGGGTTGCATTAAACGTTAGGTAAATATTTATGGGCTTCTTAAAGCCCATAAAATCTGTGTAAAAATCTACAAGCTTAAAGAAGCATCAGAAGAAGAAAATAGCCAGTCCTGCCAGGAGGACTAATAGCGCAGGTAACGGACTAAAAACGCCCTGCCACAGCACTTTACGTGGACGAAAGCCCACACCATGTATCACACCGGTGCAAACAGCCCACATCAACAAAAACCCGTGCCAGATTGCCAGGTCACTGGTTTTTGCCGCAAAGCGGGACGGGTCCCAAAACATACACCCGGCCAGGATAAGTGCCATGATCAAGGAAAGAGCCCTTAACGGGCTCTTATCCATTACCGCATACAGCTTTGCGATAATTCCTTCCATCAAATTTCTTCTTTACCAGCTTTAGCAGCTTCTACGTGCTCAAGTGCCAGGGCGGTAATGATGCCAAAAGCACAGGCAAGAAGCGTCCCCAGAATCCATGCAAAGTACCACATAATCAGCTCCTTACTTAGTACAGAGAGTGGGTGTTGCTTTCGATATGCTCTTTGGTGATTCGACCGAACATTTTCCAGTAACACCAGATGGTGTAAATGAGAACAATCGGCACAAATACCGCAGCAACAAAGGTCATCACGTTCAGCGTCAGCTGGCTGGATGTTGCATCCCACATGGTCAGACTCGCGTTCAGCATGGTGCTTGAAGGCATGACGAACGGGAACATCGCCACACCAGCAGTCAGAATCACACAAGCCAGAGTCAGTGAAGAGAACAGGAATGCCATGGCACCTTTCTCCAGGCGCGACATCAACACAGTCAGCAGTGGCAGTACCACACCCAGTGCAGGGATGAGCCACAGAATCGGCATATTGTTGAAGTTCACCATCCAGGCACCTGCCTGACGAGCAACTTCTTTGGTCAGCGGGTTAGAAGCTGCATGGTGATTCAATTCTGAAGTCACAACATAGCCGTCAATCCCGTAGATAACCCAAACACCAGCCAGTGCAAAGCACACCATCATCACCAGCGCTGAAATTTGCGCAGCGGCTTTGGCACGCAGATGGAGTTCACCCACAGTACGCATTTGCAGGTAAGTAGCACCTTGAGCAAGGATCATGGATACGCTCACGACACCAGCCAGCAGGCCAAACGGGTTCAGCAACTGGAAGAAGTTACCGGTGTAGTACAGGCGCAGATACTCATCAACGTGGAACGGCACGCCTTGCAGCAGGTTACCGAACGCCACACCAATGACTAACGGTGGCACGAAGCTACCGATGAAAATGCCCCAGTCCCACATGTTACGCCAGCGCATGTCTTCAATCTTCGAACGGTAATCAAAACCTACCGGACGGAAGAACAAAGAAGCCAGTACCAGAATCATCGCTACATAGAAGCCGGAGAACGCAGCAGCGTAAACCATCGGCCAGGCAGCAAATAGCGCACCACCAGCAGTGATGAGCCACACCTGGTTACCATCCCAGTGCGGGGCGATGGAGTTCACCATAATGCGGCGTTCAACGTCAGATTTGCCAATGATGCGAGACAACATGCCCACGCCCATGTCAAATCCGTCGGTGACCGCAAAACCAATCAGCAAAATGCCAACCAGCAGCCACCAGATAAAACGCAATACTTCATAATCGATCATTTGACGACTCCTGTCTTAGCGTGCCGGCTGAGAAGCCACATTGGACTGCTCAAAGTGATAGCGACCTGTTTTCAGACTGCTCGGCCCAAGGCGAGCAAATTTGAACATCAGGAACAATTCCGCCACCATAAACAGCGTGTAAAGGCCGCAAATCAGTACCATGGAGAAGATCAGATCGCCCACGGTCAGCGAGGAGTTAGCAACCGCGGTTGGCAATACCTCACCCACAGCCCACGGTTGACGACCGTACTCAGCAACAAACCAGCCAGATTCAATCGCAATCCACGGCAGCGGGATGCCATAGAGCGCCGCACGCAACAGCCATTTTTTCGAGCCGATTGCATTACGTGTTACGGTCCAGAACGAAGCCGCGATGATAAACAGCATCAGGAAGCCACAACCGACCATGATACGGAATGCAAAGTACAGCGGAGCAACGCGTGGGATAGAGTCTTTGGTTGCTTTCTGAATTTGCTCTTCCGTCGCGTCGGCGACGTTCGGCGTATAGCGTTTCAGCAACAGACCGTAACCCAGGTCTTTCTTAACGGATTCAAAGTTATCGCGAACTGCCTGGTCTTTCGAACCGGCACGTAACTGTTCCAGCAGGCTATAAGCCTTCATGCCGTTACGAATACGTTCTTCGTGCTGAACCATCAGGTCTTTCAGACCAATAACTTGCTTATCCACAGAGCGGGTGGCGATGATGCCAAGCGCGTATGGGATCTGAATGGCATAGCTATTTTCTTGCTTGTCCTGGTCAGGAATACCAAACAGCGTAAAGGCGGCAGGAGCAGGTTGTGTTTCCCACTCAGCTTCAATGGCAGCCAGTTTGGTTTTCTGTACGTCACCCATTTCGTAGCCGGATTCATCACCCAGTACGATGACAGACAGGATAGCCGCCATACCAAAGCTTGCAGCGATGGCAAATGAACGTTTCGCAAATGCGACGTCACGGCCTTTAAGCAGGTAGTAGGAGCTAACACCGAGGATGAACATCGCACCACATACGTAGCCAGAAGCCACTGTGTGAACGAATTTCACCTGTGCAACGGGGTTCAACACCAATTCGGAGAAGCTGACCATCTCCATACGCATGGTTTCGAAGTTGAAGTCGGAAGCAATTGGGTTCTGCATCCAGCCGTTCGCCACCAGAATCCACAGCGCGGAAAGGTTGGAGCCAAGTGCCACCAGCCAGGTTACCGCCATGTGTTGGACTTTGCCGAGGCGATCCCAACCGAAGAAGAACAGACCTACAAAGGTGGATTCAAGGAAGAATGCCATCAGGCCTTCGATGGCCAGAGGGGCACCAAAAATATCACCCACGTAATGCGAGTAATAAGACCAGTTTGTGCCGAACTGGAACTCCATGGTTAAACCGGTGGCCACGCCCAAAGCAAAGTTGATACCAAACAACTTGCCCCAGAACTTGGTCATATCTTTATAAATTTGCTTACCTGACAGAACGTACACCGTTTCCATGATGGCCAACAAGAACGCCATACCGAGCGTTAGTGGCACAAAAAGAAAGTGGTACATCGCGGTCAAGGCAAACTGTAAGCGCGACAGTTCGACAATATCAAACATCTTGACTCCTTGCTCTTCGCATGAAGACTCCGACCGTGGTTCACCCGATGGTTCACCACAACGCATGCCCTAATACAAAAACATTGGCTTCCAAACTCCACCCTCTCATTATTTGTATGTAATGAAGAAGATGAAAGGTTACAAACACGTTAATAAAAACCCAAAATAATCCGCAAATATATTACCCTGCAAATCCCTTACGATAAATAGGTAATTGCTAAGGCTTATTTACGTTTCTCGACAGTGATCAATTTATAGCGAAAATGTCCACTTACCGCCATCTTGATCTGCAACAATTTACGCGCTTTCGCACCCTACTTGCTAGTTTTAGATATTGATCTAGCGCAATTTATTCCCTGTTTGTTAATTTAGTTTCTCATTGCAATGAATAGTGAACTTGTTGTTAATGATATGTTTTGCAAAAGACATTTCCGTTAATGCATAGATGATATCTATAAACAAAAGTTATTTATTTGAAGCCAGGTCCGGAAATTAAATCCTCCCGCATTAATGACGTACCACATTAATCACCCCACGGTATTTTCCGCTGTTCATTTCTTTTCCCGCTCATAATTAACAAATAATTTACTTTTAATGTTTCGATAATTAACAATTCATTGTTTTTGATAGGGTTAGCACAATGTTGCTGCGGACTGAGAAACAGAAAGGCCACGTAAAAACGTGGCCTGAGAAAAAGACTGAAACAATAACGCTATCTGGAACGGTTTATCGCAAGGCTAAATGTCCGCGACTGACAAGGCTTGGTGGCGCGGCGTAAGCACTAACCATAAAAAAGGCCGCTCAAAAGAGCGGCCAACCATGTCGAACATTTATTATTAGTTCTGCTTACTGAGGCAAAATAGCTTTCAGTGCGTCACCGATGTCAGCCAGGCTGCGTACGGTTTTCACGCCTGCGGCTTCCAGCGCTGCGAATTTCTCATCCGCTGTGCCTTTACCACCTGCAATGATGGCGCCAGCATGGCCCATACGCTTACCTTTCGGCGCAGTCACACCCGCGATGTAACCCACTACTGGCTTGGTTACGTGCTCTTTGATGTAGGCTGCCGCTTCTTCTTCAGCGCTACCGCCGATCTCACCGATCATCACGATTGCTTCAGTCTTCGGATCTTCCTGGAACATCTTCAGGATATCGATGAAGTTAGAGCCAGGGATCGGGTCGCCACCGATGCCGACACAAGTAGACTGGCCCAGACCGATATCAGTAGTCTGCTTAACCGCTTCATAGGTCAGCGTGCCGGAGCGGGAAACGATACCCACTTTGCCTGGCAGATGAATGTGACCTGGCATGATACCGATTTTGCACTCGCCAGGGGTGATAACGCCTGGGCAGTTTGGCCCAATCATGCGCACGCCAGCTTCGTCCAGTTTCACTTTCACAGTCAGCATATCCAGCGTCGGAATGCCTTCGGTGATAGTGATAATCAGTTTAATGCCTGCATCGATTGCTTCCAGAATGGAGTCTTTGCAGAACGGTGCCGGAACGTAGATAACAGACGCGGTAGCGCCAGTTGCTTCTACGGCTTCACGCACGGTGTTAAATACTGGCAGACCGAGGTGCTCGGTGCCGCCTTTGCCTGGCGTAACACCGCCAACCATTTGCGTACCGTATGCAATCGCCTGCTCGGAGTGGAAAGTCCCCTGGCTGCCGGTGAAACCCTGGCAAATCACCTTGGTGTTTTTATCGATCAAAATGGACATTATTTCCCCTCCACGGCAGCTACAACCTGCTGTGCTGCATCCGTCAGACTTTTCGCTGCAATAATATTCAGGCCGCTGTCAGCCAGTTTCTTCGCACCCAGTTCCGCATTGTTACCTTCCAGACGAACAACCACTGGAACGTTAACACCCACTTCTGCAACCGCACCGATGATGCCGTCTGCGATCAGGTCGCAACGTACGATACCGCCGAAGATGTTAACCAGAACCGCTTTCACTTTGTCATCAGACAGAATGATTTTGAATGCTTCGGTAACGCGTTCTTTGGTGGCACCGCCGCCAACGTCGAGGAAGTTTGCTGGTTCGCCGCCGTGCAGTTTAACGATGTCCATGGTGCCCATTGCCAGGCCCGCACCGTTAACCATGCAACCGATGTTGCCATCCAGCGCAACGTAGTTCAGTTCCCACTGCGCAGCCTGAGATTCACGTGCATCTTCCTGGCTTGGGTCACGCATTTCGCGCAGCTCTGGCTGGCGGAACAATGCGTTGCCATCAGCGCCCAGTTTGCCATCGAGGCATACCAGATCGCCCTGCTTCGTGATAACCAGCGGGTTGATTTCGATCAGCGCCAGGTCACGATCCAGGAAGATGTTCGCCAGGCCCATGAAGATCTTGGTGAACTGCTGAACCTGTTTACCTTCCAGACCCAGTTTGAACGCCAGTTCACGGCCTTGATAAGGCATTGGGCCTGCCAGTGGATCCAGAGCAACTTTGTGGATCAGATGCGGGGTTTCTTCCGCAACTTTTTCAATTTCAACGCCACCTTCGGTGGACGCCATAAACACGACGCGACGGGAGCTACGATCAACCACCGCGCCAAGATACAGTTCTTTATCAATGTCAGTCGCAGCTTCAACCAGAATCTGGTGAACCGGCTGGCCATTGGCGTCTGTCTGGTAGGTGACCAGGCGTTTACCCAGCCAGTGCTCAGCAAAAGCACGGATGTCTTCTTTGCTGTTAACCACTTTCACGCCGCCCGCTTTACCGCGGCCACCAGCATGAACCTGACATTTTACCACCCACGGACCTGCGCCAATTTTAGAGGCTGCTTCTTCCGCTTCACGTGGAGTGTTGCAGGCGTAACCGACTGGAGCCGGCAGGCCATATCGAGCAAACAACTGTTTCGCCTGATACTCGTGTAAGTTCATGAGTTCTATCCATCCTTCAGGGTAATCGTTATTCAAACCTGTAGACCGGTGCGGTTTTCGTGCCGGATGGCGCTACGCTTATCCGGCCTACAGTGCAGGTGATGCTTTTAAACTAAACGTCCAGCAGCAGACGAGTCGGGTCTTCGAGCAATTCTTTGATTGCTACCAGATAACCCACTGATTCACGGCCATCGATCAAACGGTGATCGTAAGACAGCGCCAGATACATCATTGGCAGGATCTCAACTTTACCGTCAACCGCCATCGGACGATCTTTGATAGCGTGCATGCCGAGGATCGCGCTCTGCGGTGGGTTGATGATCGGCGTTGACATCAGGGAACCAAACACACCACCGTTGGTAATGGTGAAGTTACCGCCAGTCAAATCTTCCACTGTCAGCTTGCCGTCACGGCCTTTGACTGCCAGTTCTTTGATGCGTTTTTCGATGTCAGCCATACCCAGGGTATCAACATCACGCAGTACCGGAGTCACCAGGCCGCGTGGGGTAGAAACCGCAATGCTCACGTCGAAGTAGTTGTGGTAAACCACGTCTTCGCCATCAATAGAAGCGTTCACTTCCGGATAGCGTTTCAGTGCTTCAACGACCGCTTTGATGTAGAAGGACATGAAGCCCAGACGTACACCGTGGCGTTTCTCAAAAGATTCACCGTACTGCTTACGCAGTTCCATGATTGGCTTCATGTTCACTTCGTTAAACGTCGTGAGCATGGCAGTGGAATTTTTCGCTTCCAGCAAACGTTCAGCAACGCGTTTGCGCAGGCGAGTCATTGGAACGCGTTTTTCGCTACGGCCAGCCAGTGGCGCAACCGGAGCTTTGGATTCTTCTGCCGCTTTAGCTTGAGCAGGTTGAGCCGCTTTCGCCTGAGTCAGATGCTTATCCACATCTTCACGGGTGATACGACCGCCAACACCGCTGCCTTTAATGGCATTAGCATCCAGAGAATGCTCTGCAATCAGGCGGCGAATAGCCGGGCTGAGAGCGTCATTGCTCTGCTCTTCCAAAGAAGCCTGCTGGCGCTGCGCCGGGGTAGACTCTTTGCTTTCTGCTTTTGCAGAAGTCTCTTTACCAGAGCTGTTGCCTTCACGCAGGCGACCCAGGATTTGACGAGAAGTTACGGTGGTGCCTTCATCTTCCAGTACAGCATCCAGAATACCATCTGCAGACGCCGGTACTTCCAGTACCACTTTGTCAGTTTCGATTTCCACCAGCACTTCGTCACGGGTCACGGTGTCACCCGGTTTTTTATGCCAGGTTGCAACAGTCGCATCGGCAACGGACTCAGGCAGGTCAGGAACTAGAATATCTACGCTACTCATTTTTTATCCTTTAATTAATCGACGTTCAGCGCGTCATTAACCAGATCTTGCTGCTGTTTCTGGTGAACGGACAAGTACCCTACCGCAGGTGATGCGGAGGCTGGACGACCTGCATAACGCAGGGCTGATCCAAATGGAATCACTTCACGGAAATGGTGCTGGCTACAGTACCATGCGCCCTGGTTAAGCGGCTCTTCCTGGCACCACACAAAATCATGTACGTGAGCAAAGGGTTTCAATGCTTCCTGCACCGCCTGGTGCGGGAACGGATACAACTGTTCGATGCGCACAATCGCCACATCTTTTTGATCGTTCTTACGACGCTGTTCCAGCAAATCGTAATAAACCTTACCAGAACACAGGACGACGCGTTTCACCGCTTTAGGATCAAGCTCGTCAACTTCGCCAATGGCAGGTAAGAAGGTGCCGTTAGCCAGTTCTTCCATGGTGGAAACTGCCAGCGGGTGACGCAACAGAGACTTAGGTGACATCACCACCAGCGGACGACGCATGCCGCGCAGCGCCTGGCGACGCAGCATGTGATAAACCTGCGCTGGAGTAGAAGGCACGCAAACCTGCATGTTTTGTTCAGCACACAGTTGGAGGTAACGCTCCAGACGCGCGGAGGAGTGCTCCGGACCCTGGCCTTCGTAACCGTGTGGCAGCAACATCACCAGGCCACACATACGGCCCCATTTCTGCTCGCCGGAACTGATGAACTGGTCGATAACAACCTGAGCGCCGTTGGCGAAGTCGCCGAACTGAGCTTCCCAGATAGTCAGCGTGCGCGGTTCCGCAGTGGCATAACCGTATTCGAACGCCAGGACCGCTTCTTCAGACAGCACGGAGTCCCAGACTTTGAACTCGCCCTGGCTGTTGTGAACGTGTTGCAGCGGCGTGTAAGTTGAACCGTTAGTCTGGTTGTGAATCACAGCGTGGCGGTGGAAGAATGTCCCACGTCCCACATCTTCACCCGACAAACGTACAGAAACGCCTTCATCAACCAGGGTTGCGTACGCCAGATTTTCAGCCGCGCCCCAGTCGAATTTCTTCGCGCCGTTCGCCATTTCCATGCGGTCGCTGTAGATTTTCGCTACGCGTGACTGCATCTCAACGGTTTCAGGGGCGCTGCTAATACGCTTCGCCAGCTCCTGCAAACGCTTCATCTCTACCTTGTTCGGATAGCTCTCATCCCACTCGTGGTTGAGGTATGGCGACCAGGTAAATGAATGCATGTTCATTGGGCGGTATTCTTCAACCACACATTCGCCAGCATCCAGCGCGTCACGATAGAGATTCACCATTTCGGTGGCATCTTCAAGCGTTGCCAGTTTTTGCTGCTCCAGACGGTCTGCGTAGATCTTACGCGGCGTCGGGTGTTTCTTAATTTTCTGGTACATCACTGGCTGAGTTGCGCTTGGCTCATCAGCTTCGTTATGACCATGGCGACGGTAACAAACCAGATCGATAAACACGTCGCGCTTAAAGGTGTTACGGAAGTCCAGCGCCAGACGAGTCACAAACGCTACCGCTTCCGGATCATCTGCATTCACGTGGAAAATTGGCGCCATCACCATCTTACCGATATCGGTACAGTACGGTGTAGAACGCGCATCCAGCGGGTTAGAGGTGGTGAAACCAATCTGGTTATTGATAACAATGCGAACGGTACCGCCCACTTCGTAACCACGCGCTTTGGACATGTTCAGGGTTTCCTGAACCACGCCCTGCCCGGCTACCGCGGCGTCACCATGAATGGTGATTGGCAGAACCTGGTTAATACCTGGTTTTTCCAGACGGTCCAGACGCGCGCGGACAGAACCGATAACCACCGGGCTAACGATTTCGAGGTGTGACGGGTTAAACGCCAGCGCCAGGTGAACCAGGCCGCCTTCGGTTTCAACGTCAGATGAGAAGCCCATGTGGTACTTCACATCACCGGTGCCGAGGTGTTCTTTATGCTTACCGGCGAACTCGTCGAACAGTTCCTGCGGTTTTTTACCCAGTACGTTGATGAGTACGTTCAGGCGGCCACGGTGTGCCATACCCAGAACCACTTCACGTGTGCCGCTCTTGCCCGCATGGCGGATCATCTCTTTGAGCATTGGCACCAGTGCATCACCGCCTTCCAGCGAGAAGCGTTTTGCGCCTGGGAATTTCGCACCCAGGTAACGCTCAAGGCCTTCTGCTGCGGTCAGCTCCTGCAGGAAGCGTTTTTTCTCATCAACAGTAAATGTTGAGTGACCCACTACCGATTCAATGCGCTGCTGAATCCAGCGTTTTTCTTCGGTGTTGGTGATGTGCATATATTCCGCACCGATAGATCCGCCGTAAGTCTGCTTCAGCGCACTGATCAAGTCGGACAACTTCATGGTTTCTTTGCCGCTGGCAAAAGAACCCACATTGAAAGTTTCCTGAAGATCGGCGTCAGTCAGATTATGGAAGACCGGGTCAAGATCGGGAACCGCGTCCTGCTTCCACAAACCAAGTGGATCAAGGTTTGCAGCCTGATGACCACGGAAACGCCAGGCGTTGATCAGCTGCAACACTTTGACTTGCTTAACGTCGGTGTCAGGGTCGGTGATTGCGGTGGAATAACGTGAGGCATCCTTCGCCAGACGACGGAAATAATCACGTGTTTTGGAATGGAATTGATCCGGTCTGGCCCCGGTTCCAGGTAATTGCTGGAACATTGAGCGCCAGTGCGCATCAACAGAGTCAGGATCGGTTAAGAAGTCTTCATAGAGCTGCTCTATCCAGGACTGGTTTGCACCTGCCAGGTAAGAGGAATCCAGCCAGGCTTTCATTTCGCCGTTCTGCATCGTGATCCCTTAAGCATTTATATGCTTATTTCGCCGTGAATAACTATTGCGTACACATGTGGTACACATTACCGGGGTTCACAACTACGAGCCTTTTTCCTTTCCAGGCGGCTCGAGAAGGAACCTTTAAAAACTGTCGCAACAGGGCAGTTTTTAAAGGTTTCCTGCAAATTTTCCCCTCTCCCGAAGGAGAGGGAACTAAAAGCTAGGCACTCTTTTGCAGCAACATCGACTTAATGTGGCCGATGGCTTTCGTCGGGTTCAATCCCTTAGGACACACACTGACGCAATTCATGATGCCATGGCAGCGGAATACGCTGAAAGCATCACTGATTCCGTCAAGACGACTTGCGGTTTCAGTATCACGGCTGTCAATCAGGAAGCGATATGCCGCCAGTAAACCTGCCGGGCCGATGAACTTATCCGGGTTCCACCAGAACGACGGGCAGGAAGTCGAGCAGCACGCACACAGAATACACTCGTACAATCCATCCAATTTCTCACGCTGCTCGGGTGATTGTAAATGCTCACGAGCCGGTGGATTTTGCCCATTATTCAACAAGTAAGGCTTAATCTTCTCATATTGAGCATAGAATTGCCCCATGTCTACAACCAGATCGCGCACAACCGGCAATCCAGGTAGTGGACGGATCACAATCTTCTGCTTTCCGTTGCCCAATGCGGAGATCGGGGTGATACAAGCCAGGCCATTTTTACCGTTCATGTTCACGCCATCGGAGCCACAGACCCCTTCACGGCACGAGCGACGGAAAGACAGCGTCGGATCTTTTTCTTTCAGTTGCATCAGCGCGTCAAGCAACATCATGTCGCGCCCTTCTTCCCCTTCCAGGGTGTACTCCTGCATACGCGGAGCATCGTCAACATCCGGGTTGTAGCGATAAATTGAGAATTCGAGTTTCATCACTTTGCTCCGCTATTAATAAGTACGCACTTTCGGCGGGAATGCCGGACGCAGTTTCGGCTGCATGTTCACCTCACGGCGAGTCATGCTTTCCGACTCAGGCAGATACAGGCTGTGACACAGCCAGTTTGCATCGTCACGTTCCGGATAGTCGAAGCGGCTATGCGCGCCACGGCTTTCGGTGCGGAAGTTAGCGGAAACAGCGGTCGCAAAAGCAGTTTCCATCAGGTTATCAAGCTCGAGGCACTCAACGCGCTGGGTGTTGAACTCGCTTGAAGTATCATCCAGACGGGCGTTTTTCAGGCGCTCGCGGATTTCTTTCAGTTGCTCAAGACCTTTTGCCATCGCATCACCTTCACGGAATACCGAGAAGTTGTGCTGCATACATTCCTGAAGCGCTTTGCGGATTTCCACCGGATCTTCGCCGTTACGGTTACCGTTCCAGCGGTTCAGGCGCTCGAGGGCGGCATTAATTTCGTCTTCGGTCGCATCACGCAGCTCGCCCTGCTCTGCGATAGACTCCAGCAGATGCATGCCCGCAGCGCGGCCAAATACCACCAGATCCAGCAGTGAGTTACCGCCCAGACGGTTTGCACCGTGAACGGATACACAAGCGATTTCACCGACGGCAAACAGACCAGGAATCAGCACGTCTTCACCCTGCTCATTCACGGTCAGCGCCTGGCCGGTGACTTTGGTCGGGATACCGCCCATCATATAGTGGCAGGTTGGGATAACCGGGATTGGCTCTTTAACCGGGTCAACGTGGGCAAAGGTACGAGACAGTTCGAGGATACCCGGCAGACGGGATTCGAGAACTTCTTTGCCCAGGTGGTCGAGTTTCAGTTTCGCGTGCGGACCCCATGGGCCGTCACAACCGCGACCTTCGCGGATTTCAATCATGATGGAACGCGCAACAACGTCTCGGCCCGCCAGATCTTTCGCGTTTGGCGCGTAACGCTCCATGAAACGCTCGCCGTGTTTGTTCAGCAGATAACCGCCCTCACCACGACAACCTTCTGTAACCAGCACACCCGCACCTGCAATCCCGGTTGGGTGGAACTGCCACATTTCCATATCTTGTACAGGCACGCCAGCGCGCAGCGCCATGCCAACACCGTCGCCGGTATTAATGTGCGCGTTAGTCGTGGACTGATAAATACGGCCCGCACCACCGGTTGCCAGGATGGTCGCTTTCGCTTTGAAATAAACCACTTCACCGGTTTCGATACACAGCGCGGTCGTCCCCACCACGGCGCCATCGGCGTTTTTCACCAGATCAAGCGCATACCATTCGGAGAAAATCGTGGTTTTGTTTTTCAGGTTTTGTTGGTACAGCGTGTGCAACAATGCATGACCGGTACGGTCAGCCGCCGCTGCGGTGCGCGCCGCCTGCTCGCCGCCGAAGTTCTTCGACTGGCCGCCAAACGGACGCTGATAAATAGTGCCATCATCAAGGCGGGAGAACGGCAGACCCATATGCTCCAGTTCCAGAATCGCTTCCGGCCCGGTTTTACACATATATTCAATGGCGTCCTGGTCACCGATATAGTCGGAACCTTTTACCGTGTCATACATATGCCATTCCCAGTTGTCTTCGTGGGTATTACCCAGCGCTACGGTGATACCACCCTGCGCAGACACGGTATGGGAACGGGTTGGGAAAACTTTAGACAGCAAGGCGCAAGTCTGGCCACCTTGTGAAATTTGCAGTGCGGCGCGCATACCTGCACCACCAGCACCGATGACAACTGCATCAAACTCTCTGACTGGTAAACTCATTACACACCCCACACCACAACGAATCCATAAATGACGTAAACCAGCAGTGCTACAACAATCACGAATTGCAGCCCAAGACGAATCGCCACTGGTTTAACGTAGTCGGTCAACACCTGCCACATGCCAATCCAGGCATGGATCAAAATTGAGAACAATGTCAGCAGGGTGAACACTTTGGTGAAGGCGGAGCCGAAGAAACCACTCCAGACCTCGTAGGTTAAATCG
Source organism: Buttiauxella agrestis (assembly GCF_900446255.1). Lineage (NCBI taxonomy): Bacteria > Pseudomonadati > Pseudomonadota > Gammaproteobacteria > Enterobacterales > Enterobacteriaceae > Buttiauxella > Buttiauxella agrestis. The sequence goes on along the minus strand of NZ_UIGI01000001.1, from coordinate 1,438,831 downwards.
CCGGTAACAGCGAAAAACCCAATCATATAGATGATGTACAGGGTGATTACGATGGCGGAGGCACGAACCAGAATATAGTCATGCACACCATTGCGACCTAATGCGGAGGCATTGCTTACCATACGAGGACTCCTGCGAGAAGTGAAAGCACGACAGTAATAACAAAGGAAATCATTGCGGATCGTTTGCCCGCTATAAGGGTTTCTTCCAGTAAGCCGGTGTCCATCAGGATGTGGCGAATGCCCACAACAACGTGGTATGCCAACGCTGTGAGGATGCCCCACATGATGAATTTCACAAAGAAGCTACTCATTATGGATGAAGCAACGAGGAAGCCTTCTGGAGAAGAGAGTGACTGGCCTAACAACCACAGTAGAATGCCAACAGCCACAAAGGTGATCACGCCGGATACACGATGGAGGATGGAAGCGATCGCAGTGACGGGGAACCTCATCGTTGTCAGATCGAGATTTACAGGTCTTTGTTTTTTCGCATTTTTTATCATGAATAGCGCCCACATGCTGTTCTTATAGTTTCCTTCCTCCGGATCTGCAGGCGGGGTCAGACAGCGTGAACTTTCTATAACTGTGCGTCATGCAAAAACAGCTACATCCAGATGCCAAAAAACTGGCTACAACGCTGGGTGGCGCCCGGTGGCAGGGTATTCCGGAGACCTGGCGGCAGTATAGGCGCTTCACAAATTCATTACAATTAACCTACATATAGTTTGAAGGGTTTTGGTCGGAACAGTGAGCAGGATCACGATAACAACATTATTTTAAATTTTAATCATCTGATTTGACAAAACTTAAACATTCTTGTTACAAACAGAGCCAGAAAAGCCGTATAATTCGTAAAAGTTATAGGGTCTGCCTTTCACCTGAGAATAAGTTATGTAACAGTGTATCGGTATTGACCCAATCAATCAGGACAGTTATTAGTGGTATACAGGTTTGAATGATATGGACTGCTAACGCTCTGATTTGCTGATTTTTCGCCTGCGTGGCATATGTTACCTGCAAGCGCCCTTCGCTCTGTACCCTTGCTGTACACAATCAAAACAGAGCCACGAGCATATAAAAAAACGGGTAAGCGTCACGGTTGGTTTGAAAGCAAGTCGGGCATCCCGCAGTCTGATAAATTAGGCGCTAAGGAGACCGTAAATGGCTGATAAAAAAGCAACTCTCACCTACAATGGTGATGATGCTATCGAACTGGATGTGCTAAAGGGCACGCTCGGTCAGGATGTAATTGATATCCGTAGTCTTGGTTCTAAAGGTGTGTTTACTTTTGACCCGGGTTTCACCTCTACCGCATCATGCGAATCAAAAATCACCTTTATCGACGGTGATGAAGGCATCTTGTTGCACCGTGGTTTCCCGATCGATCAACTGGCAACCCATTCCAATTATCTCGAAGTCTGCTATATCCTGCTAAACGGTGAAAAGCCGACTCAGGAACAATACGAAGAATTCAAAACCACCGTTACCCGTCACACCATGATCCACGAACAAATCACCCGTTTGTTCCACGGTTTCCGTCGTGACTCTCACCCGATGGCTGTTATGTGCGGCGTGACCGGTGCGTTGGCAGCGTTTTACCATGACTCCATGGACGTGAATAACCCACGTCACCGCGAGATTGCAGCTTTCCGTCTGCTGTCCAAAATGCCAACGATGGCAGCGATGTGTTACAAATATTCCATCGGCCAACCGTTCGTTTACCCACGTAACGACCTCTCTTACGCGGGCAATTTCCTGAATATGATGTTCTCCACACCGTGCGAAGAGTACGTGGTGAACCCAATTCTGGAACGTGCAATGGACCGTATTCTGATCCTTCACGCCGACCACGAGCAAAACGCTTCAACCTCTACCGTGCGTACCGCCGGTTCTTCTGGTGCTAACCCGTTCGCCTGTATCGCAGCCGGTATCGCATCCCTTTGGGGACCTGCGCACGGTGGTGCTAACGAAGCGGCACTGAAGATGCTCGAAGAAATCAGCAGCGTTGAACACATTCCTGAGTTCATCCGTCGTGCAAAAGACAAGAACGACTCTTTCCGTCTGATGGGCTTTGGCCACCGCGTCTACAAAAACTACGACCCGCGTGCCACTGTGATGCGTGAAACCTGCCATGAAGTGCTGAAAGAGCTGAATCTGAAAGATAACAGCCTGCTGGAAGTGGCGATGGAACTTGAGCACATTGCGCTTAACGACCCGTACTTCATCGAGAAGAAACTCTACCCGAACGTGGACTTCTACTCCGGTATCATCCTGAAAGCGATGGGAATTCCATCTTCCATGTTTACCGTTATCTTCGCGATGGCGCGTACCGTGGGCTGGATTGCACACTGGAACGAAATGCACGACGACGGCATCAAAATTGCCCGTCCACGTCAGCTGTACACCGGCTACGAACAGCGTGATTTCAAATCTGATTTGAAAAAATAAGTTCGTTTCTGGAAAGTAAAAACGCGCTAAATGGCGCGTTTTTTTATATCTGAAACAGCTCCTGAACTCTGCGCATTGTTATGCCTGCGGCGTATCCGTCAGATTAGTGATGCTTACACCCTGCGGTGTCGAGGTTTGCGTCTCTGTCGGCGACTGAATGGTTGGCGTCAACTCGGTGACTTTCGGCGTCGGTGTTTCCTGCGTCGCTACTGGCGCGGCAGGTGCTTCAGCCTGCGTCTGTTCGGTGGCGGCAGGCTCTTCAATTTGTTTCGGTATCATCGGAATGGGTTCCGCCGGAATCGATTCTGACTTCGGTTTCGGAACGGGAGTTGATGCGCGGACGATAAATGTCGGTTTGCCGTTCGCCACAGAATAGGTCACATGGCTGATCATATCGCTCGATGTCGATACTTCGACAGGCGCTATCGTCACGCGACCAATCAGCGTCCGGGCATAGCCGCCAACTTTATGTTTACCCTCAGGCAGTTGAACCTCGAGACTCTCACTCGTCCCCAGCGTACCGGCATCCTTGCTATCGACAGTCACGTAAATTGCGGTGCCATCGTCAGTTTTCGTCGGGATATGCGTCACTGTCACCCGCGAGGAGCCGAAATCGAAAGCCGGAGCCTGGTCGGCGGTTTTCGATTTTGTGCATCCCGTGAGGGCTAAAACGGCTGCCATGGCAGTCAGGGCGAAACGATAACTCATAGTACAACGTCTTCCTTTAAGATTTTTTTGTGATCTGCGTCCCAATATACCCGATCTCTGCCCGATGAGATAAACGCAATCTTCAGGATTGTTTAATGCTGACAGCCCGGGCACCAATAAAATGGCCTGGATGAAAGCATTGTTTTCTCGATTATGCCGCCGCAACGCTCGCACTTCTGCCCTGCCCGATGAAACACCTTAAAGCTAAAAATCGCCCCATGATGCTTATTTTCATCGACATTCCCACGCGTATTGTAGGAATGGCGCGGAATATCCAGCAGTGCATGCGAAAGTTTGTCGAGTTGCCCGGGGGTTAAATCCTGCGCTTTATGCTGCGCCAGCAACCCCACCGCCCAAAGAATTTCAACGCGCAGATAGTTTCCTAATCCTGCCAGAAATGCCTGATCCAACAGCAGACCGCTGAACTGCCGCTTGCGAAATCTTGCTGATAATAGTCGCTCTTTAACCTGTTCAGCACTCAGGCTGAGATCTAACACATCCGGGCCGACGCGGAGCAAAAATGGATGGCTCGCCAGGCCGTCTGCGTCGAGCATTTCAATGTCCGAGGCGCTATAGAGCAAAATGGATTTATCGGCTGTCTGCAATTTAACGCGTAACACCCGGTTAGTTTCAGGCACTTCCCCTGAAGTAACCACGTGCCACACGCCGTAAAGCTGGTTGTGGCTATAGAGGGTTAAACCGGCAGAAAAATGCGTCAGTAACGCTTTACCGCGCGTTTCGATACGCTCAACTTTTTGGCCGACAAGTGCCTGTTCAAACGCTTTTAACGCAGGAAAGGCAAACCAGGCCGCAGTGATAGGCTTCCCTAAAACCGCGGCTTCGAGTTTATCCGCCGCTCGTCGTATTTCCGGGCCTTCTGGCATCACATTATCCCTGAAAATCAGTCTTCGTTATTCAGCCGCCAGGCCAGTTGCTCGAGATAAATATGCTGCTCTCGACGCGCTTTCAGCGCTTCCTCAAGCGTGCATTGCACAAAATGCACGGGTTCGCCGAGTCGTATTTGCGCCAGGTTAAACATATCGGCTTCAATTACGCAGGCGATTCTCGGATAGCCGCCTGTTGTCTGGGCATCGTTCATCAGCACAATAGGCTGCCCGTTATGCGGCACCTGAACCACACCGGGTAACAAGCCATGCGACAGCAACTCGCGGTCAGTGGTGCGCTCCAGGCGCTGCCCCTGTAAGCGATAGCCCATGCGGTTACTTTGGGGGCTTAACTGCCACGGCAGACGCCAGAATTCATCTTGCGAAGTTTGCGTAAATTCATGATATTCCGGTCCCGCCAGAGCCCGAATGCGATTTCCCCATAACAGCTGTTTCACCCCCCGCGCTTCACGGAAATGGCGTGTGGCGGGTAGCACAGGGATCTCATCGCCATCTTTCAGTAAGCGTCCTTCAAGGCCACCCACCTGCGCTTTAAGATCGGTACTGTACGACCCCAGAACCTCAGGCACATCCAGCCCACCCGCAACAGCAAGATAACTCCGCATGCCACGCTCAGGGTTTTTGAGCTTCAGTTGCTGACCCGCTTTCACCGGCAAACGCCAGCCCGTCCACACCGCACGGCCATCCAACTCGGCATGGCAACCCGCACCGGTCAGGGCAAACCAGGTATCCTGAGTAAACTCAACGACGCAATGGCCGAGCGTGATTTCCAGCGCTGCGCTTTCCGGGGCATTTCCTACCAGCAAATTAGCGATTTGTAACGCTGGTGCATCAAGCGCACCGCAGCGGCTCACGCCTAATTGACGATAGCCATAGCGCCCGGTGTCTTGCACTGACATGTGCATCCCGGCACGAATAATTTTCAGCACACGCCCTCCTTTTGAGGCACAAAGCGCACGGTATCACCCGGGGTTAATAATGTCGGTTTCTCTTCTGCCGGATTGAATAATTTCAACGACGTCTGGCCAATAATCTGCCAACCGCCCGGCGTTGCCAGCGGGTAAATTCCGGTCTGACTGCCGCCAATCCCCACCGAACCGGCAGGAACCATCAAACGCGGTTCAGCGCGTCGTGGGGTAACAAGCGTGGGCGCAAGCCCTGCCAGATACGCAAAGCCTGGCTGGAAGCCGAGGAAATAGACCACGTAATCAACCGCCGCGTGTTGTTCGACCACCTGGCTTACCGATAAACCGCAATGCCCGGCCACTTCTGCCAAATCTGGCCCGTGGCTGCCACCGTAAATCACAGGAATTTCCATGCAGCGCGAAGTGGGTATCATGGCTTCACTCTCTTCCCACCAGCGTTGGATGCGTTCAATGCCATCCAGCGCCAGGCTCTGCGGCTCACGTAATACGACGGTGATATTGTTCATCCCGGGGATAACTTCCGAGACGGAAGGCGCTTCCAGTAATCGTTGGGTCAATCCCCAGATACGTTGCTGACTTTCCAGTGATAATGGCGGCTCCAGTTCGAGAACCACTGCGCTTTCGCCTAATAGATAACAGCGTGCTCTTTGCACTTTTTCTCCTCGGTCTTGCGTTATGCCGGGTTCGGAATATCAATGAAGGTGACGTCTAAATCGGTTTCGCTGTTCAGCCAGTCGCTCAATGCCTGGATGCCGCCGCGTTCAGTAGCATGATGGCCAGCCGCATAGAAATGCAGACCTTGTTCGCGCGCCGAGTGAATAGTTTGTTCTGAAACTTCGCCGGTAATGAAAGCATCGACGCCAAAACGGGCCGCGCTATCAATAAAGTTTTGCCCGCCGCCCGTACACCAGGCCACGCGACGAATGTGTTCCGGGCCGGTATCGCCACACCATAGCGGTGTGCGCCCCAGACGCATCTCAATCCATGACGCCAGTTCAACGCCGGAAAGTGGCGTTGGGAACTCTCCCCAGGGCACCAGCGGCTCAATTTCACCTTTGGTTTCAATGCCCAGCAACGCACCAAGCTGCGCGTTATTACCGAGTTGCGGATGCGCATCAAGCGGCAAGTGCCAGCCGAAGAGATTGATATCGTGAGCCAGCAGCGCTTTGAGGCGATTGCGTTTCATGCCCCGAATCACCGGCGATTCACCTTTCCAGAAATAACCATGGTGAACGATGATAGCGTCTGCCTGTTGGCGTATCGCCTCATCAATCAGCGCTTGGCTTGCGGTCACGCCGGTCACAATTTTGCGAATCTCTTCGCGCCCTTCAACCTGCAAACCATTCGGTGCGTAATCGCTTATCGCAGCACTATTGAGCTTCTCGTTAATCAGACGTTCGAGTTCGCTATTTTTCATCTTCTTTCTCTCAAGATTTCCGGGCCGCTTCATAAGCGGCGAGTGTCGCGATACGTGCTTGTTTATGTTCAACAATGGGGCGTGGATAGTCCAGCTTCAATTGTTGTTTTTCTGCCCAAACCCAGGGCGTATGAATATATTTATCCGGAACATCAGTCAGCTCAGGCAACCAGCGGCGGATAAATTCCCCTTGCGCATCAAAACGCTCACCCTGTGTGGTCGGGTTGAAGATGCGAAAATAGGGTGCCGCGTCGGTGCCTGTGGAGGCTGCCCACTGCCAGCCGCCATTGTTTGCGGCGAGATCCCCATCAATCAGCTGTGACATAAAGTAACGTTCACCACGCCGCCAGTCACACAATAAATCTTTGACCAGAAAACTCGCCACCACCATGCGTAAACGGTTGTGCATCCAGCCTGTGGTGTTGAGCTGGCGCATGGCCGCATCCACAATCGGGAAACCTGTTTTACCTTGCTGCCAGGCGAGAAACTGCGATTCATCTTGTCGCCAGACAACGTTGTCTGTCCATGAGATAAATGGCTGATGGCGACAAAGTTTCGGATACGCCACCAGCAAATGGCGATAGAACTCGCGCCAGATTAATTCGTTTAACCAGACACTCCCACTTCCCCCCTCCAGCGCCTGGGGATGTTCTTTTAGCAGACGATGTAAACACTGGCGCGGCGACAGCACACCAGTCGCCAGATACGCCGATAAGCGGCTGGTCCCGTCGATGGCGGGGAAATCCCGTTGTTGCTCGTAATCAGCAACCGGCTGGTGGCAAAACTGGCGCAGTTGGTTAATCGCCTGCTGTTCGCCGATGGGGAACAAACTTTCATCTATTGGCTGGCGGGGATAATCAAATTCGCGGAGTAATTCTGGCTTAGGCAATGTGATTTCACGTGCTTTCGGCGCCGGAACACATTCCGGTAAACCTTCGTGCAAGCGTTTGATAAACGCTTTGCTAAAAGGCGTGAAGACTTTGTACATCTCGTTATTGCCCGTTGTGACGCTGCCGGGCGGCAGTAATACGCTGTCATCAAAACCCTGGCAAACCACATCCCGACCCAGCGCCTTCTCAACCGCTGCATCACGCTGGCGTTCATTAAGTTCGTATTGATAGTTATAAAACAGGGCGTCGATGTGTTGCTGTTCGCAGAAACTCTTCAGGTATTCAACGCAGTCATTAAAATCAGCCACTTCATGAATCCGCAACTCAACGCCGCGCTGGGCAAGTGCGCGAGACAAACTTTGCACGTGTTGCCAGATAAACTCGGCCTGACGCGGCGCCATATCGTGCTGCCGCCATTGCTCTGGTGTGGCAATAAAAAGACCGACGACACGAGCGTGAGGGTCACGACATGCGGCAGCTAACGCCAGGTTATCATTTACCCGTAGATCATTGCGAAACCAGACCAGATGCGTGGTCATAAAACTCCATATTTAATTACCTGGCGCAAGATATGCTTCCGCACGTTTGAAAATGCTCGCTTAAGTGTAGCAAGCCCATAAAACAAAAAGGGCCACCCTGTTGGGCAGCCCTTTCACAGGTCGGGTTGGAACTACATCATCGGTGTCGCCATACGCACCAGCGTAATCAGCGGTTGCGGGTAAACACCCAGCAACAACACCAGCACGGCGGAGATCAGCACGACAACACCGCCCGCAGTAAATGCCCAGTTTGTTGGCGCATCACGGCCTGGCTGTTGCGGTGCGTTCAGATACAAACTCACCGTCACACGCAGATAGTAGTAAAGACCAATCGCACTACCCAGCACCACAGCACCGGTCAGCCACCATAGGTGAGACTGCACGCCGACGGCGATGATGTAGAACTTACCGATGAAGCCCAGTGTCATTGGGATACCCGCCAAAGACAGCATCATCACGGTCATCACCGCAGACAGAATCGGCTTGTGCCAGAACAGACCACGGTAGGAGTACAGCGAATCAGCATCCGGTCCACGGTACGGGCTGGACATCAGGCTGACAACACCGAAGGCACCGAGGCTGCTGAACAGATAACCGGCCAGATACACACCAACGGATTCCATCGACATATCGCCGCTTTGCAGCGCAATCAGAGCCACCAGCAGATAACCCAGGTGCGCGATAGACGAGTAACCCAGCAGGCGCTTGATGTTGGTCTGGCTCAACGCCATCAGGTTGCCGACGATGATAGAAGCGAAGGCGATAATCCCCAGCACCACACGCACTGCTTCGCTATCGCCAACTGGCGCGTAGAGGAACAGACGCATCACCACACCAAAGATGGCGATTTTGCTGGCAGTGGCCAGGAAGGTGGAAACCGGAGCCGGTGCGCCCTGGTAAACGTCTGGTGTCCACAGGTGGAACGGAACCAGCGACAGTTTAAAGCCAAGGCCAACAATCATCAGACCCAGACCCGCCAGCAGCAGCGGTTCATGCAGCATGTTATCGGCGAGGCTCTTACCGAGGCTCACAAACGACAGGTCGCCAGATTCCGCATACACCAGCGCCATACCGAACAGCAGGAATGAAGACGCTGCGGCAGACAGAATAGTGTATTTGATACTGGCTTCCAGCGAGCGTTTCTGGCGGAAAGCGTAACCAATCAAACCGAACAACGGCAGAGAAATCAGCTCGATACCGAGGAACAACGCGGCCAGGTGGTTTGCGTTAGCCAGCAGAATACCGCCGAGAGCGGCAATCAATACCAGTAAGTAAAACTCTTCGCGGTTGTCGGTATAACCTTGCAACCACGGATAAGCAAACGTACAAGTCGCAAGGCTCGCCAGCAAAACCAAACCGGTGTAAAGCATCGCATAGCCATCAACGCGCATCAGCGGCGTGACGTCCATTGCGCCAGCCTGGCCAACAAACCACAGTGAAACGAGTGCGGCATTCAGGCCGATTACTGCCAGTGTTGCATTGACAAAATGGTCGCGTCGCCACGCTATGGAGAGCATCACAACCACCACCGTCAATCCGACGACGAGCAGCGGTAGCAGCGCGATCAATTGTTGAGGAGTTATAGTCATGGCGAATTACGGCCTTGTAGTTGGAATTGAACTGGTAAACCACTGCTGAATATTGCTCATCGCGGAATGCGAAGTATCCAGAATTGGCTGCGGGTAGAAGCCCAACAGGACTAACAACACCACCAGCAACAGGATGATAAAGAACTCGCGCAGCGACATGCCTGCCAGTTGTTTATCACTGATTTCACTTTTCGCTTTACCGAAGTAAGCACGATGAATCATCGCCAGAGAATATACAGAGGCAAAGACCAGACCGAAGGTCGAGATAATCGTAATCATTGGCACGACACGGTAGCTGCCGAACAGAATCATAAATTCGCCAACGAAGTTACCGGTACCCGGCATACCCAGCGTTGCCACTGCAAAGAACAGCGACAGACCTGGCAGCCATTTAATTTTGTTCCACAGGCCACCCATCAGACGCATATCACGAGTGTGCAGACGCTCGTAAATCTGACCACAGATGATGAACATACCGGCCGCAGAAAGACCGTGCGCAATCATCTGAATTACCGCACCCTGGTAAGCCAGTTGGCTGCCGGTATAAATGGCAATCAACACGAAGCCCATGTGGGAAACGGAGGTATAAGCAATCAGACGTTTGATGTCGGTTTGTGCGAAGGCCATCCACGCGCCGTAGAAGATACCGATGACACCCAGCCACATCGCGATAGGTGCAAACTCAGCAGACGCTTCCGGGAACAGCGGCAGTGCGAAACGCAGCAGACCGTAGGCCGCGGTTTTCAGCAAGATACCTGCGAGGTCAACAGAACCCGCCGTCGGTGCCTGGGAGTGCGCATCGGGTAGCCAACCGTGCAATGGAACCACTGGCATTTTCACCGCAAACGCAATGAAGAAGCCCAGCATCAGTAACCATTGAACGCTGCTGGACATTTCAGTGTGCAGCAATTGCTCGTAGTTAAATGTCCAGACGCCGGTTGAGTTGTAATGCACGAACACCAGACCAAGAATGGCAATCAACATCACCAGGCCGCTTGCCTGGGTGTAGATGAAGAACTTGGTCGCAGCGGTGATACGCGTCTTCCCGTCGGAGGCTTTGTGGCCCCACAGTGCAATCAGGAAGTACATCGGCACCAGCATCATTTCCCAGAAGAAGAAGAACAGGAACATGTCGATGGCAAGGAACACGCCGATAACGCCACCGAGGATCCACATCAGGTTGAGGTGGAAAAAGCCCTGATATTTTTCGATTTCATTCCAGGAACAGAGTACCGCCAGCACGCCGAGCAGACCGGTGAGGACCACCATCAGCAGTGACAGGCCATCCAACGCCAGATGGATTTCAATCCCAAAGCGTGGGATCCACGGCAAAACAAATTCAGACTGCCACTGCGGCAAACCTGCGGATTGCGTCAGTGTGTAGCCACCGGCTAACCACAGTTGCAAAGAGAGAGCCAGTGTCAGCCCCATCGTTACCAGCGCGATCCAACGCGGCACTTTTACGCCGAAACGTTCAGTCTGCCAGCAGAGGAAGCCGCCAATAAAGGGGATTAGTATCAGCCAGGGTAATAGCATGGCAATAAATATCCTTGTTAAAGTCCAGTTCAGGCTATCTTGCTCGTCATACCGAACCCCGACAGTGCTCGCAATCCTCACGTACTCAAGTACGCTCCGGTTGCTCCGCGCTGGCGGTGTTTAGTCTGACTTCGCCGATGACGCCTGTTTTTCAGGACCTAATTTTCAACGAATTCTCAGAGAAAATTCACTTAACTCTTAAATACTTAGCGCAAGACCAGCAGCAAGCCCAGAACAACCACCGCGCCGATACTCATTGATGCCACATACCAGCGAAGATAACCGTTCTCGCTCACCAACAGACCGCGACCTGCAAAGCGGGAAAGAACTGCCGGAATGTTCATCAGTGAATTCAGCGGATCGCTCTTAATCAACCAGGCGATACCGAGGAATGGCTTAACAAAGACTTTGTCATACAGCCAATCGAAGCCCCAGGCATGGAACCACCAGGTACCGAAGAAGCGGCCCGGTGCGCTGTTAGCAATGGCGGTCACCAGAGTGCGTTTGCCCAGCCACAGCCATGCTGCAATCAGGATGCCGGCGATAGCCACAACGCCTGAAGTAATCTCCAGCGTCAGCACGCTACCATGAGCAAGCTCTGTGGTCGCTGGCAGGACGCCCGCTAATGGCGGAACAATCATTGCCCCCACGAAAGTGGACAACACCAGCAGCACAATCAGCGGCAGGTGGTGAGTGATGCCTTTAAGCGCATGCGCGTGAATCTGCTCTTTACCGTGGAAGACGATGAAGATCATACGGAAGGTATACAGCGAGGTCATAAACGCACCGACCAGACCTGCAACCATCAGGTTCATATGACCATTTGCCATCGCACCGGCCAGAATCTCATCTTTACTGAAGAAGCCCGCAGTAATGATTGGCAGAGCAGACAACGCAGCACCGCCGACCAGGAAGCAGATATACACCAGCGGAATGGACTTACGCAGGCCACCCATTTTGAAGATGTTTTGTTCGTGGTGGCAGGCAAGAATCACCGAACCAGACGACAGGAACAGCAACGCTTTGAAGAAAGCGTGCGTCATCAGGTGGAAAATCGCCGCATCCCACGCTTGTACGCCCAGTGCCAGGAACATGTAGCCAATCTGGCTCATGGTCGAGTACGCGAGCACACGTTTGATATCGGTTTGCACCAGTGCCGCAAAGCCTGCCATCACCAGCGTCACTGCACCTACGATACCCACCAAATGCAGCACTTCAGGTGTTAACAGGAACAGGCCGTGAGTACGCGCAATCAGGTAGACACCTGCGGTAACCATGGTTGCCGCGTGGATCAGCGCTGAAACTGGCGTTGGGCCAGCCATTGCATCCGCAAGCCAGGTCTGTAAAGGCAACTGCGCAGATTTACCTACCGCGCCGCCTAACAGCATCAGGGTTGCCCACATCAGCATTTGGTTGCCAGCCGCAAAGTGCTGCGGTGCCAGTTCAACCATTTCACGGAAGTTCAGCGTGCCCAGTTCGTTGTAAAGAATGAACAGTGCGAAAGCGAGGAACACGTCGCCCACGCGGGTCACAACGAACGCTTTCATGGCCGCCGCGCCGTTCTTCGGATCGGTGTAGTAGAAACCAATCAGCAGATACGAGCACAGACCCACGCCTTCCCAACCGAGATACATCAGCAACAGGTTATCGCCAAGCACCAGAACGACCATGCTCGCAATAAACAAGTTGGTGTAGGCGAAGAAGCGGGAGTAGCCCTCTTCGCCGCGCATATACCAGGAAGCGTACATGTGGATCAGGAAGCCAACGCCCGTCACCACAGACAGCATGGTCAGTGACAAACCGTCGAGGATCAGATTAAAGCCGATATTGAAATCACCGACTGACATCCAGGTCCACAGAGGCTGCGTGAAGGCTTGTTGCCCGTTGTTGAAGAAATCAACGCCGACAATCGCGGTGACTAACGCCGCAAGGCCGATTGAGCCAACTCCAACCGTGGCAGAAAGGTTTTCTGACCAACGGCCACGAGAGAACGCCAACAATAAAAAGCCAATAAAAGGCAAAAGAATGGTTAACCAGAGAAGGTTCATCCACGCATCTCACTTACTGAATCGATATTCAGGCTCTGGCGACGACGATGGAGCTGCAATAACAGCGCGAGGCCAATACTGGCTTCGGCGGCAGCTAAGCTAATCGCGAGAATATACATCACCTGGCCGTCAGCCTGGCCCCAATAACTCCCGGCGACCACAAACGCGAGCGCCGCGGCGTTAATCATCACTTCCAGGCTAATCAACATGAAAAGCAGGTTGCGACGAATCACCAGGCCAGTCAGCCCAAGAACGAACAAAATGGCAGCAAGGATTAGTCCATGTTGCAGCGGAATCATACGTGCTCCTCCGTTTTTCTTTTCACAGCCGCGTCAGCCTGGCGATTGCTCAGCACTTCACCAGGGCGGTCTTCACGACCCAGGTGGAAGGCCACAACCAGACCCGCTAACAGCAGCATTGAGGCTAATTCCACTGCCAGAACGTACGGTCCGAACAGCGCGATACCTACCGCTTTTGCACTCACTGAGGTGCCGTCGATACCCTGGTCATTCAGACCGAGAATCGCGTAAACCAGCACCGCCAGCAGGACAGCAGACAAAACACCAGGCCCAATCCACAGTTGTGGTTTCAGCCATTGGCGCTCTTGTTCAACAACCGAGCCACCAAGGTTAAGCATCATGACCACGAAGACGAACAGCACCATGATGGCACCGGCGTAAACGATAATCTCAAGCGCTGCGGCGAAGTACGCTCCCAGGGAGAAAAACACCCCGGAGATTGCCAGCAGCGAGATGATCAGATACAGCAAGGCATGCACCGGGTTGGTATGTGTGATCACCCGTAAGGTGGTCCCAACCGCGATGATTGCGCAAATATAAAAAGCGAATTCCATTGCCTTGCTCCTTTAAGGTAATAGGCCTTTGACGTCGATAGGCTTGGCTTCGTTTTCCGCTTCGCCCTTATCTTTGCCGTCGATTGCCATACCTGCCATCCGGTAGAAGTTATATTCCGGGTATTTGCCCGGACCGGAGATCAACAGGTCCTCTTTTTCGTACACCAAATCCTGGCGCTTAAACTCACCCAGCTCGAAGTCTGGAGTCAGCTGAATCGCGGTGGTTGGGCACGCTTCTTCGCACAGGCCACAGAAGATGCAGCGCGAGAAGTTGATGCGGAAGAATTCTGGATACCAGCGGCCATCTTTTGTTTCTGCTTTTTGCAAAGAGATACAGGCTACCGGGCAGGCTACCGCACACAGGTTACAGGCTACGCAGCGCTCAGAGCCGTCCGGATCGCGCGTTAACACGATGCGGCCACGGTAGCGCGGCGGTAAATAGACTGGCTCTTCCGGATACATCTGCGTTTCGCGTTTGGCAAACGCATGCAGACCGATCATCCAGATACTGCGTACCTGGGTGCCGAAACCAACCGCTAACTCTTTCAATGTCATGGTTTTTTCACCCCTTATGGTGCCTGATAGAGAATGACCGCGGCGGTCACCAGCAGATTGACCAGTGTCAACGGCAGGCAAATTTTCCAGCCGAAGGACATCACCTGGTCATAACGCGGACGAGGCAATGAAGCACGAATCAAAATGAACATCATCATGAAGAACGCAGTTTTCAGTGCGAACCAGATGAACGGCGGTAACCACGGGCCATGCCAGCCACCAAAGAACAGGGTCACGATCATCGCTGAAACGGTGACGATACCGATGTATTCACCGACGAAGAACAGACCGAATTTCATGCCTGAATATTCGATGTGATAACCATCGGCCAGCTCTTGCTCTGCTTCCGGTTGGTCAAACGGGTGACGGTGACAAACCGCAACGCCTGCGATAGCGAAAGTGATAAAGCCAAAGAACTGCGGGATCACGTTCCACAGGTTCGCCTGGTTATCGACGATATCGCCCATATTGAACGAACCCGCTTGCGCCACAACGCCCATCAGCGACAGACCGAGGAACACTTCATAGCTCAGCGTTTGTGCCGAAGCACGCATCGCGCCGAGCAGTGAGTATTTGTTGTTACTTGACCAGCCAGCAAACAGTACGGCGTACACCGCCAGACCCGCCAGCATCAGGAAGAACAAGATACCAATGTTCAGGTCGGCAACCACCCAGCTCGGGCTGACTGGCACAATCGCAAAGGCCAGCAGCATCGAGGTGAAAGCAATCATCGGTGCCAGGGTAAAGATGACGCGGTCCGCAAAGCGCGGGGTCCAGTCTTCTTTAAAGAACATCTTGATCATGTCCGCGACTAACTGGAGCGAACCGCCCCAGCCAACACGGTTCGGTCCGTAACGGTTCTGGAACAGGCCCAGCAAACGACGTTCACCAAAGCTCATGAACGCGCCGCAAGTCACTACTACCAGCAGGATCACGACCGCTTTAAGAATGCTCAGCAGAATGTCGATAACATCCGGTGTTAACCAACTCATTGGCCAGCCTCCTGGAGATTTTCAAGACGAGCACCCGCCAGTACCGGAGCAATGCCAGGCATCCCCATCGGTAAACCAACCTGCCCTGCTGCCAGACCTTCGGAAAGTTGCAGCGGCAGACTCAACGTCTGGCCTTCGTAACTAAACGAAATCAGGCTTCCCGCATTCACGCCCAGTTTTGCAGCGTCTGCCGGATTGAGCTTGATGTACGGCTCGGCCATGCGGCTCTGGAATATCGGAGAACGCTGGGACATTTCATCGCTGCCAAACAGATGGTAGTAAGGCGCGATACGCCATTTCCCTTCTTCGGCATGGAAGATTTCCGGCACGTCGGTGAAGTAATCAATCCCCGTTTCGGACGCTTCAATCAGACGTACACCCGGATCGCCATGACGCAGTTTGCCACCCACTTCGGCCTGGAATTTGTTCCATGCCTGCGGTGAGTTCCAGCCTGGTGCCCATGCAAATGGAATTTGCTGGCGATTTGCCGACGGACTGTTGCTCCCTTCCATAGAGAAGGCAAACATGGTGTCTTTATCCTGCGGCTGGCGCGGTTCATGCACGCTGATGTTCGCGCGCATCGCCGTACGACCACTGGAGCGGATTGGTGAACGCGACAGTTTCTGACCACGAATACGGAAGCTGGCATCTGGTGCCGCATCTTTAATTCCGGCCAGTTGCGGCAGCGCTTTCACGCACGCATCGATAACGTGGTCGAGTTGCGTCCAGTCCACTTCACGGCTTTGAACCGTGCTGTGCAGAGAGTGCAACCAGCGCCAGCTTTCGAGCATCACCACTGAATGGTCGTAGTAAGACGGGTCATAAACCTGGAAGAAACGCTGTGCGCGGCCTTCGTTGTTAATCACGGTACCGTCGCTTTCAGCAAAGCTTGCGGTGGACAGCACCAGGTGGGCTTTGTCCATAATCGCGGTGCGCTGATGGTCAATAACCATTACCAGCGGCGCTTTGCTCAGTGCTGCGTCAACACGCGCCGCTGAAGCATGGCGGTGCAGATCGTTTTCCAGCACCACGACCGCATCGGCCGCACCGCTTTCCAGCTCACTTAACGCTTCTTCCAGCGAGCCGCCGCCAATCATGCCGAGACCTAAGCTGTTAACCGCGCGAGCGACCATAGTGATACCGACATCGGCACCACGGCCTTTCAGTGCTTTAGCCACGTTGGCTGCCGCCTGAATCACCGCTTCGCTACCGGCGTTAGTACCGGATACGATCAATGGTTTTTTCGCACCCGCCAGCGCTTGCACGATAACGTCGACTTTGTTTTTCAGGTCACGATCCAATTCAACTGCTGGAGAGTTGCTGTCCAGCGCGTTGGCGATTGCGAAGCCCAGACGCGCCTGATCTTCAACCGGCGCACGGTAAGTCCACGCGGCGATATCGTCCAGACGAGTGCTGTCGATGTTGGTGACAAACAGTGGGTGTTTGGCGTGCTGGCCAATGTTCAGGATTGCGGCAATCTGCCAGTCAGCCACTTTCTGTGCCGCTGCCATTTCACGCGCTTTGCCTTTCACGGCCTGACGCACAGCCAGCGCAACACGTGCACCGGTTTGGGTAATATCTTCGCCCAGCACCAGAACCGCATCGTAAGATTCGATTTCACGCAGTGCCGGTGTATGAATGCCGCTTTCTTGCAGCACTTTGAGCATCAGTTGCAGGCGTGCTTGTTCACCGGTTGCGATACCGGTGTAGAAGTTGTCCGCACCGACCAGCTCGCGCAGCGCAAAGTTGCTTTCAACGCTGGCACGTGGGGATCCGATACCGATCACTTTCTTCGACTGGCGCAGAATATCCGCCGCTCCCTGCATCGCCTGTTCAGCGTTCAGGGTGATCAGATCGTCGCCACGACGTTGGATCGGCTGACGTGGACGATCCTTCAGGTTGACGTAGCCATAACCGAAGCGGCCACGGTCACATAAGAAGTAGTGGTTCACGGTGCCGTTATAACGGTTTTCGATACGACGCAATTCACCATAGCGCTCACCCGGGCTGGTGTTACAGCCGATGCTGCACTGCTGGCAAATGCTCGGTGCGAACTGCATATCCCACTTACGGTTGTAACGCTCGGAGTGAGTTTTGTCCGTGAACACGCCGGTCGGGCAGATTTCTACCAGGTTACCGGAGAATTCGCTCTCAAGCGTGCCGTCTTCCGGGCGACCGAAGTAGACGTTATCGTGCGCGCCATAAACACCTAAGTCGGTGCCGTCAGCGTAGTCTTTGTAGTAACGCACGCAGCGGTAACAGGCGATACAGCGGTTCATTTCGTGAGAGATGAACGGGCCGAGATCCTGATTACGGTGAGTACGTTTGGTGAAGCGATAGCGGCGGAAGCTATGACCGGTCATGACCGTCATATCCTGCAAGTGGCAGTTGCCGCCTTCTTCACAAACCGGGCAGTCGTGTGGGTGGTTGGTCATCAACCATTCCACAACGCTTTCACGGAATTCTTTTGCTTCACCGTCATCAATAGAGATGAACGTGCCGTCCGAGGCCGGTGTCATACAAGACATCACCAGGCGGCCACGAAGATCTTCTGCGTTCTGATATTGCTTCACCGCGCACTGGCGGCAAGCACCGACGCTGCCTAGCGCCGGGTGCCAGCAAAAATAAGGAATATCGAGGCCGAGTGACAGACATGCTTGTAGCAGGTTGTCTGACCCGTTTACCTCATATTCTTTGCCGTCTACATGAATCGTAGCCATAGTCAGCATGCTTCCAGTTAATTATAAAATTTTTCTTACCTGCACCTTTATCGGCGCAGATATCACCAGCGTGCTTTTAACAAGTTCGGCTGAATGCCACTAATGGCACGGGTGTTACCGAAATCTTGTTTGGCAATGCCTGCTTCGAATTCTTCGCGGAAATATTTAATCGCGCTCTGCAATGGCTCAACCGCACCTGGCGCATGCGCACAGAAGGTTTTACCTGGACCAAGGAATCGACACAGTTGCTCAAGTGTTTCGATATCCCCTGGCTGGCCTTCGCCACGCTCAAGCGCACGCAGAATTTTTACGCTCCACGGCAAACCGTCACGGCACGGTGTACACCAGCCACAAGATTCGCGGGCAAAGAACTCTTCCAGGTTACGAACCAACGGAACCATACCAATTTCATGGTCTACGGCCATCGCCAGTGCGGTACCTAAACGGCTGCCTGCTTTGCCGATGCTTTCGAATTCCATCGGTAAATCGAGGTGTGATTCGGTCAGGAAGTCAGTCCCTGCCCCACCCGGCTGCCAGGCTTTGAATTTAAGTCCATCACGCATACCGCCCGCATACTCCTCGAGGATTTCACGTGCCGTGGTGCCGAACGGTAATTCCCAAACGCCAGGATTTTTCACACGACCCGAGAAGCCCATCAGCTTAGTACCGGCATCTTTGCTGGTAGAAATGCCCTGGTACCACTCCACGCCATCAGCAAGAATCGCCGGGACGTTACACAGCGTTTCGACGTTGTTAACGCAGGTCGGTTTACCCCAGACGCCGCTTGACGCAGGGAATGGCGGTTTTGAACGTGGATTCGCGCGGCGGCCTTCGAGGGAGTTAATCAGCGCGGTTTCTTCACCACAGATATAACGCCCGGCACCGGTGTGCACGATCAGTTCAAAATCAAAACCAGAACCGAGAATATTTTTGCCAAGCAGGCCCGCTTCGGTGGCTTCAGCAATCGCACGGCGCAGATGCACAGCCGCTTCGATGTATTCGCCACGCAGGAAGATGTAGCCGCGATACGCTTTGAGCGCGAACGCAGAAATCAACATGCCTTCCACCAAAAGGTGCGGCAGTTGCTCCATCAGCAAGCGGTCTTTATAGGTGCCCGGTTCCATTTCATCGGCGTTACACAGCAGGTAACGGATGTTCATGGACTCGTCTTTAGGCATCAGGCTCCACTTCAAACCCGTGGAGAAGCCTGCGCCGCCACGCCCTTTCAGGCCAGCGTCTTTAACACGGTTAACGACTTCATCTGGTGCAAGGCCAGTCAACGCCAGACGAGCACCTTCGTAGCCGTTTTTGCTGCGATATTCATCCAGCCAGACCGGCTGTTTGTCATCACGCAACCGCCAGGTCAGCGGGTGGGTTTCGGCAGTACGAATTACTGTTTTCATTTGTACTGCTCCAGCAAATCAGGGATCGCTTCCGGCGTCAGATGGCTGTGAGTGTCATCATCAATCATCATGGTCGGCCCTTTGTCGCAGTTGCCCAGACAGCAAGTTGGCAGCAGGGTAAAGCGACCATCAAACGTGGTTTGACCCGGTTTGATGCTCAGTTTTGCTTCGATAGCCGACTGAATGCCCTGGTAGCCCGTAATATGGCAAACCACGCTATCGCAATAGCGGATAACGTGGCGGCCCACCGGCTGGCGGAAAATCTGGCTATAGAAAGTCGCAACACCTTCTACGTCACTGGCAGGAATGCCCAGCACGTCAGCGATGGCATAAATAGCGCCGTCTGGCACCCAGCCACGCTGTTTCTGTACAATTTTCAGCGCTTCGATAGACGCTGCGCGAGCATCTTCGTAATGATGTTTTTCGTGCTCAATCGCATCACGCTCGGCCGCACTCAATTCAAAAGCTTCGGCCTGGGGTTGTTGTTTATCGTGCATAGTTAGCGATCCACATCAGACATTACAAAATCGATACTACCCAGATAGACAATCAGGTCAGAAACCAGGCTGCCACGAATCGCCGACGGGATTTGCTGCAAGTGCGCAAAGCTCGGGGTGCGGATGCGGGTACGGTAGCTCATGGTGCTGCCGTCGCTGGTCAGGTAGTAACTGTTAATCCCTTTCGTCGCCTCAATCATCTGGAAGGATTCGTTAGCCGGCATGACCGGGCCCCACGAAACTTGCAGGAAGTGAGTGATCAGGGTCTCGATATGTTGCAGCGTGCGCTCTTTCGGCGGCGGCGTTGTCAGCGGATGGTCAGCTTTGAACGGGCCAGCAGGCATGTTTTTCAGGCACTGATCAAGAATGCGCAAGCTCTGGCGAAGTTCTTCAACTTTCAACATCACGCGGGTGTAGCAGTCGCTGATGCCACCGCCGACCGGAATTTCGAAGTCGAAGTTTTCATAACCAGAGTAAGGGCGAGCTTTACGGATATCGAAATCGACACCAGTAGCACGCAAGCCAGCACCGGTAGTGCCCCACTCCAGCGCTTCTTTCTTGCCATACGCAGCAACGCCCTGAGAACGGCCTTTCAGGATGGTGTTGCGCAGCGCAGCTTTCTCGTAGGAATCCAGACGTTTCGGCATCCAGTCGAGGAACTCTTTAAGCAGACGTTCCCAACCGTTTGGCAAGTCATGTGCTACACCGCCGATACGGAACCAGGCCGGGTGCATACGGAAACCGGTAATCGCTTCGACCAGGTCATAGATTTTCTGACGGTCGGTAAAGGCGAAGAACACCGGAGTCATCGCGCCCACGTCCTGAATAAACGTGGAGATGTACAGCAGGTGGCTGTTGATACGGAACAGTTCAGACAGCATGACGCGGATAACGTCTACGCGTTCAGGAACCTTGATACCCGCCAGTTTTTCGACCGCCAGCACGTAGGGCATTTCGTTTACGCAACCGCCGAGATACTCGATACGGTCGGTGTAAGGAATGTAGCTATGCCAGGACTGACGCTCACCCATTTTCTCAGCGCCACGGTGGTGATACCCGATGTCCGGAACGCAATCGACAATTTCTTCACCGTCGAGTTGCAGGACAATACGGAATGCGCCGTGAGCAGATGGGTGGTTAGGACCGAGGTTCAGGAACATGAAGTCTTCATGTTCACTGCTGCGCTTCATGCCCCAATCTTCAGGCTTGAAGGTCAGCGCTTCCATCTCGAGGTCTTCTTTCTGTTTAGTCAATTCAAACGGATCGAACTCGGTGGCGCGCGCCGGGTAGTCTTTACGCAGCGGATGGCCTTCCCACGTTGGCGGCATCATGATGCGCGTCAGGTGCGGGTGCCCATTAAAGGTGATGCCAAACATTTCCCATGTTTCACGCTCATACCAGTTCGCGTTAGGGAACAGTTTGGTTATCGTTGGTACGTTCAGGTCGTTTTCAGACAGCGCCACCTTGAGCATGATGTCGCGATTGCGATCGATAGAAATCAGGTGGTAGAAAACGGAAAAATCCGCGGCCGGTAAACCGTCGCGGTGAGTACGAAGACGCTCATCCATACCATGCAAGTCAAATAGCATGACGTAAGGTTTTGGCAGTCTTTTCAGGAAATCGACAACTTCCAGTAATTGTTCACGCTTAACCCAGGCCACCGGAACACCAGTGCGGGTTGGCTGAACAGTGAAGGCATCCGGCCCAAAACGGTTACGCAGTTCGCCAATAACCGGATCATCAAGATGGTCACGGGTTTGCCAGGCTTGCTGGTTGGCATCATGCGCAGTTAAATCGGTCATAATTCTCACCATTGCAAATGGTACTGTGGTGACTGTTGGTCAGCGGCTTCGCGCTAATATTATTGATATGCGAAGTAAACTCACGCCAACCACAGGCGCAAATTAAATCTCGTCTGGCGTCCGCAAGTTGGTGACAGCAATACGCTCACCACGTTTACGTTCGCGCTCGGATTGCATATTGGCGCGATACACACCTTGATCGCCAACCACCCACGAGAGCGGACGACGTTCTTTACCAATGGATTCTTGCAGCAGCATCAGAGCCTGCATATACGCTTCCGGACGCGGCGGGCAGCCAGGGATGTAAACATCAACCGGCAGGAATTTATCCACACCCTGCACCACGGAATAGATGTCGTACATGCCGCCGGAGTTGGCGCACGCACCCATTGAAATGACCCATTTTGGTTCGAGCATTTGGTCATAAAGACGCTGAATGACGGGAGCCATTTTGGTGAAGCAGGTTCCTGCAATAACCATCAGGTCAGCCTGACGCGGAGAAGCACGCAATACTTCGGCACCAAAACGTGCCACGTCATGCACGGCGGTAAACGAGGTCACCATCTCAACGTAGCAGCAAGAAAGGCCAAAGTTATAAGGCCAAATTGAGTTTTTACGACCCCAGTTCACCATATCGTGCATGGCATGTTCGAGCTTGCCCATGTACACGCTACGGTTGATTTCTTGGTCA
Organism: Buttiauxella agrestis; assembly: GCF_900446255.1. NCBI lineage: Bacteria > Pseudomonadati > Pseudomonadota > Gammaproteobacteria > Enterobacterales > Enterobacteriaceae > Buttiauxella > Buttiauxella agrestis. The sequence goes on along the minus strand of NZ_UIGI01000001.1, from coordinate 1,416,310 downwards.
AGAGGATCGGTTACGATCTCCTGTTTTTGCAGGGGGTAACGGTCGTTCTCACCGTCGGGGTCTATGCGGGTGAGCGTATAGTCCATCTTATTGCCTCGCTGTTACTGCTGACGGTTAGTGATACTGTCGGTTTCCGGGTTGATTTGGGCACGGCGCGAACGCGCAGGTGTCCAGTCAAGCGCGCCAATACGCACCAGATACACCAAGCCTGCCAGTAACACTAAAATGAAAATTGCGGCCTCGACGAAGCCTACCCATCCACTTTCACGGATGGACACTGACCACGCATAGAGATACAAGGCTTCCACGTCGAAGATGACGAAGAACATGGCGACCAGGTAAAACTTGGCGGATAGACGTAAGCGCGCTGTACCAACTGAGTCGATACCTGACTCGAAGGGAGTGTTTTTGTGCCGACCCTTAGCTCTCCCGCCAAGGAACCAGGCCCCGAGAAGCATTACGCAACACAGGCCAATGGCAACAATAAGAAAAACTGCGAACGCCCAATGGTGAGCGATAACTTCAGTGGATGTTGACATACTCATTGCTTACTCATCAAAAGTGGCGCCAAAGTCTCTACTCTTGCTGGCAGATGAACACCACATCGATTCATGGGGAGGAACAATAAACCTTACAATAACTGCTGGAATCAAAACTTTACCAGCAAATTGATGGGGTTTTTTACTCCTTTCTATAACCTTTTGTCAACTTTAACAAAAGTATCCACACATTAATTTACATGACACCACCTTCATTAACATTTAGTGCCTTAAACGTTAGTAACGCCGAGTGATTAACTCGGTATTATTGATGGTGAATCGTGTCCGTAATGCTGGAAAAAAATAACTACTGTTCTATTTTGGCAGGAAATCTCAACTATTCATCCCCCCTATAGGGAGTATTTTCTTGATCTGAGACACGCTTTTGTTAATCCATATCAAAAACCAACAACATTGCGGCCTATTTTTTAACATTTAAACACGAGTTGATTCAGAAGACGTTGGATGAAGGCAGTCAGTGAGGGAGGTGCGGAGTGGTTTGTTTTAAAACATGTTTTTACAAAACAGCAATAAACTTATCTTGCATTGATTAAAAAACAAGCCGCTGAGCCAAAAAACAAACTCAGTGACCTGTTTTCGAATTTCATATTTTGTTACCAACAACCTGCCATGCGTTACTCGAAATCGCGTTCCATTAACACAGTGCCATCATCTTCATCTGATGAAGCCAAATAACGATAGGGATTTGGGTTGGATTCCAGCGCACTAAAAATAGCCTGCGCCAAATCATTGGTCGTTTGCATATTGCGGCACAACAGATATTGGGTCTCTGGCATCACGGGTAAGCCATCAGCGCTACCGAGCACGCGCAACTCAGGACTCATCATTTCAACAGGACGAGCGGTAACACCCAGGCCTGCTTTAACGGCCGCACGTACCGCTGAAAGTGTGGAAGCAACATAGGCTATACGCCACGGAATGCGCTCTGCATTCAAATGCTCCAGCATCATATCCCGGTAAGGACTCGGATCGTCGAGCATCACCAGAGGCACGGTTTCACCTTTCTGGAAGACATAATCTGCCGCGCAATACCATAACGTCGGTGAAGTGCGTAAAACAATGGATTCAAAATGCACAGGCTTCGCTGTAGTAACAACTAAGTCAACTTCCTGCTGGTTGAGCATTTCAATCATGAACGGATTACGTTTAACACGCACATCCAATGCAAGCTTTGGATAAACGGAACTTATCCGATTAAGCAGGAATGGCAGAATAGTATCCGCTGTTTCATCAGAGGCGCCGATGGTCAGCACGCCCTGCAAATTACTAAACATCAGCGAGGTGCAAGCTTCATCATTGAAACGCAGAATTTTTCGCGCGTATCCCAGAAGCTGGATTCCATGCTCTGTCAGTAGCTTATTACGGCCATGACGGGCAAAAAGCTCTTTCCCTACTAACTGTTCAAGACGCTGCATCTGCTGGCTTACTGCCGATTGAGTACGGCACACCGCAACTGCCGCCGCAGCAAAGGTATTGAGATCCGCTACGGCAACAAAAGTCCTTAGCAGATCGAGGTCGAGATTTAATATCGGACGATTTGCGTTAATCATAATTTTTTCACTAGTAGGTTGCTCTTACGAGTCTGCCTTAGTTTTATTGCTGTGATTTATCAAAAAGATAAAGCAATTCCCTTTTACAGAACGTCCCCGTAGGGCTGCACCATCATCCTGACAGTCGCTCTGACTTTTTTATTTTCACTAACCCTGGTCGACGCGCACCAATAATGTGCAGCGCGTATTCCGGGAGTTATTATACTGGCGTAAACAACATACAAACATTCGTCTTAACGTACTAGTCGCGTAAATTAAAACTGAGTAATTATTGTAAATCCACTTCAATAATGAGTTTTATTTATTCGATGCACAACAACAACGAGTGTATGACTGATGAAAATCTTCTTAATGTTACTACGCAACAAGGGTAATTAACCGGGCGTGATTACTACACACGAACCCACAACAAAACATAGAGTTGCGTAATATTCAACAAGAAACACCTACCATTAACTGTAGGTTATCTTACCGCAAATCGTCCCATCTCATAACTTTTGTTGCGAATTATCTGATCTCATTCTCTTTTTTAATTCTTTCTTCTGTCAATTATAACCAAAATTGGACATTTTCTTTCAAGGTAAAATGAGAAGAAATTCAACTCTATTAACTGTTTATATTAATTATATCGGTTGTTATTTTTTATACATATTATTAACTCACTCTAATGTATTCATTTTAACCTTAAGCATGAATATTCAATTTTCCTTAACTATTACTCAATTAAATTCGCAATTAACACAGCATTACCTGCTGCAACACCACCCTCAGAGGGAGTTAACAGACTCAAAAACACTTCATTTTGTTATATTTTTAATTGTAAAATACATTTTTAACGATATATAATACTGCAAAAACCTCACCCACCTGGCTTTATCACTATCTCAAAAAATCAGAAGATTAATTACAGTTCAGCGCTTCGCCCACCTTCAAATCTGCGCGTGGCAGGAGTACATTGATGCCTGGTCGCTTCCACGGCAGGAAGTGACGCTAACATTTAAGGTCAGGTTCATGTCCCCTATCGAAAAATCCAGCAAACTTGATAACGTCTGTTACGACATCCGTGGCCCCGTGCTTAAAGAGGCAAAACGCCTTGAAGAAGAAGGGAATAAAGTCCTCAAACTGAATATCGGCAACCCTGCGCCATTTGGTTTTGATGCGCCGGATGAAATTCTTGTCGATGTGATTCGTAACCTGCCTACGGCGCAAGGTTACTGCGACTCAAAAGGACTTTACTCCGCACGCAAAGCCATCATGCAGCATTATCAGGCTCGTGACATACGGGATGTGACGGTTGAAGACATCTATATCGGGAACGGTGTCTCTGAGCTGATTGTTCAATCCATGCAAGCCTTGCTCAATAGCGGCGATGAGATGCTGGTCCCTGCTCCGGATTACCCATTATGGACGGCGGCAGTATCACTTTCCAGCGGTAAAGCTGTTCATTATTTATGTGATGAGTCTTCCGATTGGTTCCCGGATCTTGATGATATTCGAGCAAAAATCACACCTCGTACTCGCGGGATTGTGATTATTAACCCGAACAACCCAACCGGCGCGGTCTACTCTAAAGAACTGCTACTGGAAATCGTGGAGATCGCTCGTCAGCATAATTTAATTATTTTTGCTGATGAAATTTACGACAAGATTCTTTACGACGAAGCGCAGCACCATTCGATTGCTGCTCTCGCACCTGATTTACTGACTGTCACCTTTAATGGTTTGTCCAAAACTTACCGTGTCGCGGGCTTCCGTCAGGGCTGGATGGTACTGAACGGACCGAAAAAACACGCTAAAGGCTACATTGAAGGTCTGGAAATGCTGGCGTCGATGCGCCTGTGCGCCAACGTTCCGGCGCAACATGCGATCCAGACGGCACTCGGCGGCTATCAGAGTATCAGCGAATTTATCGCGCCTGGCGGGCGTCTGTATGAGCAACGCAATCGCGCATGGGAATTGATTAACGATATCCCGGGTGTCTCGTGTGTGAAGCCACGCGGTGCGCTGTATATGTTCCCGAAAATCGATGCGAAACGTTTTAACATCCATGATGACCAAAAAATGGTGCTGGATTTCTTGCTGCAAGAAAAAGTGCTGTTGGTTCAGGGAACTGCATTTAACTGGCCGTGGCCGGATCACGTGCGTATTGTGACTTTACCGCGCGTTGACGAACTGGAAATGGCGATCAATAAATTTGGCCGCTTCCTGGGACACTACCACCAGTAAACCTTGAGGGGGGAGATGTTTGCATCTTCCCCTGCCCCCCTGCACAATGGTTTTCTTTGTAGTAGACACCGAGTGTACCTATGAGCCAGAGCCATTTCTTCGCCCACCTTTCACGTCTGAAATTAATCAATCGTTGGCCGCTGATGCGTAATGTGCGTACCGAAAATGTTTCGGAGCATAGCTTACAAGTCGCGATGGTCGCTCATGCCCTGGCAGTGATTAAAAACCGTAAATTTAACGGGCAAATTAACGCCGAACATGTTGCGCTGTTGGCGATGTATCATGACGCCAGCGAAGTTTTAACCGGCGATTTGCCCACTCCCGTAAAGTATTTCAACTCGCAGATTGCGCACGAATACAAAGCCATCGAGAAAATTGCGCAGCAGAAACTGATTGATATGGTACCGGAAGAGTTACGCGATATCTGGGCGCCGCTGATTGATGAGCATCAGAGCAGCGATGAAGAAAGAGCCATCGTGAAGCAGGCTGATGCGCTATGCGCCTATCTGAAATGTCTGGAAGAACTGTCTGCTGGAAATAACGAGTTTTTGCTGGCGAAAAGCCGCCTCGAGAAAACGCTGGCGGACCGCCACAGCGAAGAGATGGACTATTTCATGAAGGTATTTGTTCCGAGCTTCCAGCTGTCACTCGATGAGATTAGCCAGGATTCACCGCTTTAGTTTATACCCAAAATAATTGGAGTGGCATCAAGGTGGCAAGAGAGTAAATCCCCAGGAGCTTACAAAAGTAAGTGACTGGGGTTTGTGAACGCAGCCAACAAAGATGCGGCTTCAAGTATGAGGGGTATTAGAATGGGAACAGCATCGGCACCATCACCACGCTTACTACCATCACAATCACCGTAAATGGCACGCCCATCTTCACAAAATCGCTGAACTTATAATTTCCCGGCCCCAGAACGAGCGTATTAACCGGTGAAGATACCGGAGTCATAAACGCAGCAGAGGCAGCAAGTGCGACAATCATCGCAAAGGGATAAGGCGAAACACCCATTGATTTTGCCGCCGCCAGCGCGATAGGTGCCATTAACACGGCGGTGGCGGTATTTGAGATAAATAGCCCAATTGCAGCGCACATCACGAACAGGCAGATCAGCATCAAGTGCGGGCCGTAGCCGCCCCCCAGACGCATCAACCCATCCACAATCAAGTTCACCCCACCCGTTTTTTGCAGCGCAAGCGCAAACGGCATCATGCCGACAATCAAGATGATGCTTGGCCAATGCACCGCTTTATAAGCACTTTCCATATCGATACAGCGGAATTTACCCATCAGCAAACAGGCAATAATAGCGGCAATGGTATTGGGAATTTCATCGGTCAGCATCAGCGCCACCATCAACGCCAGGCAGAAAATAGCGTGCGGAGCCTGGCTATGCGCAGGCGAGGCTTCGCCCTCTTCCACGGGTAAATTAAGCACCAGGAAATCGCGGCCTTTAAGTTGCAACTGGCTGATCAATTTCCAGTCGCCAACCACCAGCAAGATATCGCCAAGTTGTAAGGCTTCATCCACCAGCAAGCCTTCCATCGCTTCGCCATTACGGCGTAACCCGACGACATTCAGGCCGTAGCGGGTACGGAAGCCAATTTCGCGCAGCGTTTGCCCGATTAACTCAGACTCAGGGATCAGCGAGACTTCCGCCATCCCCACATCCAGCGCCTGGTCTGAAAAATATTCACCGCGCAGCACCATCGGCTCCAGCATCTGTTCGCTACAAAATTCACGCAGATCCATATCTGACGCCGACATATCGATGAGCAAAACATCGCGGGCGCGGAACTCGGTCACTCCAGTGACATTCACGATCACCCGTCTGAATTTACGCCAACGCTCAAGGCCAATAACGTTGGCACCATAACGCTCACGCAGTTTTAAATCATCAAGACGGCGACCAACCATTGGCGAACCAGGGCGAATCGCCAGGCGACGCGCGCGCCCCGTCAGCCGATAATCTTTGATCAGGTCGCGGAAAGTTCGGCGTCGCCAGTCTTGTCTGCCGTCATCATTTTTCTGCCCGTTTAACGCAAACCGCGCAATCAGCATATAACCGATACCCAACAGCAAAATGACCAGACCTATTGGCGTCACGCTAAAGAAGTGGAAACCCTGTAAACCTTCGCGCAGCAGTTCACTGTTTACCACCAGGTTTGGTGGCGTGGCGACAAGCGTCATCATGCCGCTAATCAACCCGGCAAAACTCAGCGGCATCATCAGGCGTGATGGTGAGGTTTTCATGCGCATGGACACACTGAGCACCACGGGAATAAATATGGCGACCACGCCCGTTGAACTCATGAACGCGCCGAGGCCCGCCACCGTTAACATCAGCAAAACCAACATTTTTGTTTCACTGCTGCCTGCGACATCCACCAGCCAGGAGCCCATTTTTGAGGCAACGCCGGTTCGAACGAGTCCATCGCCAATGATAAAAAGCGCTGCAATCAAAATAACATTGGGGTCGCTAAAACCAGAAAAGGCTTCGCTAAGAGTCAGTGTACCGCTGAGGACAAACGCAATGATGACAAGCAAAGCAACCGCATCCATACGCACTTTGCCGGTGGCGAATAACACTACCGCAATCGCTAACAGTGACAGGACCCAAATCAATTCTGAGTTCAAAACAATTCCTTTGTGGTTGTCTCAGGGGGTAAAAATCTTGCCATAAAAAAGCCCCGCTATCGCGGGGCTAAATCATGTGTTTAGTGTTTTCTAAGCACTTCGACTGTACCGTCTGGCAACTTCTGCACCAGCAACTCAGTTAACGAGTGCAATGCATAATCGACATGTGCAAGGCGCGGCGTATCTGCCGGGGCGTTGACCGCAATAACGTGACAACCCGCTGCAAGACCTGAAAGCACACCCGCAGGGGCATCTTCCACCACCACGCACTCTTCAGGCTCAAGCTCAAGTAATTGCGCACCGAGCAGGTAAGCATCTGGCTCAGGTTTTCCACGCGCTACACGTTCAGCCGTCACCAACACTTCTGGTGCCGGTAGCCCACCCGCAGCACGGCGAGCAGAGGCGACCGGTAACGAACCTGAAGTCACGATTGCCCATGGAATGCCTGCTTCGTTCAGGTGAGTCAACAGTTCAACAGCGCCAGGCAAAGCGACAATACCGTCGGTATCTTCTGACTCGATTTTTTCCAGACGCAAGAATTCCTGCTGGATCTCTTCTTCAGAAGCACCCGCCATAAAGTGACGCAGCGAAGTAATCGCCTGTTTGCCATGAATGAAGCCCAATACTTCTTGCGGCGAAATATCGAAACGCTTTGCCCAGTTAATCCATGCACGTTCGACTGCTGGCAGGGAATCAACCAGAGTCCCATCCAAATCAAACAAGAAACCTTTGCACTTCACGACAAGTCTCCCCTCAGGCATTGATAATTTGCGCGATCTCGTTCGCACTTAAATGATACTGACGTGGGCATGACTGCCACACTTTCAACATACGCTGGTATTTTTCCCACATTGGGGTCTGCGCGTTAAAGCCGTGCGTACCCGCATCAAAATGCGCGTAACGGCCTTCAATGTTCACCATGAAACGAACGTAACCCAGGAAGCGTGCTTCTGTGGCCGCATCAAAGCCCAGGAAGGTGACGCGACGTTCGTCGATTTGCTGGTTGTCTTTCAGGTTAGTCCAGGAAACGTGCAGCGCGTGGTACATCTCCATGATATCGATAACCGTGCGGCAGGTTTCTTCTGTCAGCTCGCCAAACTCCCTGTCCAGCTCACGCATTTGCAGGCCATAGCCACGCTCAATGATCGTTTGCAGGCGGCGATAACGCTCGGCGTTGTCCGCATCGAGCATGGTCATCATTTTGTACTGATTAGATAAAATCAGTCGCTGGGCGTTAGTCATTTCCATTTCTTAGCTCCTGTTGCGCAGGGTAGATTGCCCTACGAAAAATAATCCTTTCTATATATGCGAAACGGCAGGGATTTTACAAATCATCAAGAAAAGTTTTATCCAACTGCTTGAACGCACGTTTAAGAACTTCTGCCAGCGCCTGGTAGTCAGGCTTGCCTTCAATCGGCGATAACGCCTGTCCGGCCTCCTGTAATTTGCCACGCACTTCGTAAAACCAATTAAGAATGGATGGTGGCAGTGGTGTGACGGAACGTTTTCCTAACCACCATAGACCTTGCATCGGCAGGCTACAGGCGAACAACGCGGTAGCAACGGCGGGGCCAAGTTGGCCGCCAAGGGCAATTTGCCAGGTCAGCGTAAAGACAGCGAGCGGAGGCATAAAGCGGATGGCGAAGCGCGTGGCGCGGATAACGCGGTTTTCAACGAAGATCGGCGCGAGGCGTTTATCGACAGGCCAGGTCTTAGAATAATGCTGCCCGCGACTGAACATACTGAACCAGCTTGCGTGGCTGTTTTGGGGTGTCGACATGACGTTACCTCAACTTCACATATAAAAAATAAAATTTTTGTGCAATTTAACAACTCTAAATTACATGGTTCAAAATCTTTTGTCTTTAACCATCGCAATCAGGTATCCTGTGCCGGCCTTGATGGCCGTAGAAGGGAAACCGCAGGTTGTCAATTTTTTGCTCAGTTCGCCAATGCCGAAATATCACGCAATATGGCGTAAACTCTAGAGTATTTCTTCGTCATGCCAAAAAAACGCTTTCGGCATGACGTTAATCATAAATGTCTGTCTCATCATGCGCTACGCTGAGAGACTAAATGACGTTTTTTTAGCCACGTATAAAAGTAGGTACTTCCATGTCGAGTAAGCTAGTACTGGTTCTGAACTGCGGTAGCTCTTCACTGAAATTCGCAATTATTGATGCTGTAAACGGTGACGAGTACCTCTCTGGTTTAGCCGAATGTTTCCATCTTCCTGAAGCACGTATCAAGTGGAAAATGGATGGCGGTAAACAAGAAGCGGCTTTGGGTGCAGGCGCCGCTCACAGCGAAGCTCTGAACTTTATGGTTAATACCATTTTGGCACAAAAACCTGAATTGTCCGAGCAGCTGACTGCTATCGGCCACCGTGTTGTTCACGGCGGCGAGAAGTACACCAGCTCCGTCGTTATCGACGAGACCGTGATTCAGGGTATCAAAGATACTGCTTCTTTTGCACCACTGCATAACCCGGCACACCTGATCGGTATTGCTGAAGCATTGAAATCTTTCCCTAAACTGGCTGATAAAAACGTTGCTGTGTTTGACACCGCGTTCCATCAGACCATGCCAGAAGAATCTTATCTCTATGCTCTGCCGTACAAACTGTACAGAGAGCACGGCGTTCGTCGCTACGGCGCACACGGCACCAGCCACTACTATGTGACTCAAGAAGCCGCGAAAATGTTGAACAAGCCAGTGGAAGAAGTGAACATCATCACTTGCCACCTGGGCAACGGCGGTTCCGTTTCTGCTATTCGTAACGGCAAGTGTGTAGACACCTCTATGGGTCTGACTCCACTGGAAGGCCTGGTAATGGGCACCCGTTCTGGTGACATCGATCCAGCGATTATCTTCCACCTGCATGACTCTTTGGGCATGAGCGTTGATGACATCAACAAAATGCTGACCAAAGAATCTGGTCTGTTGGGTCTGACTGAAGTCACCAGCGACTGCCGTTATGTTGAAGACAACTACACCACTAAAGAAGATGCTAAACGTGCTATGGACGTGTTCTGTCACCGTCTGGCTAAATACATCGGCTCTTACACTGCGCTGATGGACGGTCGTCTGGATGCAGTTGTTTTCACCGGTGGTATCGGTGAAAACGCAGCAATGGTACGTGAACTGTCTCTGGGCAAACTGGGTGTTCTGGGCTTCGAAGTTGACCACGAACGCAACCTGGCTGCACGCTTTGGCAAATCAGGCTTCATCAACAAAGAGGGTACCCGTGCTGCGGTGGTCATTCCGACCAACGAAGAACTGGTTATCGCTCAGGATGCATCTCGCCTGACCGCTTGATTCTCCTTACCGCCAGCCTTCGCTGGCGGTGTTGTTTTCTGAGTCTCACAAGCCCCGCTTGTGCAACAAAGAGGTTATACCGTGTCCCGTACAATTATGTTGATCCCTACCGGAACTAGCGTCGGCCTGACTAGCGTCAGCCTGGGTGTTATCCGTGCTATGGAACAAAAAGGCGTTCGCCTAAGCGTTTTCAAACCTATCGCTCAACCACGCACGGGTGACGATACTCCAGATCAAACCACCAGCATCGTTCGTGCTAACTCCAGCATCCCGACTGCTGAGCCACTGCACATGAACCACGTTGAGTCGCTGCTGTCGAGCAACCAACAAGACGTGCTGATGGAAGAGATCATTGCCAACTTCCACGCCAGCAGCAAAGACGCTGAAGTGATTCTGGTAGAAGGTTTGGTTCCGACTCGTAAACACCAGTTTGCTCAGTCTTTGAACTATGAAATTGCTAAAACGCTGAACGCTGAAATCGTCTTCGTGATGTCCCTGGGTAACAACTCCCCAGAGCAGATGAAAGAACGTATTGAACTGGCTCGTAGCAGTTTCGGTGGTAGCAAAAACACCAACATCACTGGCGTTATCATTAACAAACTGAATGCCCCAGTTGATGAGCAGGGTCGTACCCGTCCTGATCTGTCTGAAATTTTCGATGACTCCACTAAAGCGAGCATCGCTAACATCGATCCTAAAGCACTGTTTGCTGACAGCCCGCTGCCAGTTCTGGGTTGTGTGCCGTGGAGCTTTGATCTGATCGCCACTCGCGCGATTGATATGGCGCGTCACCTGAACGCAACCATCATCAACGAAGGCGACATCAAAACCCGTCGCGTGAAGTCTGTGACCTTCTGTGCGCGTAGCATTCCGCACATGCTGGAACACTTCCGTCCAGGTTCTTTGCTGGTTACTTCCGCAGACCGTCCAGACGTGCTGGTTGCAGCGTGCCTGGCAGCAATGAATGGCGTGGATATCGGTGCCGTTCTGCTGACCGGTGGTTACGAAATGGACCCACGCGTGAGCAAACTGTGTGAGCGTGCATTCGCCACCGGCCTGCCGCTGTTCATGGTTGATACCAACACCTGGCAGACCTCCCTGAGCCTGCAAAGCTTCAACCTGGAAGTCCCAACTGACGACCATCAGCGTATCGAGAAAGTGCAGGAATATGTGGCTAGCCACATTGATGCAAACTGGATTGAATCTCTGACTGCAACTTCCGAGCGCAGCCGTCGTCTGTCTCCGCCAGCATTCCGCTACCAGCTGACCGAGCTTGCTCGTAAAGCCGGCAAACGTGTTGTGCTGCCAGAAGGCGAAGAGCCACGTACCGTGAAAGCGGCATCTATCTGTGCTGAACGTGGTATTGCAACTTGCGTGCTGTTGGGTAACCCGGATGAAATCACCCGCGTTGCTGCTGCGCAAGGCGTTGAACTGAGTGCTGGCATCGAAATCGTTGATCCAGAAGTGGTTCGCGAGAGCTACGTTGCACGTCTGGTTGAGCTGCGTAAGAGCAAAGGCATGACCGAAGCCGTTGCGCGTGAGCAACTGGAAGACAACGTGGTGCTGGGTACTTTGATGCTTGAGCAAGACGAAGTTGACGGCCTGGTTTCCGGTGCGGTTCACACCACAGCGAACACCATTCGTCCTCCGTTGCAGCTGATCAAAACTGCACCAGGTAGCTCTCTGGTTTCTTCTGTGTTCTTCATGCTGCTGCCAGAACAGGTTTATGTTTACGGTGACTGCGCGATCAACCCAGATCCAACTGCTGAACAACTGGCAGAAATCGCTATTCAGTCTGCGGATTCCGCTGCTGCATTCGGTATCGACCCACGTGTTGCAATGCTGTCCTACTCCACCGGTACTTCTGGTGCAGGTAGTGATGTTGAGAAAGTACGTGAAGCTACGCGTATTGCTCAGGAAAAACGTCCTGACCTGGTCATCGACGGTCCGTTGCAGTACGACGCCGCAGTTATGGCTGACGTTGCTAAATCCAAAGCACCAAACTCACCGGTTGCGGGTCGCGCTACCGTGTTCATCTTCCCAGACCTGAACACCGGTAACACCACCTATAAAGCGGTACAGCGCTCAGCAGACCTGATCTCCATCGGGCCAATGCTGCAAGGTATGCGTAAACCCGTTAACGACCTGTCTCGTGGCGCCCTGGTAGACGATATCGTTTACACCATCGCTCTGACTGCGATTCAGTCTTCTCAACAAGACTAAGTTCTTCTGAGAAGCAAAAAGGCCGCTAATTTGCATTAGCGGCCTTTTTTATTGGCGATGTTCCGAGAAAAACCGAATCAATTACTCCGCAGCAGCGGCATGTTGGGATTCATTCTTCGCATTGCGGGTCATCCACAACGCCAGTGCTTTAAGAGAGTCAGGCGTGAAGTCATCACAACGTGCGGTAATTTCTTCAGGGGACATCCAGCACACTTCGCTGACTTCATCTTCCTGCAAAGCAAACGGGCCGTGTGATACGCAGCTAAACAGGCTTCCCCATACGCGGCAGTTGGTGTCCTCAAAGTAGAATTGCCCATGCTCTGCGAACGGTACACCGGCAATACCCAACTCTTCTTCTGCCTCGCGACGAGCCGAGTCCAGTAATTGTTCATCGGCCTGAACCACGCCACCCGCAGTTGCGTCGAGCATGCCCGGTAAAAAATCTTTTGTCTCAGTGCGACGTTGCACCAAGATTTTACCCATACCGTCGTGCACGACGATATAAGTCGCGCGATGGCGCAAGCGCTGCGCACGCATTTGCTCACGACTTGCCTGCGCAATGACTTCATTGTCTTCACTGACAATGTCTACCCATTCCATGCCAACAAAATGACTCTGTTCCGCCATTGGGGAAACCTTATTCAGGGCGCTCTTATGGCGCGTTATGTTCAACAAGCGGTAAGTTACGGGGTAATCTCGACCTGTGCAATAACCCCATCGTTATTCAGTGCGTGAACGCTCAGAACACCATCGTTTAGCATCCCGTAACTCGCTTCAAACCCACCTTTTGGAATACTCACGGAGCCAGGGTTGAACAGATATATCGAGTCTTGCTTTTCAGCCAATGGCAGATGAGTGTGACCAAAAACCAACACATCATTTTCTGCCAGCGGCGGCAGTTTATCCGGGTTGTATAAATGGCCGTGGGTGATAAACAAACGCTGCTCGGCCATCAATATTTGTTGCCATGGGGCTGTAATCGGAAAATGTAGCAGCATCTGATCCACTTCGCTGTCACAGTTGCCGCGCACTGCAATAATTTTATCGGCAATGCTGTTAAAGCGCTCCGCAACGGCCCCAGGATTGTAACCCACCGGCAAAGCATTTCTTGGCCCGTGATTTAATACATCGCCCAGTAATATCAGCCATTTAGCACCGCTGCGTTCAAAATGAGCCAGCACCTGCTCGGTGGCGGGTAACGAACCATGAATATCAGAGGCAAACATCAGCTTCATAAAACCACATTCCTGTTAGTGATAAGCCAAATTATCATAACGAATTATGGGGGCAATCAGCCAGAATGCTTTGCGGAAAGTGCCAGAAAACGCTGTACGGATGCTCGCTGCCACTGGAACGCGGCATACTCCTGCAAACGCTCCGGAACCTCATCGCCATTGAGAATCAAGCGATTAAGCATCAGCGCCAAATCGGTATCAGCAATCGACCATTCGCCAAAAAGATTTTGCTGGCCGACGGGGAGTAAATTTTCTACCGCCGCGATGAGTTTTTGCGCCGCCGCCTGCCCTTTCTCGGTCAGAGGGGCTTTCTTCACGCCGGCAAAAACCACGTCGGTTGAGCGTTCTTCACGAATGGGCATTAAATCGCTGCGTATCCATGCCTGAATTTGTCTGGCCCGAGCGCGTTTTTCGAGATCGTGGGGATAAATACGCTCCCAGGTAGGAGGCGCGAAACGGTCTTCCAGATACTCAGCAATGGCGGAGGATTCAGTCAGCAAAAAGTCATCGACCGCTAGCACCGGAACGCGTCGCGTAAGGTCATAACCTTTCCAGCCTGGTTGCAGATTTTGCCCGCTGTTTAAATCAACCGTTTGCAGAGTAAAGCTCAGACCTTTCTCTTTCAGTGCAACATAAACGGACATGACATACGGACTAAAAAAGTTAGCATCGGACCAAAGCGTGATTGTCGGCTGGCTCATAACATCCCCATAATTTAGCTTTCCAGGTTATTGAACATATAGCGGAAAATAACTTCTGTCACTTGAACAAAACTCATCCACCCGGCAAGTTTTTCAAAAAGTCTATACTCCATAGGTTTACGAAAAATGCTGACATCAGGATGGGCATAACATGATTGACCTTTACTACGCACCGACGCCAAACGGCCACAAAATCACGCTTTTTCTGGAAGAAACGGGGCTGGACTACACCCTTCACCGTATAGATATTGGCAAAGGAGATCAGTTTCAGCCCGCCTTTTTGGCGATTTCGCCGAACAATAAAATCCCGGCGATTATCGACCACCATCCGGCAGATGGCGGCGGCCCACTCAGTATCTTTGAATCAGGCGAAATCCTGCTTTATCTGGCAGAAAAGACCAACGAGCTATTAAGCAAAGATCTGCGTGAACGCACCCACACGCTGCAATGGTTGTTCTGGCAAGTCGGAGGGTTTGGCCCAATGCTCGGCCAAAATCATCACTTTAATCATTTCGCGCCACAGCCTGTCCCTTACGCCATTGAACGTTATCAGGTGGAAACTCAGCGTCTGTATGGTGTCCTCAACAAACAGCTCGAGAAAACCCCGTGGCTGGGCGGCAATGAATACAGTATTGCCGATATCGCCACTTACCCGTGGACGGTTTCTCATGAGCGTCAACGCATTAATCTGGCGAATTTCCCGGCGGTGCAAAACTGGTTTGAGCGTATTCGTTCGCGCCCGGCAACCGAACGGGCCTATGAGCAGGCTCAGAAAAACTAACGTCAGTGCGCCCGCGATGGGCGCAATGTTTTTCCTCATCTCTTTTGGGTATAGTCTGCAACAGGAAATAACCAGAAATAGATACATAAAGGAAACCTGCAATGTCGCCAGACGCAATTATTCGAATCAAAAACTTACGCCTGCGCACTTTTATCGGCATCAAAGATGAAGAGATTTCCAACCGCCAGGATATTGTCATTAATGTGGCAATTCATTATCCGGCAGAGAAAGCTCGCGCCAGTGAAGACATCAACGACGCACTGAATTACCGCACCATCACTAAGCAAATCATCCAGTTGGTTGAGAATAATCGTTTCTCATTGCTGGAAAAATTAACTCAGGATGTGCTCGACATCGCATGCGATCATCCGTGGGTATCTTATGCTGAAGTAGAAATCGATAAACTACACGCGCTGCGTTACGCCGATTCGGTCTCTATGACCATGAGCTGGCGGAGGTAGGCGAAAACAGCTGGAGACGAGCATGCAGATACTGATTACCGGCGGAACCGGCTTGATTGGCAGCCATCTGATACCGCGTTTGTTGGAATTGGGGCACGAAGTGACCGTTGTGACTCGCACCCCCGACAAAGCCAGGGCGTTATTTGATCCCAAAGTCACGCTGTGGAAAGGATTGAGTGAGCATCCCAATCTTGATGGTTTTGGTGCGGTAATCAATCTCGCAGGTGAACCGATTGCCGACAAGCGTTGGACGGAATCACAAAAACAGCGCCTTTGCCAAAGCCGCTGGCAAATCACCGAACGCCTGGTGGAGATGTTTAAAGCAAGCCAGACGCCGCCTGCGGTGTTTATCTCCGGGTCTGCCGCTGGATATTACGGCGACCTTGGCGAAGTGGTCGTTAACGAAGATGAACCGCCGCACAATGAATTTACCCATAAGCTCTGCGCCCGCTGGGAACAAATCGCCTGCGGCGCACAGAGCGAGCAAACACGTGTCTGCCTGCTACGCACTGGCGTGGTGTTAGCGCCAAAAGGCGGGATTTTGGGAAAACTATTACCGATATTCCGCCTGGGTCTCGGCGGCCCGATGGGCGACGGACGACAGTATCTGGCGTGGATTCATATCGACGATATGGTGAATGGCATTTTGTGGCTGCTGGATAACGATTTACGCGGGCCGTTTAACATGGTTTCGCCCTACCCGGTCCGCAACGAACAATTCTCTCACGCGCTGGGCCATGTGTTGAATCGCCCGGCATTTGTGCGCGCCCCTGCTACGGCAGTCAGGCTGATGATGGGTGAATCTTCGGTGTTGGTTTTAGGCGGACAACGAGCACTGCCTAAGCGGCTTGAAGAGTCCGGGTTTGGTTTCCGTTGGTATGATTTGGAGGAGGCGCTAGGGGATGTGGTGCGGTGATATTTAAGTCCCGCCGCAACGGCGGGACTTTCGGTGTTACTTAAGCGACCCCGACAAGAACTGCTGCAATCGCGCACTCTTCGGATTACCAAACAACTCTTCCGGCGTCCCTTCTTCCTCAATTAACCCCTGGTGCAAGAAAATCACATGGTTTGAAACGTGGCGCGCAAAATCCATCTCGTGCGTCACCACCACCATGGTTTTCCCTTCTTCCGCGAGTTTCTGCATGATACGCAGCACTTCACCCACCAGCTCAGGGTCGAGCGCGGAAGTCGGTTCATCAAACAGTAATACTTCTGGTTCCATCGCCAATGCACGAGCGATAGACACGCGCTGCTGCTGGCCGCCGGAAAGATGCACCGGATATTTCACCTGCTGGCGCTCGTCAATACCCACTTTCGCCAGATACTTAACCGCACGTTCTTTCGCTTCTTGCTTGCTCAGGCCCAGCACCTGAATCGGCGCTTCCATGACGTTTTCCAGTACCGTCATGTGACTCCACAAGTTGAAATGCTGGAAAACCATCGTCAGGCGCGTGCGCAGCAAACGTAGCTGGTTTTTATCGGCAACTTTGAGCTGCCCGTCGGTATCACGCACCAGGTTGATGTTCTGGTTATTGACGACAATCGTTCCTTCACTCGGTTTCTCGAGGAAGTTTATGCAGCGCAAAAAGGTACTTTTCCCCGAACCGGAAGAACCAATAATGCTAATCACATCGCCAGCATTGGCCTGTAAAGAGACGCCTTTCAGCACTTCATGTTGGCCATAACGCTTGTGCAGGTCGGTAACGCTTAATTTTTTATCAGTCATCATTGCACACTCAATGTGTTGAGCTTGGTTTAATATGCTGCAACCAGCGTTGCTCAGCCTTGCGGAACAATCTAATCAGCACATAAGAAATACACAGGTACAACACCGCAGCAATCCCGAAAGCAGTAAACGGCTGGTAGGTTGCGGAGTTGATATCACGGGCGATTTTCAGCAGATCCGGTACGGTAGCGGTAAATGCCAGCGCCGTGGAGTGCAGCATCAAAATCACTTCGTTGCTGTATGCAGGCAGCGCAATACGCAGCGCCGAAGGCAAAATAATGCAGCGATACATTTTGAATGGCGAAAAACCGTAAGCCCGACCGGCTTCAATTTCACCGTGTGGAACGGCTCGAATCGCTCCGGCAAAAATTTCTGTGGTGTACGCACAAGTGTTTAACGTCAACGCCAACACGGTACAGTTCAGGCCACTGCGGAAAAACTCATTGAGCAGCACAGTGCCTTTCACCACTTCCAGCGTGTACATACCGGAATAGAAAACCAGCAACTGAACATACAACGGCGTGCCACGGAAAATGTAGGTAAACAGCCAGATTGGGAAGGCGATATATTTATTGCTCGACACCCGTCCGATAGCCAAAAATAGCGCCAGAATGCCCCCCATCACCACCGACGAAATCAGCAACCAGAGTGTGATTGCCACGCCGGTAAAGCGGTATCCGTCAGTCCATAGCAGGGCTTTCCAGTATTCCTGAATGATTTCTATCATAGCTCCGCCCTCTTAACGCCAACGGAATAACGGCGTTCAAGCCAGAGCAATACGCCATTCGATACCGTGGTAAAGAACAGGTAGATGATCCCGGCAACAATCGCAAAGTAGAACGGCTGCCAGGTACTTTTCCCCGCCAGCTGCGTCGCTTTCACCACATCTTCCAGGCCTAACAGAGAAACCAGCGCGGTGGCTTTCAAAATAACCTGCCAGTTGTTCCCAATGCCCGGTAACGCATAACGCATCATGGCCGGGAAGAGAATGCGGCGGAAAGTTTGCGAGCCGGTAAAGCCAAAGGCGGTTGCCGCTTCAATATGCCCTCTTGGCACAGCCATAAACGCACCGCGGAAGGTTTCGGTAAAATAGGCACCATAGATAAAACCAAGCGTAATAATACCGGCAACCATTGGGTCGATATCAAACTGAGCAACGCCTAGCGAATCGGTTAAGACATTAAGCGCCATTTGCAGACCGTAGAAAATCAGCAGCATCAGCACCAGGTCGGGCACCCCACGAATCAGCGTGGTGTAGCCTTCAAACAATATGGCTAACGGGCGATTTTTGGATAATTTAGCACCGGCTCCAGCCAGGCCAATAATAACGGCGAGGATAACGGAGCTTAACGCCAGTTCCAGCGTGACGAGTGCCCCTTTAAATATTACTTCAGAAAAACCGTACAACATGGTGCGTATCCTGTCGTCAGTGTCTGCACAAACTTAACCTGCCCATTCAGGGCAGGTTTAACCACTGGTGACTGTTAACCACCGTAAACATCGAAATCGAAGTATTTCTTCGCTAACTTCTCGTAAGTTCCGTCTTTACGCATTTCGGCAAACGCTTTGTTGAGCGCTGCACGTAATTCGGTATCGTCTTTACGCAGACCCATACCGGTGCCGACACCAAAGAGCTTTTCGTCTTTGATTGACGGGCCACCAAACTGGTAATTCGCGCCGACAGGTTGCTTCAGGAAACCTTCGCTGGCGGCAACTTCGTCCTGGAATGCTGCGTCAATACGACCCGCAGTCAGGTCAGCGTAGATTGAATCCTGGCCCTGGTAAGAAACAATTTCGATACCTTTAGGTGCCCAATGCTCATTCCCGAAGGTTTCTTGAGTCGTGCCTTGCAAAACGCCGACACGCTTACCTTTAAGGGATTCAAGGGTAGGTTGAATTGAGGAGCCTTTCGCAACCACTAAACGGGAATCTGCTGCGTACAGTTTGTCGGTGAAGGCAATCTCTTGCTGGCGCTTTTCAGTGATGGAAAGTGACGACATAATCGCGTCAATTTTTTTCGCTTTCAACGAAGGGATCAGCGCATCCAGTGGGTTTTCCACGAAGGTACAATTAGTTTCGATGCGTTTGCAGAGTTCTTTTGCCAAATCGATATCAAAACCCACTAATTCCCCTTGAGCGTTTTTCGACTCAAACGGGGCGTAAGTTGGGTCAGTACCAATACGTAAATTCTTGGGAATAGCGGCGAATGCTGTGGAAACACTGGAAAATGCCAGTACCAAAGAAAGAGCGATGATCTGCTTGTTCATAATTATCCTCGAAGTCACTGTTTTTATGCGTGATTGCTTTTCAACCGGATAAAATTGCATGTTCCATGCCAATTTATGCATCTCAATATAGTGTTTTTTCCCCATTGTGGCGCAGCATTGTCGCGCATCTTAAAACAGGAAAAACACCTTGCACCAACAAGATGCAAGCAAACCACCATTTTGGTGCATAGATAAATTACTGCACTAAACGGGTGCAGACAACTTAAACTGGATTGCAATTCTATTCAGCCCGGTTGCGCCAAAGCATAACCGGGCTACAGACTACGGGATAAACTTATTCACCGTAAACATTAAAATCGAAGTACTTCTTCGCAAATTTGTCGTAAGTACCGTCTTTACGCATATCTGCCAGCGCTTTATCAAAGGCCGCTTTCAGCTCAGCGTCGTCTTTACGCAAGCCAATACCGGTACCGTCGCCAAAGTACTGTTTGTTTTTTACCGATGGGCCTGCAAACTCATAGCCTTTACCCGCAGGCAGTTTCAGGAAGCCTTCGCTTGCAGCAGTTTCATCCTGGAATGCAGCATCAAGGCGGCCAGCAGCCAGATCGGAATAGATCAGATCCTGGTTTGCGTAAGGCACCACATCGACACCTTTACTGCGCCATTCAGCGTTGGCATACGCTTCTTGTGTCGATCCTTGCAATACACCGATGTGTTTACCTTTGAGGGAATCCAGAGTCGGTTTAACCGGGGAGCCTTTAACAGCAATCAGGCGTGAATCAGCAGCATAAAGTTTGTCTGAGAAGGCAATCTCTTTCTGGCGTTTTTCCGTGATGGAAAGCGAGGAAATGATACCGTCAATTTTCTTCGCTTTAAGTGAAGGAATCAGCGCATCGAAGTCACTTGCGACCCAGGTACATTTAGTATTAATGCGCTTACACAGCTCATTACCAAGATCGATATCGAAACCAACAAAATCCCCTTTCGCATCTTTAGAAGAAAACGGCGCGTAGGTCGTGTCCGTTCCAAGACGAATACTCTGCGGAAGTGCTGCGAAGACGCTTGCGGTGGCGCTCAGGCCAAGCAGTAAAGACAGAGCGAGAACTTGCTTTTTCATACATAACTCCCAAGTTTGACTTATCTTATTATGTGTAACGTCGTGTTGTGTTTGTTTTGTGTTGCTGATTAAGAGTTGCAGTTCTCATGCCACTTTTTCTTGCGTGAAATAAAGTGGGCAATATTGTGTTAAATAAAAGTTACAACTCTGTCACAAGAATGAAAGATAGCAGGTCTGGTATGAGGAAAAAGCATTCGCGGTGGAAAATAGCGGATAAATGTTCTGGAAGTGATCGGGGTTACAAAAACGCCTCATAATGAGGCGCAGGGTTTTGTGATGCACCACACTGGCGCATCGCGCTTATGCGCCGCTCCAGCGAGTAAACAAATCTTGCGGCAACTCAATATCGAACTGATCGATGACCCGGTTTACCGTCTGGTCGATAATGTCCTGCACACTTTGTGGGCGATGATAAAACGCAGGCATCGGCGGCATTATCACCGCGCCCATTTCAGCAGCCTGGGTCATCAGGCGCAAATGCCCAAGATGCAGCGGCGTTTCACGCACGCAAAGCACCAGCGGGCGACGCTCTTTGAGCACGACATCCGCTGCACGCGTTAACAAGCCATCTGTATAGCTGTGAACAATGCCAGAAAGGGTTTTGATTGAGCAAGGCAATATCACCATGCCGTGCGTCTTAAAAGAGCCAGAGGAAAGGCTGGCGGCGATATCACGCGAGTCGTGAACCACATCAGCAAAGGCCTGAACTTCTCGTAAGGAAATATCGGTTTCCAGCGCGAGGGTCTGGCGAGCTGCGTTACTCAGAATGAGATGAGTTTCGATATCGGGTAATTGTTGCAGAACCTGAAGTAGTCGCACACCGTAGATTGCACCACTGGCACCTGAAATCCCAACAATTAACCGTTTCATATTTTAGTTCGCCCGAGGAGTTTATCTGGGCTGACTTTGCCGCAAGATGGGCAGGGATGCAAGAAATGGTAACCCTCTCCTTCAAGGAGAGGGTTAGGTTGAGGATGGTGTTAACCCTCGTTATGCATCTCTAAGTTTTCCACTTCGTTCTGACGGGCAATCGCTTGTGAATCGTCATTACGCAGTGACTCAAGATACTCAAGGTATTCGTGATCCACATCTTTGGTCACGTAAATACCGTTGAACACCGAGCATTCAAACTGCGTGATATCCGGATTCTCAACGCGAACCGCTTCAATCAGATCGTTCAGATCCTGGAAAATCAGACCATCGGCACCAATCAACTGACGGATCTCATCAACTTCACGGCCATGAGCAATCAGTTCGTTGGCGCTTGGCATATCGATGCCGTACACATTCGGGAAACGAATTTCCGGTGCCGCTGACGCGAGGTAAACTTTCTTCGCACCGGCTTCACGAGCCATCTCGATAATTTGCTCTGAAGTGGTGCCGCGCACGATGGAGTCATCCACCAGCAGCACGTTCTTATCACGGAACTCAGCGCGGTTAGCATTCAGTTTACGACGCACAGATTTACGACGCAGTTGCTGGCCTGGCATGATGAACGTGCGGCCCACGTAGCGGTTTTTCACAAAACCCTGACGGTACGGCTTGTCGAGAATACGGGCGATTTCCAGCGCGATGTCGCACGAGGTTTCTGGAATCGGGATAACCACGTCGATATCCAAATCTTCCCATTCGCGAGCAATTTTCTCACCGAGCTTTTTACCCATTTCAACGCGGGCGCTGTAAACGGAAATTTTGTCGATGAACGAGTCCGGGCGCGCAAAGTAAACGTACTCGAACAGGCATGGATTGCTGGTTGGGTTGTCAGCACACTGGCGTGTGAACAACTGGCCTTTTTCGGTGATGTACACCGCTTCGCCCGGCGCAACATCACGCAGGAACTCAAAGCCCAGCGTATCAAGCGCAACGCTTTCGGAAGCCACCATATATTCAGTGCGGCCATCATTCAAATCGCGCTTGCCCATCACCAACGGACGAATACCGTTCGGGTCGCGGAACGCCACCATACCGTGGCCGATAATCATCGCAACACAAGCGTACGCACCACGAATCTGGCGGTTGGTTGCGGCTATCGCTGCGAAAATGTTGTCTGCTTCCAGCGGATAGTTGCGGAAGTTATCCAGCTCGCTGGCAAAAACATTGAGCAGGATTTCAGAATCGGAAGTGGTGTTAATGTGACGACGCTTTTCTTCGAACAACTTTTGGCGCAGTTCGTGGGCGTTAGTCAGATTGCCGTTGTGTGCAAGAGTAATGCCGTACGGAGAGTTAACATAGAAAGGTTGGGCTTCAGAAGCGCTAGAGCTACCCGCAGTCGGATAACGTACGTGGCCGATACCCATGTTTCCCTGCAAGCGTTGCATGTGAATGGCACCGAACACATCGCTCACCAGCCCATTGGCTTTACGCAGACGAAAACAATTTAAGGCATCGATGGTGACGATGCCTGCGGCATCCTGCCCACGGTGTTGAAGCACCGTTAACGCGTCATAGATAGACTGGTTTACCGGCATAAAACCGGCGATACCGACAATACCGCACATGTTGTCTTTTCCTCATTAAGCCACAACCCCTGCCTTATGGCCGGGGCAAGAAACTTGACGAGCTTTGCAGATAGTCAAAAAACCATCTGATGATGAAACTGAATTGCGGGATAAGCTGCGACTTTTGCCAGTCGTCACTCTTGGAAAAACCAGTGAACGTATCAAGAAAGAACAGAATGGCGGCGACGATCAGTGCTCCACGTAACGCACCAAAGCAAATCCCCAACACCCTGTCTGTACCCGACAGGCCGGTTTTCTCAACCAGCGCGCTAATCACATAATTGACTATCGCACCGACGATGAGTGTCGCGATAAACAGTATCGCGATAGCTATTCCATTACGTACCAGTTCGTCTTCAAAGCCAGTGAACCAGACAGAAAGGTAAGTGTAGTAATGACTGGCGACAAAGAAAGCACAGCCCCAGGTTACTAGCGATAACGCTTCACGCACAAACCCACGAATAACACTAATCAGAGCCGAAAAGCCGATGACCGCAATGATGGCGTAATCTATCCAAACCATGAACAAATCCCACGACAAATCGCCCTGACGTCCAGTTCGGGGCGCATTCTAACAGAAAAAGAAAACGTTTGCGTAGGGATTTCCTTCCCTCGCGTAAATAAATAATGGCGTTGAAAAAATGCTCAACGCCATTAAAAATTTGCCCTAAATCCCGCCTCTGCGGGTTTATCTGGCCGTGTAAGTCATCACTACACCGTTCAGCCCGGAAAGCGAATTCAGCTCGCCCAGTGAAGACTTAAGTTTGTCTTTCGAGGCATCCGGCCCTACCAGAATTCGGGTGACTTTTCCCTGAACTGGTGTCGACGGTGAGGTGTAAGCACGGAACCCAGCGCCGCGTAGTTTACCAACAATTTCATTCACTTTGTCGGCATTCTTCAAAGCACCCAGTTGCACGACGTAAGCTTTGCCTGTTGGTGCTTGCTCGGCAGTTTCTTGCTTCGCTGGTTTTGCAGGCTCCGGAGGCTGTTCGTTCATCATTGCCAGACGTTCTTCGGTTTGGTCAACAGAAGCTTTGCTCTGTGGTTTTTCAACCGGCTTAGGTTTTGGTTTCTCAGCCACAGGTTTCGGCTTCGGCTGTTCACGGTTAACAGGCACTTCATCAATGCCCGCTGCTCCATCCCCTGGCAAAGAAGCGATATCAAGCCCTGGTGCTGCCGCTGTGCCTGCTCTCACCTCTTCAGCCGCCCCTTCAGGGGGTTGCGAAGGCAGTGCCTGAGTCGCGGCAGGCAGCATGTCTGGCTCATCGGTGTCACCCGGTTTTGGAACCAGAGGAATCGCTGCGAACTCATCCTGATAATGCTTTTTCTGACCATCAAGCAGCCCTGGCAGGATAATGACCCCCAGTGCGACCAGAATAATGGTTCCGACTAATCGATTTTGAAACTTACTCGCCACCTGCTTTCTCCGCGTCCAACGCTTCCATTACGTGGGCTACTGTATGAAATGAACCACACACCAGCACGGTATCATTTTCTGCGGCGGCCTTCATTGCGGCACGCCAGGCTTGCGCCACACTGCCATAGACTTCGCCCTGACCGAGATGTTCAATCAGTTGTTCCGCCGTGGCACCGCGTGGGCCTTCTAATGGAGCACAATACCAGCTATCAACCTGAGGGGACAAACATGCCAACGTGCCGGCGATGTCTTTGTCATGCAGCATCCCGATAACGGCCAACACGCGTCCGCGTTTAGGGAGCTGCTCCAGACGCCGGGCCAAATATGCCGCTGCATGAGGGTTGTGCGCCACATCAAGGATCACCAACGGCTCACGCGAAATCACCTGGAATCGCCCCGGTAACGTCGCTTCTTTAATGCCTTGAATAATAGCCTCATTGCTGACATTTAGCCCGCTGGCACGCAACGCCGCCAGTGCCGTCGCCGCATTCGGCTGCGGAACTAACGGCAGAGGCAATCCGCTCAGTTCGCCCTGAGCATCTTTGAAGCTCCAGCTATTCTCACCAACGTGATAAGACCAGTCCACGCCACGGCACAGCAGTTGCGCGCCCTTCTCCGTCGCCACATCGGCAATGGTATGCGGCATATCAGGCTCGCCGACGATTGCCGGTTTCCCGCCACGGAACACACCCGCTTTTTCACGTCCGATGCTTTCACGATCTGGTCCCAGCCAGTCGGTGTGGTCCAGCGCGATACTGGTCACGACCGCCACATCGGCATCGACAATATTGGTGGCATCAAGACGCCCGCCCAGGCCCACTTCAAGGATCACCACATCCACCGCCAGTTGCTTAAACAACAGTAGCGCCGACAAGGTGCTGTACTCAAAATAGGTCAGCGATGTCTCGCCACGCGCGGCTTCAATTTGTGCAAAAGCCGCCGTATGGTATGCCTCGTCCAGCTCTTCACTTTGTACGCGCACGCGTTCGGTGTAACGCACCAGATGCGGTGAGCTATAAACACCGACGCTGTAACCGGCCGCCATCAACACCATTTCCAGGGTACGGCAGGTTGTGCCCTTGCCGTTGGTTCCCGCCACGGTAAACACCGTTGGTGCGGGTTTCAGCACATCAAGCGTCGCGGCAACTTTTTTTACGCGCTCAAGGCCAAGCTCGATGGGTTTAGAATGGAGGTTTTCCAGATAACAAAGCCACGTGGCCAGGGGCGACGTGGCTTGAGGAATTTGAGTTTTTTCCATGATGCCCGCTCTATCTGAGGTTCAAGCTACGGTTCAAGAAAAAGGGCAGGACCTGTTTGGCCTGCCCTTATTAACTATCAGGCCTCGTGACCTTCTTCCGGTGCGGCCGGAACCACAATCGGTTCACTCGGCTCTTCCGGATTCGGCGCTGGCTGATTTGTCAGTTTTGCCAGAACGCTTGCCAGTTTCAGGCGCATTTCCGGGCGGCGAACGATCATGTCGATCGCCCCTTTTTCAATCAGGAACTCACTGCGCTGGAAGCCCGGCGGCAGTTTTTCGCGAACGGTTTGCTCGATAACACGTGGACCCGCGAAGCCGATCAGGGCTTTTGGTTCAGCAATGTTCAGATCGCCCAGCATCGCGAAGCTTGCCGAAACGCCACCCATTGTTGGGTCAGTCAGAACCGAAATATACGGCAGACCGCGTTCCTGCATTTTTGCCAACGCTGCACTGGTTTTCGCCATCTGCATCAGCGACATCAGCGCTTCTTGCATACGTGCTCCACCGGAAGCGGAGAAGCAAATCATCGGGCAATTATCTTCCAGAGCCTGTTCCACGGCACGAACAAAACGCGCGCCCACAACAGAACCCATGGAACCGCCCATGAAAGCAAACTCAAACGCCACAGCCACAACGGGCATGTTGTAGAGCGTACCTTTCATGACCACCAGCGCGTCTTTCTCGCCGGTTTCTTTCTGAGCAGATGCCAGACGGTCTTTATATTTTTTAGAGTCTTTGAACTTGAGGATATCTTTTGGCTCAAGCTCACTACCCAATTCAAACATCGAGCCTTCATCTAACAGGCTGTGCAAGCGATCGCGCGCGGACATACGCATGTGGTGATCGCATTTTGGGCAGACTTCGAGATTGCGTTCCAGTTCGGCACGGTACAGAACCTGGCCACAGCTGTCGCATTTCGTCCACACCCCTTCAGGGATACTCGCCTTGCGGGTAGGGGTGATATTGCTCTTATTGAGAATTCGTTCAATCCAGCTCATTGATGACCTTTCTGCTTGAACCTGGTCGATGCCAGTTTTTCTGTGGCAGTGTTAGCTGCCCCAGACCATAAATGGTGCTCATTAAAACATAACGGCCCGCGACTTTGGATAAAAAAGTGGTCGAACCGCGCGATGGGGTTACTTTTGCAGGCGTTTGGCCGCACGTTTGTGGCGAATAATCTCAACCACGCCCGGCAATACCGACAATACAATAATCGCCACAATCAGTAATTTCAGGTTTTCCTGCACAATCGGCAAATCGCCGAACAGGTAGCCTGCGTAGGTAAACAGCAGTACCCACAGCAACGCACCGGCAACGTTGTACATCGCAAAATGGCGATAAGACATATGCCCCATGCCCGCGACAAACGGTGCGAAAGTTCGCACAATCGGTACGAAGCGCGCGAGGATAATCGTTTTTCCGCCATGACGCTCGTAAAAAGCGTGTGTTTTATCAAGATAACTGCGGCGGAAGATTTTGGAGTTCGGGTTACTGAATAGCTTTTCGCCAAAAAGCCGCCCAATAGTGTAGTTCACCGCATCGCCAATAATCGCGGCGATGACCATCAAAATCACCATGGTGTGAACATTCAGATCGTTGGTTGGCAATGCAGCCAGCGCACCCGCCACAAACAATAATGAATCACCCGGCAAGAACGGTGTGACCACCAGTCCGGTTTCACAGAACAAAATCAAAAACAGAATGGCGTAAACCCAGACACCATACTGCGCTACCAACTCCGCCAGGTGCACATCAATGTGCAAAATAAAATCAATAATGAAGCGGATAAATTCCATATGCTATCTACCTATTTCGTCTGGCGTCAGTCTGCCAAAAAAAGGGGTCCCATTGGGGGTTTAGGCAACTCAAAATGTTCAGGGTAGTCCACAGAAACTAAGTACAAACCTTCTGCTTTACCGGTTGCAGCTGCCAGCTTGCGATCTTTTGCTGCCAGCAATTGAGCCATCCAGTCTTCTGCCTGATTACCACAGCCGATTTCCATCAGGCTGCCGACAATGTTTCGTACCATATGATGAACAAACGCATTGGCTTTGATATCCACCACCACGTAAGCACCGTAACGGGTCACGTTGATGTGCATCAGGTTACGCCAGGGCGTGCGCGACTGGCATTGCACTGCGCGGAACGAGGTAAAGTCATTCTCGCCCAGCAAACATTGCGCCGCCCGGTGCATACGATCGGCATCCAGCGGATGGTAAAAATGCGTGACACCTTGAGACATCACAGCCGGGCGCAGACGCTGGTTATAAATGACATAACGATAGCGGCGAGCCGTCGCGCTAAAGCGGGCGTGAAAATCATCGGGCACATTTTTAACCCAACGCACGGCAATGTCGCCAGGTAAATTCGCATTTACACCCAGCGTCCATGCCGCGTCTTTACGATCCATACGCGTTTCGAAATGCACAACCTGGCCGGTGGCATGAACGCCTGCGTCGGTTCGCCCGGCGCAGAATACGTTGATTGGCTCATCCGCCACTTTCGAAAGCGCTTTTTCAAGCTTTTCCTGCACGCTGCGCACTTCGTTCTGGCGCTGCCAGCCGTAATACTTACTGCCGTCGTATTCAATGCCAAGTGCAATTCTGCGAAGCGGGGTTTGCAGCAACTCGTCGGACATTAGTACATATACTCCTGCACTAATTTTTCAGCCGTTTTCACTGCCATCAGTGCGCCGCCAAAGCGAACGTTATCGGCAACAGACCAGAATTGAATTTGTTCTGGCATACCGTAATCGTTGTGGATACAGCCGATGGAAAGGTGTGAGCTGCCGGAAGCATCGGAAACCTGAGTCGGGAAATCGCCCTCTTCAGAAAGTTCGATATCTTCAAATTGAATATACGCATCACGCGCTTCTTCAGAGGCAAGCGGGCGCATGGCTTCAAAGTTCACCATTTGCGCGTGGCCGTAAAACACCGGAGCCTGGACGAAGCTTGCAGAAATGATCACGCCTTCATCCTGCAAGACTTTACGCACTTCGTTCACTAAGCGGCGTTCGACAGGAATGCTGCCTTCTGCGTCAGGCATTAATGGCAGCATGTTGAAAGCTAACTGGCGACCAAACAAATCGGCATCTTCAATTGGCAAACCGTTTAGCAGACGAGCGCTCTGCCCGGCCAACGCATCGACGGCACTTTTGCCACGGCCAGAAGCGGCCAGTAAATTAGTCACCTGAATACGGGATAAACCACCTTGTTCGATAAGCGGTTTCAAAGCGGTCAACAACTGGCTGGTCAGACTGTCGGCCACGGCCACCAGATTGCGATTGCGGTATTCACCCAGCACGAATGGGTTCACGTCTGGCACCACCAACGGTACATCGTGTTCCATCGCGAACAGGCCGCTTGAGTCGATAACCAGGCAACCGGCGTTTGTCGCTTCTTCGACATAACGCGCTGACGCTTCTGCGCCCGCCACGAAGAACGCGAGCTGAACCTGAGTCCAGTCGAATGATCCAGCATCCTGAACCATCACGGTTTTGCCTTCATAACGAATATTTTCACCCGCACTTTCATTACGTGCGAGGGCATACAATTCACCAACCGGGAACTGGCGCTCGGCAAGCAGTTCAATCACAGCTGCGCCTACGGCACCCGTGGCACCTAAAACGGCAATATTCCAGCCTTCAGACATGTTGGTTTACTCCAGACTTAAATAGCAGTATCTCCCCGATAGCAGTACCGGGAAGATGAGAAGGATTGTTTTAACGCACCGCGTGATAGATAGCGCCAAAGCCTAGCTTTTGCAGCATTGTTGCGGCCGATTCATCATCACACTGAATATAGAGCGACGACCACTCACGACGTTCCTGATAGTTTTTGCGTAACTTGTCGAACTCACCAGGAATACCCGCGACTTTACGCAGCGATGCATCATCGCGGCGCACATCATACACCAGATGAACCAGTCTTTTGAGTGTCGCTTGATCGAGCGGGCCATGCAGAGTAATACGACCAAATTCAGGCGCAGGCAGCAACGTGTCTAAAGCCACTTGCTGCTTATGACCGATAAATTCACTGAATGCTTCGAACACTTGCGTGGTGCCACGCGCTTTACCTTCAAGCGTATAGCCCGCAATGTGCGCAGTGCCAATATCCACTTTATTGAGCAAGGCGACGTTGAGTTCCGGCTCCGGTTCCCAGACATCGAGCACAACACTCAGATCCTGGCCATTCTCCAGACATTTCAGCAACGCGGCGTTATCAACCACCGGGCCACGGCAAGCGTTAATCAGAATTGAGCCAGGCTTGAGGCTGGAGATGAGTTTTTCATCGGCTAAATGCAGCGATTTGTACGGGCCGTCTTTAAACAGCGGCGTGTGGAAGGTCAACACATCGGCTTCACGAACCAGTGTTTCCAGCGGCTGGAAATCACCGGGTTCACCACGCTCGGCGCGAGGGGGATCGCAAAGCAGCGTGCGCACACCAAAGGCTTCTAAACGCGCCTGCAAACGTGAACCCACGTTACCCACACCAACAATACCCACCGTGCGGTCAGTCAACTGGAAACCGTCACGTTCTGCGAGCATTAATAGCGAAGAAAAGACGTATTCAACTACCGCGATAGCGTTGCAACCTGGTGCTGCTGAAAAAGCGATACCCGCGTTCTCAAGATACGTTTCGTCAACATGGTCACAGCCTGCCGTCGCCGTACCTACAAACTTGATGGCTTTCCCATCGAGTAAATCAGCATTCACTTTAGTCACTGAGCGCACCATTAATGCATCGGCATCGGCCAATTCAGAAACGGGAATGGGACGCCCAGGAACGGCGGTGACATCGCCAAGACGGCTGAACAATTCGCGCGCATAAGGCATATTTTCGTCAACGAGGATTTTCACGTTAGTTACCTGTTGGTTAATCGTCGAGAATAAGCCCGATAGTGTGCCATAATCTGGCGTCCTGGCATACTTGAGCCGGGGGCTGACAAAGGATTAAGACTATGCAACCCATTCAGGGGGCGACAGCGCGTCCTCCGGGGGAACCGCCCTCCACACATTCTGCGGCAGGCGAGTTTCCGCTTTCCACTGTGCAACGTACCGTACTGGAACGTTTGATTACCCGTATCGTTGCGCTAAACCAGCAGCAAAGCGCCGAAGTGTGGGCAGGTCTGAAACATGACCTCGGATTAAAAAGTGAAACGCCTTTGCTGTCGCGCCACTTCCCCGCGGCTGAACAAAATCTTAATCAGCGCCTGAATCATGCACAAACGACTCACGGCACGCGCCAGGTTGTTCAGCAGCTTAGTGAGCTTTTGCCCCAGGGAAATAATCGCCAGGCAGTAAGCGACTATATTCGCCAGAATTTTGGGCAGACGGCCCTCAGCCAGCTCACGCCAGAACAATTAAAAAGCGTACTCACGCTTTTGCAAAATAACCAGTTGGCTATTCCGCAACCGCAACAGCGCCAGGCAACCGATCGCCCCTTGTTGCCCGCTGAACATAATTCACTAAATAAACAGGTCGCTAAACTCGCCGCCGCAACGGGCGAGTCCAGTAAGTTAATCTGGCAGTCGATGCTTGAGTTAAGCGGTGTGAAAACGGGCGAGCTGATCCCGGCCAAGCATTTCGCGCTGCTGACCACCTGGTTGCAGGCACGCCAGACATTAAGTCAGCAAAATACGCCGACGCTACATACTATTCAGGCGGCTTTGAAGCAGCCGCTCGAACCTGCTGAATGGAAAGAGATAACGGACTATTCGCAGCAACGTTTTCAGGCTACGCCGCAAACGTTACTGACCACCGCGCAGGTGCAGGATATTTTGAATCAGGTGTTTTTAAAACGCGCCGAACGCCAGCTATCAGCGCCAGAAGTGCATAACATTCAGCCGATCGCCAGCCCAATCTGGGTACCGTTTATCGAACCGCTGAAAGCGATAAGCGCACGACCAGGATTAGCATTTATCGCGCTGGTTGTGGTGATGCTTTTGTTGTGGATAGTGATATGAAATTTGCCACCCGCGACGGGTGGCAATTGAAGGTTACTTGCGAAAAGCGATTAGCGTAACAACGATTCCCACTCCCGCCGAAATCGCCCCAGCTAAAAATACAGATGGATATCCCATCGACGTTGCCAGCAGCCCGGTCAGTGGCCCGGCGACACCGTACGAGATATCCTGAAACGCCGCATATCCGCCAAGTGCCGTACCACGCACTTGTGCCGGAACGCGTTTAACCACTTCAACACCCAGCGCCGGGAAGATCAGCGAGCAACCGCACCCGGTTAACGCCGCACCTATTAACGCAATGCCTGCGCCCGGTGCTTGCCACAGCAAAACCAGCCCCATGGTTTCAATCGCCAGTGACACTAACGCGACTCGCACACCACCAAAACGGTCTGGCATCCAGCCAAACAGGACACGCATCAGCACAAACGCGCCACCAAATGCGGTGAGCGTAAAACCCGCCCACGCCCAACCGTTCGACGCAAAGTAAAGTGAAACAAAGGTGCCGATCACGGCAAAACCTACGCCCTGTAACGCAAGTCCAATCCCTGGTTTCCAGATAAGACCAATCACGGCAAACAGAGAAGGACGCTCGCCTTTATGCGCAGGCACTGCGCGAACGCGTCCATTAAACGCCCACGCTACCAACGGCAATGCGATGGTTGACACGCCCAGCGCTACGAATCCCCACTGACTGTTTAACAGCAAACCAACGGGAGCCCCCGCCGCTAATGCGCCATAAATCGCCATCCCGGTCCATGACATCACTTTGCCGGAGCGAGCCGGGCCAACCAGGCCTAAACCCCAGGTCAGATTTCCGGTCAGTAATTGGCTTTCGCCAAAGCCAAGAATCAAACGCCCCACTATCAATAAACCGAATTTTGCCATCGCATCAACGGGCAACAACGCGGCCAGCAAATAGGCCACACCGGCGAAGGCACAGGCGCACATCCCTTGCATGGTCGAGCGTTTCGCACCCTGCTGATCGGCCAGACGCCCGGCATAACCTCGGGTCAAAACTGTCGCGAGGAACTGGATCCCAACAGCAATCCCAACCATGGTATTGCCGAAGCCAAGCTCGTGATGGACAAAAAGTGGAATCACTGGCAGCGGGAGACCCACCGTCATATAGGTGAGGAACACCGCAAAGGTCAGGCTAAATAAGGACTTATTTTCGGATTTGTTGTTTAGCTGAGAATGACTTATTGAGGACATACTGCGGCTCCTTGGTAGCAGCCATTATGCAAAAAAAACGGAGTGCACAAGGCACCCCGCTTATTAACATCACCGGGATTAAGCGTTAATTTTACGCATAACCAGTGTTGCGTTAGTTCCACCGAAACCGAAGCTGTTAGACATAACAGTGTTCAGTTGACGCTCGGTAGTTTCAGTCACGATGTTCAGACCAGCAGCCTGCTCATCCAGCTCTTCGATGTTAATGCTTGGCGCGATGAAACCGTGCTCCAGCATCAGCAGAGAGTAGATAGCTTCCTGAACGCCAGCGGCACCCAAAGAGTGACCCGTCATTGCTTTGGTCGCAGACATCGACGGTGAGTGATTACCGAAGACTTCTTTGATTGCGCCCAGTTCTTTCACATCACCAACTGGTGTGGAAGTCCCGTGGGTGTTCAGGTAGTCAATCGGAGTATCAACACCGTGCATTGCCATCTTCATGCAACGTACTGCGCCTTCACCAGATGGAGCAACCATGTCTGCGCCATCAGATGTTGCGCCGTAGCCAACGATTTCAGCGTAGATGTGTGCGCCACGAGCCAGAGCGTGCTCCAGTTCTTCAACCACAACCATACCGCCGCCGCCTGCGATAACGAAACCGTCACGGCTCGCATCATAGGTACGGGAGGCTTTGTCTGGCGTTTCATTGTATTTGGTAGACAGCGCGCCCATTGCATCGAACTCACAGGCCATTTCCCAGCACAGCTCTTCGCCGCCGCCAGCAAAAACGATGTCCTGTTTGCCCAGCTGAATTTGCTCAACAGCATTGCCGATACAGTGTGCAGAAGTCGCACATGCGGAGCTGATTGAGTAGTTCACGCCGTGAATTTTGAACGGAGTCGCGAGGCATGCGGAAACCGCAGAACCCATCGCTTTGGTCACAACGTAAGGACCCACCGCTTTCAGGCCGCGCGGGCTACGCATTGCGTCTGCACCGAACACCTGAGATTTAGACGACCCACCGGAACCTGCAATCAGGCCCACACGCGGGTTGCCTTGATAAACTTCTTCTTTCAAACCAGCATCTTCGATAGCTTGCTGCATTGAAAGGTAAGCATAGACAGAGGCATCGTTCATGAAACGGACCACTTTACGGTCAATCAGGCCGGTGGTGTCCAGTTTAACGTTACCCCACACGTGGCTGCGCATTCCAGAATCTTTGAATTCTTGAGAGAAAGTGATCCCCGAGCGACCTTCACGCAGAGATGCCAGGACTTCCTGCTGGTTGTTACCGATGCTGGAAACAATGCCCAGACCAGTAATCACTGCACGTTTCATTCAATACCTCTTTCACTACACTATTTAGGATTTCGAATGGCACAATAGCGTACAGTTGTACGCCGAACAAGTCCGATCAGCCAATTCGGTCTGAAATTTGCGCCGCTTCGCACACATCGTTATGATCGTTTCACCGCCTGCCAGACGAGTAACTTACGTGAAACCGTCCACTATACAATCTGCCAACCTTGGCTTTAACGAAGAGGGTACACCTGTATCCCGAGATTTCGACGATGTGTACTTCTCTAATGATAATGGACTGGAGGAAACTCGTTATGTCTTTCTTGGTGGGAACCGATTATCGGAACGCTTCATAACCCACGATCGCTCGCTATTTATCGTTGGTGAAAGCGGTTTTGGCACCGGACTTAACTTCCTGACTTTATGGCAAGCTTTTGAAGACTTTTGCAAAAACCAGCCTCAAGCCACACTCAAGCGCCTGCACTTTATTAGTTTTGAAAAATTCCCACTCACTGCCGAAGATTTACGCGCCGCTCATGCGCATTGGCCAGAACTGGCCGATTTTGCACAGCAACTTCAGCAACAGTGGCCACTTCCAATTGCCGGTTGCCACCGTATTTTACTGGCTAATGGGCGTGTGACTCTCGACCTGTGGTTCGGGGATATTAACGAACTGATCCCGCAATTAGATGACACATTAAATAATCAGGTCGACGCCTGGTTCCTTGACGGTTTTGCGCCGTCAAAAAACCCGGATATGTGGACGCAAAACCTGTTTGACACCATGGCAAAACTGGCGAGACCAGGCGCCACGCTGGCGACATTCACCTGCGCCGGATTTGTTCGTCGTGGCCTGATTGATGCGGGTTTCACTATGACCAAAACGAAAGGTTTTGGACGCAAGCGTGAAATGCTGACGGGTGTAATGGAACATGCGCTGGAAACGCCAGCACGCACGCCGTGGTATGCCCGCCCGGCAGCGCAAGGGCAAGAAGTCGCTATTGTTGGCGGCGGTGTGGCCAGCGCCCTGCTCTCACTCGCCTTGCTACGCCGTGGCTGGCAGGTCACGCTTTACTGCGAGGATACCGCCCCGGCACTTGGCGCTTCCGGTAATCGTCAGGGCGCGCTGTATCCCTTGCTGAATACGCACGACGCTTCGCTAACAAACTTTTTCAGCGCGGCGTTCACCTTTGCCCGCCGCTTATACGACTCGTTGCCCGTCGAATTTGATCACGACTGGTGTGGCGTGACGCAACTGGGTTGGGATGAGAAGAGTCAGCATAAAATCGAACAAATGCTGAGCCTCGAATTTCCTGAGCGACTGGTTCATGCCGTCGATGCACAAACTGCTGCAAAACTTTGTGGCCTGGAAACCGGGCATGGTGGCGCAACCTATCCGCTCGGAGGCTGGTTGTGCCCGGCACAATTGACCACAGGTGTGCTGGCGCTGGCAGAACAAATGGGGCTTAAAACCTATTACCAGCATCATGTCGAAGAACTGACGCAAACACCTGACGGATGGGAATTAACGTTTGCTGAACAGGAAGCAAAACGCCATGCGGTTATGGTGCTGGCTAACGGCTTCAAAATCAGTAAATTCGCCCAAACCGCGAAGCTGCCGTTCTCTGCTGTTGGCGGCCAGGTGAGCCATATTCCAACCAGTCCGCCGCTTTCTGAATTACGCCAGGTGCTGTGTTACGACGGTTATCTGACGCCGCAAAATCCACACAATCAGCAGCATTGTATCGGTGCAAGCTATCATCGTGGCGTGGAAGAAATGCGCTATAACGATGAAGATCAGCAGCATAACCGTCAACGTTTGTTGAATTGTCTGCCGGATGTGGAATGGCCGAAGGAAGTCGATGTCTCAGCGGGTGAGGCCCGATGCGGAGTGCGATGTGCAACACGCGATCACATACCGATTATCGGCAGCGTTCCGCGTTATGACGCCACGCTTGAAGCCTATGCGACACTTTCAGAAAATCGTGAAAATGCCGAAGCTGCACCGGTCTATTCCAATCTGTTTATGTTGGCGGCGTTGGGTTCAAGAGGGTTATGCAGTGCACCGCTGGCGGCAGAAATTCTGGCAGCACAGATATGCGATGAACCTGTTCCCATGGATGGCGAAACGCTGGCGGCTCTTAATCCGAATCGATTTTGGGTGCGGAAGCTGCTGAAAGGAAGAGAAGTAAAATAATGAGGGTTTAACGCCCTCACCCCGGCCCTCTCCCCCATGAGAGGGAGAACACCGAACAGTCCCCTCTCCCTGTGGAGAGGGTTAGGGTGAGGGGTAACTTAAAATTGCGCTTTCTGGTACAGGTTGTCCCACATTTCCAGCACCAATGACTGGTCGCGTGGTGAAAGCTCACCTGCCTGAATCGCTTTCTCCAGGCTGCCGGATACCGCACCGTGCAGCGCTTCCGGGCTGTGATCTTCACCGTGCTCCACATCGGCCACAGCGAGGGTCAGGTGGCCACGCAGATAACCGCTGGCAAACAGTTCATCATCACTGGCCGTCTCAACCATTTCATCAATTAGCGCCAGAATGCGTGTTTCAAATTCAGCGATCATCGTACTTCCTCTTCAATATGCAGGTTTTTTAGTTTAAATCTTCCGGCCACGGGAACTGTTCTGCGGCCAGCGGCGGGGTTTTGTAATACTCCCGCAGTGCTTCAATCAATTTTGCCGTGCGGACCGGGATGCCTTCTTGCAGGTAAATCATCACCTGCGCATGGACCCGACGCTGAAATGCGATTCTGTCCGGGTCAACATCCCCACTCAGGTTGTCGCAACTCACATTGAACGGGAAGTTTGCCGCCACGCACAGTAACCATTCCTGCGCCTGGGGTTTGACTTCCACATCCTCAAATTTACTTTGAGTTTCGGCATCACGCCCGTCCGGGCAATACCAGTAACCAAAATCCACCAGCTCGCGGCGAGCTTTACCCGCGATAAGCCAGTGAGAAATCTCGTGCATGCCGCTGGCATAATAACCGTGGGCAAACACCACGCGGTGATAAGGAATTTCCTCATCAGCAGGAAGATAGATCGGTTCGTCGTCGCCTTTAATCAGACGTGTATTAAATTCATCTTTAAAGCAGTTATCGAAAATGTCGATAAGTTCCTGATAATGGTGTTCTGTCGTTATTGTCATATTTGCTGTGGTCATCTTAATTTATCCCCAACCATTGGAGAATTTCCGTTCCGTGGCTATCAAATAAGAGTTTGGCGCTCATCACCGCCGACACAATCACAATCATCGGTCGGATCAGTTTTTGCCCTTTACTCAACACAAGACGCGATCCCATCCGCGCCCCTAAAAACTGCCCGGCCATCATCACAAAGCCGGTTCCCCAAATCACCTTCCCGCCGATGATAAACAGCAGCAGGCCGCCCAGGTTTGACGTCGCGTTTAATACTTTGGCGTGAGCGGTAGATTTAGCGAGGTTAAAGCCGCACAAGGTCACAAAGGCCAGTGCGTAAAATGAACCCGCGCCAGGGCCGAAGAAACCGTCGTAGAAACCAACGCAGCCCCCTGCAATCAGCGCAAACGGCAGGCCGTACAAACGGCGTTGCCTGTCTTCTTCACCCAGTTTTGGCATCAGTAAAAAATACAAGCCGATGCAAATGACCAGTAGCGGCAGGATTTGGCGCAGCACGTCAGATTTCACATACTGCACCAGCAGCGCACCCGATGTGGAGCCGAGAAACGTCATCAGAATATTCAGTTTCTGCTCTTTAAGAT
This sequence comes from Buttiauxella agrestis, assembly GCF_900446255.1. Lineage (NCBI taxonomy): Bacteria > Pseudomonadati > Pseudomonadota > Gammaproteobacteria > Enterobacterales > Enterobacteriaceae > Buttiauxella > Buttiauxella agrestis. The sequence goes on along the minus strand of NZ_UIGI01000001.1, from coordinate 1,378,193 downwards.
CGACAACTTTGCGGCGAATAAAATAGAGCGAGGAAGAAACTGAACCCCCGCAGGCCTGGAGTTTGTTGGTCGCCAAAGCATGTGCGGGGGACATTCCCGTGGCTAACAGCACGGGGACGGTTATCAAACCACCCCCACCTGCCAGTGAGTCAATAAACCCTGCAAGCATGGCGACAAAAAACAGCGCCACCAGCATCAGGGGGGAAACCATAAACCATTCCATGAACTTATCCGTTAGAGAACGTGCTCATCCAGCAAAGCCTGACAAGAGGCGGGTAAAGGGGGCGGTGTTTTCTTTTTCGGTGGCCGCTCGCCCGGTGCTGGCGGCGCAAACCAGCTTTGCAGCTCGGCACCACAACCGTCACCCGGTGGTGGTAATGGTTGGTCTTCGCACTCGAGGCTGTCAGCCGGACAACGCAGACGCACGTGCATATGGGCGCGGTGAGCAAACCACGGGCGCACTTTGCGCAGCCAGTCACGGTCGGCTCCGGCATCCAGACACAGTTGCTGCTTGATTGCCGGATTGACGAAGATCCGCGTGACGTCGTTATCTTTCGCCGCAAGCTTAATCAGGCTGCTGATTTCCGGCTGCCACAAACGCGGCACCACATGCTGATTATCGCTGGCGACTAAATCCAGCGCCTGCGGTTTAAGAAGCTGAGCGGAAGTCCAGCGAGCTTTGGGAAGCTGCAAGAAGATATCGACGTCCAGCCCGCTTTGGTGGCTGGCATGGCCTGAACTAAAACGACCGCCCGCTGCCATTCCCATATCACCAATCAGCAGCGTACCGAGGCCAAGTTGCGTCGATTGATTGCTCAAGCGCTGGATAAACGTCACTAAATCGGGATGGCCGAAATAGCGACGTTGGTCCTGGCGCATCACCTGATAGCGAGGATCGTTGAGCGGCAACTCGTGGGCACCCACAATGCAGCCGTTAGAGAATGCACCAATAGACTGCGGGCTTCCCGCAATCGGATGACTAATTTTCTGCCACGGCGTCGCGGCAAAAGTAGCGGTACTGGCAAGCAATGCCAGCAGCCCCACGAGTGTCTTTTTCATCGCATTACCAGCGCGGCAAAGGGAAAGTCACGTCACCGTTTTGGGCACGCTGACGCAGCATATGATCCATCAATACAATCGCTACCATGGCTTCGGCAATCGGAACCGCACGAATACCCACGCAAGGATCATGGCGGCCACGCGTGACCATCTCAACTTCTTCGCCTTCGCGATTGATGGTGCGACCCGGAACCATAATGCTGGAAGTTGGCTTCAGCGCCATGTTCGCGACAATTTGCTGACCGCTACTGATACCACCGAGAATGCCGCCAGCGTGATTGCTCTGGAAACCTTGTTTGGTGATTTCGTCACGGTTCTGGCTTCCGCGCAGGTTAACCACGCCAAAGCCCTCGCCAATTTCCACGCCTTTCACCGCGTTGATGCTCATCAGCGCATGCGCGATATCGGCATCTAAGCGGTCAAATACGGGTTCGCCCAGGCCTGGTGGCACGTTGTCAGCCACAACCGTCACTTTCGCGCCGATGGAGTCGCCCTCTTTTTTCAGCGCACGCATTAGCTCATCGAGCGTTTCGATTTTATCGGGATCCGGGCAGAAGAACGGGTTCTGCTCGACTTGATCCCAGTCTTTGATTTCCAGCGGCACGTCGCCCATTTGCGTCAGACAGCCACGAATTGTGATGCCGTATTTGTGCGCCAGATATTTTTTAGCAATCGCTCCCGCCGCCACACGCATCGCGGTTTCGCGAGCCGAAGAACGGCCACCGCCACGGTAATCGCGCAGGCCATATTTTTGTTCGTAGGTGTAATCTGCGTGGCCCGGACGGAACACGTCTTTGATCGCGCTGTAGTCTTGCGAGCGCTGGTCAGTGTTTTCAATCAACAAACCGATACTGGTGCCGGTCGTCACGCCTTCAAATACACCGGACAGAATTTTCACCTGATCGGGTTCACGGCGTTGCGTGGTATAGCGAGAAGTCCCTGGGCGGCGACGGTCGAGATCGTGTTGTAAATCTGCTTCGGTAAGCGGAATGCCCGGCGGCACACCATCAACGATGCAACCCAACGCCACACCGTGAGATTCACCAAAAGTCGTTACGCGAAAGACTTGTCCAATAGAGTTTCCAGCCATCTTCTTTCCGTTATCGTTTTTCGTTGTGTTGTGAGCAAATGAAGACGGGCCAAAAGGCCCGCCTGCACAGATTAATCTTTGTAAATGCTGAAATGTTCGCGGGCATCAATAAGCTGCGATTTGGTCAGCATGAACACGCCGTCTCCGCCGTTATCAAACTCAAGCCAGGTGAACGGCACGTCCGGATACTGGTCCATCAGATGTACCATGCTGTTTCCAACTTCACAAATCAGGACGCCGCCATCGGCGAGGTAATCCGGCGCACACGCCAGAATGCGACGCGCCAGTTTCAGGCCATCTGTACCCGCTGCTAAACCTAATTCCGGCTCGAAGCGGAACTCGCCTGGCAGGTCAGACATATCTTCCGCGTCCACGTAAGGTGGGTTAGTTACGATAATGTCGTACTGCACTTTTGGCAGGTCGCGGAACAGGTCGGAACGCATTGGCGTTACCTGGCTTTCCAGGCCGTGCTCGGCGATGTTTTGCTCGGCAACCGCCAGCGCATCAAGAGAAATATCCACCGCATCAACTTCTGCATTGTGGAATTCGTAAGCACAGGCAATAGCGATACAGCCGCTGCCGGTGCACATATCCAGAATGTGCTGCGGTTCGTTATCAAACAGGCCCGCAAAACGGTTGGTGATAAGCTCGCCAATTGGGGAGCGTGGAACCAGCACGCGTTCATCGACATAAAACTCGTGACCGCAGAACCAGGCTTTGTTGGTCAGATAGGCGACCGGGATGCGCTCATTGACGCGGCGAATCACACGTTCAACGATACGATGGCGCTCGCTTGGCGTCAGACGCGCAGTGCGCATATCTTCTGGAATATCCAGCGGCAGATAGAGACTTGGCAGCACTAACTGAACGGCTTCGTCCCACGGGTTATCCGTGCCGTGGCCATACCAGATGTTGGCGGCGCTAAAGCGACTGACTGCCCAGCGCAGCATATCCTGAATGGTATGCAGTTCATTCACTGCCTCATCGACGAAAATTTTATCCACGTTGCCCTCCGCAGGCCGTTCGCGCTAATTCAATAATCGATTAGTTTGCCATGAAGGCCGCGACAAATCAGCATTTCAATCACTGTCACTGCGGTGAAAATTGCGTTTTATTTAGCGATGGGCGACAAACCAGGTAAACTGGCGCTAATGCAGATGCGAGACGAGAAACAGATGAAGAAGAAAAATCCGCTCAGCGCTGACGATCAGAACCTTTTCCGTGATCTGATGAGCGGCACAAAAAAATTAACTCAGGACACCATTGTTCATCGCCCGATGCGTAAGAAAGTCCAGGAAGTTCCAGTGAAACGGCTGTTGCAGGAACAAGCCGATGCGAGTCATTACTTTTCAGACGAATTCCAGCCACGCCTGGCGACTGAAGGCCCGACACGTTATGTGCGCGAAGACGTCAGCCATTTTGAGTTGAAAAAAATTCGTCGCGGGGATTATTCGCCGGAATTGTTCCTCGATTTGCATGGCCTGACTCAGATGCAAGCGAAGCAGGAATTAGGCGCACTGATTGCGGCCTGTCGTCGCGAGCATGTGTTTTGTGCCTGTGTGATGCACGGGCATGGCAAACACGTTTTGAAGCAGCAAACGCCATTGTGGCTGGCGCAACATCCGCACGTGATGGCGTTTCATCAAGCACCAAAAGAATATGGTGGAGACGCTGCATTACTGGTTTTGATTGAAATCGAAGAGTGGATGCCACCGGAGCTGCCGTAGCATTATTTGCCGGATGACGTTGCACTTATCCGGCCTACGATGTTGATGTTGTAGGGAGTATCAACGGACAAATAAGAAGAGCCGCATTTCGCGGCTCTTTTTTCATGCTTACGGCAATTAAATAGCTTTAGCTACTTTCAAATTGCATGGACTCATTTGCCAGTTGAACACACCTTTGCCCGTTTCGGCATCCAGTGTGACATTAGCAATAGCCGAAGTGCTGAACATCGGCGGTGTCTCTTCCGGGCAAAGCTCAGACACCAGATAACCGACTAACGGCAGGTGAGAAATCACCAGCGCCGACTCAACCCCTTCATTTGCCAGGGCTTGCAGGTAGCAGCTCACCAGGCCCACATCGCCGCACGGCGTCAATTCCGGCAGAATGTCTTCTTTACCTGGAAGGGTCAGAGTTTCCCGCACTACATCCAGGGTTTGTTCGGCTCGCAGGTAAGGGCTCACCAGAACACGTTCGATATCTAACACCTGACCTTTCAACCAGGTCGCCATTACCCGGGATTCATCACAACCACATTGTGTGAGTGGACGTACCGAGTCGCTGGCAGCATCGAGTGCTGCGTCGCCGTGACGCATGATAAAAACTTGCATATTGCACCGCTTTTGTTAACCAGGAATGCTTGAATTCCCCTGAAACTTAAGAGGGGTAATTCAGCAGCCGGGCATTGTGCCTTATCCGTACATCGAATGAAACGCTGTTTTTTACCTCAATGGTGCAAGTATAGTCAATCACTGTTTAATAAGTGACCGGCCAGCATCCATTCACCGAGCCATATGTTGATGTTTCTTTGACTACAGTTTCATCTCCGGGGTTCACTTTGCCCAGAAATTTCGTTGCTCTTCCACCATTTGTAAAAGTCTGTCACAAGGGGCGAAACGCTCCCCGTATTGACTCGCCAGGCGCTGCAATTGCGCGACAACTTCACCCGCCCCCAAAGAATCCATATAGCGGAACGGGCCACCGAGGAACGGTGGGAAACCAATACCGAACACTGCACCGATGTCGCCATCGCGGGCACTGCGAATAACACCTTCATCAAGGCAACGCGCCGCCTCATTGAGCATCATCATCACGCAGCGTTGTGCAATTTCTTTTTCTGCCAGTTGTCCTGTTGGTGAAACACCTAGCAGCTTATAAATTGCAGGGTCGACCTGCTTTTTGCTTCTACTCCCTTTACCTGGATAAAGATAGAAACCGCGCCCATTTTTTCTACCTTTGCGATCGTCATTCAATATTGCTGCAATATTTTGCGGTGCAGCGAAACGATCCCCGTAAGCCTGCTGAAGTATAGGGCTAATTTTAGTCCCTACATCAATTCCCACCTCATCCAAAAGTTGGATTGGGCCGACAGGGAAACCAAACGCCACCAGCGCATTATCGATTTTGTCGACCGGCTCCCCTTCCACCAGGCATCGCATCGCTTCATTAACGTAAGGTGCCAGAATGCGGTTGACGTAAAACCCGGCACTGTCACCTACCACAATAGGCGTTTTGCCTTGTTTCTTCGCCAGCTGAACCGTTGTGGAAATCGTTTCCGCGCTGGTTCCCGCGTGAGGAATGACTTCTACCAGTGGCATTTTATCCACCGGGCTGAAGTAATGCAGACCGATCACCAACTCAGGGCGCACGGCGTTAGCCGCGATATCGGCAATCGGCAATGAAGAGGTGTTTGAAGCAAAAATAGTATGCGGTGCAGCATTTTGTTCAATCTCAGCGACCATTTTCTGCTTGAGCGCGAGATCTTCAAAAACGGCTTCCACGACAATGTCACGGTTATGGAAACCGTGATAATCGGTGCCACCGGAAATACGCGCCATTTCGCGCTGGCGTTCAATGGCTTTCAGATGGCGGCGACGCACTTTTTTATCCAGCAAATCCCAGCTGTATTTCAGCGCGTGGTTAATGCCTTCATTATTGATATCTTTAATACGCACCGGCAGCTTGCCTTTTGTCGCGGTGACAAACGCAATTCCTCCGCCCATCAAGCCGCCGCCCAGCACGCCTACCGCCTTGATTGGACGCGGCTGTGCATCCGCGCCGTGCTCTTTTTTAAGCTCGGTGCTGGCAAAGAATAGCCCACGTAACGCCGCCGATTGTGGCGTCATCGCTAATTCGCCAAACGCTTTCGCTTCTGATTCGTAGCCGCTAAAACTCCCCTGCCCGAGGCCGATTTTTATCACGTCGATAATGCGTTTCGTGGCGGGATAATTACCGCGCGTTTTTTGCTCGGTTTTTTTCTCCACCATGCTAAACAGCAATGAACGACCAAGCGGGCCTGCCAGAATGCGTTCCCGCACCGGTAATGTCCGAGAGGGTTGGCGGCCCTTTGCGACACGTTTAACCGCGGCGGCCAGTAAAATAGATTGCGGAACCACTTCATCGACCAGGCCCAGTTTCAGCGCCTGGCGCGGGCGTAACTGTTTACCCGTCAAAATCATATCCAGCGCATTACTGACGCCAATCAAACGCGGTAAACGCTGGGTGCCGCCGGAACCAGGCAATAAGCCAAGTTGCACTTCCGGCAAGCCAAGTTTGGTTTTTTCATCATCGGTACAAATGCGTGAATGACAGGCCAGGGCCAGCTCCAGCCCACCGCCGAGACACGCGCCATGAATAGCCGCCACAACCGGAATTGGTAGCGCCGCAATTTCTGCCATGATCTGTTGCCCCTGATGCGCCAGCGTTTGGGCTTCCAGCGCGCTCTGGCAGTTGGCAATCATGTTGATATCAGCGCCAGCAATAAAGTTGTCAGGTTTACCTGAAATAAATATCAACCCTTGCAGTGCCGTATTGTCGCGTACCTGTTTGATGATGTTATGGACTTCAGGGCCGAAAGAGGCTTTCAGCGTGTTCATCTTTTCGTCCGGCACATCGATGGTCACGACCGCGATATTGTCGAGGCGGATGTGTAAGTTGAAAGCGGAAATCTGTTCCATTATTCGGCCTCCAGAACCATAGCGGCACCTAGTCCACCCGCAGCACAGGCGGTCACTAACCCAAAACCACCGCCACGGCGACGTAATTCGTGCAATGTTTGCGTGATCATACGCGCCCCCGTTGCCGCGAACGGGTGCCCATAGGCAATCGAACCGCCCAGCACGTTAAATTTGGCATCATCGACTTCACCGGTCGCATGAGCGCGGCCTAATACGTCACGAGCAAAACGTTCGCTGGCGAGCATTTTCAGGTTAGCCAGCGTTTGTGCGGCAAAGGCTTCATGCATATCAAACAACGTCAGATCATTGAGAGTAATGCCTGCCCTTTCGAGCGCCAGCGGCGTTGCCCAGGCCGGGCCTAGCAGCATGTCTTGCCAGACATCTACCGCCGTAAACGCGTAACTGCGTAAGTAGCCCAACGGTTTCAAACCGAGTTCTTTGGCACGGGATTCCGTCATCATAATCACCGCAGCGGCACCATCCGTTAACGGCGTGCTGTTAGCGGCAGTGACGGTTCCGTGCTTGCGATCGAACGCCGGACGCAGCTTCGCGTAATCAGCAACCGATGAATTCTGACGCACGTTATTATCTTCGCTGAACGGTTGGCGATAAGGCGGGATAAATGCCGTCATGACCTCTTCCGACAATTTCCCCTCTTTCCACGCAATCGCGGCTTTGATGTGTGAGCGATGCGCTAACGCATCTTGCTGTTCACGGGTAATGCCATGGGTTTTCGCCATTTGTTCAGCGGTATCGCCCATTCGCAAACCGGTCGAATACTCGGCGACGGCTGGCGGGACAGGTAACAGGTCGCGCGGGCGTAAGCGGGAAAAGAGTTTCAATTTTTGCCCCAGGGTACGGGCTTTATTGGCATCGACCAGTACGCGCCCCAGTTTTTTGCTGACGCCTATCGGTAAAACAGACGACGAATCCGCACCACCCGCGATACCCGCGCGAATAGTCCCGGCCATTAAACTTTCGGCTACGTTCGCCACCGCCTGGAAACTGGTCGCACAGGCGCGACTCACACTGTATGCGTCGGTATGCACGCTCAAACCCGCACCAAGAACGATTTCGCGGGCGATGTTTGGCGCTTCCGGCATCTGCACCACCTGGCCGAAAACGAGCTGTTCGATAACTTCCGGGGGAATTTCGCTGCGTGCGAGCAGTTCACTGACCACCATGGTGCCAAGGTCAACTGCGGGAATACCGTGAAATGCCGTCGCCTGGCGAGCAAACGGTGTGCGTAAACCACTGACTATGGCAATGCGGTCACCCTGGCGGGTCACCAATGGAAGTGCCTGACTCATAACGCTCCCCTGTTTTCCCCTATGTCTATGAATCTCCAGCGGCATAGCTGTAACTTCATATTTCTGAGGAATAAAATTGTAAATGACCAATAGTGGTCAGACCTGATCACAGTTTTAACCAAAAAGTTACAATCAGCCAACCGGGGGACTAAAGAATTGGGAGGGGGAACACGCTTTAAGGAAGGATATTAAAGTGAAAGAAGGTGGATGACGCTTTCGCTTATCCACCCTACGGTTGGCACTTGTAGGTCGGATAAGCTTGCGCCATCCGACATTTTTACATTTAACGCAGGCCGAGCTGGAAGATCATCGTTTCAGCCTGGCAGCTGAAAGTAAAGTCGATATCCAAACGGATGCCATCAGCTTCTTCGGTGTAACGCGGAACAATCTGGCAAGGTTCTGATTCTGCTGCACGAGCCTTTTCACTCAGTGCTGCCAGGGTTTCGTCCGCTTCCGCTTTAGTGGCAAATACGCGGCTATAAGTGGCTGTGCAGTCGGTGTTATCGATGATGGAACCGACATCAATACAGCAGCAAACCGGGGTTTCATCAGCGGTGTTTTTACTCATTTTATGATTTCCTCTGTATTTCGCATTGAATAGGATTAAACAATTGCTGCCTATTTTACGCCCCCAGTTGAAGCGACTCCAGTCGTTAATCTTGTCAAAATCCCTAAGTGACCCAAATCACACTTAAAAATGATCTAAAACAAGATTCACCTGGTTTGCATAGTGACGCCGAACCCGATTTTGCCAGGCAGATCTCGTTTCGGCGATCAAATTTGAAAAATCTTAGATACAAACTTGCAACATACCATCTGGTCAGACCTATACTCTCGCCACTGGTCTGATTTCTCTGTAACAGATCAGCCCCTACTATTCGCGCTCCTGTTACGGTATGTAACATTGTTTGTATAAAAATAAATCCATTATGAGGTTTTGGTCATGAGCCAGAAAAACCTGTTTACAAAGTCAGCCCTAGCGGTTGCAGTGGCAATTGTCTCATCGCAGGCGTACTCAGCCGGCTTTCAATTAAACGAGTTCTCTTCCTCAGGCCTAGGCCGAGCTTATTCAGGGGAAGGTGCGGTCGCAGATAATGCGGGCTCCGCAAGCCGTAACCCTGCAACGATTATGATGTTTGACCGCCCGATGTTCTCTGGTGGTGCAGTATTCGTTGATCCAGACGTTAATATCTCTGGTACTTCTCCTTCAGGTCGCAGCACCGATGCAGATAACATTGCCCCGGTAGCATGGGTTCCAAACCTGCACTTTGTTGCACCTATTAATGAACAATTTGGTTGGGGTGCTTCTGTCACCTCTAACTATGGTCTGGCGACCGAGTTCAATAATAACTACACCGCAGGTTCTATGGGCGGTAAAACCGACCTGACGACCATGAACCTGAACCTCAGCGGCGCATACCGTTTAAACAACAACTGGAGCTTCGGTCTGGGCTTTGACGCTGTTTATGCGAAAGCGAAAATCGAGCGCTATGCGGGCGATTTAGGCCAAATCGTAGCCGGTTCTGGCGCACTGCCTCCTTCTCTGGCAGGCCCGGTTTCCCGTATTCCTTCCGATACCCAAATCGCGCACCTGAAAGGTGACGAATGGGGCTATGGCTGGAACGCCGGTATTCTTTATGAAATCGATAAAGACAACCGTTACGGCTTTACCTACCGTTCAGAAATCAAAATCGACTTCGACGGCGATTACAAGAGCAGCCTGCCTTCCGCTTATAACCCAATTTTGTCAAACTTTGGCTTACCAGCAGGCACCAACGGCCAAACCGTACCGGGTTCTCTGACGCTGAACCTGCCTGAAATGTGGGAACTGTCGGGTTATAACAAAGTCGCGCCACAATGGGCGATTCACTATAGCGTGACTTACACCAGTTGGAGTCAGTTCCAGGAGCTGAAAGCGACTGGCAACAATGGCCAGACACTGTTCTATAAAGATGAAAGCTTTAAAGATGCGTACCGTATTGCTTTAGGTACCACCTACTTTATGGATAAAAACTGGACCTTCCGTACCGGTATCGCATTTGACGATAGCCCGGTTCCAGCTGAAAACCGTTCAATCTCCATCCCGGATCAGGACCGCTTCTGGCTGAGTGCGGGTACCACTTACGCCTTTAACGATGATGCTTCCGTCGATCTCGGTGTGTCCTACATGCACGGTCAGCATGTTGAATTCACCGAAGGCCCTTACACCTTCAAGTCTGAAGGTAAAGCGTGGCTTTACGGCATGAACTTTAACTACGCATTCTAATCGTTAACAGCAACAAAAAAGGCGAAACCCAGGTTTCGCCTTTTTTTATGTCTTAAATATACCGAACTTACTGCGAGTCGATATCTTTCAGGTCATCTTCAATGGACGCCGCATTCGGATTCTCCTGCGGTGAAAGTTTCCCACCGTTTGCCAGGAAATCATGGCGCTGGAAGTAAGCTTCACGAACCAGAATATATGGGTCTGAAGATTGTTTGAGTAACCCTTCAGAATCCAGCAATTGCGCACGCGTTTCGATACCTTCAAGCGTCCACTTACCAATCGACATCCACCAGGTGAGCCAGGACAGAGGAGCATATAAATCATCTACCCACTCGCCGCCGTCTTCACGAATCGTAAAGCTACCGTATGCAGGTAACTGCACATATGGGCCGTAGCCAACGCCGTAATGCCCAAGTGTGGTACCGAAGCGGTTGGGTTCAACGCGTTGTAATTTCGGATTAGCCATACCGGCAACGTCGATGAAACCGCCCATGCCCAGCAAAGTGTTCAGGAAGAAACGGGTGAAATGCACCATCCCCTGATACGGATCGCCTTGCAGGAAATTGTTGACCATTGACGCAGGTTCTTCGAGGTTACTCGTGAAGTTACTTATCCCATTACGCGCAGGTTGCGGCACATAATCACGCCACACGACAGCAACCGGGCGCACGATATACGGATCCAACACATTGAAGTTGAAATCGTACATTGTCCGGTTGAACCCTTCTAATGGGTCCGAGCGCCCTTGCGGCTGTGTATCGGCCGAACTCGCACAGCCGACTAAAACGGTAGCGGCCAGTGCCAACCCGGTCAGGCGGAAATTCATATCTCTCTCCCTGTTATTATTGCTCTCCGCTCCCCGCTTTAGTGCCGTCGTTACCTGCCAACGCCGCTTTTGCCTGCTCGATGCTTCTTTGCACCACAGCCCGACGCTGATCGTTTACGGGTAAGACTTGCAACATGATTTGCCATGCACCAATCGCTTCGCGGTAATTCTGTTGTTCAAAAGCATTAAAAGCGAGCAAGCTTAATACGCGAACATTTGTATGATCCGCCTTAAGCAATTCACGCAAAAGATCCCCACCCAGTTGGTTATCCTGTGGGTCGCCGCTGCGGGTCAATACTTCAGCATAGCCCAGCTTTACATTACTGTTAGAGGGCGACAGTTTAAACGCATGTGCAAAGGCTTGTGTAGCGGTACTTGCATTATTGAGCACCATACCAATTCGCCCGAGCATCATCCAGCCCTCAATATTGTCAGGTTCCTGCTGCAAACGCGTGCGTAATCCAAGTCCGAGATCGGCCATTTCCGGCATATCTAGCGGTTTTGCCTGCGGATCTAAGGCGCGCTGCAAGAGTTGTGGCGTTTGTTCGGTGACTCTTTGCCAAGTCTGCACCTTCTTCCAGTCCGACGTTTTCAGATAAACGCCTACACTTACGGCAATCAAAACCACCGCTCCTGGGGCAAAAAACCAGAAATGGGCTTTTCGGGTGGCGGTTTGCTGTGCTTCGGTTTCCGACTCATCACTAAAATACACACGTCTTTTGCGGCTACGCACCACAATCACGCCCGCGCCGCCGAGAATAAACAACACCGGCAGAACCCACAGAATAATGGTGGCAGGCGTCAACGGCGGTTCATAAGTCACAAAATTACCGTAACGCTGCACCATATAGTCGATAATTTGCTGCTTCGTTTTCCCCTGCTGCATCAACTCATAGACTTTCAGACGCATATCAGAGGCGATCATCGCGTTAGAATCCGCAATGCTATTGTTCTGGCATTTCGGGCAGCGTAATTGCTCGGTGAGCTGGCGGAACTGCTGTTCCTGCGCTTCATCTTTAAACTGGAAAGTGTCTATTGCCGCCAGGACATTAAACGAGAACAGGAATGCGACGATCAGTAGCCATCCGCGTTTCATGCCCCGGCCTCCTTATTATATTTGTCCCACAGCGGTTTCAGCTCCTGCTGCCAGACGCGATCGTTGAGATCGCCCGCGTGGCGATAACGAATGATCCCTTTGCCGTCGATAAGGAACGTTTCCGGCGCGCCATAAACGCCTAAATCCAGCCCTAACATGCCGTTGCCGTCAAACAGACTCAGCGCGTAAGGGTTGCCAAGTTCATTGAGCCAGGTGATCGCTTTGCTGCGTTCGTCTTTATAATTCATCCCCACGACACGAATTCCCTGCGCTTTCAGCCCATTAAGAAACTGATGTTCAGCGCGGCAGGTCGGGCACCAGGTCGCCCACACGTTGAGGAGCAAAGGTTTGCCGTCAGTGAGCACCGCCTGGTCGTAAATCTTGCCTGGATTTTCGAGCGACTCAAGACGAAACACCGGTACGGGCTTCCCGACTAATGCCGATTCCAGGTTAGTGGGATCATCGCCCTGCGCGTTTCGCGCCAGTTGCCAAAGCAGCATCGCCGCCAATAGTAAAAACAGAGCGAGCGGGATAAATAATACTTTGCGATTCATGCAGCCTCCGGCACGTTTTTACGCTGGCGGTAACGCGGGTCAAACAAGCAGAACAACCCGCCAAGGGTCATCAAAATTCCGCCCATCCAGATCCAACGTACGAACGGTTTGTAATACAGGCGAACTGCCCAGCTTCCATCGTCTAACTCTTCGCCGAGTGCGGCATACAGATCACGCGTGACGCCGCCATCGATCGCCGCCTCGGTCATCATGGCGCGGTTACTGTTATAGAAGCGCTTTTCCGCATGCAGGGTGGCTTCATGCTTGCCATTGCGCGTCACGTCGATAATTCCCACGCCGCCGCGGTAGTTCGGGCCAGTCAGCTCATGCACATCGCGGAACACAAAGTGATACTGGTGAATGTCGATGCTATCGCCTGCTTTCATGCGCACATCGCGTTCGATGCTGTAGTTCTGACTAAACGCTATACCGACGACAGTCACCGCCAGCCCCAAATGCCCAAACACCATGCCCCAGTGGCTGCGCGGTAATTTCCATAAGCCTTTCAGCAAGCCGTGGCGATTTGTCGCCCGATCAAAAACTTCCATCAAAGCCAGCACAAACACCCAAATCGCCATCAATAAACCGACCACCGTCATGGCTTCGACGCGGTCTTGCATCAGCCACGGCAGCACCAACGAAAGCACAACGGTAATGGTCACGGCAATCGCCAGTCTTTTCACTAATTTTTGCGGTTCGTCGCGACGCCAGCGCACCAGCGGGCCAATGCCCAGCAACAGCGCGAACGGCGCCATGAGTGCCGTAAACATGGTGTTGAAGAACGGTTCGCCGATGGAAATACTGCCCAGCCCAAGCTGTTTGTGCACCAGCGGCAGTAACGTCCCGAGTAACACCACCAGCATCGCGGCAATCAATAACACATTGTTGCCGAGCAAAAATGATTCCCGCGACCACAAACTATTCCCAACGCGCGATCGCACTTTGCTGCCTTTCACCGCATACAACAGCAGCGAACCGCCAATCACAATCACCAGGAAGGCGAGGATAAACATGCCGCGTGCAGGGTCTGAGGCAAACGAATGCACCGAAACCAGCACGCCGGAGCGCACCAGGAAAGTGCCCAGCAGGCAAAGCGAGAATGCCGTAATCGCCAGCAACACCGTCCAGGCTTTAAAGCTGCCGCGCTTTTCCGTCACCGAAAGCGAGTGAATTAACGCCGTGCCCGCAAGCCACGGCATAAACGAGGCGTTTTCTACCGGGTCCCAGAACCACCAGCCGCCCCAGCCCAGCTCGTAATAAGCCCAGGCCGAACCTAAAACAATGCCGATGGTTAAAAATGACCAGGCGGCTAACGTCCACGGACGCGTCCAGCGCGCCCAGGCAGAATCGAGTTTCCCGGCCATTAATGCGGCAATAGAAAACGCGAACGCCACGGAGAAACCGACGTAACCCATATACAACAACGGCGGGTGGAAAATCAGCCCGATATCCTGCAACAGCGGGTTAAGGTCGCGTCCTTCAATCGGGAAGTCAGGCAACGTGCGGGTGAAGGGATTCGAGGTAAAAATGATAAACAGCAGGAAGCCGAAATTAATCATCCCCATCACCGCCAGCACGCGTGCCACCGCATCTTGCGGCATGCTGCGGCTAAATAACGCCACGGCAAACGTCCAGGCACTGAGCAGCAACACCCACAGCAGCAACGAGCCTTCGTGCGCGCCCCAGGTTGCGGCGACGCGATACCATACTGGCAACTCGCTATTGGAGTTATTCGCGACGTACAGTACCGTAAAATCGTTCACGACAAACGCATTCACCAGCACCAGGAAACTTGCGCACAGCGTGATGAATAACGCCCAGGCTAATGGCCGCGATGAGGCCATTAAACGCGAATCATTGCGCGCTACGCCCCACAGTGGGTAAACACTCAGTAACAATGACCAGCCCAGCGCCAGACAAAGCAAGAAACTGCCGATTTCTGGCATCATGAGGCGTTATCCTTGTAAGCCTGTGGCGCACGTTGGTGATTTTTATCCATCGCTTCTTTCACTTCCGGCGGCGTGTAATTTTCATCATGTTTCGCCAGCACTTCTTTCGCTTCAATACGGTTCCCAGTTTCGAACACACCCTGAGCGACCACGCCCTGCCCTTCGCGGAACAGGTCCGGCAAAATCCCGACGTAGCTGACATCCACCACACCGCTGGCATCGTAAAGTTTGAACGTCACTTTTAACGTCTGGTTGTCGCGTTTCACGCTGCCTGGCTGGACCATGCCGCCAACGCGTAAACGTTGCCCCACTTCGGGCAATTGATGGCTTTCACCTTTGCCATACAGAATTTCGCTCGGCGTATAGAAAAGGTCGATATTGCTGCGTAACGCATACAGCACCAGCGTGATAGTCAGCCCCAACCCCACCAGCACCGAAAGCGCCAGGTAAAGTCGATGTTTGCGACGAGTATTCATTCAGTTCCCTCTGCTTGTCGTGCCGCCTGAATCCGTTTTTCCCGTGCATGTTGGCGCGAGACAGAATTTAAAATCATGCGGCGCTGCATGCGGCTATGCACCACCAACAAGAATAATGGGATGACGGTCAACGCGACGGCGAGCCAGACGTAAAACGCATAACCCCCCATGGCGAAAAAATCTGCCCAGTTTAAAAATGCGCTCGTCATGCGTTTCTCCCTTTATTCGCCAGTTCCATTACCCACGGGCGGCGTTGTTCCTGAAGCAAAATGAGATTGCGTAAACGCATTAATGTCAGCGTGATGAACAGCATCAGGAAACCAAAAATGGTGAAGCGCAACGGCGTGCGCATAGCGGGGTCAATACTTTGCTGCATATTGGTGGAACCCTGATGCAGCGTATTCCACCACTCCACGGAGAAATGGATAATCGGCAAGTTCACCACGCCGACCAGCACCAGAATACCCGCCGCACGCCCGGCCAGACGGCGGTCGTCGAAGGCGTTATAGAGCGCAATCACGCCGATATACAAAAACAGCAGCACCAGCTCAGAAGTCAGGCGCGCATCCCACACCCACCAGGTTCCCCACATCGGTTTACCCCATGCGGAACCCGTCACCAGCGCAATAAAGGTGAACACCGCCCCCACAGGTGCCATCGCCGCCACGGCGAGGTCAGACATTTTCATCTGCCACACCAGGCCGATAAACGCCGCCACCGCCATCGAGCCGTAAATGCCCATCGACCAGATAGCCGCCGGAACATGAAGATACATGATGCGGTAGCTCTGACCTTGTTGATAATCGGCAGGAGCAAAACCAAAGCCCCAGACGCAACCGACCACCAGAAGTATCGCGCTGATGATGGCAAACCACGGAACCAAACGCCCGCATAGCAAGTAAAGTCGCTCGGGTTTAGCGAGCTGATGTAACCATTTCCACATAATCGTTGCTCACAAAATATCAACCAAATCGGATTTGAATTTTTAGGTCGGATAAGCAACGCGCCATCCGACATTTTTTAATTATTGAATACTCACTCGCAGCGCCGCCGCCGTAGCGAACGGGCTTAGCGTCGCGCTGCCCGCAAGCAGCGCACCAAGAATCGCCATATAACCATCCACCGGAAGATGCATTGATGCGGCGTCCATCGCAGCGGTGGCAAAAATCAGCAGCGGGATCGTCAACGGCAAGACCAGTAAACTCAGCAGCACGCCGCTACGCCGTAAACCCACCGTTAGCCCCACGCCCGGAGCACCCAGAAAACTCAATGTCGGCGTGCCAATAAGCAACGTCAGTGCCATCACCTGCCAGCCGTAAAAATCCATGCCTAACAGCAATGCGGCGAGTGGCGAAAGAATGAGCAGGGGTAAACCTGTCACCACCCAGTGAGCGGTCACTTTCGCTAACACCACCATTGGCAAAGGAATGGGCAACAGCATCAGTTGCTCAAGGGAGCCATCCTGAAAGTCATCGCGAAACAGTCTGTCCATCGCCAGTAACGACGCTAATAGCGCCGCCACCCAAATCACACCCGGTGCAATACGCGCCAGTAACTGCGGCTCCGGGCCAATTCCCAGTGGAAACAGCGTGATAACGATAAGAAAAAACCATAAAGGATTGGCGATTTCTGCCCCTTTGCGGAACACCACGCGCAGCTCATGCAGGAAAATTCGGCGCATCATGCCAGTTTCTCCTGCAAATGAATTTGACGAACATTGTTGGCTGCCAGCGGCTGATGAGTGGTGAGAATCACCATTCCGCCATTTTCGGCATGGTGTTCAAGCTTTCGTGTGAGTTTTGCAACGCCCGTCACATCGATGGCGGTAAATGGCTCATCCAGAATCCAGATTTTTTGCGAGCTTAACCACAAACGCGCGAGCGCCACACGACGTTGCTGCCCGGCGGACAGTTGATTGACCGGCACATCTTCAAAGCCCAGCAAACCCACTTCAGTAAGCGCTTGCCAACGTAGGGATTCCGCACTTTGCGCGTGATAAAAACTCAGATTTTCGAATGCGGTAAGAACCGTTTTAACTCCGGGCTGATGCCCAAGCCACAGCAGATCCTGATGATATTGATAACGAATGCGGGATAACGCTTCGCCCTGCCATTTAACTTCGCCCTCTTCTGCTTGCGCAAGTCCTGCCAAAATTCGTAGCAGCGACGTTTTCCCTGCGCCATTTTTGCCAGCGATTTGCACCATTTCACCCGGCAAAACGCTGAACGACAGCTCGCTAAATAACGTGCGGTCGTCGCGTACACAGGTCAGGTTAATCGCATCAAGCATTTTGAGGAGCCACTCCTTGTCTCGGGATGCAAAATCATAACACATCATAGGCTTTGCTCCAGTTGGGCTCGCGCCGCTGCGGTACTCCAAAAGAGGTAATCATCGGACACGAGATCAAAATTAAGTCGAATTAGTCTGTATCTCAGGGATGCGAGCCAAAAACCGCTACGCTTAGAAGTATTGCTAATTGGTGAGCGGCCTTAAAAATGGGTGAAGTTAAAGAAGAGAAAATTGATCAATCCACCGATGAAATTGAGGTCGAAAGTGACGAAAAAGATCACGGGGAAAAGATAGAAGTCGATGAGGAGCAGCTGCCATCGCGGGCCATGGCTATCCACGAACACATTCGCCAGGACGGTGAAAAAGAGCTGGAACGCGATGCGATGGCGCTGTTTTGGTCAGCCGTCGCCGCCGGGTTATCTATGGGCGCATCGCTGCTGGCAAAGGGGATATTTCACGTCAATCTGGAAGGCGTGCCGGGCAGTTTCTTACTCGAAAACCTCGGCTACACCTTCGGCTTTATCATTGTGATAATGGCGCGCCAGCAACTGTTTACTGAAAATACCGTGACCGCCGTATTGCCCGTGATGCATAAACCGACCGGCAGCAACTTCCTGTTATTAATGCGGCTGTGGGGTATGGTTTTACTCGGCAATATTATCGGCACCGGGCTTGCGGCTTATGCGTTTGAATATATGCCAATATTTGACGAGGAAACCCGGGACGCTTTCGTTTCTATCGGTATGGACGTGATGCATAACACGCCGGGCGAGATGTTCGCCAACGCGATTATTTCCGGCTGGATAATCGCCACCATGGTGTGGATGTTCCCGTCAGCGGGTGCAGCTAAAATCGTGGTGATTATCATCATGACCTGGCTGGTCGCGCTCGGGGATTTAACCCATATCGTGGTTGGCTCGGTGGAAATTCTGTACCTGGTCTTTAACGGCACCATCCACTGGAGCGAATTCTTCTGGCCTTTCGCCCTGCCAACCCTTGCCGGGAATATTTGCGGCGGCACTTTTATCTTCGCACTGATTAGCCACGCGCAAATCCGTAACGATATGAGCAACAAGAAGAAAGCCGAGGCGAAAGCGAAAGCAAAACGCCAGCGGGAAGTTGCAGGTGGCGATGAAGACGAAAACGGCAAAAAGCAGACTCGACGCACCTAAAACTGGTTACGATTCAGGCAATCAGCCTGTTTACCCCTTAACGGCAGGCCAAAAGCGGGTATACTGTGCCGCGCAATGCCCTAAATAATTCGAATTGTGGGTAGGCGGCAAAAGAACAAATCTCCAGGAGCTTACTTGAGTAAGTGACTGGAATTTGTGAATGCAGCCAACACCCCCACAATTTGAAGTATGACGGGCATTAGGTCCTCTTAGTTAAATGGATATAACAAGCCCCTCCTAAGGGCTAGTTGCAGGTTCGATTCCTGCAGGGGACACCATTTAAATACAACCTTCCGTTTACTCAAATCTATAAAACCCCAATAAATCAGCCTCCATAGCCACATTTTCGTGCCTCAACGCCTTCTCACATCCGCTTTTTGTAGGTCGGAAAAGCGTAGCGTCTTCCGACAATAAGGGGTAAATGCTGGGTGCTGCTGCCGCTTTTCCACCCTACAAATCCTGCCTTTATCTGTGTTTTGCGAGTCGCTTCGCACCTCAAAAATGTAACGCTGTAACCACCACCATTTTACTTGTCACCTGAAAACCTTCGGGCGTATTCTCTCTGTGCACCAGCAAAATCTGGTGTCGGGGGTGGAAACCCGGATTTAACAACGGCGACAATAGACTTTTCTGTTGTGGCAGCACCATCACACCTTTATCCTTATCAATGGTGTCGCTGGTGAGGCAACCTTATGGTTGGCCGGTTTCCGTTGTGTCCGGTATTTCCACCCTCATTAGCGTCACCGCCCCAGGAGCGTGGAAACTCTGGCGGTGATGATAGAAATCACACTACGGAGATCACCAACATGATGTCAGTTCAAACAATTTCTGAGGCGCAATGCGGCGGCGCCCTGTATTCCCAAATTTCCGCCAGCATGGATCTATTCCAGCTTCTCGACGTGTGCGAGTCACTTGCCGACGAGCTCATCGAATGCCATTCAGAAACTGAGCAACAGGCACTTTGCGGGCGAATCGCACATTGTCTGGAGGTGCTGAAAACGACTTTTGTCCAGCCACTGCCCGGCTACCTGGTCGAATCCCTCACCGTCGGAAAAGAAGTCAAAATACAGGTGAATAACGACTCAGAAATACAGCGCCAGTATTGCCATGCATTGACTCAAACATTATTAAGTCGCGCCCATACGCCTGAAGTTAACCGCGCCTTAACCGGCATGCTGTTTGATTTGATTAATGAACTGGTTGAAGACCTACAGGCGCCGCGCTTTCTGCGCGATTAAGTAGGGTTGTCTGACACAGCCTCGAAAATAAAAGGTATAATCTGCGGTATTACTTTATTGGATTTAGAAACGATCATGACAAAACTCACGTTACAAGAGCAGATGCTCAAAGCTGGATTAGTCAGCAGCAAAAAAATGGATAAAGTGCAGAGAACGGCTAAAAAATCGCGACTTCAGGCTCGCGAGGCAAGAGAGGCTGTGGAAGCCAATAAAAAAGCGCAAATTGAGCGCGATAAACTGCTGAGTGAACAACAAAAGCAGGCAACGTTATCTAAAGAATTAAAAGCTCAGATTAAACAGCTCATTGAAATGAACCGAATTGTTATTTCAAAGGGTGATATTGGATATAACTTCACCGATAATAATCTGATTAAAAAAGTGTATGTCGATAAAGTGACTCAGGCTCAATTAATTAATGGCCGCCTCGCTATTGCACGTCTGGTTACTGATAATAACCCAGAGGGCGAATACGCTATTATCCCCGCAAGCGTCGCCGATAAAATTGCGCAACGTGATGCCAGCAGCATTGTATTAAATAGCGCACTGAGCAAAGAAGCTCAGGATGAAGAAGATCCTTATGCTGATTTCGTCGTGCCTGACGATTTGATGTGGTAAAGATAATTGCCAGTCACATGACGTGGCAGGCATAAAATTACAGGGCAACAGAGTGACCCGTTGCCCTCATTACAAACCAGACTCAACAATTAATTACCCAAGACAGGCAATATATTTTTTACCTGAACGTCGCACGATCTCATCTGCGTTTTTGGTAATGTCTTTTCCTTCAAATGCCCCGTAGAGTTGCGCAAATTTCACATCACTCAGGCGGTGCGTAATATCGCTGACGGTCGCAGCCGATAGCGGCAGCATATTCGGGTAGCTCCACATGAAGGATACGGCATCTGCGCCCGGCGTGACCTGGAGAATGTCTCCGGAAAGCAGTACCCCTTCGCCTCGCGTCCAGTGAAGAACGCTGCCACCGGCGAAGTGCCCGCCGAGACGAATTAAACTGACATCAGCAGTCAGCTTAAGGGTGTCACCTTCCCAGAGAGTAATGTAAGGACTGTCGCGCATGATCCACTTGCTATCACTGGCATGCAGATATATTGGCGCGTCAAATTCAGCGGCCCAATCCTGCATAGTGGTGTAGTAATGTGGGTGTGAAATGGCGATGGCCTTTAAGCCACCGATTGCGGAAATCAGCGTTTTCGTCGCGTCGTCGAGATTAGCAATACAGTCCCACAGAATATTGCCTTCAGGCGTTCTCAGAATAAAAGCGCGCTGGCCAATCGCAAAATCTGGAATACTCTCGATGCTATAGAGGTTGCTCTCGAACTGTTTCCATTTGTTCGTATGCGCTGCTCTGACGGCGTCAAAATCGACCCATTTCTGCCCCGATACAGGAATATACTGCCGCTCGTCTTCGCAAATTTTACAATGTTCTGGATGGGAATCGGCTATCTCATAGGATGTGCCGCAGGCTTTGCATAAAGTGATCATTGCTGCTCCAGTATCCGATAAACATTGTCAGCCTGGCACAGCGATACATCACAATGTGTCAGTTAGTGCTTCCAGCCGCCTGTATCGGGTATCATTCAGCCCCAACATTCCTGATAACTGCTGTGGCTACTGGTATGAATCTCAATCGCTTCTGTTATTTTCTGCTGGCTTTAGCGGCTGCGGGAAGCCTATTTACGCCACACCCCTGGGTCATGTGGCTCCTGCTCGTCAACATGCTGACGATGGTAGTTTACGGCGGGGATAAAATGGCGGCCCGCAAGGCCTGGCGCAGAGTTCCTGAATTTACCTTGCTGATGTTTGGGTTGGTGGGAGGATGGCCTGGCGCGATTGCGGGTCAACAACTCTTCCGCCATAAAACACAAAAGCAGCCTTTTAAAACCTATTTTATCGTCAGTGTGATGTTGAATATCTCAGCGCTGGTGGCGGCTTATCAGCTTTATCCGTTTTCTTCTTTTTTCACTTCCTGAACATTAACCCTGGTCACAGGTTGTTGAAAATACCTCAGCCTGAATGACATTAGCCCTAATCCCAACCCCAAATTTATTTTTAAACGTTTCTCTTGCGCCCAAAGCACAAACTGCACTTATTAAAACATTTCTATTCCGTACCCTCGCGCCCTCCTCACTCTGGATTGAATAATCCCAACGCTTTGAAGCAACTGCATCTATATTTTTTATGCGACCTATTTTAGATGGAGATAACCATGAAACAGCAAATACCTGGTTTTAAAAAAAGTACGGTAGCAGGCCAATGAAGAAAATCACCCTTTTATGCTCCGGGCTGCTGTTCTCTTCGTTCAGTCACGCCAGTGCGCTCTATTTTTACGAAATCGGTACTGAAGACACGGCTCTTGCAGGTGCCGGGCAAGCCGCTCGCGCTGGCGATGCCTCAACAATTGTGACTAACCCGGCGGGCATGACGCGTCTACCCGACCATATATTTACCGGCGGCGTGCAGGCGTTAGGCGGAAATATTGATTACCAACTGGATAATTCATCACAGCAAAGTCCGGGCAACGTCATGAATGTCATGCCCAACGCGAGTGGATTCTACAGCCAGAAAATTAATGACGATTTGTACGCCGGCATTGGGTTATACGGCAATTACGGTTTAGGGATCGATTTCGGTAATTGGGCTGGCGACCGCTTAATCAAAAAAAGCACGTTGATGGCAATGACGCTGAGTCCTTCCCTCGCCTACAAATTAAACGATCGCGTTTCGGTGGGCGCTTCTGCCAACATCAATTACGGCTTTCTGTCATTAACCCGCAACGTTGATGGCGGGGACGATAAACAAAAAGATCATGACTGGGCGATGAGTTATCGCCTCGGGTTATTGATGGAGTTGACTGACCAGACTCGCGCGGGCGTGACCTGGAATAGCGAAACTCAATACGATTTCAGCATCGACGGCAAGGCCCGTCTGCCTAACCTGCCCAACGTGCAGTACGACTTGCCAATCACTGCGCAAGTGAATGCGCCGCAGCAAATCATGTTGAGTCTGGTGCACGATCTCAATAAACAGTGGTCGGTGATGGGAGATTTGGGCTGGCAGGACTGGAGTCGCTTTGGCGCACCCCAGGTGAGCGTTGTCGGCCAGCCGCTCGATAAAACCAATCGGATGAAAGATACCTGGCATACCGCGCTCGGCGTGCAATATCGCCCGACGGATCAGTGGCGTCTGAATGCGGGTGTCGCATTTGATAGCACGCCGTACGATAGCCAGAGCAACGTGGCGATGACCATTCCAACCGGCGATGAGTGGCGCTTTGCCACGGGGGCGCAATACCAGTTAACCACGGCCAGCAACGTGGGTTTTGCGGTGGAATATTTGCATATGCAATCCTCTAAAACCCAGACGCCAGAAATACTTCAGGGCAGCTACGACCACCCATATCTTTGGTTTGCGAGTGTGAACTACAGCTATCAGTTCTAAACTTCACTTAGCGTCATCCGACACAACCGGCGTAACTTTGTCAGCATTCAGGAGGCGACGAGCAACTTATGACATTTCCGTTACCCGGCGCCTTTATTCT
Organism: Buttiauxella agrestis; assembly: GCF_900446255.1. Taxonomy (NCBI): domain Bacteria; kingdom Pseudomonadati; phylum Pseudomonadota; class Gammaproteobacteria; order Enterobacterales; family Enterobacteriaceae; genus Buttiauxella; species Buttiauxella agrestis. The sequence continues at coordinate 1,354,633 of NZ_UIGI01000001.1, read as the reverse complement.
GCTGGGAGCGTTGCTCTCCAGCCCGCTGTGCTTTGCTTTAGACGGCAGCCGTCTTAAGCATCGGGCAGATGCCGTGCTCACCCTGATGAGTTACACGGTGGTGCCCGACATTACCGCCAGCGACCTGAATGTCGACAGCGGAACCAGCGAAAGTAATGAGCTGACCATTACCCAATTTGGTGGCGGCGCCACTATGAGCCAAAGTTTTCCCATTTATCTTGAAGGAGCAATGAGCTACAGCCGCTATGACCCTCAATTTGTTCTGACCAACGGCGAAGAAAGCCGCAAAATCCCGACCCGCTGGAACAGTCTGACCGCTACCGGTGGCATTGGCTGGGATTTTCACCTGTACAAAGATAAATGGGGCGGAAATCTGGTGTTGCGCCCAATTGGTAATGTGATGCTGGGCACCATGGCGAGTGATTTACGCATTGGCACCTACCTGGTGGAACAGCGTCTGGACGATGATTTTAAATTTCTTGATGGCGGCCGACTCAATGCCTATGGCCTCGGCGGTGCGTTGATGCTCGATTACGAGTTATTTTCTAAACCTCAGGATATCGATATTGAGTTACGCTACTCCGCGATGAGCCTGCAATCATTTGGCAGTACTACAAAAACCGTCCAGGGCCAGGCGAGTGCCGAAAACCTCGGTATTTATCTGCGTCGTCGTGCGCCGATTTCTGACTGGACGTTACTGCAAAAACCGCTTCGCTATGTTCTGGAGGGCGCACATACCGAATATCTTGGTGAACAACGGGGGCAACTCGGCTTTAACAGCTTGTCATCAGTGGGGGTTGGCCTGGAGCTTGATAGCAGCGAGTACCGCGTTTTTGTTACCCGCACACGCCTCGTTGCACGTTATATGTTTGGCGATAACACCACGGGTTACGGCATCGGTCTGGCAATGAGTTTTTAAGAACTCTGGATACAATAAACACTTTTGGGAAACCCAATGAGACGACAGCCACATTTTGCGCCTGCACGCTTTGCGACCGCCTTTTGCCCCCTGCTATTGCTCAGTTCACTGGCACACGCCGAGGTTGATCTCGGTTCTTTAGAACTATTCGCCAAAGACAACACCACCAGCCCTATTCCAAAAGGTCTGGTGCTGGGCGGCGCGGTCATTAACGGTACGGCACGCTACGAAGCACAAAAGAACGAAACCTACGTGATCCCCGGCGCATTCTATTTTGGCAATAACCTGATGTATCTTGGCGACCGTGCCCGCTACTACTTTCATCTGGACGATACAACAGCGGCCTATGCTTACGGCCGATTTCGTTTTGGCAATCTTGATCCCGATGATGAAGACGAATTTGACGGCATGGACAAACGAAAATCGGAGTTTGAAGCCGGTGTCGGCGGTACTCTCATCACACCTTACGCATTACTCAGCGCAAGGATCAGCTCCGATGTCACCGGGCGCAGTAACGGCCAGGAATTACTGTTGTGGGCTGATTTCCCGATAGTTAAAGGTAAATTACTCATCATGCCCGGCATGGGGATGATGATCCGCAGCTCGAATATGGCCAATTATTACTTCGGTGGCATTTCGAAAAACGAAGCCACAGCCAGTCGCCCGGCATGGGATACAGGAACGACCTTCTCGCCAATGACGGCGTTGATTACCAGCTATCGTTTTAGTTCGAAATGGGTGGGGATGTTTGCGGCCAATTACGAGTTTTATGATAAAGATATTGCCGACAGCCCTATCGTTCAGCACAACGGGGAGTTGTACGCGACCGTTGCGGTCGGCTATATCTGGTAATCTATTATTTTCAGATTTGTAAAAACGGCATTGAACGCCAAAGGGAAACCGCCATGCTTAAAGAAAACTTCAGTGAACTTCAGATTTTCCTTGTCGTGGCGCGGGAAAAAAGTTTCACCAAAGCGGCGGGGAAACTGGGTGTTTCGCAGTCAGCGTTAAGCCATGCGATAAAAGCGCTGGAAGAACGACTCAATGTTCGGTTACTGACGCGCACCACGCGCAGCGTTGCGCCGACGGAAACCGGTGAGCGTATTATTGCCTGCCTCGAACCACGCCTTGCGGAGCTTGAGTACGAACTCGAAGGCATTCTGCAACTGCATGACAGTGCCTCTGGCAACCTACGGCTTTCTGCCGGGGAACATTCAGCGCGTAAGTTGCTGTGGCCAAAACTAAAACCATTTCTTAAAGCCTACCCGGAGATCAATGTTGAATTAGTCGTCGATAACGGCTTTGTTGATATTGTCGAGGGGCGGTTTGATGCCGGGGTCCGTTTGGGCGAAAGCGTAGATAAAGATATGGTCGCCGTCAGAATTGGGCCGGATATGCGTATGCTGGTCATCGGTTCGCCGGAATATCTGGCGTCACAAGGTATGCCGCAAACACCGCACGATTTACAGCACCATCGCTGCATTAACATGCGTTTGCCCACCGCAGGCGGCTTGTATCACTGGGAGTTTGAGAAAGATGGCAAGCCGCTGCGGGTGCGCGTTGAAGGGCAACTGACCTTTAACTTGCTATCAGAAAGAATCGATGCCGTATTATCCGGTTTTGGGCTGGCCTGTGTCCCGGACGATATGGTCCAGGAAGAACTAAAATCCGGAGCGCTGGTTCAGGTTCTGGAAGAGTGGTGCCCGACATTTCCGGGCTATTACCTTTACTACCCGAGCAGAAAACAGCACCCGCCCGCTTTCGCCCTGCTTATTGATGCGTTGCGTTTTTCCGAATAAGCGGTTTTGTCGGATGACGCTGCCGCTTATCCGGCCTACGAGGGATTTTTCATACGTCTCAGGTTAGCGCCCGACGCGCGCCTGCATAGCGGCAGGATAGCGTTCGCCGACGATTTTCACCGTTTCCAACGCCTGGGTGATTTTGCGTAAATCATCCGCCGCCAGCGTGATATCTACAGCCGCCATGTTTTCTTCCAGGCGATGCAGTTTGGTAGTTCCCGGAATCGGCACAATCCATGGTTCCTGAGCGAGCAACCACGCAAGCGCGATTTGCGCCGACGTCACGCCTTTTTCATCTGCCAGTTCAGTCAGCAAAGAAACCAGTTTTTCATTGGCTTGTATCGCTTCGGCGGCAAAACGCGGCACTTTGCTGCGGAAATCATCCTCACCAAAAGTGGTGCCGGATTTAATTGCACCGGTTAAGAACCCTTTGCCCAGTGGGCTAAACGGCACAAATCCAATCCCCAGCTCTTTGAGCAGCGGCAGGATTTCCTGCTCAGGCTCTCGCCACCACAGAGAATATTCGCTTTGCAGCGCAGCCACGGGTTGCACCGCGTGAGCGCGACGAATGGTCTGAGCGCCCGCTTCGGATAAACCAAAGTGTTTCACTTTGCCTTCGCTAATCAAATCTTTCACCACACCCGCCACGTCTTCGATTGGCACGTCCGGGTCAACACGGTGCTGATAAAGCAGGTCAATGACGTCAGTCTTCAGGCGGCGCAGCGACCCTTCTACCGCTTTGCGGATATGTTCCGGGCGGCTGTTCAAAATCTGCTGTTTATTATCGTCGCCAAAGGTGAAGCCAAATTTGGTCGCAATCACTACGCGGTCGCGGAAAGGTTTTAACGCTTCACCCACCACGTCTTCGTTCAGGTACGGGCCGTAAACTTCGGCAGTATCAAAAAATGTGACACCACGTTCAACGGCTGCGCGGATTAACTCTATCGCCTGGCGGGTATCCGTTGCCGGGCCGTAGCCATGACTCAGCCCCATGCAGCCGAGGCCGAGCGCGCTGACTTCAAGACCAGAATTACCGAGATAGCGCTTTTGCATACTCATTTTCCTCGTGGTTTCGTTGTTAATGGGGGATTACACATCCAGTTTGCGGCCGGTCAACCACTCAACCATCGCCGGGTCGCGATGCGAGAAGAAAGCACTGGTGGCACTGTCGAGCGCAGTAATTTTCATCATCTCTTCGTTGCTCAACTCGAAGTCCAGCACGTTGATATTCTCTTCCATACGCGCTTTGCGCACCGATTTAGCCAGGGAAACAATCCCACGTTGGAAAATCCAGCGCAGAACGACCTGGCCGATGCTTTTACCGTGTTCTTCACCAATAGCCGCTAAAACCGGATGCTGGAATAAGTTGTTACGGCCTTCGGCAAACGGAGCCCAGGCTTCAGGCTGAATGCCACGGCTTTGCATCCACGGTGCGGCATGAAGCTGTTGGTTAAACGGGTTAACCTCAACCTGGTTGACGGCAGGAACCACTTTGTTAAACGCGATCAGGTCGGCTAAACGGTCTGGCTGGAAGTTACTGACACCAATGGCGCGAATTTTCCCCGCCTGTTGCAACTCTTCCATCGCACGCCATGCGCCATGCACATCGCCATACGGCTGGTGAATCAAATACAAATCGATGTAGTCCATTTGCAAGCGGTTCAGTGAGCGTTCGAACTGCGCTTTGGCACCTTCATAATGGGTGTCCTGCAACCACAATTTGGTGGTGACAAACAGCTCGTCGCGGGCAATGCCGCTGTTCTTTAGGGCATTCCCAACCTGAGTTTCATTCTGATAAGACGCCGCGGTATCAATCAGGCGATAGCCGGTTTCGATGGCGTCGATAACCGCACGCTCACATTCGGCGGCATCCGTCATCTGAAAGACACCAAAGCCCAGCAGTGGCATTTCAATACCGTTATTCAGTTTCACTCTTTGCATGACGTTACCTTTCATCTGTTGTGAGAGAAGAAGAATAACGCAGAGGGGTTTATCTGATTAGACGCTGTAATTCGCTAGGGTTTATTAGCGGTGTTCATGAATGCCTATTTTGAGTCAGGAATTATCGAAATATGCCCGTTGCGTTCCAGGATGGCGAATTTAATCTCTGCAAGCCTGGTGATGCCGTGATCCATGCGGGCAGTTAACAAAATATCATCGCAGGAAATATCGGCTTTCTTCATTTTGTCCTGAAACAAATAACCATTTTCCACCAGGATCACCGGCGTGTTATCAAGAAAGTCATCCGCACCCGGCAAGTATTTTTTAATTAATCCAAACAACATATCCACGACTATCAGGGTGACAATGGTCAGCATCGCACCGGTGACTGAGAAATCATCCCCCAATAATGCCTGTTGAGTCGCCTCACTAATTATCAGCAGTAAAATCAAATCGAATGACGTCATTTGCAGCAACGCCCGACGACCTGCAATTTTAAACACCACCATAAGAATCAGGTAAATGGCTATTGCCCTTAAAACCATATCCATTGTCTGGCTACCTTAAGGATAAATAAATTGGTGGAGTGTGATTTCCGGGCCGTTATCAATGGCAACGGTGCTGTGAGTCGCGCCAAATTTCATTGGCGTCAGACTCAACCAAAGCGTTTGTTCAGAGCCTGGGGCCGATACGGAATATTCAAGCACCATCATTCCATTGAGGCTGTACATTTTATCGGGCTGAGGTTGCAGGGTATCGATGCGAAAGCTGTCCATGAAATCCCCGCCAAGAATAATACGGTTGCGGTTTTCGCGAATCTGGGACGAGGTGATTTTCATATCCACATCGCTCATCAGACGACTGTATTTCTCATAATCAATGCGAAGTGTTCCGCTGTCGTTTGCGATTCGGGCGTCGCTAATATAGCCACGCGAAAAAAGCCCGACCATTGCTGCAATCACAATGGCTAACAACAGGGCAAAACCAATCCTTCGCAACTGGAATTCAAAACTGAGCCAGAACGGCTTTTCAACAATCGGTAATGATGATTTATCGGCGGGGGTAGTTTTCATTATTCTTCATCCAGCCAGGGGGTGCTGGATGAAGTCTAGTCAAGCTGGACGGGCTACGCCACAAATCCCCGAATCATAATTCCCTGCGCTTCAAGCAATTGGCGAACCTGACGGGCCATTTCGATAGCACCAGGCGTGTCGCCATGCACGCAAATAGAATCCGCCTGAACAGGGGTAAATTGGCCTTCAATGGACGTGATGCCGCCTTCGACAACCAGTTGCAGCATCCGTTGTGCAACAACGTTAGCATCATGCAAAACGGAACCGGCTTCACGGCGCGAAACCAGTGAGCCATCAGCGTGATAGGCGCGGTCGGCAAAGGCTTCGGAAATGGTTTTCAGCCCTTTTTCTTGTGCCAGTGTCAACACGCGAGAACCCGCCAGACCCACTAACGGTAAATTAGCGTCGATAGCCAGAATGGCCTCGATAACTGCCAGCGCCTGGCGTTCATCATGCGCGATCGTGTTGTACAGCGCGCCGTGCGGTTTTACATAGCGCACTTCGGTACCTGCCGCTCGCGCCAGGCCTTGTAGAGCGCCAATCTGATAAATCACATCGGCGCGTAATTCATCGCTCGCTACGTCCATATTCCGGCGGCCAAAACCGACTAAATCGGGATAAGAAACGTGCGCGCCAATGGTCACGCCCTGCTGTTTTGCGGCGTGCAAAGTGGATAATAACGAGGCCGGGGAACCTGCGTGAAAGCCGCAGGCCACGTTGGCGCTGCTGACCAGCTTCAGAATGGCGGCATCATCGCCCATCGTCCACGCCCCGAAGCTCTCACCCAAATCGCTATTTAAATCAATTGCCCTGACCATCGTTGCTCTCTTTATCTGCCCACCATGAATATATATTTAGCATATATAATTTACTTACGTAGCGGCACATCTTTCATCAGCAATGACAAGACAAACGCCAGTACCGCGACGCACGCTGAAATCAAGTACACCGAGTGTAACGCCGCGCCAAAGGCTTGCAGATAATCATGCTGTAAAGCCGCGGGCAGTTCATGCACCGCTTTCGCTCCCAGTTGATGTGGCAGTTGCACATCGGGTGGAATCAACACGGCGAGCTTGTTTTGCAATACGTTAGTGAAAATCGCCCCGAAGGCCGCTACCCCAATCGAGCCACCAATCTGGCGGAACAAGGTGGTGCTGGACGTCGCCACGCCAATCATATTTTGCTCGACGCTGTTTTGCACCGCCAGCACCAGCACTTGCATCACCATCCCCAGGCCAAAGCCCAGCAGCGCGATGTACATATAAAGAACGTGGATTGGCGTTTCAATTTTAAGCGTGCCGAGCAGCGCCATGGCGATAAAAGTCACCAGCGTGCCGAGAATCGGGAAGATGCGATAACGCCCGATTTTGCTGATGATTCGCCCGCTGACAATGGAGGTCAGCATCAGACCCCCCATCAGCGGGAGCAACTGGATCCCCGCTTCCGTTGGCGTAGACGATTTCACCACCTGCAAATACAGAGGCAGGAACGTCATAGAGCCAAAAAGCGACATCCCGATGATAAAACCTATCAGGCAGCTCAATAAGAAAGTGCGGTCGCGGAACAACCCGAGCGGGATAATCGGCTCGATAGCCAGACGTTCTTCATAGATAAACCCACCAAGTGTAACGACGAAGAAGGCGAAAATGCACCATAACTGCGGATCGGACCACGCCATCACGGTGCCGCCCTGGCTGGTAAACAGAATCAAACAGGTTAATGAAGCGGCGAGATAGCCCGCACCAAGGAAATCGATCTGGTGGCGAATACGCGCGGTTTGCGGTTTGAGTACCGCACCAATCACCAGCAGCGCGAAAACACCCAATGGCAGGTTGATGTAAAAAATCCAGCGCCATGAAAAGTGCTCGACCAGGAAACCGCCGATCAGCGGGCCAATGACCGTTGCCAGGCCAAACACCCCGCCGAATAACCCCTGATATTTTCCGCGATCGGCAGGCGGGATAACGTCCCCTACCGCCGCCATTGTTACGACCATCAGGCCGCCACCGCCCAAACCTTGCAGAGCACGCATCAAAATCAGCTGCGTCATATTCTGCGCCAGGCCGCATAACGCCGAGCCGACCAGGAACAGCACTATCGCCGTTTGCAGCACAATCTTGCGCCCTAATAAGTCGCCAAATTTACCGTACAGTGGCACCACAATCGTGGAAGACAGCAGATAAGCCGTGACCACCCACGAGAGTTTTTCCAGCCCGCCCAACTCGCTGACAATCGTCGGCAAGGCGGTGGAAACGATGGTCTGATCAAGTGCTGCAAGCAGCATGACCAACATCAACGCGGAAAACAGCAAACGAATTGACGTTGCGTGCTGTTGCGTATCTGTCCGGGAAGTTTCTGTGACTGTCATCTTATCTGTCGGCTTGTAATTAATTAACTGGATAATTAATATAGAGGGAATAGTTTCACCTGGTCAATGGAAGGCGCACAAAATGTCACCTCAAAACGGCAGTAAAAATTCCGAAAAAATCGCGTCAGGAGACCAAAAGCGCCGCCGTCCTGGCCGCCCGGCAGGGGCGAGTAAAAGTGTCGATAAGCGCGATTTACTGCTCGATACCGCCTTGAAATTATTCTCAAATCAGGGAATCGCCCAGACCCCTTTGAGTGCCATTGCCACCGAAGCGGGCGTGACTCCCGCCATGCTGCATTACTATTTCAAAACTCGCGAACAACTTTTAGACGTATTGATTGATGAGCGTTATATGCCGGTGCGGGCATCCATGGGTGGCGCGTTTGAAATGCACCCCAACGATCCGGTCAGCGCCCTGACAGCACTGACGCAGAAGTTTATTGATGCTTCGCTTGAGCATCCCTGGTTTGCACCGTTGTGGATCCGCGAAGTGTTAAGCGAAACCGGCTTGCTAAAGCAGAGAATCGATGCACGTTTTGGTACAAAAGAGAGAGAAGCGGCGCAGGTGTGGATCTGCAAATGGCAGGATGAAGGCCGCCTGAACCCAGACATTGAACCCGAATTTTTGTTTATCTCACTGTTTGGTTTAACGCTTTTACCCGTGGCACGTTTGCAAAATGATCTTCGCAGCGGCAGCACGTCGCTGACCAGCGAGAGGCTTTCACGTCATATCGCCGCCCTACTGAAATCGGGCGTAGGCAATCGCGAATCATAATCTTATACCCAAATAATTCGAGTTGCAGGTAGGCGGCAAAGGAGCAAATCCCCGGGAGCTTACTTAGGTAAGTGACTGGGGTTTGTGAGTGCAGCCAACACCCCTGCAACTTGAAGAATGACGGGTATACATCAATGATTAGGCTTTTTCTTAGGTAACCCATACTAAAAATGATGGATTATGCTCGCGCCATATTTTGGCGTTTCGCTTCGGCGGCTTCTTTTACATTTTGGGTTAAACAGCAATGAACAAATTAATGTTGGTGATGGTGGTGGTTGCGGCGGGAACACTGGTGGGTTGTAGCTCTCCGGCGCAGCGTATGGCGGAATGTCAGGCTCAGGGAGTCAGTAAAGATACCTGTTATCTTGCCGAGCAAAACCGCCAGAATTCCGTCAATAGCGTAGCGATGAAACAGGCGATGGAAAACGCCCACGATGCAGTAAAAGAGACGAAATAACCCGTCGCAAATACAGGCTCATCAGAGCCTGTTCTTCAACCTCACACCTCAGATACAACTCCACATAATGCATTGAATTTTTATGACTTTATCAACAGCCACACCCGCGAAATGTAAAGTTTAAAAAATGATCATCATCACCGTTTGCTGATGCTTGTATTCAGCCTGAAAGGGAGAGTACATTAGCGCCCAACGAATCAATGCAAAGCGGCCAGCGGTTATGGAATTAATCCCAAAAACTCCAGATGGCGGTTTACTGTTTCTATACTGAATTTTTTAGCAAAATTGCGCGGCAACACGCGCGGAGCAATGTAACGTGAAATATTTCATGATGGGGTTGTCGTTCATTTTGTTGGTTTGGGTCGGTACATTTGTAATGATGGTTGAATGAACAAGAAACAGGAGCCAATTGGCTCCTGTTTTCGTTTTTACTCAGCAATATTTGACGGCGATTTCTGTATGCCAGGCAATAAACCGTCGGCACGGAACATCGCTTTAATGCCCCGCACGGCCTGGCGAATGCGATCGCGGTTTTCAATTAATGCAAAACGCACATGCGTATCTCCGTAATCGCCAAAACCGACGCCCGGTGAGACGCAGACTTTCGCCTCCTGAAGCAGTTTTTTAGCAAACTCCAAAGACCCCATTGCCGCGTATTGTTCCGGGATTTTCGCCCACACATACATCGATGCTTTCGGGCATTCCACCATCCAGCCCGCTTCGTGCAAACCTTTTACCAGCACATCACGACGGCGTTTGTACTGCTCGGCGATATCGCGCACACATTGCTGATCGCCTTCCAGGGCGGCAATCGCCGCGACTTGCAGCGGCGTAAAGGTGCCGTAGTCGTGGTAACTTTTGATACGCGCCAACGCGTTCACCAGCTCTTTGTTGCCCACCATGAAACCAATACGCCAGCCCGCCATGTTGTAACTTTTCGACAGCGTAAAGAATTCAACGGCCACATCACGTGCGCCCGGGACTTCCATGATCGACGGGGCTTTCCAGCCGTCGTACACGATATCGGCGTAAGCCAAATCGTGTACCACCAGCACATCGTAACGTTTTGCCAGCGCGACGACTTTTTCAAAAAACTCCAGCTCCACGCATTGCGCGGTAGGGTTTGATGGGAAGCCGAGGATCATCATTTTCGGTTTTGGGTAACTTTCGCGAATGGCGCGCTCTAGTTCAGCGAAGAAATCCACGCCTTCCACCAGCGGCACCGAGCGCACCTGCGCCCCGGCGATGACTGCCCCGTAAATATGAATCGGATAACTTGGGTTTGGCACCAGCACCGTGTCGCCGTGATCCAGCGTTGCCAGCATCAAGTGCGCCAGGCCTTCTTTTGAGCCAATCGTGACAATCGCTTCGCTTTCCGGGTCGATTTCCACGTCGTAGCGATCTTTGTACCAGCGAGAAATCGCCCGGCGTAAGCGCGGAATACCACGCGATGTGGAGTAACCGTGCGTATCTTCGCGCTGCGCTACGGTGCAGAGTTTTTCCACGATATGCGGCGGTGTTGGGCCATCCGGATTACCCATACTGAAATCGATAATGTCTTCGCCACGACGGCGAGCGGCCATTTTCAGTTCAGCGGTAATGTTGAACACATACGGAGGGAGACGATCGATACGCGAAAAACGACGTTTTGGACTGGAGTCAGCCATAAATTCCTCTGATTACGTGAGCGCCCGGACCGTCCGAGCGACGCTGCCACATGATGTGGCCTGCTTAGAAAATAGCCTGAATAAAAATCATCTGTCGAGAGGGAAAGCGAAATATTTTTCATCTGAAATAAAAGAGGATGTTTCATTTGAAGCTAATCCCTATTTTATTTGATGATCGTGGGTTACATTAACCATGTCGCAACATTCATTTAACCTTCTTTTTTAAGAGACGTGGAGTTTCGCCATGACCCTACACATTGATGATTTACCGCGTGCAATCCGTGAGATAAAACAAAAGCTTCGCCACGACTTGCCAGACTACAAAGCTGCTTTTGAACAACTTGAAAGCGATATGACGCGCCAGATTGAGGCTATTCGCGCCGAGATGGAGCGGGGAGAAAACCCGGTGCCGCAAATTAACGCCGAAGATATCCTCAATAATCGTGTGAGCGAGCAGCAAAAAGCCCTGATTCGCCAGCGCGGTTGCTGCACGGTAAAAGGCGTTTTTCCGCAGGCTCAGGCACAGGCGTGGAATGAAGAAGTCGGCAATTATCTGGATCGGAATAATTTTGTCGAGAAGCTGAAGAATGCCGCAGAAGATAACTATTTCGGCACACTTGCAGAAAGTAAGCCGCAAATTTACGGTATTTACTGGTCTAAACCGCAGGTTGAAGCACGCCAGCACGCCCGCATGAAAGCGGTGCAGGTATTCCTGAATAATTTGTGGGAAACCGAAAGCAACGGTAAGCAACATTTCGACCCGGATCGCGTAGTGAGTTATGCCGACCGTACCCGTCGCCGCCCTCCTCGCTCCAACTCTTTGGGCCTGTCGCCACATGTCGACGGCGGTTCCGTTGAGCGCTGGCTGGATGAGAATTTCCGCCATGTTTATCGCCATGTGTTTTCAGGCGAATGGCAGAAATACAATCCGTTCGCTGCTGAAGGCCGCACTGAAGTCCGTGAATTCCCGTCTCCGGCGGTGTGTTCGATGTTCCGTACTTTCCAGGGCTGGACCGCGCTTAGCCCGCAACGCAAGCATGGCGGCACGCTAACTTTGCTGCCGGTGGCAAACGCGATGGCATATATTCTGCTGCGTGCATTACAAGACGATGTGCCGGAGGAATCACTGTGTGAAGCGAAGCCTGGTCGCGCACTTTCTATTAACGAACAATGGCATCCCCTTTTATTAACTGGGATATCCTCAATTCCCGATATGGAAGCGGGCGACACGGTATTCTGGCACTGCGATGTGATTCATGCGGTGGAAAATGAACACCTTGGAGAGTTCGATAGTAATGTGATGTACATCGCTGCGGCTCCGTGGTGTGAGAAGAACGCCGCATATCTTGAACGCCAGTGGCCGGCTTTTGTAGAAGGCAAATCACCGCCCGATTTCGCGGCCGATGATTTTGAGGTCGATTTTGATGGGCGTGCGACTCCTGCTGATTTGAGTTCCGCCGGGCGCGAGCAGTTAGGCGGGAAGTAACCCCCTCACCCTAACCCTCTCCCCAGGGAGAGGGGATAGTCCGGTTTGCCATGTCCCAAAAATCCACGTTTCTGGTAACGACTCAGTAATTTCCTTATCATTGCCCTTCCATTCTTAGTCACGCGAGTTACCGGTGCACGAAACCTTTGACATGCTGCTGGCGGTATTTGACCGTGCGGCGCTGATGCTGATTTGCCTGTTCTTTTTAATTCGCATCCGCCTGTTCCGCGAGTTGCTGCATAAAAACGCCCACACCCCCAAAGAGTTATTGGCGGTCACGGCTATTTTCTCGATGTTTGCTTTATTCAGTACCTGGTCTGGCGTTCACGTCGAAGGGTCGCTGGTAAATGTGCGCATTATTGCCGTGATGGCAGGCGGGATTTTATTTGGCCCGTGGGTCGGGATCATCACCGGGATTATTGCCGGGCTGCATCGTTACCTGATTGATATTGATGGCATTACTGCCGTCCCCTGTCTGATTACCAGTATCGTCGCCGGTATTATCTCAGGTTTAATCAACCGCAAAGTCCCGAAAGAACAGCACTGGAGAGTCGGTATTTTCGGCGCCATGTTGTGTGAAACCATGACCATGATTCTGGTGGTACTGTGGGCGCCGTCCATTGAATTAGGGATAGATATTGTCTCGAAAATCGGGATTCCGATGATCCTCGGTACGGTGTCAATCGGCCTGATTGTGGTGCTGGTGCAAAGTGTTGAGGGTGAAAAAGAGGCCAGCGCGGCACGCCAGGCCAAACTCGCGCTGGATATTGCCAACAAAACGCTGCCGCTATTTCGTAACGTTAACAGCGAGTCTTTGCGCCAGGTTTGCAATATTATCCGCGACGATATTAATGCCGATGCGGTGGCCATTACCGATGTCGATAAAGTTCTGGCTTATGTAGGGTTTGGCGAAGACAACTATAAGCAAAACGACGACGGCATTAGCCCAAGAACACAGCTGGCTATTCGTGAAGGGAAAATCATTATTCGTAATGATGATGAAGCTTATCGCACCCCGGAAATTCACTCGCTGATTATTATTCCTTTATGGGAAAAAGGTGTGGTAACGGGCACGCTGAAAATCTATTACCGTCACGCGCATCAGATTACCTCGACCTTACAAGAGATGGCGGTTGGGCTTTCACAGATTATTTCCACCCAACTGGAGGTTTCCCGCGCCGAGCAATTGCGTGAAATGGCCAATAAAGCGGAACTGCGGGCGCTACAAAGCAAAATTAACCCGCATTTCCTGTTTAATGCATTAAATGCCATTTCGTCGTCCATTCGCATGAATCCCGATACCGCGCGTCAGTTGATTTATAATTTGTCGCGTTATCTGCGCTATAACATTGAATTAAAAGACGATGAGCAGATCGACATTAAAAAAGAGCTGTATCAAATTAAAGATTACATCGCTATTGAGCAGGCGCGTTTTGGCGACAAGCTGACGGTGATTTATCACATTGATGAAGAAGTGAATTGCCTGATCCCAAGCCTGCTGATTCAGCCGCTGGTCGAGAACGCGATTGTTCATGGTGTTCAGCAATGTAAAGGGAAAGGTGTGGTGACGATTAGCGTTGAAGAGAGCGGTAATCGCGTGCGCATTGCGGTGCGCGACACCGGGCATGGTATCGATCCGCAAGTGATTGAACGGGTTGAAGCTAACGAAATGCCAGGCAATAAAATCGGCCTGTTAAATGTTCATCACCGGGTAAAATTACTTTATGGCGAAGGTTTGCATATTCGTCGCCTTGAACCGGGTACGGAGATTGCGTTTTACGTGCCTCACGCCGCTGCTACAGCCGTTCCACCGTTATTGTCGCAACAAGGAGGAAACGCATGAAAGTTCTCATCGTCGAAGATGAAGTGCTGGCGCAGCAGGAACTGAACTGGCTGATTAAAGAACACAGCCAAATGGAAGTTGTTGGCACCTTTGATGACGGTATGGATGTGTTGAAATACCTCCAACATCATGAAGTTGACGCTATTTTTCTCGACATCAACATTCCTTCTTTAGACGGTGTTTTGCTGGCGCAGAACATCAGCAAGTTTGCCCATAAGCCGTTTATCGTGTTTATCACCGCCTGGAAAGAACACGCTGTGGAAGCGTTTGAGCTGGAAGCATTCGACTACATTCTGAAGCCGTATCAGGAATCGCGCATTATTGGCATGCTGCAAAAGCTGGAGGCGGCCTATCTGCAACAGAATGCGCCAACCTCAGGAAGCAGTTCTAACCGTGAAGCGCTGACGATTAATCTGGTGAAGGACGAGCGGATTATCGTTACCGATATTAACGATATTTATTACGCTGAAGCGCACGAGAAAATGACCTTTGTGTATACGCGCCGCGAAGCCTATGTGATGCCAATGAATATCACCGAGTTTTGCCACCGTCTGCCGGAAAGCCATTTCTTCCGCTGCCATCGCTCGTATTGCGTGAACCTGAGTAAAATTCGCGAGATAGAACCGTGGTTTAACAATACCTATATTTTGCGCCTGCGGGATTTGGATTTTCAGGTGCCGGTGAGTCGCAGCAAGGTAAAAGAATTTCGGGCGTTGATGCGCTTGTAAAATGGGCGCAAGAATTTGCGCCCGACGAGATTACAAAACCTGACCCAACGTTTGACGCAAATGCGCGCCAGCGCCGAGCAGCCCAGGTTGATCGTGAACAATCAGATACACCGGGATGCTTTGCACATATTCTTTAAAGCGCCCTTTATCCTCAAAACCGCCACGGAAACCGGAAGCCTTAAAGAACTCAAGGAAACGTGGCACGATGCCGCCCGCGATATATACGCCGCCGAAGGTTCCCAACGTCAGAGCAAGGTTGCCGCCAAAGCGCCCCATGATCACACAGAACAACGACAGCGCACGGCGACAATCGGTGCAGCTATCTTCGAGCGCTTTTTCAGTGATGTCTTTCGGTTTGTAATTTTCTGGCTCACGGCCATCAGATTTAACAATCGCACGATACAGATTCACCAGTCCCGGTCCTGAAAGCACTCGTTCCGCAGAAACATGGCCGATTTCAGTGCGCAACTCTTCGAGGATAATCCCCTCTTCTTCACTGTTTGGCGCAAAATCGACGTGACCGCCTTCGCCCGGAAGACTCACCCAGCGTTTATCGACGTGAACCAGATGCGCGACGCCAAGGCCAGTGCCCGCGCCATAAACCGCAACAGGTTTACCTTCAACCGGCTCGCCGCCGCCAAACTTAATCAAATGTTCATTTTTGATCATTGGAATCGCCATCGAAACGGCAGTAAAGTCGTTGATGATTTCCAGATGTTCAAAGCCGAGATTCTTTTTCATCTCAGCGGTAGAGAATGCCCAGGTATGGTTGGTCATCGCCACCCAGTCGCCGGTAATCGGGCAAGCAATTGCGATACAACCATCGGTTACACTGACATTGTGCTCTTTGAGATAATGCACCACGACCGCTTCAAGGCTTGGGAAATCGAGGCCCGAGTAGGTTTTTGCCTGGGTGATGTCACCATTTTCAACGTTGCACAGTGCCAGACGCGCATTGGTGCCGCCTACATCTCCCACCAAAGCATATTTTGTCATTCTTCCACTGCTCCGCTAAAGTCAAAATAAGTCCTGGCATCACTGTAAAATTAGCTAGCCTAAACAACAACGACCAGATGATAAGTGCCTTGGGATTATAGATCTTCGTCACAGATTAGATTGAGCGTTTCAGCCCTTATTGCATAGCGGTCGAAATGTCCGGTCTGGCAGACTGTTTGCCGCGACGATTTTGCGCAAAGTTTATTTTAGTTAAGGAATAAAACATGCTCCATCCGCGAGCCAGAACGATGTTGGTTCTCTCTCTCCCTGCGTTAGTGATTGGGATTTTTTCCAGCCTGGTATTAATCGTAGTGATGAAAGTTGCCGCTGTTTTACAGCGTTATCTTTGGGTATCACTGCCCGCCAGATTTGATCTCGATATGAACTCCCCGATGTGGATTTTGTTGATGCTGACGTTAACGGGGATTGCCGTGGGGCTAGTGATTCGCTATATGCCGGGGCATGCGGGGCCCGATCCGGCAACCGAACCTTTGATTGGCGCACCGGTTTCTGTCATGGCGCTGCCGGGGCTGATTATTGCGCTGGTGCTGGGGCTTGCAGGCGGCGTGAGTCTGGGGCCAGAACACCCGATTATGGCGGTGAATATTGCGCTGGCGGTAGCGATTGGGGCGCGTTTGCTGCCAAGAGTTGGCGCGCTGGACTGGACGATTCTTGCCGCCGCAGGCACCATCGGCGCACTGTTCGGCACTCCGGTTGCCGCAGCCCTGGTATTTTCCCAGACGCTCAATGGCAGCAATGATGTGCCATTGTGGGACCGTTTGTTTGCCCCGCTGATGGCTGCGGCGGCGGGAGCGTTGACTACCGACCTGTTCTTCCATCCTGATTTCTCTTTGCCCGCGCTGCAATATCCAGAAATGCGCCTGGTTGATATCTTCAGCGGTGCGGTAGTCGCGGCTATCGCCATTGCATTGGGGATGGTTGCCGTCTGGTGTTTGCCACGGATGCACCGTTTAATGCATCAGCTTAAACACCCGGTGTTAATTTTGGGCGTCGGCGGTTTTCTGCTAGGTGTGTTGGGGCTGATTGGCGGCGAAGTGACGTTGTTTAAAGGCCTGGATGAAATGCGCCAGCTATCCACCGTGCAGCATTATTCTGTCGCGACGTTGCTGATGTTTGCGGTAGTCAAACTGGCGGCGTTAGTGATTGCCTCAGCCTGCGGTTTCCGTGGGGGGCGTATTTTCCCGGTGGTTTTTGTTGGTGTGGCATTAGGCATGATGCTTCACCAGCATGTTGAAGCGGTTCCGGCCGCCATTACGCTATCTTGTGCCATCCTTGGCCTGGTATTGGTGGTGACTCGCGATGGCTGGCTCAGCCTGTTTATGGCAATGGCGGTGGTGCCGGATATCAAATTGCTGCCATTGTTGTGTATCGTGATGCTACCCGCATGGCTGCTGCTGGCGGGCAAACCGGTCATGATGGCGGATAAGCCCAAACCCTAGTCTTTTGCGGCATTGCGTTTCGCAAGCGATGCCGTGATCGCCTGCAAAAGTTCAGGAATATCCTGTTTCGGCAGAACGACCTCCACCAGCGACAGTCGTTCTGCTTTTGCCACTTTCTGCATCACCTCATCGAGCTGCACCGGCTCCGTCACTCGCCAGCATTGCGCCTGATTATCAACATTCAATGCCTGCGGAATTTGCGTCCAGCTCCACGGTGCAATGTCGTTGTAACGCTGTTCGGCACCGTGAATCGCCCGTTCAACGGTGTAACCCTCATTGTTGAGCAAGAAAATCACCGGGCGCTGCCCGTCGCGCATCATCGAGCCAATTTCCTGGATGGTGAGTTGCGCCGAACCGTCGCCTACCAGCAATATCACGCGGCGATTTGGGCAGGCGGTTTGCGCCCCAAATGCGGCAGGAAGGGTAAAACCTATCGACCCCCAAAGCGGCTGAGCGATAAACGTGACACCTGCGGGAAGCGTGAGTGTCGCAGCACCAAAAGCAGCGGTTCCCTGGTCGGCAAGAACGATATCCCCCGCTTGCAGGAAGCCTTGCAAAGATTGCCAGAAAGCGTGCTGATCCAGTTTCCCGGATGTCGCCTCCGGTAACGCTGGCGGTTTTTGTTGCGGCGAAGACCAGCCTGAAACCTGATGTTTGCAAAGCTGATGCAGAGTCTCAATGGCTTGCGCCATCGCTATCCCGCTAAACCAGCGCTCGCCAATTCGGGTGGCATTCGGCTGGATGTCGATAGTCTGCTGGAGAGAAAAGTGTTGGGTAAATCCGGCTGTTAACGTGTCGGTAAATTTCACGCCCGCACAAATAACCAGTTCAGCCTGTTCAATCGCCTGAATCACCGTGGGCGGGCTGGCCGAGGCGCTATAAGTCCCGACAAACCCTTGCTGGCCTTCATCGAATAATCCTTTGCCCATCAGCAATGTGGCGTGTGGCATCGGCGTGTCGTCCATCCATTGCTGCAAGGCTTTTTGTTGCCCAAATCGCAGCGCCAGGAAATCAGCCAGTAACGCCACGCTGCGGCTTTCCGCCAGGCGCGCTTGTGCGCAGACGCGGAATTGGGCGAGTAATGCCGGGTCGGTGGACGGTTGTTGCGGCAATAAGGGTTTGGTCGGGCGCGTCGCAGGTGCCTGAGAAACATCGCTTGGGAGGAGTAAATAACCCGGACGGCGCTGCAATAAAGCCTGCTGCAAAACCCGGTCGATCTCGTAACAGGCGTTTTCTGCGGTGAGCGAGGCTTGTGCCACCGTCACTTCCTGCGCCATGCGTGAGAAATGGCCGAAATCCCCATCCCCCAAAGTGTGATGCATCAATTCACCCCGCCGCTGCGCGCCGAGACACGGTGCGCCGACTACATGGATGACGGGCAAGTATTCGGCGTAGCTTCCGGCGATACCATTAATGGCACTTAACTCGCCGACACCAAACGTCGTCAGCAGAGCCGCCGCACCGTTACAGCGTGCGTAGCCATCAGCGGCATAGGCTGCATTAAGTTCGTTGGCGCACCCCACCCATGCAAGGGTCGGGTTATTAATGACGTTATCCAGAAACTGTAAGTTGTAGTCACCGGGGACACCAAAAAGATGGTTAATTCCAGCCTCGGTGAACCGGTCCAGCAGATAGTCCGCGACAGTGTAATTCATGACTCATTCCTTCTCTGAGGGCTTACAGTGAGTATTGGACATCTGTGATCGCTGTCGAGGAACAAGGAGAATAAGGCCGTGGAAAGAGGGATTTACACTTAATCGGGGTGTAGTCTGATGGTCTTCAATGTTGTGAAAACGTATACACTAAGTTGGCATTATTCACTCACCAAGGATTTCACATGGTCTATCAGGCAAATTCTGCGCGTTATGAATCAATGGAATATCGTCGTTGTGGGCGCAGCGGTTTAAAGCTCCCCGCTATTTCGCTGGGTTTGTGGCACAACTTTGGTGATAGCACGCTGCTGGAAAACAGCCGAGAACTGCTACACCGCGCGTTTGACTCAGGGATTACCCATCTTGATCTGGCGAATAACTACGGGCCACCGCCAGGGTCCGCTGAAGAAAACTTTGGTCGTATCCTGCGTGAAGATTTCCTTCCATATCGTGACGAGCTGATTATTTCGTCCAAAGCTGGCTATACCATGTGGGAGGGTCCATACGGTGACTGGGGTTCACGTAAGTATCTGATTTCAAGCCTTGAACAAAGCCTGAAGCGTATGGGTCTTGAATATGTTGATATCTTTTATCACCACCGCCCGGACCCGGAAACCCCGCTTGAAGAAACCATGCGCGCTCTTGATTCCGTCGTGCGCCAGGGCAAAGCGCTGTATGTCGGCGTGTCAAATTACCCGGCTGAAATTGCGGCTCAAGCCATTGATATTTTGAACTCTCTTGGCACACCATGCCTTATCCACCAGCCGCGTTATTCGATGTTTGAGCGTTGGGTTGAAGGCGGTTTACTGGATGTGCTGCAAGAAAAAGGAGTCGGCAGCATTGCCTTTTCACCATTGGCAGGCGGTCAGCTTACGGATCGTTATCTCGACGGGATTCCTGCGGATTCACGTGCAGCCAGCGGCAGCAAGTTCCTGAGTGCGGATCAACTGACCGAAGAGAAGCTGAAGAAAGTCCGAAAACTCAACGCCATTGCACAGCGGCGTGGGCAGAAGCTTTCGCAGATGGCACTGGCTTGGGTGTTGCGTGGCGACAAAGTCACTTCGGTGTTGATTGGTGCCAGTAAAATCAGTCAGATAGACGATGCAGTAGGCATGTTGGAGAACCGTCATTTTACCGCTGCTGAGCTGGCAGAAATCGAAGAAATATTAGTGTAACCGCTAACACAGGCTGATTTAATTTCCAGCTAAATTAGCAAAAAGTGCTCTCCCCTGCGAATTAGGAGTTGTGGCGATGAAACACTTAGTTACCACAACTTACTATACCGTTAACAAGCCGCTGTGGCGGTTATCGTATGTAGGGAGAGAGTATGTTCAGGTCAATAATTCTTGCGATTGCATTACTGGCATCAGCACCAATGATGGCCAATGCGGGCGAAATCACCCTGCTGCCGTCAATTAAGCTGCAAATAGGCGATCAAGATTATCGCGGTAATTACTGGGATGGCGGTGGCTGGCGCGACCGTGACTACTGGCGTCGGAATTACGAGTGGCGCGATAATCGCTGGCATCGCCATGACAATGGCTATCACCGTGGCTGGTACAAAGACCGTGGTCGCAATAGCTTTGAGAAAGGTTATCGCGCAGGCTGGAACGATCGTGACGATCATCGCGGACCAGGACGCGGCGGGCGCGGACATGGTCACGGCGGCGGTCATCGCCACTAAGATTTTACAACGGGAGCTTCGGCTCCCGTTTTTTATTGCATCTTTTTAAGGGCTACAGGCCTAACACCGTGCCAATCAGCAGCCACAAATTCAACGCGACGACGATGGCGACAATCACCCATCCGGTGATTCTCACGATTCGGGTATTGACCAAATCGCCCATCAATTTTTCATTGCTGGTGAAGATAAGCAGCGGAACCAGTGCCAGGGCAATACCGAAGCTGAGGAGCACCTGACTCATGACCAGAATTCTGGTCGGATCCAGCCCCATCAAAATGACAATGAACGATGGAGCCATGGTGACGGCGCGACGTACCCACAGCGGAATATAGAAGCGCACGAAGCCTTGCATCACCACCTGCCCCGCCAGTGTTCCCACCACGGTTGATGACAATCCCGCGGCAACAAGACTTAAACCAAAAATCGTGGCGGCAGAGTGGCTAAGTAAAGGTTCAAGCGTGAGGTACGCTTCGTCCAGGTCAGCCACTCCGGTGTGGCCCGAGAAGTGAAATGCGGCTGCCGCAGTAGCCATCATTGCCAGGTTGACGAATCCGGCAATGGTCATCGCGATGGCGACATCCCATTTAGTTGCTGAATACCTTTCGGCTCGATTACCACCGTGCAGGTGTTGGGTTAGCGAAGAATGTAAATAAATGACGTGCGGCATAATGGTTGCGCCGAGCACGCCTGCGGCAAGAAATACCGCTTCACTGGTCGGCAAGCTTGGAATCAACATTCCTTTCCCGAGTTCTACCAGTTTCGGCTGGGAGAAAATCAGCTCCACAATGTAAGCCGCCGCCACGAACAGCAGTAATCCGCCAATCACTTTTTCCAGCGGTTTCTGGCCGCGCCGTTGCAGCATCAGTATCAGGAAAGTCGCGATCCCCGTTAGCACCGCACCTTGTAGTAAAGAGACGCCGAGGATCAGTTTGAAACCTATCGCGGCACCGATGAATTCAGCAAGGTCAGTCGCCATGGCGATAATTTCAGCCTGTATCCAGTAAAGCCAAACCACCGGACGCGGATAATGGTCGCGAATCTGTTCAGCGAGATTTTTACCGGTTGCAATCCCCAGTTTTGCCGAAAGGATTTGGATAAGCATCGCCATGAAGTTGGCCCATACCACCACCCATAGCAATTTATAACCAAAGCTGGCGCCAGCCTGGATGTTGGTCGCAAAGTTACCGGGATCGATATAACCAATGGCAGCAATAAAAGCCGGCCCCATCAACGCCAGGCGTAATCTGCGCGCTGTGCGAGTACCACTATTTTCAACGCGACTGTTTGTCATCATCTGCCTCTGGAGATATAGCCTTTGCTATGTTTCAAGCTATCAAAAATGAGAATGATTATCAAATTCATTTGAAAAGTCATAGTCGATTACTGTGATAGACGGAAACAATAGTGAGGGAGTAGCAGTGGCGAATTTCGATCGCCTGTGAAAGAAGCCTGATTGCAGCAAGCACTATGTTAAAGATATGTGCGTTGACGCAACTTTTATGTTCTTTACTTAACATAGCAGAAATGTATGGTTGATCACTAATTTTGAGTTTGGTCACACGACATCATTATAGTGTGCGATTAGTCTCGTTTTCTTATTGCTTGTTTCATAGAATGTGCAACGAAATTAAACCTGCCTCATATTTGGAGCAAATATGTCCCGCGTTCTTCATTTTGTCTTAGCGCTTGCCGTGGTTGCGCTACTTGCTTTATTGCTGAGTAGCAACCGTAAGCAGATCCGCATTCGCTTTATCGTTCAACTGTTGGTGATTGAACTTATCCTGGCCTGGTTCTTCCTGAACTCAGAAATTGGTCTGGGCTTTGTGAGAGGTTTCTCAGAGATGTTTGAGAAACTGCTGTCATTTGCCAACGAAGGGACAAACTTTGTATTCGGTAAGATGAATGACGAAGGACTCGCCTTCTTCTTCCTGAAAGTGCTTTGCCCAATCGTCTTTATCTCCGCGCTGATCGGGATATTGCAGCACATCCGTGTTCTGCCGATTGTTATCCGCTTTATCGGTACCGTTCTGTCTAAAGTGAATGGTATGGGCAAACTGGAATCCTTTAACGCCGTAAGCTCGCTGATTCTGGGACAATCAGAAAACTTTATCGCTTATAAGGATATTCTCGGCAAGATGTCTCGCAACCGCATGTACACCATGTCCGCTACGGCCATGTCTACCGTGTCCATGTCGATTGTCGGTGCTTACATGACGATGCTCGATCCAAAATATGTGGTCGCAGCGCTCGTGTTGAACATGTTCAGTACCTTTATCGTACTGTCACTGATCAACCCTTACCGCGTTGATGAGAGCGAAGAAAATATCCAGATGTCTAACCTGCACGAAGGCCAAAGCTTCTTCGAAATGCTCGGTGAATACATTCTGGCAGGTTTCAAAGTTGCGATTATCGTTGCAGCGATGCTGATTGGCTTCATTGCCTTGATTGCAGCGCTGAACGCCCTGTTTGCTGCCGTCTTCGGCATCTCCTTCCAGGGCATTCTGGGTTACATCTTCTACCCTGTCGCCTGGGTTATGGGTGTTCCTTCCCACGAAGCGTTGCAGGTGGGTAGCATCATGGCCACCAAACTGGTTTCCAACGAATTCGTTGCAATGCTGGATCTGCAAAAACTGGCCGGAACGCTTTCCCCACGTGCGGAAGGTATCCTGTCTGTGTTCCTGGTTTCGTTTGCCAACTTCTCTTCTATCGGGATCATCGCGGGTGCGATTAAAGGCCTGAACGAAGAGCAAGGTAACGTGGTTTCTCGCTTTGGCCTGAAGCTGGTTTACGGCGCAACTCTGGTGAGTATTCTGTCAGCGTCTATCGCTGGTCTGTTCTTGTAATTCTCACAATAAAAAGCCGGGGCAATTTGCCCCGGCTTTTTTATGCCTGAATGTCTTCATCCTGCCAGCACACCTGATTTCTCCCACGCTCTTTCGCCCGGTACATTCGCATATCAGCCCGCGCCTGTATTTGGTCTAACGTGTATTCAGGAAACTCACTATGTGAAGTCACGCCCAGCGATGCCGTAACAGGCAAGGATGAACCGTCCTCAAGAATCATTTCAGAAGACTCAAGCTCCCACTTAATTCGTGTCGCAACCATAATCCCTGCCTTGAGATCGGAATTCGGCAAGTAAATACAGAACTCTTCCCCGCCTATACGCCCCAAAATGTCCTGGTTACGGATAGCACGCTGAATACGTTGAGTGGCATGCACCAGTACATTGTCACCGACCAAATGCCCGTAGACATCATTCACATTCTTGAAGTGGTCGAGATCCAGTTGTACTAGCGTGTAATCCACATTGTCCGACATGATTTGCGAGGTTTTAGCGAAGAATCCACGTCGGTTAAGCGCCCCGGTTAAATCATCGTGTAGGGCATGATGCTGCATTTCCCGCTGCAATCCCCCCATGTTTCTTACCAGACGGCAAATCACGCTGTGTGAACCCAGCAGGAAGAGTACAAAGATGAGCCACATCGTCACCAGCAAGATACTGAATCGACCAAACTCTTCATGTAAACCCTGGCTAAGGCTCTGGGTACCCACAAGAATCGAGCGCGTCCCACTCATTTCACCAAAAGTGATGAACACGGTTCCTGCGCGCAACGTACCCCGCGATTTTTCGGTCAACATTTTGCGAATGGTCGCTATCTGCTGTGCATTTAACTGAAAGCCGTTTTCCATCCCCGCGACTTTGGTCAGCGGGTTAAGTTGCTCGTCAAAGAGTTGATAGGCACTTTGTGTCCCTTCAGGTAGCGAACTGGATACAAAATTCTGAATCGACTCGTTGCTGAATGCGATTCCCAGAAGCCCTATCCATTCGCCACGAAAATCAACTGGAATTGCACCATTAATCAGTGTGTCGTTAGTTTTGGCGATGTTCTGGCGCGTCCAGAAAGGCTCGCGTAGCGGGTTCAATAATGGCGATGCCAACACGAAACTGCCCTGTTTCTCATGCGGGTTATAACTGTCAATCAGCAGCGAGTTAACCTGCTGCGATAAAGAGACAATAAACTCACCTTCGCGCGAGATGTAATACAGATCGGCAATCAGATCGCTTCCTCTGGAGGCTAGCGGGAAAAGCCCCTGAATTTTACGCAATGCATTCAGCTCTTGCCGAACTTCCAGTGGCTCCAGTTCGTCCTGAAAAGATTCATTTTTGGAGACACTATCAGGTAGAGGCAATTCGCCTATCCAAAGCGGAGTCTCGACGACACCGCTGTTGGTGTCCCATGGCGCAGTAACGCTGCCAGGAAACATCGGATCATCCATAGCTTCAAGAAAGATGTGCCTTAAGTAGCGAAGGTTATCCATTTTGTACTGCGCCCGGCTTTCTATTCGCGCAATCACACTTTCCAGATGACTAAGTTGGCTGGTGCGGTATCCCTGGCTAAAGAGTTGTCCTTGCTGCCAGAATAGAACCGTAGTCAAAACAAATACAAAGATGAAGCATAAATGGATAACACGCAGTGTGTTCACCATCGGTAAGCGGAACCGATTCGCTAATGAAGTGCTCACAAATAAACCCTTTGTTCAAATGCTTGCCACATACTCTTACCCTGGATAGTTCTGCGCGGTAAGAGGCTCTGGTTTGCCAATCAGATACCCTTGTAAAAACTCTACACCCAGCTCAAATAACAACGCACGCTGTTCTTCGGTTTCCACAAACTCTGCTACAACAATGAATTCTCTGGCTCGCGCCATATCGCATATAGACTTAACGATTAAGGGATCAAGCGCGTCAGTTGTAATGTCTTTAATGAAACAGCCATCGATTTTTAAGATATCTGCCTTAAGTCTTTTGAGCCGTTCGTAATTAGCATAACCGGTGCCAAAATCATCAATAGCAATTTTAAACCCATTCTCGCGCAACAGCATGATGTTCTGCATTGAGGTTTCGGAGTTTGAAAACGCCTGCTCTTCAGTGACTTCAATAATCACACTGCAGGTGGACACCTGAAATTGAGTGAACAGAGAAACAATCTTTTGAGCGATATCCTTTTGCATCAGCGTCAATGGCATCAGATTCACGGAAAAACGCGGCAACTCACTCTCATTTGGATGGAGATAGAGGAAATTAACCAGCTTCTTCATCACTAACATATCGAAGCGCGTGCTAAGGTTAAATTCAGCAATGACAGGAATAAACTTATCCGGGGTAATTAATTCATCGTTAAAAATGATGCGGCTCAGTATTTCCTGATAACCCTTGCCAGCTTGATTAACAATAGGCTGCGCATAAAGTACAACGGCGTCTTCATCATCCAGCGCCCGTTTGATTTTTTGCAGCAACAAAACGCGCTCTGTTGTCTTATCTGAAACATCTTCAACGCGTGTATTCAGGCTAAGCACACACATTGATTCACTGGCTTGATCCGCGAGATAACTTAATTGGCCTAACGTCCGGTGTAACTCATCAAGACTGTCGTCAATAACGCTATAAGAAGCACCGTACTCAATCTCAAGCATCGTATTATGCCACTTTATTTTTTTGCTATTGAGTAGCTCGACAATATGCTCAAGACGCGCATCGGTATGCTGACCACGAAGAAATATTAATAACTCACTTCCTGGCAATTGAAAGACTTGCTCACCTTGCTGTAAGAAAGGGGTTATCTGGCTGGTGACGATACGCTTACAATGAATACGCATCATCATGCCGTAATGACGACTCAGAAACTCAAGATTAGACAAACGCAGGCAGCAGAGCGTCCCTTCCGGGTAACTTTGCACATGATATTCCAGTGCGCGTAAATTAGGTAATTGCGTGAGTGGATCGGTTAAGGCTTGCGAGTGATAAATGCGTTTCATCCACTCATTTATCTTAAACATCATCGTCATGTATAACATGCAGACTGAGAAAGAGATGAAAACAGAAAGGATAAATGACAGGGCAAATTCAGTATTGACCCCGTAAAGAAAACCATCGTTATACGTCAGCAATAACCAGGCAGAAATCCCCCACAGCAGCCCCATAAGACGAGGGCCAAAATGACGAATCCCCAACGTAAACAGCACAAAAATCATAGGCACCAGATACCCTGAAACCTGCAAAACGCCCCATGAAGAGCAAAGCACGACCATCAGGGTAAACAGGCACAGCATCCAGGTGAAAGAATATAAACGACGCGGCCCCACAAAATCTCGCATCACGCAACGACGCCAAAATGCACGAGCGTAGTGTGGGTTCAGGATCATTCTTAGTGGGTAATAAAACACGACGGTAAAGATAAGCGATGCCGCAACCAGATTTTGGAAATCCACCACCATAAATATGAGTGAGTTATGTCCAAAATAAGGGGCAAGTTTCGCTGGAACAGAAATGTAATGCCCGGTCAGATACATCAGCAATTTAATGCTAAAAGGGGCGATAAAACCGAGCCAGAATATTCTAATTCCTACGCCTTTATCGGACAGCGCGTGACGCCAGCGCTTCCCCAGATAATAACGGGTCACCAGGCTACAAACGGCTATGGGAAATATTAAGCTAAAGGTAAAGGCGAGTAACGCAGGAGTGGCTAAATCCAGACTGTAAGAAAAGGTTACAATGGAGGCTATTATCAAAGGAATAATCGCCAGTCGGCCATAGAGAAACACCATGGCAATCATAAAACTTGCAGGAAGATACGCTAAATAAGTGTGTTTACCATCAATAATGGTTGAAGGAGAAAGGTAACGAGAAAGAGGTAAAAGCAAAAGACATAAAACCAGTGCGGTGAGCGATTTTTTGATTATTATTGGAAATGTCATAAGCCCTGGAGTGGATATTTTATCATTGCTAAAAGCATTATTCGGTGACAAAGAATACGTTTATTTATTAAACAAATCAAGTTGACGTATTATTACATCCCTTTCAATTCATTGCCTTTTAATACAACACAACAAAGCGAAATAGTTTGATATATTCACATTGCGAATAAATCACATTCAACTATTCATTTAGGGGCTGAATAAAATCCCCTTCGACACAAAATAACAACAAAATATACGAACGTATAAAACAAAAAACCCCCGCCATCAGGCGAGGGTTTCGTATTTTGGTGGAGCTAAGCGGGATCGAACCGCTGACCTCTTGCATGCCATGCAAGCGCTCTCCCAGCTGAGCTATAGCCCCACGAATGGGTTCGGGTTAAACGGTACAAATCTTGCTGGTAAAGATTTGGTGGAGCTAAGCGGGATCGAACCGCTGACCTCTTGCATGCCATGCAAGCGCTCTCCCAGCTGAGCTATAGCCCCATACCGTAAACACCTTGTCGTGTCGACGGGCGGCATCATATGAAACCCGTTCAATAGTGTCAACGGCAAATTCTGCTTCTGCGACTAATCGCCGAAAAAGCAAACAATACGGGAAATCCCAATTGCTTCTCATCGTACGGTAGTTAATCCTGTCACAGTTTCCAGTAAAATGATCCCCTAAAATGAACCACTAATAACCCTTTTGAATTTAAGGAAAAACTGTGCTCAAGGAACGTATGACCCCGGAAGAGCTGGCGATGATTACTGGTTATAGTCGCCAAACAATCAACAAATGGGTAAGAAAAGAAAGCTGGTTAACGACTCAAAAACCCGGCGTTCAGGGTGGTAAGGCGCGCCTGATTCATGTGGATGAGCGTGTTCGCGAGTTTATAAATAGTGCTAAACGCATTTCAGAAAAACCAGGCAATTATCACGTTAATGATTCGTCGCTGGAAGGTTTGCTGTTGAATGCACTCAAGCAAATGTCGATAGCGGAGCAAGAAAAAATGTCAGCGTTGCTGCTGCGAGAAGGGATTGCAGGGGTTTTGAAACGTTTAGGCATTCGTGATGAGTAAGACGATGAATGTTAAAAAGCCGGCATAGCCGGCTTTGTTCGCTTTACTGTTGTGCTTCGCGTGTAGCGATAAATTCCAGTGCCTGGTTGATACGGGCGATGGAACGCTGTTTACCAATAGCGTGAACTGTCACATCCAGACCAGGTGACTGCCCTGCCCCAGTAACAGCCACACGCAGCGGCATGCCGACTTTGCCCATCCCAACTTCCAGCTCATCAGCCGTTGCCTGAATCGCATTATGGACATTTTCAGCAGTCCAGTCGGTTAACGCAGCCAGTTTGTCACGCACCACTTCCAGCGGCTGACGAGCAACCGGACGCAGGTGCTTCTTCGCAGCGTCTGCATCAAATTCGCTAAAGTCTTCATAGAAATAACGGCACGTTTCCGCCATCTCTTTCAAAGTTTTGCAGCGATCGCCCAGCAGTTTCACCAACTCAGCCAATTCCGGCCCATTGCGGGTATCAATATTTTGCTGCTCGATATGCCATTGCAGTTGGGTCGCAACATATTCAGGTGCAAGATGATTAATGTAGTGGTGGTTCAGCCACTGCAATTTCTCAGTATTGAATGCGCTGGCAGATTTGCTGACGGAATCGAGCGTGAACAGGTTGATCATCTCTTCGCGAGTAAAGATCTCCTGATCGCCATGAGACCAACCCAAACGCACAAGATAGTTCAGCAGGGCTTCTGGCAGATAACCCTCATCACGATACTGCATGACGCTAACCGCGCCGTGGCGTTTAGACAGTTTTTTACCGTCGTCACCGTTAATCATAGAAACGTGCGCGTAAACTGGAACCGGCGCATTCAACGCTTTCAGGATGTTAATCTGACGCGGAGTGTTGTTGATATGGTCTTCCCCACGCACCACGTGAGTAATTTGCATATCCCAGTCATCCACAACCACGCAGAAGTTATAGGTCGGGGAACCATCGGTACGGCGGATGATCAAATCGTCGAGTTCCTGGTTGCTAAACTCGATTGGGCCACGAATCTGATCGTCGAAAATAACAGAACCGTCTTGCGGGTTGGCAAAACGCACCACGCAAGGTTCGTCGGCTGCGTGATGCTCATGACCGTGACGGCAGCGGCCGTCATAGCGTGGCTTGTCGCCATTCGCCATTTGTTCTTCACGCAACGCTTCAAGACGTTCTTTAGAGCAGTAGCATTTGTATGCAGTACCGGCTTCCAGCATTTCATCAATGACCGCGTTATAACGATCAAAACGTTTGGTCTGGTAGTACGGACCTTCATCCCACTCAAGACTCAACCAATTCATGCCATCCATAATAGCTTCGATAGCTTCAGGGGTTGAACGCTCAAGGTCAGTGTCTTCTATACGCAGCACAAACTCGCCGCCGTGGTTACGAGCAAAAAGCCAGGAGTAAAGAGCAGTACGAGCACCGCCAACGTGCAAATAGCCTGTTGGGCTTGGCGCAAAACGAGTTTTGATTTTCATTGAACGGCCTTAATTACGCAAAAATGCCGAAAAACCGGCAAATGCCAGGAAATAAAGAGTGGGCAACATTCTACCACTGTGCGCTGATTCCTCAATGTCGATACCTTTATCTGTCAGCAATCCGCATATTCTGGTGACAAATCAATCACCCATGGATATTTATCGATCGCGTTGATTATTTTTACGACGAACGAACGAAATCTTTAGAAAAGGCGTTGACTCATTTTCAACTCTCCCTATAATGCGACTCCACACAGCGGGGGTGATTAGCTCAGTTGGTAGAGCACCTCCTTTACACGGAGGGGGTCGGCGGTTCGAGCCCGTCATCACCCACCATTCATTAGTGAGTGATACCGCAGTGTGTAGTCGTTAAGAAGTACAGTAAGAGATAAGATTTGGGTGATTAGCTCAGTTGGTAGAGCACCTCCTTTACACGGAGGGGGTCGGCGGTTCGAGCCCGTCATCACCCACCATTATCTACTCTTGCAATCGTAGTACCGAAGTTTGGGTGATTAGCTCAGTTGGTAGAGCACCTCCTTTACACGGAGGGGGTCGGCGGTTCGAGCCCGTCATCACCCACCATTCGGGGCGTTAGCTCAGTTGGTAGAGCAGTTGACTTTTAATCAATTGGTCGCAGGTTCGAATCCTGCACGCCCCACCAATGTAGAAAGGCGCCCTAAAGGCGCCTTTTTGCTATGCGCGATTTACCCACTCTTTCCTCTCAAGATTTATCCACATCAGGCCGATAACTGCTCTAATCAATCCTTCAAGGAACTATTATGAGTAGCACTATCAACACATCAACACCTTCACCGCAAACAAGCAGCACGGCTTCCAAAAGCTCCGGCGGCAACGATCTGGCGTCACAAATCACCCGCATCACGCAGCAAATCACCAGGCTGACACAACAAGCGAAAGATATTGCTAACGGCAGCGGGACAACCGAAGAAAAACAAAAGCAGCAAGAGTTGATTCAGGCGCAAATTAAAATGCTCCAGGCACAGCTTGCGCAGCTACAGCGCCAGCAAGTAGAACAGGCTAAGCAAAAGCAGGAACAGCAGCAGTCCAGAGTTGAAGGCGTGAATAAACCGTCTGAAGAGCATCAGATTGATATCTATATCTAATCGTGGTTAAAAAGTGGGTCGCCTGATCGGGCTGCGGTTAACTGCTGCGCCTGGTGGCGAACCACCTGCCAGATAGCTTCCGCTGCTCGTGACAGGGAACGATTTTTACGTCGCACCAGCATTAATTGCCTGTCCACGACCGGAATAAGCGGCCTGACAACCAGCGGGCGTCCCTGGGGCAGAGGCAATGCCAGCGCGGGAAGTACGCTGATGCCAATCCCTGCTTCCACCATAGGGAAAAGTGTTGCCGGGTGGCCTATCTGTTGAACAATATTGGTCTCAATACCCTGACGTAACAACGCATCATCAATCAGCGGACGGCTTCCCGACGCGTAATCCTGTAGTACCAGATTTGCACCTTGCAGCGCCTGCCAGGGGACCTGCTCCTGAGCCGCTAATGGATGGTCATTGCGGCACAGCAGTAAAAACGGCTCTGAAAGCACCGCCTCACAGTCCAGATCGCTCGCCTGAATCGGGTCGATAACCATGCCAAAATCCACTTCCCCCTGATATATGCTTTGCAACACCCATTGCTGAGGGCGGTCGTGAAGCACAAATCGAATCGCGGGAAACTCAAGTGCCGCAGCGGCTATCGATTGTGGCATCAAATGAGCAGAAATCGTCTGGCTTGCAGCAACACGCACCGTTCCGCTTAACTGATGCCCTACACTGCGCGTATCCAGTAAAGTGCTGGTTAATTCTTCCAGCAGGCGTTCGAGGCGCGCAGCCAGTTGCTGGCCTGCTTGCGTCAACACCACTTCTCGCGTGGTGCGATCCAAAAGTTTCACGCCAATTTCGCTCTCAAGCTCTTTCACGCTGTGGCTGACGGCTGACTGGCTCAGGCCAATTTGCTCCCCTGCCCGACTAAAACTTCCGGCATGAGCGACCGCGACAAAGACTTTTAACTGACGTAGTGAATAATTCATTTAATAAATTCATCAATGCATTCAATAAATCAATTTTATTTCTAAAAGCAATAAAAGCACAATGCCTTATCAAAAGTTTGAGGAATGATGATGAAACTCTTTCGCGTACTTGACCCTTTCACACTGACACTGATAGTGACTGTCTTGCTGGCGTCTTTCTTCCCTGCCCAGGGAAGTTATGTTGGCTTTTTTGAAGGACTGACGACGGCTGCCATCGCGTTACTGTTTTTTATGCACGGTGCAAAGCTTTCCCGTGAAGCGATAATTGCAGGCAGTAGCCACTGGCGTTTGCACCTATGGGTGATGTGCAGCACGTTTGTGTTGTTCCCCGTCCTGGGCGTGTTGTTTGCGTGGTGGGCGCCGGTGAATGTCAGCCCTGAAATTTATACCGGCTTTTTATATCTGTGTATTTTGCCCGCCACGGTGCAATCGGCCATCGCATTTACCTCTCTTGCCGGGGGGAACGTTGCGGCGGCAGTGTGTGCGGCCTCTGCGTCCAGCCTGCTCGGTATTTTCCTGTCACCGCTATTGGTTGGCATGGTCATGCATGTCCATGGCGCGAGCGGCAGTTTGCAGCAGGTTGGCAGCATCATGTTGCAGCTACTGGTGCCATTCGTGGCGGGACATCTGTCACGCCCGTTGATTGGTGACTGGGTTGCGCGCCACAAAAAGTGGATTGGCAAAACCGATCAAACTTCAATACTGCTGGTGATCTACACGGCATTTAGCGAAGCCGTAAGGCATGGGATTTGGCATAAAGTGGGTATTGGCTCGCTACTCTTTATTGTGGTCGTGAGCCTGGTATTGCTGGCGATTATTATCAGCGTCAATATGTTTGTCGCCAGACGTCTGGGCTTTAGCAAAGCGGATGAGATTACGATTGTGTTCTGTGGCTCGAAAAAGAGCCTGGCGAATGGTATTCCAATGGCGAATATTTTATTCCCGGTCGCAAGCGTAGGGATGATGGTGCTGCCGCTAATGATCTTCCATCAGTTGCAGTTAATGATATGTGCGGTGCTCGCTCGTCGTTATCAGCAAGAAACAAAAGTGGCAGCCAAAGCTGCCACTGAAAACGCATAGTAAATCGTAATTATCTTTTGAGGGGCTTCACCAGCCCCTCCAATCCTTCGGTCTTAATCAGCAAAGTCAGCCGCATCAGCTCGCCAAGATGGCCCTGTGGGAACTCGTCTTTGCGAGCAAACCACAGCAAATACTCTTCTGGCACATCAATCAGCACGCGACCTTTATACTTGCCAAACGGCATGACGGTATTGGCAATCTCGATAAGCTGCTCTTTATCCATCTCACGCACCTAATAAGCGAATCATTTCCGCTTCATCGATAACTTCAATACCCAGCTCTTGCGCCTTGACGAGCTTCGAACCAGCAGCTTCACCGGCAATCACCAGGTCAGTTTTCTTCGACACGCTGCCAGCAACTTTAGCGCCCAATTCAATTAAACGAGCTTTGGCGTCATCACGGGACATAATGCTTAAGGAGCCCGTCAGAACCACGGTTTTGCCAGCAAACGGGCTGTCGATTTCTTCGGCGTTAATCACGACGGGAGCCGGCCAGTGAACGCCTGCTTCTTCGGTCAATTGGCGGATAACTTCGCGATTACTTTCCTCGGCGAAAAAGTTGAACACGTGCGTTGCAACCACGATGCCGACATCAGGTACTTTTTGCAATTCTTCTATAGAAGCCGCTGTCAGCGCCTCAAGCGTGCCAAAATAAGTGGCTAAACCCGCGGCTGTCGCTTCGCCAACTTCACGAATACCTAACGCATACAGGAAACGGGCGAAAGTCGTTTCTTTCGATTTCGCAAGTGCATCGACGACGTTTTGCGCCGACTTTGGCCCCATACGATCCAGGCCTGTCAGTTTTCCAGCGGTCAGTTTGAAAAGATCTGCGGCGGTATGAACGTATTCTTTTTCAACGAGTTGATCGATTATCTTGTCGCCCATGCCATCAACATCCAGCGCACGACGCGAGACAAAGTGCTTAAGCGCTTCTTTGCGCTGCGCACCGCAAATCAAACCGCCCGTACAGCGGGTGACGGCTTCGCCTTCGACTCGTTCAACATCCGAGCCGCAAACCGGGCAATGTACCGGGAAGACGATTTCCGTCGTATTTTCCGGGCGCTCAGACTCCACCACGCCGACAACCTGCGGGATAACATCCCCGGCGCGACGAATCACCACGCGATCGCCGATTCTTAACCCCAGGCGCTCGATTTCATCAGCGTTATGCAATGTGGCATTGCTAACCAGTACACCCGCAACCTGCACAGGTTCCAGTCGTGCAACGGGGGTAATGGCGCCAGTACGGCCCACCTGGAATTCGACGTCACGGACAAATGTCATTTGCTCCTGGGCGGGAAATTTAAATGCCACCGCCCAGCGCGGTGCGCGGGCAACAAAACCCAGAGTCTCTTGCAGAGCAAGTGAGTCCACTTTGATAACTACACCGTCGATATCAAAACCTAAAGTCGGGCGCTCTGCCTCAACCTGGTGATAAAACGCCAGGACTTCTTCTGCTGTATTGCAAAGACGAATGCGATCGCTTACCGGCAATCCCCACTCTTTGAACTGCTGTAATCGCCCGTGATGGCTGGCGGGTAATTCGCCACCTTCGAGCACGCCAACGCCATAACAGAAGAAAGTTAATGGGCGTTTGGCGGTAATTCGCGGATCAAGCTGGCGCAGGGATCCTGCCGCCGCATTTCGCGGGTTAGCAAAAATTTTCCCCCCGGTGCGACGAGCTTCTTCGTTGATCTTCTCAAAGCCAGCTTGCGGCAGGAAAACTTCACCGCGCACTTCGAGGCGGCGAGGGATGTTCTCACCGCGTAATCTCAGAGGAATGGCGCGAATAGTACGCACATTAGCCGTAATATTTTCGCCGGTCGTACCGTCACCGCGCGTCGCGGCGCTAATCAGCACACCATCTTCATACAACAGGCTTACCGCGAGGCCATCTAACTTTAACTCACAGCAAAAAGTCACCGCTTCGGTGCTCTTTAAACGGTCCTGAATCCGTTTATTAAATGCGAGGTAGCTCGCCTCATCAAACACGTTATCAAGCGACAGCATCGGAACTTCGTGGCGAATCTGAGTGAATTCGCTTAGCGGTGCCGCCCCAACGCGCTGGGTAGGTGAATCAGGGGTGATTAAATCAGGATGCGCTTCTTCTAAAGCTCGCAACTCCCCCATCAGGCGGTCGTATTCCGCATCAGGGATTTCTGGGTTATCAAGCACATGATAGAGGTATTCATGATGGCGAAGCGTGGTTCGCAGTTGAGTAATTTGTTGTTCGATTGTGTCCATATCGCACCATCAATATAAAAAACCCCCGACATGCGGGGGCTTAGGGGAAAACATGTTCAGGATGAATTCTAGTGGCTCGCGTTAGCTTCAACCACTTCGCGGATACGGTCCTGATACTCACGCATTTTCTGCGGCGTCATCATACGGCGTTGGTCATCAAGCACCACACCACCGACTTCATCAGCAATATGCTGAGCTGACTGGAGCATCAACTTAAAGTTCTGCGTCGGGTCGCCATAAGACGGCACCTGCATGAAGATTGTCACGCCAGGCGTTGCAAAATTCGTCATGCTTTCAGGGTCAAACGAACCAGGCTTAACCATATTCGCGAGGCTAAACAGAACCGGGCCGCTACCATCAGGACTGAGGTGACGGTGGAAAATGTTCATTTCGCCAAAGATAAAGCCCGCTTGCTGAATACTGTTTAACAGCACATCGCCGTTAATCATGCTGCCAGCGTGCGCCGAAACGTTCAGTACAATCACCGTCTCTTTAAGACGAGCTGGCGCTTCAGGAACCGGAGCAGGTTGTGCAACCACAGGCTCTGGCGCAGGTTCAGCATGCTGAACCATGGGCTGTTGCACAGGTGCTTGCGGAGCCACTGGCTGCGGTTGCTGTGCAATCGGCTGTTGAACAGGCTGCTGTACGGGTTGATGAACAGCTGGCTGATGTACTGGCGCAACAGGCGCTTCCTGACGCGGTGCTACCGGTTCAGGTTGACGCACAGGTGCACTCTGACGCGGCTCAGCGGAAGCGTAAGGCGGCTCGTACTGATGTTGAGGCGCTTGCGGCTGACGAGGCATTTCTGTCTCGCGACTCGCTGTTTCCGGCGCAGGGTTAACCCGACGCACACGCACCTCACCTACTCCATCATCTTGCTCATCGTCAGCCTCGTCGTCATCCGACTCGTGTTCGTCACGCTTAGACTTCATGCGCTTCATTGGACGATCACGAAAAACGGATGAACGCTCTTTACGACTCGTCCACAGACCGTGAACCAGTAAGGCTATTATGGCGATCGCGCCAACAATGATTAATATCAGACGCAAATCCTGCATCATTATATTCTCTGTTGTTCTAACACCTTGCCACCGCGGCAAACATTTACTCACTAAGAGTATTTGCCCATCTGCTCAAGTGCAAGTGCGCACACGGTTTTCTCAGCATAAAGATGTACCGAAATCGATTTTTTGCTGTTTTTTCGACCATTTCCTAATAAGTTTTTCTCCTGGCAGTCAGTTATGATAGCTCTGCACGTTAAAGCAAAGCCGAAAAAGGAGTTCGTTAAGATTATGGTTTCACCTTCAGGAACCGTGCCACGCAGTGGCGTTTATTATTTTTCACAGGGTTGGAAGCTGGTGCGTGAGCCTGGAATCAAGCGATTCGTGCTCATGCCGCTGATCGTCAATATATTGTTGATGGGTGGCGCATTCTGGTGGCTGTTTACCCGCCTGGATGTCTGGGTTCCGACTCTTCTTTCCTACGTGCCAGACTGGCTACAGTGGTTGAGCTATCTCATTTGGCCACTGGCGGTAATTTCTATCTTGCTGGTGTTTGGTTATTTGTTCTCAACCATTGCCAACTGGATTGCTGCCCCATTTAATGGATTGCTGGCTGAACAACTTGAAGCGCGCCTGACTGGGGCGACTCCGCCGGATACTGGCCTGGCTGGCATCATGAAAGATATTCCGCGCATCATGAAGCGCGAATGGCAAAAACTTGCCTGGTATCTGCCACGCGCGCTGGTGCTGCTGGTGCTGTATTTCATTCCGGGTATAGGCCAAACCGTTGCACCTGTTTTGTGGTTCCTATTCAGTGCCTGGATGCTGGCAATTCAGTATTGCGACTATCCGTTCGATAACCATAAAGTGCCTTTCAAAGAAATGCGCCTCTCACTTCGCGAGAAAAAAATCATCAATATGCAGTTTGGCTCGCTGGTCAGTCTGTTTACGCTGATTCCCTTCCTGAACCTGGTCATCATGCCGGTTGCCGTCTGCGGCGCTACCGCGATGTGGGTTGATTGTTATCGCCCCAAACATGCCATGTGGAAGTAATTTATCAGGAGCGGCTTATGCTGCTCCTTATTCCTTCTGGCTTCTGCTTATTTCCCTTCTACATATAGATATGCGATTTCTTTACTTCCGCATAACTTCTAAGCAGGTATGCTGATGAGGTTTCCCAAATTTCATACAGTTAAGGACGGGTTATGAGCAAGATCTATGAAGACAACTCTCTGACTATCGGTCATACGCCGCTGGTTCGACTGAACCGCATTGGTAACGGGCGCATCCTGGCGAAAGTCGAGTCCCGTAACCCGAGCTTTAGCGTTAAATGCCGTATCGGGGCCAATATGATTTGGGATGCCGAGAAACGCGGTGTACTCAAGCCAGGCGTTGAGTTAGTCGAGCCAACCAGCGGCAATACCGGTATTGCACTGGCGTATGTTGCTGCAGCACGTGGCTACAAACTGACGTTGACCATGCCTGAAACCATGAGTATTGAACGCCGCAAACTGCTGAAAGCACTGGGTGCCAACCTGGTACTGACAGAAGGCGCGAAAGGCATGAAAGGTGCGATTCAGAAAGCGGAAGAAATCGTTGCCAGCGACCCAGAAAAATTCCTGTTACTGCAACAATTTAGCAACCCAGCTAACCCAGAAATTCACGAAAAAACCACTGGCCCAGAAATCTGGGAAGATACCGATGGCGAAGTAGATGTGTTCATTGCTGGTGTCGGCACTGGCGGCACGCTGACTGGCGTTAGCCGTTATATCAAAAACACCAAAGGCAAAACTGACCTCATCAGCGTGGCCGTTGAGCCAACCGATTCTCCGGTTATTGCTCAGGCACTTGCAGGGGAAGAACTCAAACCTGGCCCGCACAAAATCCAGGGTATCGGCGCAGGTTTCATTCCTGGCAACCTCGATCTCAAGCTTATCGACAGAGTTATCGCCATCACCAACGACGAAGCTATCTCCACTGCACGCCGTTTGATGGAAGAAGAGGGCATTCTTGCTGGAATTTCATCCGGTGCAGCCGTTGCTGCTGCTTTAAAACTTCAGGAAGATGAAGCGTTTACCAACAAAAACATTGTGGTTATACTGCCTTCCTCCGGGGAGCGTTATCTGAGTACTGCCCTGTTCGCCGATCTTTTCACTGAAAAAGAGCTGCAACAGTGATGCCCGTCAGGTAAAAATGTGTAAAAAAGCACCCGAAAGGGTGCTTTTTTGTGGGGTTCGTCAAACTTTTGGCTACCCTGCCATTGCGTCGCCCTGTCAGGTCTGGTATCTATCCAGCAAATTATTTTGATGCGCGAAATTAATCGGAATGTGAGCTAGATCTGCTGAATCGATTTAACGATTTGGTGCAAAATCACATTTCACGGCATAATGATTAATGACGAGCGAGCCGCTAAGCGCATGGTGAATGCCAGAGCACATTTCGCGGTTCCCGAAAGCATCCTGTGTCGCGTACAGTGTGACGTCGACGCTAACTATACAGGCTAAAGTTTTGCCACCAGGCTAGACTTTAGTTCCACAACACTAAACCTATAAGTTGGGGAAATACAATGTTCCAGCAAGAAGTTACCATCACCGCTCCAAACGGTCTGCATACCCGCCCTGCTGCTCAGTTTGTTAAAGAAGCTAAAGGCTTCACTTCTGAGATCACTGTGACCTCCAACGGCAAAAGCGCTAGCGCGAAAAGCCTGTTCAAACTGCAAACTCTGGGCCTGACTCAAGGTACAGTAGTGACCATCTCCGCTGAAGGCGAAGACGATCAGAAAGCAGTTGAGCATCTGGTAAAACTGATGGCTGAACTCGAGTAAGTTCTGGGTTCTTCGTAAATATCAGTCACAAGTAAGGTAGGGTTATGATTTCAGGCATTTTAGCATCCCCGGGTATCGCTTTCGGCAAGGCACTTTTGCTGAAGGAAGATGAAATTGTCATCGACCGGAAGAAAATTTCTGCCGACAAAGTTGCGCAGGAAGTTGAACGTTTTTTAAGCGGGCGCGCTAAAGCGTCATCGCAATTAGAAGCGATCAAAATTAAAGCTGGCGAGACCTTCGGTGAAGAAAAGGAAGCTATCTTCGAAGGCCACATTATGTTGCTGGAAGACGAAGAGCTTGAGCAGGAAATCATAGCCCTTATCAAAGATAAGTTAGTGACTGCTGATGCAGCGGCTCACGAAATTATCGAAGGCCAGGCCATCGCGCTTGAAGAATTAGACGATGAATACCTGAAAGAACGTGCGGCTGACGTACGCGACATCGGTAAACGTCTGCTGCAAAATATTCTGGGTCTGGCAATTATCGACCTGAGCGCTATTCAGGATGAAGTTATCCTGGTCGCTAAAGATTTGACTCCGTCTGAAACCGCACAGCTCAACCTGCAAAAGGTGCTGGGTTTCATCACTGATATCGGCGGCCGCACCTCCCACACATCCATCATGGCGCGTTCTCTTGAACTGCCAGCGATCGTTGGTACGGGTAGTGTTACCAGCCAGGTGAAGAACGGCGATTACCTGATCCTCGATGCTGTTAACAATAAAGTTTACGTTAACCCAACCAACGACGAGATCGAAGCCCTGCGTGCTGTACAGCAACAGGTTGCTTCTGAGAAAGCTGAACTGGCAAAACTGAAAGACCTGCCAGCAATCACTCTCGATGGTCATCAGGTAGAAGTCTGCGCAAACATCGGTACTGTTCGTGATATCGACGGTGCAGAGCGCAATGGTGCAGAAGGTGTAGGTCTGTACCGTACAGAATTCCTGTTCATGGATCGTGATTCACTGCCAACTGAAGATGAGCAGTTCGCGGCGTACAAAGCTGTTGCTGAAGCCTGTGGCTCACAAGCTGTTATCGTACGTACCATGGATATCGGTGGCGACAAAGAGCTGCCGTACATGAACTTCCCGAAAGAAGAAAACCCGTTCCTGGGCTGGCGTGCAATCCGTATCGCGATGGATCGTAAAGAGATCCTGCACGCTCAAGTACGCGCTATTCTGCGTGCTTCTGCTTTCGGTAAATTACGCATCATGTTCCCAATGATCATCTCTGTTGAAGAAGTGCGTGCACTGAAAGCAGAAATTGAAATCATGAAGGCGCAGCTGCGTGAAGAAGGTAAAGCGTTTGACGAAACTATCGAAGTTGGCGTGATGGTAGAGACTCCGGCTGCGGCCACGATTGCTCGCCACCTGGCTAAAGAAGTCGACTTCTTCAGTATCGGTACCAATGATCTGACGCAGTACACCCTGGCAGTTGACCGTGGTAATGATATGATTTCGCATCTTTACCAGCCAATGTCACCGTCTGTACTGACTCTGATTAAGCAAGTTATTGATGCTTCTCATGCAGAAGGTAAATGGACCGGTATGTGTGGTGAGCTTGCAGGCGACGAACGTGCTACACTTCTGTTGCTGGGTATGGGTCTGGACGAATTTAGTATGAGTGCCATTTCTATCCCGCGCATTAAGAAGATTATTCGTAACACGAACTTCGAAGATGCGAAGGTGTTAGCAGAGCAAGCTCTTGCTCAACCGACAACGGACGAGTTAATGACGCTGGTTAACAAGTTCATTGAAGAAAAAACAATCTGCTAATCCACCGGATGCGGCCCAATTTACTGCTTAGGAGAAGATCATGGGTTTGTTTGATAAACTGAAATCTCTGGTTTCTGATGATAAAAAAGACACCGGAACCATTGAGATTGTTGCCCCACTTTCTGGCGAAATCGTCAATATTGAAGATGTTCCAGATGTGGTTTTCGCCGAGAAGATCGTTGGTGATGGTATTGCAATTAAACCGACTGGCAACAAAATGGTTGCTCCGGTTGACGGCACCATCGGTAAAATCTTCGAAACTAACCATGCTTTCTCTATCGAATCTGATAGCGGCATTGAGCTGTTCGTCCACTTCGGTATCGACACTGTTGAACTGAAAGGCGAAGGCTTCAAACGCATCGCAGAAGAAGGCCAGCGTGTTAAGAAAGGCGACGTAGTTATCGAGTTCGATTTGGCCCTGCTGGAAGAGAAAGCGAAGTCTACCCTGACTCCGGTTGTCATCTCCAACATGGACGAAATCAAAGAGCTGATCAAACTGACTGGTAGTGTGACTGTGGGCGAAACCCCAGTCATCCGTATCAAGAAGTAAGAATTACGTAGCAGGGCATCTCCCTGCAATGATTAGAAAACCGGAAATATCCATTTCCGGTTTTTTTTCGTCAGTTTCTGGTACTCAATCTTAGGCGCGGAGATATTCGACCCTATATTCCCCCGACCCTATCTCTGCATACCCACTATTCCCTAACTTCTTAAAGGTCATATCTTGTGCCGACAGTAGCTCTTTTAAACCCGAAAGTTTGATGGTGGCATGCGTGTTATGTGCAACCTTGACCTTCAACGTCACGATTTCCCCAGCACTGCTCTCTTTCACTTTCCAATTCACTTTAATTTCACCAAAAACCGAGTCATAAGCCGCATCAACCCAGTCAACACCTCCACCAATCGTCGGTGCTATTATCACATGCTTAAAGCCCGGTTCATCGGCGTCAGCCTCAATCCCCGCCACGGAACGATAAAGCCACTCCCCTACTGCGCCATAAGCGTAATGGTTAAACGAGTTCATATCCGCGCTCCACATTGAGCCATCGGGCTTCATTCCATCCCAATGCTCCCAAATGGTCGTTGCTCCAGCTTTTACCTGATATAGCCATGACGGGAAATCATCCTTAAGCAGCAGTTCCCACGCCTCTTTTTCTCGCCCATTTTGGCTTAGTGCATGGCAAAAATAGGGGGTTCCTACAAACCCTGTCACCAGATGGCCATCATGTTCACGCAGTAGTTCAACCAACGTATTTACCGTGCGTTCTTTGAAGACCTCTGGTACCAGATTAAAATAGAGAGCCAGAATATGTGCAGTCTGCGTTCTGGCCGCCAGCCTGCCTGACGGTGTGAAAAACTCATCCTGAAAACGCTGAACAATTTGCAGGTATAAGGCGCTATAGCGCTCAAAATCCTCTGTACGATTGAGTGCTTTGGCAGCCTGGCTAAACAACTGCGTGGAGTAAGCAAAATAAGCCGTGCAGACAAG
The DNA here is from genome assembly GCF_900446255.1 of Buttiauxella agrestis. Taxonomy (NCBI): domain Bacteria; kingdom Pseudomonadati; phylum Pseudomonadota; class Gammaproteobacteria; order Enterobacterales; family Enterobacteriaceae; genus Buttiauxella; species Buttiauxella agrestis. The sequence goes on along the minus strand of NZ_UIGI01000001.1, from coordinate 1,312,050 downwards.
GTCCGTCGGCGTCGCGCCGAAATAACTTCCCTCTTTGGCATCTAGCGCAACCCAATCGCCAAACTGCAATTTGTAACGCCAGACCAGCTTCTCTGAATGCGTGAGCATAAAATCCACCCAGCCTTTCATGCTCTGGTACTGGTTTTCCAGGACGCGAGTGTCGCCATACATCAGGTACATCGTCCACGGATTAATAACCGCAGCATCTGCCCACGCCGCTGCTGAATGTGTTCCCCCCTCGGCAAGGTTGATATCATTCGCGCAATGCCCGGTGAGAATATCGGGAATGACGTGTGGCACACCGCCTTCTGGCGTCTGGTCGTGTTGGAGATCCCGGAGCCATTTTGCAAAGAAATTACGCGTGTGCATCAGGTAGCTGGCCGTGCGGCAAAATATTTGCGCATCCCCCGTCCAGCCCAGTCTTTCATCGCGTTGCGGGCAGTCGGTCGGCACATCAATAAAGTTCCCTTTTAACCCCCACAGAATATTGTGGTGAAGCTGGTTTAAATCTTCGTTTGAACAATTGAAATGCCCGGTTTGGGCCATATCCGAATGCAGCACCACGGCTTTGAAATTCTCAGGGCTTACCTCTCCAGGGTAACTTTCGACTTTAACGTAGCGAAAACCCTGGTACGTAAAGCGAGGGTGATAAACCTCCGTTGTCTCACCTTTTAAAACGTACTCAACACGCTGTTTCGCTGAACGCAGATTATCCAGGTAGACATTCCCCTGAGCATCCAGTGTCTCGAAATGGCGCAGGACAACTTTGTCACCCCGTTTACCGTTCACGCTGAATTCCACCCAACCACTCAGATTTTGCCCAAAGTCGATAACCGTATCCCCCTGCGGCGTGGTGATAATCGAGGTGGGTTTTAGCGCGTCAATTCTTTTTACTTTGCAGGCAGCCTGCGCGGTGAGCACTTTTTTATCATAAGAAATGAGGCTAGCAGACCGCCAGCGAGCGTCATCAAAGCCAGTGTTGTTCCAGCCCTCACGCTCAAGGCTCGCATCACAGGTTTCACCGTCATAAATCTCAGAGAACAGAATCGGTGATTCTTCACCCCGCCAGGAATTATCAGTCACCACGATCTGCCGGGTTCCATCCTCATAATGAATGACTAACTGGCAGATAAGTGCAGTTTGTTCGCCGTAATAATTCCTGTCACGGGTAAAGCCCATATCGCCTTTATACCAGCCAGCCCCTAGCTCGGCCCCAATAACGTTATCACCCGGCTTGAGTTTCTCACTCACATCGTAGGTTTGATAAAGCAAATGATTGTGGTAGCTCGTCCAGCCGGGCGTCAATTCATCATTACCGACTTTGTTACCATTGAGATAAAACCGGTAAAGCCCTAAAGCAGAGACATGTAAATATGCTGAAGCAACCGCGCACCCTTTGTATAGTGAAAAGTCTTTTCTTAATAATGTGACTTTAGAATTGTCTTTATCAGCGGGATCTTCGGCAGAAATAAAATCACCTGACCACGGGGTATCCAACATCCCGGTAATAAGTTCTGCACTGGTACTCCAAGGGCTTTCCTCTCCATGGTTATCTTTAATTTTTACACGTACAAAATAACGCGTTGATGAATGCAATAAAATCTCGTTAATATTCACATTCACTGAGGCGTCACTGATGACTACTCCACTATCAAATAAAATAGTATCGAAATATTTATCACCACTCACCTGTAACTGATAACAAACTTGCTTCACATTCCTTTGATTGCTTTCAATCTCCCAGCCGATAACAGGGAATTTATCAACTCCCGATAAAGATAACTCATAGTCAAGCGTGACCTTTTTGACTGACAGCATAATGACAGGCTCCTTTAATCATTCCATTTTATACAAACCGAATATTTATTTCGTCTGAATGGCTTCGACAGATAATGCAGAGGTATTAGAATGATTTTCCATCACCAACTCACCTTCACTGGAAAATTCATTTCTTTGCTGGCGGTGGAAACACAACCAGCCAATAAACATGCCGAGGGCGACAGTTGAAGAAAGAATGATGTATAACGCCACCGGTCCGGCATCGAGCAACACCGGGGTTACAAAGGCTAATAATGCGCACGATAAACGTGCTATGCCTACAATGGCACCCTGTGCCGTTGAACGTAACATGGTCGGGAATGATTCTTGTGACCACACTTTCATAATACCTTCAAATGCCATGCCACTACCGATGGCGGTAAATAAAAGGAAGCAGAACCAGGATGCTGCCGAGAAATTAAGTATTACTGGCATGAAGAAACCGCCGGCAAAAAAGAGTGCACCAATAATAAACACCGGCATTCTTTTTGAGGTATCCACTATTTTCATAAATAATAAACCGGACAATACCCCCACCGGCATCAGTAACAAATTCCAGAGCGAGTTTTGTTCAACCGTAATACCAACTACATTTACGGCAACATAAGTTCCGAATTGACCGCCAGTATTTGCCGCAAGATTCACCAGCGTATAAAAAAAACATAATGCCACGAATGGCCATAAATACTTTCCTTGCAGCAAATCTTTAAACGAGGACTTTTGTGCGCGAATTGTTGCCGCCCCGCGACGATTCTCATCACGAGCAAGCAACCACATTGGTGATTCAGGAATAGTCCGGCGCAACAGCAGTAATACAACGGCGACTACACCGACATGGAGATACATAATTTGCGCCCCCAATTGTCCCCAGCCCCCGACGACGGCTGAAATACCCATCGTGGTGCTGATACCTACCAGCCATAGCAGATTGGATAACCCAATAATCTTGCCACGGTTTTTATCACTGGCAGCTTCTGCAATGGTCGCCAAAGAAACCGGCAAATCCGCGCCTGTCGCCAGGCCAACAAAAATCGTCCCCGTGAATAAAACAACAAAGGTTTTGCCAAATGCCAGCATCAGCGATCCAAAAAAAATCATTGCCATGGTGGAAATAAAGACTTTACGTCTGCCGAGTCGGTCACCCAGCCTGCCGCCTAAAAATGCTCCAATAGCAATACATAGGGTGAGTACCCCCGAAAGTACGCCAATATCAGTCGACGTAATGCCAATAGCTTTCTGATAAATAACCAGTGCGGTGCCATTGGAAACAATCGCTGCCGAGTCGATATATGAGGCCATGCCAGAAACACCCCCTATATACCAGGGATTAATGGCTTTTGTTTTATCCATAATATTATCTCCATTGAATTATCGCTTACGTCATGTATCACTTCTTCCCATAAAAATTAAAACTCACGAATATAAAAACAAAACTATGATTCAGTAATTGAAAAACTCAAATGTCTTTCCTGCGAGGGAGTACGGGAAAATCTTTTTTTGTAAACATCAGTTAATCGTGAGGCGTTAATAAATCCGCAAAATAACGCCACTTCTTTTATTGGTCGATCGGTGGTACGTAACAGCTCTTGCGCTTTTAACAAGCAACAAATTTGTTGGAATTTCTCAGGTGTGGTACCCGTCATTTCTTTAAAGAAACGAAACATTGTGCGCTTTGCCATACCACACTCTTCACACAGATTGTCCCAATTGATATGCCGGGAATAGTTTTGCCTGACATAATTAAGCATTCGTTGCCCGCTACTTTCACCATTGCGATTTTTTTCTCCTTTGCGTGTAAAGCTACGACACAATAAAGAGAGGATTTCCAGAATGGCAGCTTCTGTGGCAGAGAAGTAAACCGCATCAAAATGGTCATCACGTCTGGCTGTTACCTCTGCCGTTAACGCTACGATCTTTTCAAGCTCACTACCCTTTAAAGAGAGAAACTCTCTGGCTGATGCACGGGCATTTTCTCTAATAACATCAAGCAATACATCGATGTTATTTATAAAACTAAAATGTCGTTCTTTATGAACTAATAGATTAATCAGAGAAAGATTATTAGTCGATTCATAATAGTGCGTATCATTCGCTGAAACAAAAAAGAAATCGCCCGCATATACCAGCTCCACCTGATCATTAATAATATGAAAACCACTACCGCTACGCACAATAACCAACTCATCAAAATCATGTCCATGGGCATCCGCCATTTCTTGATTATCCAACATAAATAAACAGAAGGCGTGTGCCTCTGAGAGAAAAAAGTCTTGTGGCTGCTTAATTTCCATCTATTCATCTGCCAGTGATTTATTACATCGTGGTGATAGAGATATTAGAGCTTAATATTAATGACAAGTCATTACGGCAAAATGGCACTACGGCGTAAGTCGCCGTGAGGTTACTATCATTTTTGACGAATAAATGAGATTAGTGAGGGTGATTGCGAGGAAAAGGTTTTGTAGGGTGTTACTCACCCTACGCGAAAATCATTCAGAAATTAAATACCAGAACCTTGCGAGTAACTCTCTTCGCCAAATACGCCGGTTGATAAATAACGATCGCCGCGATCGCAGATAATCGCCACCACTACAGCACCGGGATTGGCTTGCGCGACACGTAATGCACCAGCCACCGCACCGCCAGAACTCACACCGCAGAAAATTCCCTCTTCACGCGCAAGTTTGCGCATGGTTCTCTCGGCTTCGACTTGTGACATATCAATCACTTCATCAACCAGATTAGGGTTGAAAATCTTCGGCAACCACTCTTCCGGCCAACGACGAATCCCTGGGATACTGCTGCCATCTTCGGGCTGCAAACCCACAATGGTGACGGGTTTGTCTTGCTCACGCATAAACTGGCTGACACCCGTGACTGTTCCGGTCGTTCCCATGCTTGAGACGAAGTGCGTGATTCGCCCCTGGGTTTGCCGCCAGATTTCCGGCCCGGTAGTGCTGTAATGCGCATACGGATTATCAGGGTTGTTGAATTGATCGAGAACTTTGCCCTCGCCTCGCTCATCCATCAAACGTGCCATTTCACGCGCGCCTTCCATGCCCTGCTCTTTCGTCACCAGAATCAGTTCTGCGCCATAAGCCTGCATCGCCGCTTTGCGTTCCATACTCATGTTGTCAGGCATTAACAGCTTCATTCGATAGCCTTTGAGCGCGGCAATCATCGCCAGCGCAATGCCGGTATTGCCGCTGGTCGCTTCAATGAGCGTATCTCCTGGGGAGATTTCACCGCGAGCTTCTGCACGCACAATCATAGAAAGTGCCGCTCTGTCTTTTACCGAGCCTGCGGGGTTATTCCCCTCAAGCTTTACCCAAATTTCACTGCCATTATCAAGGCCAGTGCGCTGTAATTTAACCAGAGGCGTATTGCCAATCGTGCTTTCTAAGGTGTTCACTTGCCTGTCCAAAAAATAAGAAAAGCGGCCACGTGGGCCGCCTTTGCGTGTCGTGTTGTTCAGTAAACTTATCAGGCTGATTGCGCGAGGTCTACCTGGCCATTATAAGTACTGTGAATTCTGTTCTTCCCATCATATAGACGCGCATGTTGCAGGCCGACAAACAGGCGCTCACCCCGCACAGGAACATGGTCTTCGCGCAGCACAACCGTCAAAGGTTCGTCATACCAGCCCAACGGCTGCACAACCAGCTGCATATAATGCCCGCGTGGACTGATTTCCAGCACCTGCACCGGCAGCGGTGAATCAAGGTTGGTACGGCGACTGACGTCTACTTCCCACGGGCGCAAGAACAGATCGACGGGCCCCTGATGTGCCGGTGTGAAGCCAAGCGGCCAGCGGTGTGCGCCAACATGGAACTGGCTCCCGCGCACAATCCCCTTCATGCGATTCACTTCGCCGAGGAACTCCAGCACGAAGCGAGTCGCCGGTTCACGCCATACGGCTTCCGGCGTATCAACCTGCTCGATATTCCCCTGGCTCATCACCACCACGCGATCCGCGACTTCCATCGCTTCTTCCTGGTCGTGCGTAACAAACACGCTAGTGAACTTCAATTCTTCATGTAACTGGCGCAGCCAGCGGCGTAGCTCTTTACGCACTTGCGCATCCAGCGCGCCAAATGGCTCATCAAGCAACAGGATTTGCGGTTCAACCGCTAATGCACGCGCCAACGCCACACGCTGTTTCTGACCACCAGAAAGCTGTGCCGGAAAACGATCGGCCAGATGTGACAGCTGCACCATCTCCAGCAAACGGGTGACTTTTTGTTTAATCACCGCCGCCGACGGGCGTTCGCGGCGAGGTAGCACCGTCAGACCAAAAGCGATGTTATCGAACACCGTCATATGGCGGAACAGCGCGTAATGCTGGAATACAAATCCGACTTTACGTTCACGCGCATGAATTCGACTGACATCGGTGCCATGGAAACTAATACGCCCGCTGTTCTGGTGCTCAAGTCCCGCAATAATACGCAACAACGTCGTTTTACCGGAACCCGATGGCCCTAAAAGCGCCACCATTTGACCAGAAGGGATATCCAGCGAGATATCATTCAGCACCTGGGTGCGACCAAAAGATTTCTTAATATTGGTAATATCAATGCTCATGATTCCCCTCCTGTTGCAGGCGTTTTTCCTGGCTATTCAAACGCCACTGCACCGCACTCTTTAAAAACAACGTAACGATTGCCATCAGAGTCAACAACGCCGCCGCGGTAAACGAACCGACGGTGTTGTAATCCTGCTGTAGCAATTCAATCTGTAACGGCAGCGAGAATGTCTCACCGCGAATAGAACCGGATACCACCGACACCGCACCAAATTCACCAATGGCGCGAGCGTTGGTTAACACCACACCGTAAAGCAGCGCCCAGCGAATATTCGGCAATGTCACGCGGCGAAACATCTGCCAGCCGGATGCACCCAGCAAAATTGCAGCTTCGTCTTCCTGGCTGCCCTGGCTTAACATCACCGGCACCAGTTCGCGAACCACAAATGGGCAGGTGACGAAAATTGTCACCAGCACCATGCCCGGCCAGGCGAACATAATCTGAATGTTATGTTCGTCCATAAAGCCCGCCAGCGGGCCGTTAGATCCGTAAAACAGCAGATAAACCAGGCCGGCAACCACAGGCGAAACCGCAAATGGAATATCCAGCAGCGTGAGTAATAACTGGCGACCTGGGAAATCAAAACGTGTCACCAGCCAGGCCAGCAAAATACCGAAGACCAGGTTTACCGGCACGGTAATCAACGCAATCATGACCGTCAGCCAGATGGCGTGCAGCATATCCGGGTCGACGATATTGTTCAGCGCAGGCATCAAACCTTTCGAGAATGCCTGCGCAAAAATTGAGGCGACCGGCACCACCAGCAGCAAAAACGAAATCAGCACGCCGATACCAATCAGCGCCCATTTTCCCCAGTTAAAACCGGTACGGCGATAGCTTTTCAATTCAGTTACGTCCGTCATCAGTGACCTACCACGCGCCGACCAAAGCGGCTTTGCAACGTGTTAATGGTGAACAACAGCAGCAATGACGCGGCGAGAATGACCGAAGCAATCGCGCTGGCTGCCGGGTAGTCAAACTCCTGCAAACGCACGAAAATCATCAGCGAGGTGACTTCGGTTTTCCAGGCGATGTTCCCGGCGATGAAAATCACCGCACCGAATTCCCCCAGGCTGCGGGTGAATGACAACGCAACGCCTGCCATTAACGCCGGAGAAAGCTCCGGTAAAATCACGCGGCGGAAGCTCTGCCAGCGCGTCGCGCCCAGAGTTTCCGCCGCTTCTTCGTATTCTGGCCCGAGTTCTTCAAGCACAGGCTGAATGGTGCGTACTACAAACGGAATACTGGTAAAGGCCATGGCCACAGCAATACCCAACCAGGTGTAAGTCACTTTGATGCCAAACTGTGCCAACCACTCGCCATACCAACCGTTAACGGAAAACAGCCCCGCCAGCGTTAAACCTGCAACGGCGGTTGGCAGTGCAAACGGCAAGTCCATCAAAGCATCAAGCAGGCTGCGGCCAGGAAATTGATAACGCGTTAAAATCCACGCCATCAACATGCCAAACGCGCCGTTAAAGATTGATGCAACCCCCGCCGACAGCAGCGTGACTTTATAAGCTGCCACCACCTGCGGGTTAGTAATCACTTCCCAATACTGAGCCAGCGTCATCTCAGAAAGCTGCATCACCAGCGCACTGAGTGGCAGCAGTAAAATCAAACAGACAAACAACAAACTGGTGCCGAGGCTTAAGGTAAAGCCCGGCAGCACCCGTTTAGAAGCAACAGCAAACATTACTCACGCCCCTTGCCGAGCAACTTATCGAACTCACCGCCACTGGCAAAGTGGGTTTTCATCGCTTCCGGCCAGCCGCCAAATTCATCTTCCACGCGGAACAGGTCGGTCTGCGGGAATTTATCTTTCAGCTTCGCCATTACTTCCGGGTTATTCACGCGGTAGTAATAGTCAGTGATGATGGTTTGCGCCGCCGGGCTGTACAGGAAATTCAGGTATTCTTTCGCGGCTTTTTCGGTGCCGTTGGCTTTAACGTTTTTATCCACCCAGGCCACCGGGAATTCAGCAAGAATGTTGACCTTTGGCACCACGACTTCGTAGCCGTCTTTGGCGTACTGGTTACGAATGTTGTTCACTTCTGACTCAAAGCTAATCAGCACATCGCCGAGGTTACGCTCAACAAATGTCGTCGTAGCGCCACGGCCACCGGTATCGAACACTTCAACGTTTTTCAGGAACTGCGTCATGTACTGTTCGGTTTTGGCTTTATCGCCACCGTCAGCTTTATTCGCCGCCCCCCACGCACCTAAATAGGTGTAGCGCGCGTTACCCGAGGTTTTCGGATTCGGGAAAATCAGTTTCACATCCGGGCGAACCAAATCGCTCCAGTCGTGGATATTTTTCGGATTACCTTTGCGCACCAGGAACGCCATGGTGGAATAAAACGGCGAACTGTTGTTGGGTAAACGGGTCTGCCAGTCAGCGGGGATCAGGTTGCCTTTGTCGTGCAGGATCTGCACATCCGAAACCTGGTTATAAGTTACTACGTCAGCTTTTAAACCTTGCAGAATCGCCAGTGCCTGTTTTGATGACCCGGCATGAGATTGTTTAATCACCAGCTTGTCACCGTTATTTTCCGCAGCCCACTGTTTCTGGAAAGCAGGATTCAGGGCAGCAAACAGCTCGCGAGACACATCATAAGAGCTGTTCAGCAGTTCTGTCGCGTGAGCTGAACCTGCCAGCAACGCAGAAACAACCAGAGCACTCCAGACTTTTTTGACTGACGTATTGACCATTTGGCACCCTTATAAATGTGTTAACCGCCGAGCTTTATGGTTACCAGTGTATTTATAACGAGTGTCAAAGCTGTAACGGTTTTATATATCGTTTAGTGATTTGCAATAAGAAAGGGATCTAAGACAAAAATCAGGCGCGGTGGGTGACGCGCCAGAAGAGATGACAGCCGTTGTAGGGGGGATAAGCGCAAGCGCCATCCACCATTTTACTCTACAGGCTCAATAGCTTATCTAAAGAAGGCGCGAAGTAATAACCACCGGTCACTGGTTTGGTAAAACGCAACATGCCGTCACGCTTACCGTCGGTTTCGCCAAACATGCTCAATAACTGCTGTTCGATGTTATGCAAACGCGCACAATAAGCGATGAAGTACAGGCCATGCGGGCCGCTGGCGGTGCCGTATGGCAGGCTCTGGCGTACAATCTTCAAGCCTTTGCCGTTTTCTTTCAAATCGACACGGGTTAAGTGAGAGGTTTCCGGGCGCTCGTCACCGTCAATCTCTTCATTGGCCTCTTTAGTACGGCCAATAATCATTTCCTGATCGTGAACGCTCATGCGGTTTAACTGGTTGAGATTATGTTCCCAACGCTGCACAAACACGTAGCTGCCGCCCGCATCCACACCGTCGTTAATCACAGCCACTTCACGGCGAGTCTCTTCGCCCTGCGGGTTTTCAGTACCATCAACAAAACCGCTCAGGTCACGTTCTTCAACCCAACGGAAACCGTGGATTTCTTCTTCAATTTTCAGCGCGTCGCCAAATGCAGCCAGTGCCGCTTGCGCCAGAGTGAAATTCACATCATGTCGCAGAGAAAGAATGTGGATCATCACATCATGCTGAGTCGCCGGTGCCAGGCCTTTGCCCAACGGAGCAAAGTTTTTCAGCTCGATCGCACCCACGCCGCCGCTTAAATCGCGCCATAAGTCGTGACCAAACGCCACCACCGCGCCTAAGTTAGCATCCGGGAATTTATCCTGAAGCGCACTGAGCGATTGATTAAAGGTTTTGCAGCCCTGGCGAATGGCATCGAAATCGCCCTGAATACTCGCTTCCAGCCAAACGGCGGCGCGACAATGTTCCGGCAGAATGCCAGATTGAACACGAGACATGAATCCTCCAAAAAAACATACGCCACTCTACGTGGCGTTTATTCCCTTATGATACCCAATTACGGCTACGCCTTCTTGAGAAGGCGCAAACCAGGCGTTAATTTTTATCGACGCCAGATAATTTTGCTGACCTTCCAGGTTTTGAGCGTATCGTCAGACGGCATCAACTCCTGCCCGCCATGCCATTCGCCGCTAAAAATGTAGCTGATGTGCTGGCTGTCTTTAGCCTTACACTCAACACTTTCGCTATCATCTCCAGCCCCTTTGACACACGCGCCAAATGCTTTGTCGTAGAGATCGCTGAAGGTGGTGCCAATCTTCACGCCGCTATCGGTTTCGATGTCGCTATCCAATACATCAACGCGGCTGACGGTGCCCTTCTCGCCGTTGACGATAACCATCACGGTTTTATCGTCCATCGCTTCAAAGAATCGGACAATCTCGCCATTATCGGTTTTCATGCCGCTGCGCAGACGATAATTGTCATTCAAAGCGCTGCTGACGGCCTTTTCATCCATCGGCGTGCTGGCATTTAACTCACCCACTCCCTGCTCGCTCACTTCAAGCGATGAACCAAACCAGTTCCAGGGATTTGCCGCAGACCAGTTGACAGAAGACAGCGTCGAACAACCGCTCAGAAGCAGTGGCAGCCCTACTAGCATCAGGCGCAGAGTTTTCATTAGAAATTCCTTTATTAAGCATGGGTACGCGCTTTGGAGTGCAAACTTTCCCAAAAGTGCCAGGTTATTCACGGCTAAGGGTGAAGTAATCGCGTAATCGGCGGCTGGTACACAACCACCACAGGGCAAAAATATCGGCAATCAGCAGCGCTAACGTCACCGGGGTGAGTTCTTCCCCCTGCCATATCAACCAAAGTTGCCAGGCCAAAACGCCTGCCTGCGCGGCGATTAACACCCAACGCCAGGCTGACCATAATCGCGGATACAAATGGCGGCGACCGCTAATCATAAAGGCCAGGGCCGCAGGAACACCGGGCAAAAGCCCATACCAAAAATTGTCGCGCTCGGGATAGAACACACCGAGAATGGCATCGCCCTGTTGACGGGACGCCGCCGCCAGCACTAACACAAACCAGGTTCGCGCCTGCAACAGGAGGATGCACCAAAACAAAAAGGGTGTTTTCAGATTACCGTGTGTATCGTAATCCGAAGGTGGATAGAGATAAGGCATTAATATTCTTGATCTTCAATCAGACGTTTGCCGAGTAAAACCACATCCTGCTGCTCATATTCGAGACGCTCGTACATGCCAATCACCAGGTCGTTTTCTTCGCGCACCATGATATGAATTTTTGGGCAGCCGCGGGCGATAAGCTTTTTCTCAAGACGGCTTAACAGCGCATTAGCGATACCGCGCCCCCGATATTCTGGATGCACACCGAGATAATAAGCAGAGCCGCGGTGTCCGTCGTAGCCGCCCATTAATGAGCCAACGACTGCACCGCCCACTTCGGCCACCAAAAACAGATCGGCGTCATGGTTGAGTTTGCGTTCAATATCCATTTCAGGATCGTTCCACGGACGCAGTAAGTCGCAACGTTCCCAAAGCGTAATGACTTCTTCGAAATCATCCTGGCGAAAAACACGTATTTCCATGGTATTAGCCACCTGAAAGTCTAAAAACCTGATTATGGCGTTAACTTGGCGTTTAGCCAATATCTGCCGCAAAAGCGGGTAAAAAATGGCATACTTCCCTCTCATTCATTTATTGAAATGAAAAGATAATCATTTCAGGAAAATGCTTGTCGTTTACCGTTTAGCGATACGCTATAAATGCCTATCAGCAATTTTTAAGATAAAAATATTAGCCGCATGAGCAAAATTAAATCACTGACGCACCTGACCACCCGCCGCCAGTTACTGCTTACTGGTTTGGCTGCCTTAACGTTAACGGGCGTAAACAAGGCTTTGGCCAGCTCCGAGACTAAACCCCTTAAAACCACCACTAATCACAGTAAACCGACCAAAAAATCGGGTGCCCGCAGAGTAGTGATGCTTGACCCAGGCCACGGCGGAATTGATACCGGCGCGATTGGTCATAATGGTTCCAAAGAAAAGCATGTCGTTCTGGCCATTGCAAAAAATGTAAGAAACATTCTTAAAAGCAATGGGATAGAGGCCAAACTCACACGCACCAGCGATGAATTCATCCCGCTGTACGATCGCGTAGAAATCGCCCATAAACACGGTGCCGATCTGTTTATGTCGATTCATGCCGATGGTTTTACAAACCCATCCGCTGCCGGTGCGTCGGTGTTTGCCCTTTCCAATCGCGGAGCCAGTAGCGCGATGGCAAAATACCTTTCTGACAAAGAAAACGCCGCCGATGATGTGGCGGGCAGCAAAGTAAAACACAAAGATCAGTATCTCCAGCAGGTGCTGTTCGACCTGGTACAAACCGATACCATTAAAAATAGCCTGACGCTTGGCTCGCATATCCTCAAGCAAATCAAGCCAGTGCATAAGCTGCATAGCCGTAACACCGAACAGGCGGCATTCGTGGTATTGAAATCACCGTCCATTCCGTCTGTACTGGTGGAGACCTCTTTTATCACCAATCCAGGTGAAGAAAAGTTGTTAGGTACCCCGGCGTTCCGTCAGAAAATTGCCAGCGCCATTGCCTCAGGCATCATTAGTTACTTCCATTGGTTTGATAACCAGAAAGCTCACAGCAAAAAACGTTGAACCCTATGAACTCACCAGACATTCACGCCGTAAAACAATTCCTGCTGCAATTGCAGGACACCATTTGCCAGCAACTAAGCCAGGTTGACGGTGCCACGTTTGAAGAAGACACCTGGCAACGCGAAGGCGGTGGCGGCGGGCGCACTCGGGTGTTGCGCGGTGGGAATATCTTTGAGCAAGCGGGCGTTAATTTCTCCCACGTTCATGGCGATGCCATGCCAGCATCCGCCACCGCTCATCGCCCGGAACTCGCCGGGCGTAGTTTTGAAGCGATGGGCGTGTCGTTAGTTGTGCATCCACTCAATCCGTACATTCCCACCAGCCACGCTAACGTGCGTTTTTTCATTGCGGAAAAGCCAGGCTGTGATCCGGTGTGGTGGTTTGGCGGCGGTTTTGATTTAACGCCGTTTTACGGTTTTGAAGAAGATGCGATTCACTGGCATAAAACAGCGCATGACTTGTGCCAGCCGTTTGGTGACGACGTTTTTCCTCGTTACAAAAAATGGTGTGACGATTACTTCTTTATTAAGCATCGCAACGAACAGCGCGGCATCGGCGGCTTGTTCTTCGATGACCTCAATACGCCAGATTTCGACCATTGCTTCAGCTTTATGCAGGCCGTAGGAAACGGTTATCTGGATGCCTATCTGCCGATTGTTGAACGCCGTAAAGCGTTGCCGTGGGGCGAGCGCGAGCGTAATTTCCAGCTTTATCGCCGTGGCCGTTATGTGGAATTTAACCTGGTATGGGATCGTGGAACGCTCTTTGGTTTACAGACGGGCGGGCGCACCGAATCGATTTTAATGTCGATGCCGCCGCTGGTGCGTTTTGAATATAACTATCAGCCAGAAGAAGGCAGCCCGGAGGCTGCCTTGTATCGTGATTTCTTGCCAGTTAAGGATTGGGTTTAAATCACAGCGGAACGGTCTGTGCCTCAACCACCGCCAGCGCTACCATATTCACAATACGACGAACAGACGCAATCGGTGTTAACACATGCACCGGTTTCGCCACGCCCATCAATACTGGCCCAACAGTAACCCCTTCAGAACTGGAAACGCGCAGCAAGTTGTAGCTGATACGCGCCGCTTCGACGTTTGGCATGATCAGAATATTTGCCGAACCTTTCAGCGGGCTGTCTGGCATACGATCGTTACGGATGCTTTCCACCAGCGCGGCGTCACCGTGCATTTCACCGTCGATTTCCAACTCAGGCGCACGCGCGCGCACCATTTCAAGCGTCGCACGCATTTTGCAGGCGGCTTTTGAATCGGAAGAACCATAGTTGGAATGCGATAGCAGCGCGACTTTTGGCTCAATACCAAAACGACGCACCGTTTCTGCCGCCAGCAACGTGATTTCTGTCAGTTCTTCCGGCGATGGATCGTCATTGACGTAGGTATCAGCAATAAAGGTGTTTCCACTTGGCAGCAACAGCGCGTTCATCGCCCCGGCGGCTTTCACGCCTTCACGGTAGCCGAACAGCTTTTCTACCACCGAGAAATGCTCGTGATACTCACCAATAGTGCCGCAAATCATGGCATCCGCTTCACCGCGATGAACCATAATCGCGCCGATAACTGTCGTGTTGCTGATCACCGCACGTTGCGCCTGCTCCTGCGTAATGCCACGGCGTTTCATGATGTTGTAGTACTCGTTCCAGTACTCTTTGAAGCGTGGATCGGATTCGTTGTTCACGATTTCGAAATCGCGCCCAGCCTGCATTTGCAGCCCAAGTTTCTTCAGGCGCATTTCGATAACCGCCGGGCGGCCAATCAGAATCGGTTTCGCCAGCCCTAACGTAATCAGTTCCTGAGTCGCATGTAGTACACGCGCCTCTTCACCTTCGGTCAGCACCACGCGTTTTGGATCTTTACGCGCCTGGGAGAAAATCGGCTTCATGAACAGGTTAGTTTTGTAGACGAACTCGGTCAGTTTTTCACGGTAAGCGTCGAAATCCTGAATCGGGCGCGTTGCCACACCGGTGTCCATTGCCGCTTTCGCCACAGCCGGTGCAATTTGCACGATAAGACGCGGGTCGAACGGTTTTGGAATCAGGTAATCAGGGCCGAAAGTCAGCTCTTCCTCACCGTAAGCAGAAGCCACCACGTCGCTTTGTTCGGCGTGAGCCAGCTCTGCAATGGCGTGAACGGCCGCCAGTTTCATCTCTTCATTAATTGCCGTTGCACCGACATCCAGCGCGCCACGGAAGATGAACGGGAAGCACAGCACGTTGTTGACCTGGTTTGGGAAGTCAGAACGGCCGGTACAAATAATCGCGTCCGGACGCACTTCTTTTGCCAGCGGCGGCAGGATTTCCGGCTCCGGGTTAGCCAGCGCCAGAATCAGTGGCGCGCGTGCCATTTTCTTGACCATTTCCTGGCTCATGGCTTTCGGGCCAGAACAGCCGAGGAAAATATCCGCGCCTTCAATCACTTCATCAAGCGTGCGTTTGCCGTTATCTTCCACCGCGTAAGCCGCTTTGGTTTCTGCCATGTTTTCTTCACGGCCTTTGTAGATAACGCCTTTCGAGTCGCAAACCACAATGTTGTGTTTTTGAATACCCAGTTGCACCAACAGGTTCATACAGGCAATGGCAGACGCGCCCGCGCCAGAAACCACCAACCGCACATCAGAGATATTCTTCTCGACCACACGCAGGCCGTTAAGCACCGCAGCGGTACAGATAATTGCAGTGCCGTGCTGATCGTCGTGGAACACAGGAATGTTCATGCGTTCGCGCAGTTTTTTCTCGATATAGAAGCACTCTGGCGCTTTGATATCTTCAAGATTGATGCCACCAAATGTGGGTTCCAGGGAGGCAATTACATCGATGAGTTTATCCGGATCCATCTCATCTATTTCGATATCGAATACATCAATACCGGCAAATTTCTTGAACAGAACGCCCTTACCTTCCATCACTGGCTTGCCCGCCAGCGCACCGATATTACCCAACCCCAGCACCGCGGTGCCGTTAGAAATCACACCGACCAGGTTGCCACGCGCCGTGTATTTATAGGCTGCTAATGGGTCTTTTTCTATCTCAAGACAAGGTGCCGCCACGCCCGGAGAGTAAGCCAAAGCCAGGTCACGCTGGGTGGCTAAAGGTTTGGTTGGGGATACCTGAATTTTTCCGGGGGTAGGAAATTCATGAAAATCGAGGGCACTTTGCTTCAGTTGTTCATCCATTTCTTCGTTCCTTTTTATCACTCTAAAGGGTCGGTAAGGCCAAGTAGTATCGCGCTTGCGCGCTCTCTAAACTTTGAACGTCGCCATACTATCAGCAACGCCAGGTAAAAATGTTAGAAAATCAGAGTGACTATGTTAGCTACCATTAACAACAATGCCAGACCTATCTGCTATGCTTTTTAGTTATGCCAACGATGAATTTTCGTCGCGAATGACATGGAGTATTCAAGTAACAATCTGTATATCAAGGAGATAGTTATGAGTCAGCTAGACAGTATTAAGAAATTCACCACCGTTGTTGCCGACAGCGGTGACATCGAATCTATCCGCCATTACCAGCCTATTGATGCGACCACCAACCCCTCGCTATTACTGAAAGCAGCGGGTCTGGAACACTATCAATCACTGATTGATGATGCCATTGCCTATGGAAAGAAATGCGGTGGCACGCAAGAAGCCCAGGTGGCGCAAGCCTGTGACAAACTGGCAGTCAATTTTGGTGCGGAAATTCTGAAAAGCATTCCTGGACGCGTCTCAACAGAAGTGGACGCCCGCCTCTCGTTTGATAAAGAAAAAAGCATCGCCAAAGCCCGCCATTTAATTGCGCTATATGAAGAGCTTGGCATTGATAAATCACGAGTTCTTATCAAGCTTGCTTCAACCTGGGAAGGTATTCGTGCCGCGGAAGAACTGCAAAAAGAAGGCATCGACTGCAACCTGACGCTGCTGTTCTCTTTTGCCCAGGCGCGCGCCTGTGCCGAAGCGGGCGTATTCCTGATTTCACCGTTTGTTGGCCGTATTTACGACTGGTATCAGGCACGCAAACCGATGGACCCGTATGTGGTTGAAGAAGATCCGGGCGTCAAATCGGTGCGCAATATCTATGATTACTTTAAGCAGCACAATTACAGCACCATTGTGATGGGCGCGAGTTTCCGCCGTACCGAACAAATTCTGGCGCTGGTGGGCTGCGACCGCCTGACTATCGCCCCTAACCTGCTGCAACAGTTGCAGGAAAGCGAAGAACCAGTGGTGCGCAAATTAGTCCCCGGTTCACAGGGCTTCCGCCGTCCGGAACCGATTAGCGAAGCGGATTTCCGTTGGGAGCATAATCAGGACCCAATGGCAGTCGAAAAACTGGCAGAAGGCATTCGCCTGTTCGCCATTGATCAACGAAAACTGGAAGATTTACTCGCCGCCAAACTTTGAACGACAACCACGGAGTGAAACATGTCATCTCGTAAAGAGCTTGCTAATGCCATTCGTGCCCTGAGTATGGACGCGGTACAAAAAGCGAATTCGGGCCACCCTGGCGCACCGATGGGGATGGCGGATATCGCCGAAGTGTTATGGAATGAATTCCTGCACCATAACCCGACGAACCCCACATGGGCTGACCGTGACCGCTTTATTTTGTCTAACGGCCACGCCTCGATGCTGCTCTACAGCCTGTTGCATCTGAGCGGGTATGACTTACCGATGGAAGAGTTGAAAAACTTCCGTCAGCTTCACTCCAAAACCCCCGGCCACCCGGAAATTGGCTATACGCCCGGTGTTGAAACAACCACCGGGCCACTCGGCCAGGGCTTAGCGAACGCTGTAGGGATGGCGATTGCGGAACGCACCTTGGGGGCGCAATTCAACCGCCCCGACCACGAAATCGTCGACCACTTCACCTATGTATTTATGGGTGATGGCTGCCTGATGGAAGGCATCTCTCATGAAGTTTGCTCGCTGGCAGGGACTCTCGGCCTCGGCAAGCTCATCGGTTTCTACGACCACAACGGGATTTCCATTGATGGCGAAACTAAAGGCTGGTTTACCGACGACACCGCCAAACGTTTCGAGGCTTATCACTGGCACGTGGTGCATGAAATTGACGGACACGATCCGCAAGCCGTGAAGAAAGCGATTGAAGAAGCGCAGAGCGTGAAAGACAAGCCGTCGCTCATTATTTGCCGCACGATTATCGGTTTTGGTTCACCGAATAAAGCCGGTAAAGAAGAGGCGCATGGCGCGGCACTCGGCGAGCAGGAAGTCGCGCTCGCGCGTAAACAATTGGGTTGGAATTACCCGGCGTTTGAAATCCCGAAAGAGATTTATCAAGCCTGGGACGCCAAAGAAAAAGGCGAGAAAGCAGAAGCGGCATGGAACGATAAATTTGCGGCCTATGCCAAAGCCCATCCTGATTTAGCGTCTGAGTTTAACCGCCGGATGCACGGTGAAATGCCAGAGAACTGGCAGGAAACCACACAAAACTTCATTGAAAAATTGCAGGCTAATCCAGAAAAAATCGCTACCCGTAAAGCCTCGCAAAACGCGCTGAATGCGTATGGTCCAGGCCTGCCGGAACTGCTCGGTGGCTCGGCGGATTTAGCGCCCAGCAACCTGACTATCTGGAAAGAGTCCAAATCCATTAAAGAGGATCTCGCCGGGAATTACATTCACTACGGTGTACGCGAATTCGGCATGACCGCCATCGCGAATGGGATTGCTCACCATGGCGGATTCGTGCCCTACACCGCAACGTTCCTGATGTTTGTGGAATACGCCCGCAACGCGGCGCGTATGGCAGCTCTGATGAAAGCACGACAGATCATGGTCTATACCCACGACTCGATTGGACTGGGTGAAGACGGCCCAACACACCAGGCGGTAGAACAACTTGCCAGCCTGCGTATGACGCCGAATTTCAGTACCTGGCGCCCGTGCGATCAGGTGGAAGCGGCGGTTGCATGGAAAACGGCTATCGAGCGTCATAATGGCCCTACGGCACTGATTCTTTCGCGCCAGAACCTCGCACAAATGGATCGTACACCGGAGCAAGTCAAAGCGATTAGCCGTGGCGGTTATATCCTGAAAGATAGCGACGGCACACCGGATGTCATCCTGATTGCTACCGGCTCGGAGATGGAAATCACGACGCTTGCTGCGGATAAACTCACCGCCGAAGGCCATAAAGTGCGCGTCGTTTCGCTACCTTCAACGGACATTTTTGATGCTCAGGATGAAGCATATCGCGAATCTGTACTGCCTTCTGATGTGGCTGCGCGTGTCGCCGTAGAAGCCGGTATTGCGGATTACTGGTACAAATATGTGGGTTTGAAAGGGGCGATTGTCGGCATGACAACATACGGTGAATCAGCCCCTGCCGATAAGTTGTTCCCGTTCTTTGGTTTTACGACCGAGAATGTAGTGGCGAAGGCGAAGAAGGTGTTGGGCGTTTAATCGAAAATAAATATTGTGAATCCCCTATGGATTTCGAGTTGCAGGAAGGCGGCAAGCGAACGAATCCCGATGAGCTTACTTGAGTAAGTGATTCGGGTGAGTGAACGTAGCCAACACACCTGCAACTTGAAAGACGACGGGGATTACTTCGTCACCCAAAGTGTCGGCCACGACGCATTGCTGTTCCACTCATCGCACGCAGGCTCTTCGGCATAACGCACCAGGCGGAAACGTTGGCCATCAAAACGCCAGCGCGTCGCAACGCCGCAATCCCCGATGCCACGTCCTTTCGCAAGCGTCATCAGCTCTTTGTTGGTTTCATCATACCCGGCGTTCATCAGCTCCAGTTCAGTGTTTCCACTCCCCGGCGTAAACGGCAGTTTTAAGCGAATTTGTCGTGCCGCAAAGGGTTTCTGCCGTGATACCACCCAGGCGAGATCGACCACGTTGTAAGCGCCCGCTTCGCAACCGGTCATCAGCAAGGCTTTATCATCACTGAGCGCAAACACACGAACTTCACGACGGGCGGGATCTAGCGAACACTGGCTGTTGTTCATGCGCCATGTGCCGTAATCCAGCAGATCACTCAGTTCCACCTGCGTTAAAGGCGTTGGCGTTGGGTTTGTCAGTGTGACTTCTTTAAGCGCGGGTGCAGGCGGCACGCTCAGCGGTGGATCGTCACCTTTCTTAATCCAGGCCGTTTCACTGCCTACGCGTTGCTGCTGGCTATCAATAAATAGCAATGACGCTTTCAGACCCGCAAGTGAAATAGTTCCCCGACCATTCGCCAGCGTAATCGCATCGGCGTTCGCCACTTTATCGAGGAAGCTGTTAATCGCGTCCGCATCGCTGGTTTTGAGATGGTGCGCTGTTTCCTGCCATTTCGCTAAGTCCAACGTCAACGGTTCACCATCTACCAACAGGCGCGGCGCAATCGGCGGCGCTTTAGGTTCTGCGATGGTCATATTGCCGAGATCAATTCTCAGCGTTGCATCGGTATGCGCACCCGCACTGCGGGTCAGCGTCATGACTAATCCTTGATGCAGCCCAGTGTTACGGGCCGCACAAAAATTTTGGTTATTGCAGGTAACTTGCCAATCGGAAAAAGACTTTTGTGCAGGTGCCGCGAAAACGGAGCTCGCTATAAAGAATAAAAAGAGAAACAGCGAATTAATCCGGAAACCCATTGGCGACACATATCCTGAAAAGACGAAGAGAATTTAATGTACAAAATGTGGCGATATCTTCGTCTGGTTAACGTTTGCGCTCAATCGGATTTATCGGATAGATTCACCTTAAATAACAAACCCGTAATCCATTGAATTTAAATGCTTTTAACTCATAATCCCACGGAGTTGCAATTGCTGTAACAGAATGACCGTTTTTCCGTCACGAATTTCACCTGTTGCCACCATGTCGAGGGCGCGGGTGAAAGGCAATTCGAGTACATCAATGTCTTCATCATCAATACCGCCGCCGGCATTTTCACGCTGGGCGTCGCTGTATTCCGCCATGTAGAAGTGAATCAGCTCGGTCACGCCGCCTGGCGACATATATAGCTCAAAGACTTTTTCGACTTCCCCTACTTCATAACCGGTTTCTTCGATAGCTTCTTTGCGCGCACACACTTCCGGTTCGTCGGCGTCCAACAATCCCGCGCAGGTTTCAATCAGCATGCCGTCAGGATTACCGTTTACCCATGTTGCAACACGAAACTGGCGTGTCAGTACCACGGTTTTTTTATCACGATTATAGAGCAGCATGGTCGCGCCGTTACCGCGGTCATAAACTTCTCGTTTGTGGCGGATAGCTTCGGCTTCGTTACGGTATAGATCGTAGGTGATATTGCGCAGAATGAAGTAATTATCTGAGAGGATTTTATCTTTGATGACTTCAATTTTAATCGACATACCGTCTCCACAGTGAGTTAGGGGAGCCGATAATCATAGGCTTTGATTTAGCGTTTGTCTTGCTCCCCGTCATACTTCAAGCTGCAGATGCGTTGGCTGCGACTGCTCGCCCCAGTCACATAGTTCACTATGCTCCTGGGGACTTGCAGTCTGGCCGCCTTCCTGCAACTCGAATTATTTAGGGGGAAATTATCAATTTCGAGAACAACTAAAACCCAGACTTTACTTCGCTCATATCCGGCAACTTATGCGCAATCCCCTTATGGCAATCCACACAGGTCTGCCCATCTTTAACCGCTTTATCATGCATTTTCGCCGCCACGGTTTTCTGCGCGGTGAAATCCATATAATCGAAGTTATGGCAGTTTCGACACTCTTGCGAGTTGTTGTTTTTCATCCTTCGCCACTCGTTTTGTGCCATCGCCAGGCGATGGTCATCAAACTTTTGCGGCGTGTCGATTAAGCCAAATGCTTTGGCATACAACTCTTTGCTGGCCTGAATCTTACGTATGATTTTTGGCCCCCACTCATGTGGAACGTGGCAGTCCGGGCAGGTTGCCCGCACGCCGCTGCGATTGTTGTAGTGCACCGTCTGCATATATTCTTCGTAGACGTTGGCGCGCATTTCGTGGCAACCGATACAGAACTCTTCGCGGTTTGTCATCTCCATGCCGGTGTTAAAGCCGCCCCAGAAAATAATCCCACCAGCGAAACCAATCAGCAATAACGTGCCAAGTGCCAGGCGACTCGGGCGACGCCACCACTGCCATATACGACGGATGATGCCGGGTTTTCGGGTTGATTTATCCATAATGGCCTCTAGTTTCCAAAGCCTTTAGACGGCGTGAATGTGTTTTCGACAATCGGTGCCGCATCGGTTTGTGGAACGTGGCATTGCAGGCAGAAATAACGGCGCGGTGCGACGTTAGAAAGCACTTTACCGTCGCTGTCCATAAAGTGCGTTGGGCTGACTCGCGGTGCGCCCGTCGTGCGGTAATGCTCAACGCCATGGCATTGCAGGCAGCGGTTAGTGTTTTTGGAAACCTGATAACCGTCAACGCTGTGCGGGATCATTGGCGGCTGATTCACATAGTTCAGCGCCATACGTCCCTGCTGTTTTGGCATTTTGACTGAGCCTTCCGGGGTACCGGAAACTTCTGGTGATTGCGTGAGATCAACCCCGTTTGCCGCCCATAGCGCACCACTGATCAGCAGCGTCAATGCAGCCATCCATTTGAATAACATTCTGTTTTTCATGATATCCCCCTTACACCTTCGCCAGTTTCACAGCGCATTTCTTATAATCCGTCTCTTTGGAAAGCGGATCGGTTGCATCCAGCGTCAGGTTATTCACCAGTTGCGCGGCGTCAAAGAACGGCATGTACACCAGTCCCCGCGGCGGACGGTTGCGGCCACGTGTTTCGACAATCGAAATCAATTCACCACGGCGCGACAGCACTTTCACTTTGTCGCCACGGCGCAAATCACGCGCTTTGGCATCAAGCGGATGGATAAACAGCAGTGCTTCCGGGAACGCACGATGCAGCTCCGGTACGCGGCGCGTCATGCTGCCGGTATGCCAGTGTTCCAGAACGCGTCCGGTGGATAACCACAGGTCATATTCCTCGTCCGGGGATTCAGCCGCTGGCTCAAATGGCAGCGCGAAAATCACCGCTTTGCCGTCTGGCTTGCCATAGAATTTGAAACCCTCACCCGCTTTCACGTAAGGGTCATGCCCTTCGCTGTAGCGCCAGAGCGTCTCTTTGCCATCGACCACCGGCCATCGCAGGCCGCGTGCTTTGTGATAATCATCAAACGGCGCAAGGTCGTGCCCGTGGCCACGGCCAAATGCGGCGTACTCTTCGAACAACCCTTTTTGCAGGTAGAAACCCAGCTCATAGGATTCGTCATTCAACTGCCCTTCGGCCAGTTCAGTCACCGGGAATTTGCTGACGTTAGAGTTGGCGAAAAGCACGTCGAACAGCGTTTTACCGCGATATTCTGGTTTTTGATCGACAAGTTCCGCAGGCCACACTTCTTCGACTTTGAAGCGCTTCGCAAACTGAACCAACTGCCAGAGATCGGATTTCGCCTCGCCCGGCGCTTTAACCTGCTGACGCCAGAATTGAGTGCGGCGTTCGGCGTTACCGTATGCGCCTTCTTTTTCCACCCACATGGCGGTTGGCAGGATCAAATCCGCGCTCAGGGCGCTGATCGTCGGATATGGATCGGAAACGATGATGAAGTTGCGCGGATCGCGCCAGCCTGGCATACGCTCTTCGGTAATGTTCGGCCCGGCCTGCATGTTGTTGTTACACATCACCCAGTAGACATTGAGTTTGCCATCTTTCAGCGCACGGTCTTGTGCTACGGCATGTAAACCGACTTTTGCAGGAATGGTTCCCGCAGGCAGTTGCCACATGTTTTCTGCGATTTGGCGGTGCTTTTCGTTCGTCACCACCATGTCAGCGGGCAGGCGGTGAGAGAAAGTTCCCACTTCACGCGCCGTACCACACGCAGATGGCTGCCCGGTTAGCGAGAACGGCCCGCAGCCTGGTTGGGAAATTTTGCCGGTCAACAGGTGGATATTGTAAACGAGGTTGTTGGCCCACACACCACGGGAATGCTGGTTGAAGCCCATCGTCCAGTAAGAAATCACTTTCTTATTCGGGTCGGCATAAAGCTTCGCGAGCGCTTCGAGTTGGTCTTCTGGCACGCCGCTCATCTGCGCGGTTTTTTCCAGCGTGTACTCGGCAACGAACGCTTTGTAATCTTCAAAACTCATCGGTTCGGAAGCATCAGAACCCGGGTTTTTAGCGGCTTTTTCTAACGGATGCGTTGGGCGTAAGCCATAGCCAATGTCCGTCACGCCTTTACGCAGATTCACATGCTGTTTAAAGAATGATTCGTTGATGGCATTGTTTTGAATGATGTAATTGGCGATGTAGTTAAGAATTGCCAGGTCGGTTTGTGGCGTAAACACCATGCCGTTATCCGCCAGCTCGAAACTACGATGCTGGAAGGTAGAAAGCACTGCGACTTCAACGTTTTCATTCGACAGGCGGCGGTTAGTGATACGGGACCACAAAACCGGGTGCATCTCCGCCATGTTCGATCCCCACAGCACGAACGCATCGCCCTGCTCCATATCGTCGTAGCAACCCATCGGCTCATCCATACCAAAGGTACGCATAAAGCCGACCACCGCAGAGGCCATACAATGGCGTGCATTAGGATCGAGGTTATTGGTACGGAAACCCGCTTTGAATAATTTTGATGCGGCATAACCTTCCCAAACCGTCCATTGCCCGGAGCCGAACATGCCGACCGCTTCTGGCCCTTTCTCTTTCAGGCTGGTTTTGAATTTTTCTTCCATGATGTCGAAGGCCTGGTCCCAGGTGATGGGAGCAAACTCGCCTTCTTTATCGTACTGGCCGTCTTTCATGCGCAGCAGCGGCTGCGTGAGACGGTCTTTTCCGTACATGATTTTTGGCAGGAAGTAGCCTTTGATGCAGTTCAGGCCACGGTTAACCGGCGCATCCGGGTCGCCCTGGCTTGCCACCACACGCCCATCCTGAGTGCCGACTAATACGCCACAACCGGTGCCACAAAAACGGCACGGGGCTTTATCCCATTTAATGGCATCTTGTTGCCCGACAACCGCACGGGCAATGCTCGGTACGCTAAGGCCAGCGGCGGCCGCCGCGGCTGCAATAGCGTTCGCTTTCATAAAGCTACGACGACTGAGTTTCATGGTGTTTCCTCACCTTGCTCATCCTGCTGGTGATAAACCAGCGACACCGCCAGCACGCCCGCAATATTGCGTGCCGACTCAATTTGATTTAGCAGCACGTCACTACGTTCTGCTTCCATAACCACCACCAATTTGCCGTGTTCAGCATCACTTGCCGCGACTTCGCTGCCCGGTAGCTCGTTTAATGCGGTGCTCACCGCAAGAATATTTTGGGGTTGGGCCTGAACAACCAGGCCTGCGACGTGCCAGTTAGCTTGCATTTACGTGCCTCATCGTGATGGCGGAAACCGGGCAACCGGAGATGCATGCCCCGCAGGCGGTGCAATCGGTGTGGTTAAGTAAAGGTTGTGCGATACCCAATAATGACGGGCGAAACGAGATGGCCTGTGGTTCGCAGATGTCCTGGCAGCTACGGCATTCGACGCTGTTTTTAGCCAGGCAATTATCGCCAATCGATAACGTATGTTCCCAGGGTGAAACCTCACGCGTGAGAAACAGTTTCTCCGGGCAGGCTTGCGCGCAGGCGTAGCAAAATGTGCATTCGCCGCGCTCAAAGTTAACTTCGGGGTATCCGCCCTGGCCGCGTCTTAACACACGGGTTTCGCAGGCTGATAAGCAGGCATTGCAGCGCGTGCAATCCACCAGAAAATGTTGTTCGTCCCCGCTCCAGGGCGGGCGAAAAGCTGTCGAGGAGCGTTGAAAGCTCCCGGTGAGTAATCCACGTCGGGAAAAATTAGCCATAAAGCACATCCTTGCATCACAAGTGCCAGATTTCGTCATGCAAGAAATCGGCAAACACTTCTGTGTTATTTCCGTAGTTTTCTACGGGTTTTTATTAGGTGATACGTTATGTGACGAAGGGGTGGTAGAGGCATCACCCTTTAGGGGTAAATACCGGTGTGGGATCAAAAAGGAATTCGGTTTGTAAAACAAACACTCACCCCGGCTTTACGTCGGGGTGAGTTTGTCGATTAATTCACGCGTTGAGGCACAACGTTTAGATACTCCATAATCCCCGCAGCGGCGTGACGCCCTTCCGCCATTGCGGTCACAACTAAGTCGGCACCGCGCACCGCATCGCCACCAGCAAAAATTTTCGGGTTGCTGGTCTGGAAACGTATTTTGTCTTCAACGCTGGCGATAATTCGGCCCCAGCTATCCAGTTTGACGCTGTGCTCCTCCAGCCACGGCATACCGTGTGGGTGGAAACCAAACGCCATAATGACCGCGTCCGCTGGCATGACAAATTCAGAACCGGCAATAGGCTCCGGGCGGCGACGGCCCTGTTCGTCCGGTTCACCCATTTGGGTGCGCAGCATCCGAATCCCCATCACACTCCCACTTTCATTCAGCTCAATGTTCAACGGCTGGACGTTAAATTCAAACAGCGCCCCTTCTTCACGGGCATTTTTCACCTCTTTTTTGGAACCAGGCATGTTGGCTTCGTCACGGCGATAAGCGCAGGTGACTTCCTCCGCGCCGTGGCGAATTGAGGTGCGCACACAGTCCATCGCCGTATCACCGCCGCCGAGGACGACCACTTGCTTGCCTGCCATGTTGATGTACGGCTCGTCTTCAAGCTCCGGTAAACCCATCACCTGTTTAGTATTGGCTATCAGGAACGGCAACGCGTCGTAAACGCCTGGTGCGTCTTCGTTTGGCAGCCCGGCTTTCATGGAACGATACGTCCCCACGCCGACAAACACCGCGTCGTAATCGGCCAAAACCTGTTGCAACGAGATATCACGGCCAATCTCGCTATTCAGTTTGAATTCAATGCCCATCGCACTGAAGATTTCACGGCGACGGCTTAACAGCGATTTATCCAGCTTGAACGCCGGAATGCCAAACGTCAGCAAGCCACCGATTTCCGGATGGCGGTCAAACACCGTCGCTTTAATACCGTTACGCGCCAGAATATCGGCACAGGCAAGCCCGGCTGGCCCCGCGCCAATCACCGCTACGCGGCGGTCCGTCGGTTTCACATAAGAAAGATCCGGCGTCCAACCACTGGCAAACGCATTATCGGAAATATAACGTTCGATGTTGCCGATGGTGACTGCGCCATATTCATCTTTGAGCGTACAGGCGCTTTCACATAAGCGGTCTTGCGGGCAAACACGCCCGGTGACTTCTGGCAGGCAGTTGGTCTGATGTGAAAGTTCTACTGCTTCCAGCACGCGCCCCTCTTTGACCAGCTCAATCCACTGCGGAATATGGTTATGCAGCGGGCAAGTCCACTCGCAAATACTGTGATTGCCACATTTCAGGCAGCGGTCAGCCTGGCTTTCCGCCTGGTTTTTATCGAAGGTACAATAGATTTCGTCGAAGCCTGTTTTGCGCCGTACCAGCTCAATTTTGTCCGGGTCCTGGCGTGCCGGCGTGGTGCGCATTTTGTTGGCTTTGGTTAAATCCGCCCCGAATGATTGCTGCTGCGCCATTTGCTGCGCGGTGCTGTGCCACGGCTGCGACTCTTGCGCCGCCGAGCGTAAACGTCGGGATTTCGCCAGTGCAGCCAGGGTTTCACTGTTGATTAATTTCAGCGCCTTGCTGGGGCAATTTTCTACGCAGGCTGGGCCACTTTCACGGTGCTGACATAAGTCACATTTATGGGCATTGGCTTTCACAGAACGCCCATCGTTCAATGGAACGGTGATAACTTGCATCGCGCCAAACGGGCACGCCACCACACAGGATTTGCAGCCAATACATTTTTGCTGATTCACCTGCACGCTGTCGCTTACTCGCCTGATGGCTTCATTAGGGCAACTGCTGGCACACGGGGCATCTTCGCAATGGCGGCATGTCACGGCATTGCGCCGTCCTTCATGCTTTATCACCGAAATACGCGGCTGAAATTGTTGGCTGGTCAGAACATGCTTTTCTTCATTGTGGGCCATCACACAAGCAACTTCGCAAGCATGACACCCGATACACTGCTGAGCATTGGCAAGAACAAAACGATTCATTTTACCCCTTTGCCCGTTATTACAAACAGGAGGCTTATTTTTTATGGGGATATGTTATGACCTGGCAAACTATTAACTGGCAATGGTCATTTGCCCAGTTTGCATTGAAATCTGACAATAACCTGGTACGGATCAATTTCTTTTCGTGTTTAATGAAACATCGTTTCCTCCTCCATAATTCTCAGGATATTGACAGGTGATAGTAAAACGCTCGGTTTCAACGAGCCTGGCCCGCGCCTTCTTTTGCATTGTTCTGCTATCGCTGCTTTCCACAGGCATTGCGATGCTGACGCTCGCCAGCAGTTTACGTGACGCCGAAGCCGTAAACGTAGCCGGTTCATTGCGCATGCAAAGTTATCGTCTGGGTTATGATTTGCAGGGCGACCGCAGGGAATTAGAGAAGCATCTTGAGCAATATGCCCAGTCGCTGCGTTCTCCGGCTTTATTGAAAACGGAGAAATTCTGGGTGCCAGCCGAAGTTCGGGATCGCTTCAAAGTGATTAATTATGCCTGGCTGGAGATGGAGGAGCATATTCGCAACGGAGATTTAGCGTGGTATCAGGCGCATATTTCCGGCTACGTGGAGCAAATCGACTTATTTGTCCTGGCGCTTCAGCATTATGCCGAGCGCAAAATGATGCAGGTGGTTTTCGCCTCAGTGGTCGGCTTTATTGCGATTTTCACCCTGGTGTTTTTCACACTGCGCCGTTTTCGCCATCAGGTTGTCGCCCCGCTCAATAAATTAATGGAAGCAAGTGCCTCCATTGAGCGTGGCGAATTTGATTACCCTCCTTTGAATACACAATTGCCCAACGAACTGGGGCTACTGTCACAAACGTTCACGCGCATGTCGGGCGAGTTACAAAAACTCTATCGGACGCTTGAAGAAAGCGTGCAAGAAAAAACCCGGGATTTGCAGGAGGCGAACCGCACCCTGGAAGTGCTGTACGCCTGCTCGCAAGCGCTGACCGTCAGCACTATCGATAAACAGTGTTTCGAGCGCGTTTTGCAACAGGTACGCCAGAAAACGCCGGTTAATTATCTGGAGATGAAAACTGGCGAAAACTGGAAAATTCAGGACGGTGAAGAGCAAGACAGCGAGTCATGGCAGACCTTGCCGATTGTTCTTGAGCAAAAAGAGTTAGGATTACTGCGCTGGCAGGCAGCAGCGGGCGTTCCGCCACTGCCGCTGATGCAAAGCCTGGCAAACATGCTGGGGCGCGGGTTGTATTTCAACCAGGCGCAAAAACATTATCAGCAGTTGCTGTTGATGGAAGAGCGCGCGACGATTGCCCGGGAGCTACACGACTCACTGGCGCAAGTGCTCTCTTATTTGCGCATTCAACTGACGCTTTTAAAACGCACGGTTCCAGCTGAAAACCAGCCTGCGCAGCGCATTATTAATGATTTCTCCCAGGCGCTGAATGACGCATACCGCCAGTTACGCGAATTACTGACCACGTTCCGTCTGACACTCCAGCAGGCCGATTTACCCTCTGCGTTACAAGAGATGATTGCCCCGCTCCGCAACCAGACCGATGCCATCATTACGCTTGATTGTGATATTCCGACTCAGGCGCTGGATGCCTCCCAACAGGTGCATTTGTTGCAGATTATCCGTGAAGGCGTTTTAAACGCGATTAAACATGCGCAAGCCCGTAAAATATCCGTAAGCTGTAATACATCCGCATCAGGAATTCATACGGTGAATATTCTTGATGATGGCCTGGGCATTGTCAGCCTGACGGAACCTGAAGGGCATTACGGGTTAAATATTATGCATGAACGCGCTGCTCGATTAGGTGGCGAGTTGACTATTTCCCGCCCCGCGCAAGGTGGGACTTTGATTACGATGAATTTTCATTCGCCGTCCGCAGGTCTGGCGGCGCATGAAAACCCCATAGATCTATAACGATAATAATGTGACCAATATTGGGAGTTGTTATGAGTGAGCAAACTGTCTGTCAGGTATTAATCGTCGATGATCATCCGTTAATGCGCCGTGGCATTCGCCAATTGTTGGAAATTGATGACACTTTTTGCGTGGTGGGTGAAGCCAGCAGCGGTGCCGAAGCGATTAGCATGGCTAACCGTCTGGCGCCCGACCTGATCTTGCTCGATTTGAATATGAAAGGTTTGAGCGGGCTGGATACGTTAAACGCGCTGCGCCGTGACGGCGTCAGTGCGCGCATTATCGTGCTAACAGTTTCTGATTCGCGCAGCGATATTTTCACACTGATTGATGCGGGTGCCGACGGATACTTACTCAAAGATAGCGAACCCGATGTGTTGCTCAATGATATTCGCCGTGGGGCCACCGAAGGCGAAGCTTACAGCGAGCAGGTCGCGGAATATTTACGCAACCGCGGAACCGATAAGCGCAGCGACGACCCGTTCGCCGTACTGACAGAACGCGAACTGGACGTATTGCAGGAAGTCGCCCGAGGTTTATCAAATAAGCAAATTGCCTCCGGTCTGCATATTTCAGAAGAAACGGTGAAGGTTCATATTCGCAATTTGCTGCGTAAACTTCAGGTGCGATCTCGAGTTGCGGCGACGGTGCTCTTCCTTGAAAGTCGGGGCTTTTAGGCCGCTCAGGCACTACAAAGGACGAAGATAATTTACATTATCTCCTCAATTTCTCCACGTTTGGACTTGCAGTTAAGGCTACAGTGACGGCTTACCCAAAAATCATAATCTGAAGTACTGACGAGGTCCTGACTGAATGGCGAATTTCTTTATCAATCGCCCCATTTTTGCCTGGGTGTTGGCCATTATTTTGTGCCTCACCGGCCTGCTCGCCATTTTTTCGCTTCCCGTTGAGCAATATCCTGACCTCGCGCCGCCGAATGTGCGCATCACTGCAAACTACCCTGGTGCATCTGCACAGACCCTTGAAAACACGGTAACGCAGGTTATCGAGCAGAATATGACCGGGCTGGACAACATGATGTACATGTCCTCCCAAAGCAGCAGCACCGGCCAGGCTACTATTACGCTGAGTTTTAAAGCCGGGACCGATCCTGACGAAGCGGTGCAGCAGGTGCAAAACCAGTTGCAATCCGCATTGCGTAAGTTGCCGCAGGCTGTGCAAACCCAGGGGGTAACCGTCAGGAAAACGGGTGATACCAATATTTTGATGGTGGCCTTTGTTTCCACCGATGGCAGCATGGATAAGCAAGATATCGCCGATTATGTTGCCAGTAATATTCAGGACCCGATCAGCCGTATCAATGGCGTGGGCGACGTAGACGCCTATGGTTCGCAATACTCGATGCGTATCTGGCTTGATCCGACCAAACTCACCAGCTACCAGATGACCACGCAAGACGTGGTGGATGCGATTAAATCGCAGAATGCGCAAATTGCCGTCGGTCAATTGGGCGGCACACCTTCGGTCGATACGCAGGCACTGAACGCCACAATTAACTCCCAGTCGCTGCTGCAAACGCCACAGCAATTCAAAGATATTACGTTGCGAGTCAATCAGGACGGTTCCCTGGTTTCATTAGGCGATGTGGCAGAAGTTGAGCTGGGTGCCGAGAAGTATGACTTCCTCAGCCGTTACAACGGCCAACCCGCGTCGGGCCTTGGGATTAAACTTGCGTCGGGTGCTAACGAGATGGAAACCGATAAGCTCGCTCGCGCCAAAATAGAAGAGTTATCGCAATATTTCCCTCATGGTCTGGAAGCGAAAATCGCTTACGAAACCACGCCATTCGTGAAAGCCTCGATTATTGACGTGGTGAAAACGCTGCTGGAAGCCATCCTGCTGGTATTCCTCGTCATGTATCTGTTTTTACAAAACTTCCGCGCCACGCTGATTCCCACCATTGCCGTACCGGTGGTGCTGTTGGGGACGTTTTCCGTGCTCTATGCCTTCGGCTACAGCATCAACACCCTGACCATGTTTGCGATGGTTCTGGCCATCGGTTTATTGGTCGATGACGCCATCGTGGTAGTGGAAAACGTTGAACGCATCATGAGCGAGGAAGGATTATCGCCCAAAGAAGCAACCCGAAAATCCATGGGCCAGATTCAGGGTGCACTGGTCGGGATTGCGCTGGTGCTTTCCGCCGTGTTTGTACCTATGGCCTTTTTTGGCGGCACCACCGGGGCGATTTACCGCCAGTTCTCGATAACGATTGTTTCGGCCATGGTGTTGTCGGTATTGGTGGCGATGATCCTGACTCCCGCATTGTGCGCCACGATTTTAAAGCCACTGCATAAAGGTGAACATCACGGCCAGAAAGGTTTCTTCGGCTGGTTTAACCGCATGTTTAACCGCAATGCGGCGCGTTATGAATCGGGTGTTGGCAAGATTCTGGCGCACAGCCTGCGCTGGATCCTAATTTATGTGCTGCTGATTGGCGGCATGGTGTTCTTGTTCCTGCGCTTGCCGACCTCCTTCCTGCCGCTGGAAGATCAGGGTGTATTCACCACTTCAATACAATTACCGAGCGGCGCCACGCAGCAGCAAACCACCAAAGTGGTTGAAAAGCTCGAGCAGTATTATCTGACCAAAGAGAAAGATAACGTGCTGTCGGTGTTTGCGACCATCGGTTCAGGCCCAGGTGGTAACGGGCAAAACGTGGCTCGTATGTTTGTGCGCCTGAAAGACTGGGATGAACGCGACCCGAAAACGGCCAGTTCGTTTGCCATTATCGAACGGGCAACCAAAGCGTTCCGTGAGATAAAAGAAGCGCGCGTGATTGCCAGCAGCCCACCAGCCATAAGCGGTTTAGGGAACGCGGCAGGTTTTGATATGGAATTGCAGGATCACGCGGGTGCCGGTCACGATGCGTTAATGCAGGCGCGCGATCAATTGCTGGAGATGGCTGGCGACGAAAAGTTGCTGACCCGCGTTCGCCACAATGGTTTAGACGACAGCCCGCAAATGCAGATCGATATCGATCAACGTAAAGCGCAGGCGCTGGGCGTATCTATTGATGATATCAATAACACGCTGCAAACCGCCTGGGGTTCGAGCTACGTGAACGATTTCATGGATCGTGGTCGTGTGAAAAAGGTGTATGTGCAGGCGGGGGCGAAATACCGCATGCTGCCGGAAGACATTAACCAGTGGTACGTACGTAATAAAGATGGCGGAATGGTGCCTTTCTCCGCGTTTGCCTCTTCGCATTGGGAAACCGGCTCGCCTCGCCTTGAACGTTACAACGGCTATTCCGCATTAGAAATTGTTGGTGAAGCGGCACCGGGCGTCAGTACCGGGACCGCGATGCAAGTGATGGAAACCCTGGTGCAGAAGTTACCGA
The DNA here is from genome assembly GCF_900446255.1 of Buttiauxella agrestis. Lineage (NCBI taxonomy): Bacteria > Pseudomonadati > Pseudomonadota > Gammaproteobacteria > Enterobacterales > Enterobacteriaceae > Buttiauxella > Buttiauxella agrestis. Next base: position 1,278,789 of record NZ_UIGI01000001.1, on the reverse strand, counting down.
CCGGTTTTGGCCTCGAATGGACGGGAATGTCTTACCAGGAACGGCTATCTGGGGCGCAGGCTCCGGCGCTGTACGCCATCTCGTTATTGGTGGTGTTCTTGTGTCTGGCGGCACTTTATGAAAGCTGGTCGGTGCCCTTCTCGGTGATGCTGGTGGTGCCATTGGGCGTGATTGGTGCACTGCTGGCAACATGGATGCGCGGCCTGGAAAACGATGTGTACTTCCAGGTAGGACTGTTGACGGTCATCGGTCTTGCCGCCAAGAACGCCATATTAATTGTTGAGTTTGCCAACGATATGAATGCGCAAGGCCGTGAACTGGTGGCGGCAACACTTGATGCCTGCCGTCAGCGCTTACGCCCGATATTAATGACCTCACTGGCATTTATCTTCGGTGTCCTGCCGATGGCTACCAGCAGCGGCGCAGGTTCCGGTAGCCAGCACGCAGTTGGGACCGGGGTGATGGGCGGAATGATTTCGGCGACAGTGCTGGCTATATTCTTCGTACCGTTATTCTTCGTGCTGGTACGCAGAAGATTCCCGCTCAAAGAACATTCTGAAAACTAACCAACAAAAAAGCGACCTTAAACGGGTCGCTTTTTGTTTGGCTCAAAGGAATATTGAAAATAAGAGCATCATGCCCTTGAGATTTTTATACCCGGTCAGATCATTTACGAAGCATATCTTCAATGAAATCTTTCCAGTTCCCTAGTTCGTGTTCAATCATAACCGCCTCTCTATTTCTATTCTCATTATACGTAATCCCTTCCCTGGAGTGAAGCCACGTTACCTTGCGGCTTCACTGGCTATCATCAAATATTGAGAGTCGACTGCGTATTGGCTTAATTATTAGCTGAACAGGTAATTAAAAATGTGACAAAGCACCTGAAACAAAATGTTTCATCTACTTTAAGAATTCGCCCTGGAAGTCACGAAAGATCTGACTTGTCGCTGCAACCAGAGGATCAGAAAGGTGTTGCAGTGAATGGTGAGTAATTAATCAACCCGGAAAAAAAATACTATTACCTAACCTTTAGAGTAGCAACCAGGTTATATTTTTCCTTGCGACTTTTTTATCATTTTAATTATTCTGATTACCTGCATAAAAAATCATTTTTTAAAGATAAGGATTAACTCCGTGATAATTCTCTACGGTATAAAAAACTGCGACACCATCAAGAAAGCCCGACGTTACCTGGAAACTCAAGGTGTGGAATATCAATTTCATGATTATCGCGTTGACGGCCTTGATGCTGAATTATTGAATAGTTTTATCGCGGAACTTGGGTGGGAAGCTTTGCTAAATACGCGTGGGACGACCTGGCGTAAACTCGACGAAGCGCATCGCGCAAGCATTACGGATGCACAAACCGCAGCCAACCTGATGCTCGAAATGCCAGCAATCATCAAACGCCCATTGCTCTACGCGCCAGGGCAGCCTATGCTGCTGGGTTTCAATGAATCGAACTATCAGCAGTTTATCAACGAGGTATAGTCCTATGTCTTGCCCGGTTATTGAGCTGACGCAACAGCTTATCCGCCGCCCTTCCCTCAGCCCTGACGACGCTGGCTGCCAGGCGCTGATGATTGAGCGACTACGTGCCATCGGTTTTACCATCGAGCATATGGATTTTGGCGACACACAAAACTTCTGGGCATGGCGAGGAAAAGGCGAAACGCTGGCGTTTGCTGGTCATACCGATGTCGTGCCTTCTGGTGACGCTGACCGCTGGATTAACCCGCCGTTTGAACCGACTATTCGCGATGGCATGTTATTTGGCCGTGGCGCTGCTGATATGAAAGGTTCGCTGGCGGCGATGGTAGTGGCTGCCGAGCGTTTCGTTGCACAGTACCCGCACCATAAAGGTCGTCTGGCATTCCTGATTACTTCCGATGAAGAAGCCAGTGCAAAAAATGGCACGGTAAAAGTCGTCGAAACGCTGATGGCGCGCCACGAAAGGCTCGATTACTGCCTGGTGGGCGAGCCGTCCAGTACCGAAGTCGTGGGTGATGTCGTGAAGAACGGCCGCCGTGGTTCATTGACTTGCAACCTGACGATTCATGGTGTGCAGGGCCACGTCGCTTATCCGCATCTGGCTGATAACCCGGTTCACCGCGCAGCACCCATGTTGAACGAGTTAGTCACGATTGAGTGGGATAAAGGCAACGAATTCTTCCCGGCGACCAGTATGCAGATAGCCAATGTTCAGTCAGGCACCGGCAGTAACAACGTGATTCCAGGTGATATGTTCGTCCAGTTCAACTTCCGTTTCAGCACTGAGTTGACCGACGAAGATATCAAACAGCGCGTGATTGCTCTGCTCGATAAATATGAGTTGCGTTACACGCTGGACTGGTGGCTTTCAGGTCAACCGTTCCTGACATCACGCGGAAAGTTAGTGGATGCGGTAGTGAATGCAGTTGAGCACTATAATGAAATCAGGCCGCAACTGTTGACCACTGGCGGCACATCCGATGGGCGCTTTATCGCGCGGATGGGGGCGCAAGTGGTGGAGCTGGGGCCAGTGAACGCGACTATTCATAAAATTAATGAGTGTGTTAACGCCGCTGACCTGCAACTTCTTGCCCGTATGTATCAACGTATTATGGAGCAGCTTGTCGCCTGACAGGTCGCAATTAACATTAACAATCGCCAAATTAATTGGCGTTGTAGCAAGGCAGCCAGGGAGCTTATCCCGATGAGCTTACTTGAGTAAGTGGTTCGGGTAAGTGAGTGCAGCTAACGCCGCGACAACGTCAAGAAAGAAGGCGAAAGAGGTATGAGCATGGAATGGCTATCGCATTACTGGTGGATCATCGTACTGGTGCTGCTACTTGGCATTTTCCTTAATGTTATTAAGGATCTGAAGCGTATTGATCCGAAGAAATATATGGCGAATAAACCTGAGCTTCCTCCACATCGTGACTTTAACGATAAGTGGGATGACGAAGACGATTTCCCGAAGAAAAAGCCTTAAGTTTCACCCTCACCCCGGCCCTCTCCCTGGGGAGAGGGTTAGGGTGAGGGAGTTCCAACTCATAGAAACTCAACAATATCGTCGTCGTTCGGTTTACCGCCACTCAATGCTTCATCGAAGTAATGTTTTGGCACCGTATAGCGCAGGTGATCCAGCGCAATCTGAATACTGCGGTCATCAATGGCGTGACCTAAATCGTCAATCACGTCCAGCGTCACATCTCCGCCCAACTGCGTTAATGCTTCTGATGCATCAAACGCGTGTTTCACATCAATCACTCGATCATCATCACCATGAATCAAATGAAGGGTGGTTGCGGTAGAGGCTACTTGCGGAAGCTGCGCATATCGGCCATTAAATGCCACCACGCGCGAAGCCAGTTCAGCTTCAGCTTTCACGCCCTCAAGCGCCATGATGGCTCCTTGCGAGAAACCAATCAGTGCTGTGGCATTCGCGGGTACACCGCTGTGTTTTTGCCAGTAACGCACGACTTCGACAAACGTTGGCATGATAGCGTTGACCCGCTGCTGCCGGTTTTCTTCCGTCACGCCAGCCACTGAAAACCATTCACGCCCCTGATACGGGCCGCTTGGTGCCGGGCCGCCGACACTGACGACCAGTGCATCCGGGAAATGCGGCGCAAACCAACTGCCGATTTGCCCCATCGCAACCGGGTTATCGCCCACGCCATGAAACAGTAACAACAGTTGTTTTGCAGGTGTCGCCGGGCTTTGGACAACAAAGTGTTCGTGTTTCATGGTTTTCTCCTTAAGATTCTGGAGTTGACTATACGCTGACTACTTTTGATGACCATGCCATTTGACTGAACGACTTAGTGGAAAAATTGCAATTGCAAAAGCGAGGTTTTCAGAGCAATACACTGTTGCTCATCGAGTTTTTCCAACGCTTTTTGTACCTCCTGGCGCATGACATTGAGCAAGCCCTTACGACCCGAAATCTGTAATTGTTGGCAAATGGTGTCCACATTTGATTGCTGTTGCACTCGCGCACGCAGCGCATTGAGCGGCAAATCGCTGGCAAGTAACAGACGATTAAGTGAACCCAGGCAGGCTTCAAGCGGGCGATGGCCAAACGCAAAACCGGCCAGTTCCAGCCAGTCATCACTATTTAGCGAAGCCTCTGCGAGGGAAATCACTGGCAAGGATTGGTCAATCCACGGTTGCAGCCAGCAGATATCGCGCTGTAGCCGGGTTTGTTCATGCTCAGTCAGCGCTTTGCCTTGCACCGTCAATGGCAATAACGCCATCGCGGTGTAGCAGCCGCTGCTGGCCTCACGGTGGCTGCCGACGCGCACTAACTCAAATCCACAACATTGCCAGAAGCGCCAAAGCTCATCGGTGAAACCGAAGCTGACCGAAAGGTAATCAACATCCTGCGGCGCATGCTCCTTCGCCCAGGCAATCATCTGCTGGCCGATTTGCTGACGTTGACGCAGCGGATGCACCGCAATGCGGCTGACGCGTAACCCTTTAAGCGTTGCGGCAAGCGGGCTGCCCCCATGCGCGGCCAGCGACTGCGCGACTAAATTACCGCGAGGGCGGCGAAAGCCCGCCCACACAGCGCGACTCAGATGCTCATCCAGCCCCCCCTCTTCGACAAGCCAGGTAGCACCTACCGTTTCATCATCGCTGATAGCGGCAATAAAATGCTGACCAGGGGCATCGAGCATACGACGCCAGTCCAGAGGGCTGGTTCGATAATGCGCCCCTGAAAGCAGGCGATACATCCCTTGCAACTGTTCAGACGGTTGCATTTCACTGTGACGCTCAATGGTTTGCAGAGAAACCCCGCCTTGTGGCGCCGTCGTCACGTCAGGTTCGTCAAACAGCAAAACGGTGTCGATAAGTTGTTCCAACGGATCGTTTGCCGCCCAACGAATGGGGGTCGAAAGGGTGTAACGCGTGAGAGCATCCAGGCTTGCACAGAATTTGAGAACAAACCCGCGCCCGGTGCCTTCATAGCCCTGAACGGTGGTGGTCAGTAAAACTCGTGGGAAATGGGCAATGAGTTTGCGTAGCTGCGGCGCGGGAAGTGCCGCAGCTTCATCAATGATGAGCCAGCTGGCCTGAAAAGATGCGGTATTCGCCAGCAATACATCAGGGGCGACAAAACTAAAACGATCGCCCGCATGCTCCGCCAGCACGTCCGTCGCGGCTTTACCGGGTGCGGTGACTAGCCCTTTTCCGGCAATCATGCGTAATAACATGCCCGCCAGCGCGGATTTCCCCCGGCCTCGCGGAGCGGTCACTACCGCGACACCGGGCGGCATTTTCACGAGCTCGTTGAGAATGGCTGCCTGCTCATCGAAAGGAGCGCCCTGGGCGGCGTGCCACGCAGGGCGTGGTGCAAATTCGGGGAAACTTAGCGCCTGGTTCTGCTGCCAGAGCACGCACTCGTTATCGTCATCAATGCAGTGTTGCAGGTGAGCGACAAAATGAGGGGTAGGAATCGCTTCCGGTTGTTCACTCCAGCGGTTTGAATCGCAGTCTGGTCGCATCGGCCAGTCGTTCCACAGCGGCGCCAGAAGCACTAACCAGCTTCCTGCTTTCAGCGTTCCAGCCAGAGCGGCGAGCGCTTCAGCATCCAGCCCGTTGCGCGCATCAAAAACCGCGTGGAGAAATTCACGGCCAAGCAAGGTGCGCATGGCTGAAGTTGCACAGTGCAGCGGCAATTCCGGTGCCGCTCCCACCCACAACCAGTCGCCGGGTAATTGCCGGGCGAGCGCCTGAACATGTTGGCTGCTCCACGCACTCTCGCCCGCCAGAATCATCATCCGGCGAATACCGGCCTCAGCCATAATGGCAGTTACGTGCCTTAGCTGTTCCATAGCATCAATCCTTGCCACATCTCGTTATTTGACGGTATTACCGAAGGTATTGCATTGTGCTGGGTCGCCGCTGTCAAACCCACGTTTAAACCAGGTGTAACGCTGCTCTGAAGTCCCATGAGTGAAGCTGTCTGGCACTACGCGTCCTTGCCCTTGCTGTTGCAGACGGTCATCGCCAATGGCTTCCGCCGCGTTCAGCGCTTCCTGCAAATCTCCGGCATCCAGCACTTCTTGTTTTTGCATGCTGTTGCCCCAGACACCTGCGAAGCAATCAGCCTGTAATTCCATTTTTACGGACAGGCGATTGCCTTCAGCCTGGCTTGCGCTTTGCTGAAGCTGACGTACTTTCGGCTCAATGCCGAGCAATTTCTGCACATGGTGCCCGACTTCATGAGCAATAACATAGCCCTGAGCAAAATCACCATCCGCACCGAGCTTGCTTTTCATGTCATCGTAGAACGAAAGATCGATGTACACGGTCCTGTCTGCCGGGCAGTAGAACGGCCCCATCACTGACTGACCCGTTCCGCATCCTGTGCGCGTCGCGCCACGGTACATCACCAGTTTTGGCTGCTGATAGGTACGACCCATTTTCTGGAAAATCTGCCCCCAGGTATCTTCTGTGGTTGCCAGAATAACCGAGGTGAATTTAGCCGCTTCGTCATCGTTAGGGCTGATAGAACGTTGCGCAGATTGCTGCTGCGGAACCGGTTGGCCGCCAAGCATTGAAGTGAGATCGACGCCGTAATAACTCGCCACAACCACCACAATAAGTAAGATTATCCCGCCTTTCCCGCCGGGCAAACGGAAGCCACCGCCGCCTCCACCAAAGCTCGGGCCAGAAGAGTTATTTCTTCTGTCTTCAACATTGTCGCTTTCGCGACGACCTTGCCAGCGCATAGGCGGCCTCTTTTAATATTTTGTAATAGATAGATCGTAGGTGGTTAACTCCAGAATTACCATAAGAAACAAGACGTGAAAAAGCCGAAAGTGGGAACACTTTCGGCTTTAAAAGATTCGTGCGAGATTTTAGTCTAATTTAACGCCAATACGTTTCGCGACTTCTTCGTAGGCTTCAATCAGTCCACCCAGGCTTTGACGGAAACGATCTTTGTCCATTTTATCGAGAGTTTCTTTGTCCCACAGGCGGCTACCGTCTGGGGAAAACTCATCACCCAGTACAACCTCACCGTTGAACAGACCGAACTCCAGCTTGAAATCGACCAGGATCAGGCCCGCGTCGTCAAAGATTTTGCTCAGGACATCGTTAGCTTTGTAACTCAGCTCACGCATACGCGCCAGATTCTCTTTGCTCACCCAACCAAAGGTTTCGCAGTAAGACTCGTTGACCATCGGGTCATGCATCTCATCGTTTTTCAGGAACAGGTCAAACAGCGGCGGGTTGAGCACAATACCTTCTTCAATACCCAGACGCTTCACCAGAGAACCTGCCGCGCGGTTACGAATGACGCACTCAACCGGCACCATATCGAGCTTTTTCACCAGCACTTCGTTGTCGGAGAGCAGAGCTTCCATTTGCGTAGGAATGCCCGCTTCTTCCAGTTTAGCCATAATGAAATGGTTGAACTTATTGTTCACCATGCCTTTACGGTCAAACTGTTCGATGCGCGCACCGTCTCCTGCTGACGTATCATTGCGGAATTCGAGCACCAACAGGTCCGGGTTCTCCGTGCTGTATACGGTCTTCGCTTTTCCACGATACAACTCAGCTTGCTTTTGCATCTTTCTTACTCCAGGTGTGATTTAACTAAAAAATTCCGCTATCTGTGGCTACGCACACGTTTGCGTAGCCTATCAGAAAAAAGGCCAGATTGCTCTGGCCTCTAAATGTTACTTGCTGAAAGCTGCCTGGAATGCGGCTACCAGTGCATCATTCTGCGACTGCGTTAGCGTGTGACCTTTCGGGTCGATGAACTGCAAACTACTGCGGTTATCGAGGTCGCCAACTTGCAGTTTATAGTCGCCACTGGACAGACCCGGGTCTTTCGCCCCTAAATCTTGCCATGCGCTATCAGATAATGGTTTGTACGTTACCGCCACGCTGCCGGTTGAACGCGTTGAGTCCGTGACTTTCATGCCCACTTTTTCAAGTGTTGCAGGTAAACGGTTCCATACCACGTTGTACGGACCACGCACCACCAGCATTGGTAAACCAGTGTCATCCGCGGCACTTTGTACATCAAGCTGCGTTGCTACACGGCTGTCTTTGGCGTTTTGCAGGTCAGTCTGGGTTTTGTCCAGACCCGCGCTGATGCTGTTAAGCATTTCTGCGCTGTAACGTTGCAGGGAGGCCGCATCCGAAACCGGCTTGCCCGCCTGTTCCAGGTTCAGCAACTTAACCACCACGGCTTGTTGATAGCCCTGTGGTTTCACACTGATTTGATAGCGGCCACGATACTGGTCATCTTCATCAGCACGGTTCCATTGCACCCAGTCAGTCGTCAGGGTTTGGGTCGCGTCATCACGTTTATCGATGCCGTAGTTTTTCGCCTGAAGGACGCTAACAACCTGCGGCCAAAGCGTCGCGCTACGCGAACTTTCAACCATCAGTGTCGCGGTATCACCCGTAAATTGGGTTCGCGCGCCACTGACCAATGCCAGAGGTTGAGCTGGCGGACGAATATCCAGCTCTTTGCCTACTGCGCCGCTGCCGTTGGTGACCGGAATATCATATTGGCCATTCTGCACCGGCAGGATCATCCCGGTCGGTGCGTGAATTTCCGCGAGGGGTGCAGCATCCAGATAGGATTCGTCACCACTAACCTGGCGCTTATAACGCTGGTCGGTGCTGCATGCTGCTAACAGCATTGCAAGCGATACCACTGCAACTTTCGCCACCGTCGACTTCTGTACTGAGTAAGCCATCAAATCTCCCTAAACTTTACAGCAAACCGGCATGCTTGAGCGCGCTAATAATCACCGGGCAACTGGCTTCAGTCAGCGGTGTCATTGGCAGGCGCAAGGTATCGGTTGCCACAAGTCCCAACTCCCTACAAGCCCATTTGACCGGGATAGGGTTGGGTTCTACAAATAATTTATTGTGCAGCGGCATCAAACGTTCGTTGATAACGCGCGCTTGCGCATATTGCCCATTGGCGGCCAGTTTACACACTTCTGCCATTTCACGCGCGGCTACGTTTGCCGTCACGGAAATCACACCGTGGCCACCCAATTGCATGAAATCGAGCGCACTGGCGTCATCGCCGCTGACCAGGATGAAGTCATCTTCAACCAGCTCTTTGATCTGGTTTACTCGTGTTAAGTTCCCGGTTGCTTCTTTGATACCAATAATATTTTTTATCTTCGCCAGACGGCCTACGGTTTCAGGCAGCATGTCGCAACCGGTACGAGATGGTACATTGTACAGCATCTGCGGCAGGTCGGTGCTTCCAGCGATTGCTTTGAAGTGCTGATACAACCCTTCCTGAGTTGGGCGGTTGTAATATGGCGTGACTGTCAGGCAGCCCACCACTCCGCTGTTTTCAAAACGCTTTGTCAGGGAGATAGCTTCAGAGGTGGCGTTGGCGCCAGTCCCTGCGATAACAGGAATACGGCCATCGGCCAGTTCCAGAGTCATCAGTACCACATCACCGTGCTCGTCGTGACTCAACGTAGCAGACTCTCCGGTAGTACCTACCGAAACAATCGCCGATGTTCCGCTGGCGACATGGTAATCAATCAGTTTTTTCAGGCTTGACCGGCAGACATTACCTTTCTCATCCATCGGCGTCACAAGCGCGACAATACTTCCAGTGAACATTGGCCATCCTCTGTGCTAACAAGTGTCTCAATGGTACGTTTGGTGCAGGATCAAAAGCAAGTCACCAAGTGATGCCATACGGTTGTACGCAAGTTTTTTTTATGCTTTCCTTATGTTAACTCACCGATTCACAGGAAGAATACGTTTGACTCCCTCACCACACCATTATTTGGTCATCACAGCCCTTGGGGCTGACCGGCCGGGTATAGTAAATACCATCACCCGCCATGTGAGCAGTTGCGGCTGTAATATTGAAGACAGTCGCCTCGCTATGCTCGGTGAAGAGTTCACGTTTATTATGCTGCTGTCAGGCACCTGGAATGCGATAACCCTGATTGAATCGACGTTACCGCTAAAAGGTGCCGAGCTTGATTTGTTGATTGTTATGAAGCGAACCGCCGCACAAGAGCGCCCGGCGATGCCTGCGACAGTCTGGGTTCAGGTCGAAGTCACTGATTCGCCTCATTTAATCGAGCGTTTTACCAATCTTTTTGATATTCATCACATGAATATCGCGGAGCTTAGCTCACGGACACAACCCGCTCAGGATGGCAATCCGGCACAGCTCTACATTCAGATTACGGCTCATAGTCCGGCATCTCAGGATGCGAGCGTTATCGAAGATGCGTTCAAGGCCCTCTGTACAGAACTCAAAGCACAGGGCAGTATTAACGTTGTGAATTATCCACAGCAAGATGATTAAGACGGAGAGTTGTAATGAGCCCACTGAAAGCCGGTGATAGCGCACCGAAATTTAGCTTGCCCGATCAAGACGGCGAGCAAATAAATTTAACCGACTTCCAGGGACAGCGCGTTCTGGTTTATTTCTATCCTAAAGCGATGACGCCAGGCTGTACCGTGCAGGCGTGCGGTTTGCGCGACAACATGGACGAGTTGAAAAAGAAAGGCGTGGAAGTGCTGGGCATCAGCACCGACAAACCCGAAAAGCTTTCACGTTTTGCCGAAAAAGAGTTACTCAACTTCACGCTGCTTTCTGACGGAGACCATCAAGTCTGCGAGCAATTTGGCGTCTGGGGTGAGAAATCGTTTATGGGTAAAACCTACGATGGTATCCATCGCATCAGCTTCCTGCTGGATGGCGAAGGAAAAGTTGAGAAAGTGTTTGATGATTTCAAAACCAGCAACCATCACGATATCGTGGTGAACTGGCTGAAAGAAAACGCTTAATTATCGCAATAAAAATATTAAAAAAGCCGACTTCACGTCGGCTTTTTACTGTCTCTAATTCGTCTTGTCGTCTATCAGTAAGCTATCCGGCCAGGCATGAACCACCGCTTTGATAAGCGTAGCAAGTGGAATGGCGAAGAACACGCCCCAAAATCCCCACAAACCGCCAAATATCACGACCGACAGAATAATCACCAGTGGATGCAAATTCACCGCTTCAGAGAATAACACCGGCACCAGCAGGTTGCCGTCCAGCGCCTGAATGATGAGATACACGGCGAAAAGCGTCCAGAATTCTGGGCCAATGCCAAACTGGAACAACGCCACGCAGACCACTGGAATGGTCACGACAAACGCGCCGATGTATGGAATCAGCACCGAGAACCCCACCAGCACGGCAAGCAGCAGTGAATAATTCAACCCAAAAATCACAAAACCGATATACGTCACCACGCCCACGACCAGCATTTCTAACACTTTGCCGCGAATATAGTTGGTGATTTGCTGGTTCATCTCCAGCCAGACCTGCCCTGCAAGCCCACGATTTCGCGGTAAGACTCGGCGCACCGCATTGAGCATTTGCTCTTTGTCTTTGACCAGGAAGAACACCATCAGCGGAACCAGCACCAGGTAAATCGCCAGCGTGAGTAAACCCACTAACGAAGCCAGCGAGTATTTCACGACCTGGTCACCCATCCCCATCATGCGGCCACGCATATTCTCAGCGATGGCATCAATAATGCCCGCATCTACCAACGCCGGATAACGTCTTGGGAGTGTGGCGGCATAATCAGAAAGTTTATTCAGCATTCCTGGCATATCGCGAATCAGATAGATGCCTTGCTGCCAGGCCACGGGGGCTACGACCAAAACCATCAACAGCAAAATGCCAACGAAAAGCACCAGGATAATCGTCGTCGCCCAGGTTCGGGAACACCCGACACGTTGAAGTCGCGCGGTTGGCCACTCCAGCAAATAAGCCAGAACAATCGCCACCAGCAGCGGCGCTAAAAGTCCATGGAAGAAGAACAGGATGACAAAACCTGCAACCAGAATAACCAGTAGCGCGATAGCTTCTGGATCGCTAAACCGTCGTCGATACCATTGCAACAACATTTCGAGCATACAACCCTTCCCTGACAGCATTGAGCGAAAAGAGATTGTATCTAAATGTCACTGTAAAGACTTCGCTTTTTATCTCTGTTCAATAGCAGTTTAAAATTGCCACGGCTAAGATAGGTTTCAATCACGGTGTGGGCTAAAGTTCATCAAGGCTGGCGAACAAAACCACCTAATACGTGTCGAAGATTAACTTTGATTAAACAGGACAGGACGTATGTTCAAGCAGTTGAAAAAACCGCTGGTTGCAACTCTAATGGCCGCTCTACTCGCTGGCCCGGCAACACCCGCCTTTGCAGATGTTACCGATCAACTGCCTGATATGGGCACGTCTGCGGGAAGCACTCTGTCGATAGGCCAGGAATTGCAGATGGGCGACTATTATGTTCGTCAGCTGCGAGGCAGCGCTCCTTTAATCAATGATCCTTTGCTCGTACAGTATATTAACCATCTCGGTATGCGTTTAGTTAGCCATGCCAACTCCGTCAAGACACCGTTCCATTTCTTCTTGATCAACAACGATGAAATCAACGCCTTTGCTTTCTTTGGCGGCAACGTGGTGCTGCACTCAGCACTGTTCCGTTATGCCGATAATGAAAGCCAGCTTGCATCGGTTATGGCGCACGAAATCTCCCACGTCACGCAACGCCATTTGGCACGCGCTATGGAAGATCAGAAAAAGAACGCCCCACTCACCTGGGTTGGCGCGTTAGGCTCGATTTTACTGGCAATGGCTAGCCCGCAGGCCGGGATGGCGGCATTAAGCGGCACCCTTGCGGGAACGCAGCAAGGCATGATCAGCTTCACGCAGCAAAACGAACAGGAAGCAGACCGCATTGGTATTCAGGTGTTGCAGCGTTCAGGTTTTGATCCGCAAGCGATGCCAACTTTCCTCGAGAAGCTGCTCGATCAATCACGCTATTCATCGCGTCCGCCGGAAATCCTACTGACTCACCCATTGCCGGAAAGCCGTTTGTCCGATGCCCGAAACCGCGCCAACCAGATGCGCCCGATCGTCGTGCAATCTTCCGAAGATTTTTACATGGCGAAAGCGCGTACGCTCGGCATGTACAATTCCGGGCGTAACCAGTTAACCAGTGATTTGTTAGATAGTTGGGCGAAGGGCAATATCCGTGAACAACATGCCTCTGCCTATGGTCGCGCACTACAGGCGATGGGGAGCAGTAAATGGGATGAAGCTCGCAAGCTGTTGCAACCGTTACTGGTCGCGCAGCCTGCCAATACCTGGTATCTCGACTTAGCGACGGATATCGATCTTGGGCAGAATAAAACGGCAGATGCGGTAAACCGCCTGAAAAACGCCCCGGATCTGAAGCAAAACCCGGTGTTGCAACTTAACCTTGCCAACGCTTATGTCCAGGCAAAACAGCCCGCTCAGGCCGCAGCCATTCTGAATCGTTATACGTTTAGCCATCCTGATGACAGCAACGGCTGGGATTTGTTAGCGCAAGCCGAGGCGGCATTGGGCAACCGTGACCAGGAACTGGCGGCTCGTGCAGAAGTCATGGCGCTTGTCGGCAAACTCGATCAGGCTATTACTCTGCTCAGTAGCGCCAGTTCGCAAGTGAAACTCGGCAGCTTGCAGCAGGCTCGTTATGACGCGAGAATCGATCAGTTCCGCGAATTGCAAAAACGCTTCCTTCAGTATTCTAAGATGTAACAGGAGTTACGATGTCCACCGTTTCTATTTACCACAATCCGCGCTGCTCTAAGAGCCGTGAAACGTTAAGCCTGCTAAAAGCGAATGGTGTAGAACCTGAAGTTGTGCTGTATCTGGAAACCCCGCCAGATGCCGCAACGCTCAAATCGTTATTAAGCAAGTTAGGCTTTGCCAGCGCGCGCGATTTGATGCGTCAGAAAGAGGATTTGTACAAGGAGTTAAATCTGGCAGATTCCGCGTTAAGCGAAGATCAGTTAATTCAGGCGATGATAGAAAACCCTAAATTGATTGAGCGCCCGATTGTGCTGGCAAATGGTGAAGCAAGAATTGGTCGCCCGCCGGAGTCGGTGCTGGAGATTTTGTAATTTAGGTTATGTCGGATGACGCTTCGCTTATCCAACCTACACGGTTTCAGCGTAAGCGACATCCGCCACCAGAATTAAAGCCCTAAAATCTCTTTCACAAACGGGATAGTCAGTTTTCGCTGTGCGGTAATCGACGCATGATCAAGCTGATCGAGCGTCATAAACAGTGTGCGCATTTCCCGGTCCAGACGCTTCAACAGGAAACGTCCCACGTCTTCTGGCAATTCAAAACCACGCTGCTTTGCACGCAATTGCAGGGCCTGGAGTTTATCGTCATCCGATAATGGCTGTAGCTTGTAGATTTGCCCCCAATCCAGGCGCGATGCGAGATCGGGTAATTGCAGATTCAGCTGGCGCGGTGGGCGATCGCCGGTGATCAGCAGGCGGGTTTTACCAGATTCCAGAATGCGGTTATAGAGATTAAAAATCGCCATTTCCCACAGTTCGTCGCCCGCCACACACTCGATATTATCGATGCACACCAACGAAAGTTGTTCCATGCCATCGAGCACTTCCGGGACAAACCAGGTGCGTTTATCAAGCGGCACATAGCCGACAGCTTCGCCACGCTGGGAGAGTTCCGCACAGGCGGCATGTAGCAGATGGCTGCGCCCTCCTCCTTCTCGCGACCAGAAATAAATATAGCCGCTATGATCCTGGCGGAGCACAGAATGGAGTGCAGCGAGTAAAGCAGGGTTATCACCCGGCCAGAAACTCGCAAAAGTTTCGTCATCAGGTAAATAGAGTGGCAGTGATAGCTGTGCCGGCGTATTCAGAATTACCTCAACCATAACAGGCAGAAAAACGCAGAGAGTCTATCACAGAAATGAGGATCAGGAGAACCGGGCGAGCGCGCCGCCCAGCTTAAAGCTAAACGGCTATTTTACGTCGTTTTCTTCGGCATCCAGCACCACTTCTTCCGGGCGCAAGACGCTGATCAATTTGAAGATAAGGCTCAGACCCACACCCACGATCGTCGCCAGCGCCATGCCTTTCAGCTCTGCGGCGCCAATGTGCACTTTCGCGCCACTCACGCCGATGATCAGAATCACTGAAGTCAGGATCAGGTTTTGCGTTTTGTTGTAATCGACTTTTGATTCGATCAACACGCGAATACCGGACGCGCCAATCACTCCGTACAGCAGCAGTGAAACACCACCGATGACCGGAACCGGGATGACTTGAATCGCCGCCGCCAGCTTACCAATGCAAGAAAGCAGAATGGCCAGAATCGCCGCTCCGCCAATAACCCAGGTGGAGTACACGCGGGTAATCGCCATGACGCCGATGTTTTCGCCGTAAGTCGTATTCGGCGTAGAGCCGAAGAAACCTGAGAAAATAGTCGAAATGCCGTTAGCAAACATGGAGCGATGCAGGCCAGGATCGCGAATCAAATCTTTCTTCACGATGTTCGCCGTCACGACCAGGTGACCCACGTGCTCAGCAATCACCACCAGCGCCGCAGGCAAAATGGTGAAGATAGCGAACCATTCAAAGCGTGGGGTATAGAAGGTTGGCAATGCAAACCAGTGCGCTTCGATAATCGGCGTGATGTCTACCACGCCCATGGCGAAGGAGAGTGCATAACCCGCCAGCACACCGATAAGAATCGGGATGATGGCCAGGAAACCACGGAACAACACAGAACCAAAGATAGTCACGCCAAGCGTAACCAGAGAAATGATGATGGTCGTTGAATCTGGTGAAGTGCCATCAGCAGGCAGTAAACCCGCCATATTTGCCGCCACACCCGCCAATTCAAGGCCGATAACCGCCACGATTGCGCCCATCGCCGCAGGTGGGAACATCACATCCAGCCAGCCAGTACCGGCTTTTTTCACAATCAGCGCCACAATACAAAACAGCACGCCACACATGATAAAACCGCCAAGCGCGACTTCATAACCCAGCGGCAGGAGCAGCAGCACAGGAGAAATGAACGCAAAGCTTGAACCCAGATAAGCCGGGATTTTGCCTTTACAGATAAAGAGATACAGCAGCGTCCCAATCCCGTTAAACAGCAGTACCGTCGCCGGGTTGATGTGGAACAAAATAGGCACCAGAACGGTGGCACCAAACATCGCGAACAGGTGTTGCAAACTTAACGGTATCGTTTGCAGCAGGGGTGGTCTTTCGCTCACTCCAATGGCGCGGCGTGTCATTGTGTTTTCCTCTGAGTATTGTTTTTAGAAATAACGGCTCGAACAAATCAAAAAAAAGCCGACTTTCGAAGTCGGCTCAATTTTTACTTAGTACCAAATATTTTGTCCCCGGCATCGCCGAGGCCAGGAATAATATATCCGTGCTCATTCAGGCCCTGATCGATAGAAGCGGTAAACAGCTCTACGTCCGGGTGCGCTTTTTCCAGCGCAGCGATACCTTCTGGTGCAGCAACCAGAACCAGCACTTTGATGCTGGTACAACCGGCATTTTTCAGCAGGTCGATGGTCGCAATCATAGAACCGCCGGTTGCCAGCATTGGGTCAACCACCAGCGCCATGCGTTCTTCAATGTTAGAAACCAGTTTCTGGAAGTAAGGGACTGGCTCCAGGGTTTCTTCGTTACGGTAGATACCCACAACGCTGATACGTGCGCTTGGAACGTTTTCCAGCACACCTTCCATCATGCCCAGGCCTGCACGCAGGATTGGCACAACGGTAATTTTCTTGCCTTTAATCTGATCGATCTCTACCGGGCCGTTCCAGCCTTCGATAGTGACTTTTTCAGTTTCCAGATCCGCCGTGGCTTCGTAAGTCAGCAAGCTGCCAACTTCTGAGGCGAGTTCACGAAAGCGTTTGGTGCTAATGTCGTTCTCACGCATCAGGCCCAGCTTGTGTTTGACGAGTGGGTGTTTGACTTCCACGATCTTCATACTCTTTCTCCCCGAGATAGTTGGCCACCATAAAAAAAATCGCCGGATTATACCGCTTTTTTAACACCGCGCCACCGCTTCGAGATCAAACTGGGTGAAATCAGTATAGAACGATAATAATTACATCCCGCTTAACAAGAGGCTCGCAAACGTTTGCCTCCACTGTTAGAATTGCGGCGTTTTTTATTTCTAACCCATCCGCGGGGACTTAGCAGTGACCGACAAAACCTCTCTTAGCTATAAAGATGCCGGTGTTGATATTGATGCTGGTAACGCTCTGGTCGATAAAATCAAAGGTGTAGTGAAAAAGACTCGCCGCCCGGAAGTGATGGGTGGACTGGGTGGTTTCGGTGCGCTGTGCGCGTTGCCTCAGAAGTATCGTGAACCTGTGCTGGTTTCTGGCACCGATGGTGTGGGTACGAAACTGCGTCTGGCGATGGATTTAAAACGTCACGACACAATTGGCATCGACCTGGTCGCAATGTGTGTCAATGACCTGGTTGTTCAGGGTGCTGAGCCGCTGTTTTTCCTCGATTATTATGCGACGGGAAAACTTGAAGTCGACACCGCTGCCAGCGTTATCTCCGGTATCGCCGAAGGTTGCCTGCAATCTGGTTGTGCGTTAGTCGGCGGTGAAACCGCTGAAATGCCGGGGATGTACCATGGCGAAGATTACGACGTTGCCGGTTTCTGCGTCGGCGTAGTCGAAAAATCTGAAATCATCGACGGTTCCAAAGTGACCGACGGCGATGTGCTGATCGCCCTGGCTTCAAGTGGCCCGCACTCCAACGGTTATTCTCTGGTGCGTAAAGTGCTGGAAGTGAGTGGCGCTGACCCGCTGACCACCGAACTGGAAGGCAAGCCGCTGGC
Source organism: Buttiauxella agrestis (assembly GCF_900446255.1). Classification (NCBI taxonomy): domain Bacteria; kingdom Pseudomonadati; phylum Pseudomonadota; class Gammaproteobacteria; order Enterobacterales; family Enterobacteriaceae; genus Buttiauxella; species Buttiauxella agrestis. Next base: position 1,261,088 of record NZ_UIGI01000001.1, on the reverse strand, counting down.
CGATCATCTGCTCGAACCGACCCGCATCTATGTGAAGTCGATTCTTGAATTGATTGAACTGGTTGACGTTCACGCGATTGCACACCTGACCGGTGGTGGCTTCTGGGAAAACATCCCGCGCGTGCTGCCAGACAACACTCAGGCCGTGATCGCTGAATCTTCATGGCAATGGCCTGCGGTATTCAACTGGCTGCAACAAGCCGGGAATATCAGCCGTCACGAAATGTACCGCACCTTTAACTGCGGCGTCGGCATGCTGATAGCGTTGCCTGCGGCTGAAGCTGACAAAGCGGTAGCATTCCTGAACGCAAAAGGTGAAAACGCCTGGAAAATCGGTAGTATCAAAGCTTCTGATTCCTCCGAGCGTGTGGTTATTGAATAATGAAACGCATTGTGGTGCTGGTTTCCGGTAACGGAAGCAATCTTCAGGCGATTATTGATGCCTGCAAGCATAAAAAAATTAATGGCACCGTTGCGGCTGTATTCAGCAATAAAACCGATGCTTTTGGGCTTGAGCGTGCGCGTGAAGCGCAAATTCCTGCTCACGCATTAACGGCCAGCCAGTTCGCCGATCGCGCAGCGTTCGATCGTGAGCTGATGCTTGAGATTGACGCCTACGCGCCCGATCTGGTGGTTCTGGCAGGTTACATGCGCATTCTTAGCCCGGAGTTTGTCGGGCACTATGCGGGCCGCTTGATTAACATTCATCCTTCTTTGTTGCCTAAATATCCAGGCCTGAATACACATCGTCAGGTTCTGGAAAATGGCGATGAAGTCCACGGAACGTCGGTGCATTTTGTCACTGACGAACTGGATGGCGGCCCGGTCATTCTTCAGGCTACGGTTCCCGTGTTTGAAGGTGATAATGAAGAAGACATCACCGCGCGTGTGCAAAATCAAGAACACGCTATTTATCCGCTGGTTGTTTCCTGGTTTATCGACGGGCGACTAGAGATGCGCGATAACAGCGCATGGCTTGATGGCACTCAACTGCCACCGCAAGGTTATGCCGCAGACGAATAAAATTAAGGGGCTTTTGCCCCTTTTTCATTTCTCCGACCTACGACGCTTACTTAACGTAAATCACATCTTAAATCGCGTTTTGTCATACTTTACGGCCAGCGTTGGACATTCCCCGCCAAAGCTCGCCATAATGACAGACGTGACGGCATTTTAACGTCCACGAAAACGGAGTGTGAGGGCTAATGGGTCAGGATAAGCTGTACATCGAAAAAGAACTGAGCTGGTTGAATTTTAACGAACGCGTGCTCCAGGAAGCGGCGGATAAAATTAACCCGCTGATCGAGAGAATGCGTTTTCTCGGCATCTATTCGAATAACCTTGATGAATTCTACAAGGTCCGTTTCGCCGAACTAAAACGGCGCATTCTGATCAGCGAAGAACAAGGTACGGCACCTAATTCGCGCCATTTACTCAATAAAATTCAGGCGCGCGTGCTAAAGGCCGACCAGGAATTTGATGGGTTGTATAACGATTTGCTGCTGGAAATGGCGCGTAATCAGATCTTCCTGATCAATGAACGTCAGCTTTCGCCAAATCAGCAAAACTGGCTGCGTCATTACTTCAAACACTATTTGCGCCAGCACATCACACCGATTCTCATCAATAACGAAACCGATCTGGTGCAGTTCCTTAAAGATGATTACACCTATCTGGCGGTTGAGATTATTCAGGGCAGCGATATTCGTTACGCCCTGCTAGAAATCCCGTCCGATAAAGTGCCTCGTTTCGTGAATTTGCCGCCGGAAGCACCGCGTCGCCGCAAGCCAATGATCCTGCTCGATAACATTCTGCGTTATTGCCTGGATGACATTTTCAAAGGGTTCTTCGATTACGATTCGTTGAACGCTTACTCAATGAAAATGACCCGCGACGCAGAATACGACCTGGTGACAGAAATGGAGTCCAGCCTGCTGGAACTGATGTCATCAAGCTTAAAACAGCGTCTCACCGCCGAGCCGGTGCGTTTTGTTTACCAACGCGATATGCCTGATGCGATGGTCGAAATGCTGCGTAATAAGCTGACTATCACTAACTACGACTCCATTATTCCCGGTGGCCGTTACCACAATTTTAAAGATTTCATTAACTTCCCAAATGTCGGTAAAGCCAATTTAATCAACAAACCTCTGCCGCGGCTGCGCCATATCTGGTTCGATAAATTCCGTAACGGATTTGATGCGATTCGTAACCGTGACGTGCTGCTTTATTACCCGTACCACACTTTTGAACACGTGCTGGAATTGCTGCGTCAGGCCTCGTTCGACCCGAGCGTACTGGCGATTAAAATCAATATCTACCGCGTCGCGAAAGACTCGCGCATTATTGAGTCAATGATTCATGCCGCGCACAATGGCAAGAAAGTCACCGTGGTGGTTGAGCTGCAAGCGCGTTTTGACGAAGAAGCCAACATTCACTGGGCGAAGCGCCTGACCGAAGCCGGGGTTCACGTCATTTTCTCGGCACCGGGTCTGAAGATCCACGCAAAATTATTCCTGATTTCCCGTAAAGAAGGCGAAGAAGTGGTGCGTTACGCCCACATCGGCACCGGTAACTTTAACGAGAAAACCGCCCGTCTTTATACCGACTATTCCTTGTTGACCTGCGATGCACGCATCACCAATGAAGTGCGGCGGGTATTCAACTTTATCGAAAACCCGTATCGCCCGGTAACGTTCGAACATCTGATGGTTTCGCCGCAGAACTCACGCCGCCTGCTTTACGATTTGGTCGATAAAGAAATTGCGAATGCGCAAAACGGCGAACCGTCTGGCATTACTCTGAAACTCAATAACCTGGTCGATAAAGGGCTGGTAGACAGGCTGTATGCTGCGTCAAGCTCGGGTGTGAAGGTGAATTTGCTGGTACGCGGTATGTGCTCGCTTATCCCAAATCTGGAGGGGATCAGCGATAACATTCGGGTTATCAGTATCGTAGACCGTTATCTGGAACACGACCGGGTCTATATATTTGAAAATGGTGGCGATAAGAAAGTGTATCTTTCGTCTGCCGACTGGATGACGCGCAACATTGATTACCGTATCGAAGTTGCGGTTGCCATCCTCGATCCGCGCCTGAAACAACGGGTGCTGGATATTATTGAAATCTTGTTCAGTGACACAGTGAAAGCCCGCTATCTCGACAAAGAGTTGAGCAACCGCTATGTTCCGCGCGGTAATCGCCGCAAGGTGCGCTCACAGTTGGCGATTTACGATTACATCAAGTCTCTGGAACAACCTGAATAACGCATCATGCTGACTATAAAATCATGCCAATAAAAAAACATGCTCCACGACCGCAAGAATTCGCTGCGGTAGACCTTGGCTCGAACAGCTTCCACATGGTTATTGCCCGTGTGGTTGACGGCGCGATGCAAATCATCGGACGCCTGAAACAACGTGTTCATTTGGCTGATGGTCTGAATGCCGACAACGAGTTAAGCGAAGAGGCGATGGAACGTGGGCTGTCATGCCTTGCGTTATTTGCTGAACGTTTGCAGGGTTTCTCGGCCGATAACGTCTGCATCGTCGGCACGCACAGTTTGCGTCAGGCAGTGAACGCCGAAGAGTTTCTCAAACGCGCCGAGCAGGTTATCCCCTACCCGATTGAGATTATTTCCGGTAATGAAGAAGCGCGCCTGATTTTCATGGGTGTGGAACATACCCAACCTGAGAAAGGCCGCAAACTGGTAATTGATATCGGTGGCGGTTCGACCGAGTTAGTCATCGGCGAAGATTTCGAGCCGATGCTGGTCGAAAGCCGCCGTATGGGCTGTGTGAGCTTTGCGCAAAACTTTTTCCCACGAGGCGCTATCAACGCCGAAAACTTCAAACGCGCGCGGCTTGCTGCGGTACAAAAGCTGGAGAATCTTTCCTGGCAGTACCGTTTACAAGGCTGGAATGTGGCGATGGGCGCCTCTGGCACTATCAAAGCGGCCCACGAAGTGCTGGTCAGCATGGGTGAAAAAGACGGAATTATTACGCCTGAGCGCCTGGAAATGCTGCGCGATGAAGTGTTGAAGTACAAAAGTTTCAGCGCAATGAGCCTGTCGGGTTTATCCGAGGAACGCAAAGCGGTGTTTGTGCCGGGGCTGGCGATTCTGTGCGGCGTGTTTGACTCATTGGCTATCCGTGAACTGCGTTTGTCTGACGGGGCGTTGCGTGAAGGCGTGCTGTATGAAATGGAAGGCCGTTTCCGCCATCAGGACATACGCATCCGTACTGCGCAAAGTCTGGCTGACCAATATCATATCGACAGCGATCAGGCCAAGCGCGTACTGGCGACCACCGAACATATTTATCAGCAGTGGGAAGTGCAAAACCCGAAACAGGCAAATCCACAAATGTCCGCGCTGTTGAAGTGGTCAGCCATGCTGCATGAGGTCGGGCTGAATATTAACCACAGCGGGCTTCATCGCCATTCGGCTTATATTCTGCAACACAGCAACCTGCCTGGATTTAACCAGGAACAGCAGACGCTTATTGCATCGTTAGTGCGTTATCACCGTAAAGGGGTAAAAATTGACGATCTGCCGCGCTTCACGCTATTTAAGAAAAAGCAGTTCTTGCCGTTAATCCAGATTCTGCGCCTGGCGGTGTTACTCAACAATCAACGCCAGGCGACAACCACGCCACCAACGCTGGTACTGGAAACGGACGAGCATCAGTGGACGCTGCGTTTCCCACATGACTGGTTCAGCCAGAACACACTGGTGTTGCTGGACTTAGAACGGGAACAGCAATACTGGGATAATACGCCAGGCTGGAAACTTAAAATTGAAGAAGAAGCCAGCCCGAACATCGCGGCTTGATGATTAACAAATCTAAGCGCCCACACGGGCGTTTAGTTTTTCACCTGTAAGCGCTGTTTAATGAGAAGTGATTCAAGTAACCGCGGACGCCCGATTAAATATCCCTGAATGTAATCAATCCCCAGGCTTTGTACTGCCGCTTTCACCGCTTCATTTTCGACATACTCGGCAACTAACTGCATCTTTTTCATGCGTGCTAACTGGCAGATGGAATCAACAATCTGGTAATCCAGACTGCTGGTCAGTATGTTGCGAATAAAACTGCCGTCGATTTTTAGGATGTCGGCACTAATATCTTTCAGACGTGCGTAACTTGCGTAACCCGTGCCGAAATCATCGATCGCCACGCGGCACCCCATGTTTTGCAATGTGGTCAGCGTCATATTGGCCTGCTCAAGATTGGTTAACGAGTTACTTTCGGTCACTTCAAAAATGAGCTGCCAGGGCTGAATTTTATACTGCGCCAGCAGGCATTTGACTTCACTGGCAAACTGCAAACGCCCGACCGAAGCCGGTGTCAGGTTAATCGAAAAACGGCTGCCGGGGAGTTGTTCACGGTGCGCATCCATGAATTGTAGCGTTGCTTCAATCACCCATTTATCGATTTTAGATGACAAGCCAAACTCATGCGCCACTGGCAAAAAGGTATCAGGCATAAACAAATTATCGCCTTCATTATCCCCTTTCATGCGCAGCAAAATCTCATGGTAATGGTCGCCTCGAATCCCTTCGATTCGCTGTGCCATCAAAACGAAATCCCCTGAATCAATGGCACTTTGCACACGATTCATCATGGCGACTTTATTTTTTATCGCATTCTGCACAGGGTTTGTGCCCTGTTGCTGCAAGCTCTCAGGCTTAGACGTCGCGAGCGACAAATCCGCCATCGTACTGAGCTCGCCTAACAAGAAATAAATATGAGTCACCGGCTGGCGAATGTAGCAATAACTCATGCCCACTTGCGGCTGCATTGCCATTCCATCCCACATAAAACGGAACTGTTTTACGCGCTGGTCGATAGCTTCAATACGCTCATGGTAATCATCATAATTTACCCGCACCGCCAGTTCATGACCCGACAAGTGATAAACCTTTTCTCTATCCTCAAGCACTGGCTGCAAGTAATCATTTAGCTGCTGCTTATATTGAATGCGAAGCTGCACGCCATAGTTGCGGCCCAGGAGTTCAAGCTCAGGTACGCGTAAAAAAGCCAGAGCCGAATACGGGTAACGGGATAAATCGCGGTTAAGCGCCCGCAGATTTGGCATCTGTACCACGGGGTCGATAAAAGCAACGCGTCGCGCTTTGTTGTGCAAAAAACGCTGGCGCGTGGTGACAACCGCCATCAAATAAATGGTAATAGAAAAAACCGCATAACAGGATGAAGCAATCGCCAGGTGAAGCTGGAAGCCCATATACTGCGGTAAGTAGTTTTGAAAACCGCTACACAAGATAGTGAGAATCACCATCCAGATCGTAGTGATAAACAGAAAACCAAAGCGCATCGCGCCCCACAACATCAGCGGCAGAATCAGCGTTAAGGTGTAATCGGTCGTGAAAATGCTACTGACATCGTCAATCGGTATTAATAACAAACTCATCAGCACCACAACAATGACTGCCCATAATGCAATCTCACCTTTGGTGACGCCCGATTGCATTTGGGCTTTCATCCGCGACAAAAACGAAAAAATAAAGCGCGGGTTTCGGCACATGCGAATGATGGAATAGAAAAATGGCATTCCCGTCAGGCAGCCAACAAGCACAGCCTGGAAATTAATTAGCGTGCGGACGTGAAACGGGTTTTCCGCGACCGTTGAATTGACACCGTCATACCAGCCGAAGAAAAGCCCAAGCTGATAGATAATCATAAAAATCACTGAGTTGACGATGACCAGCCACAGCATACGTTGCGCAGTTAATTTGATGATGCCAAACATCACCGAACTGCGCCGGGGCACGAATATACGGTAGCCTCCCCAACTCACCGCAATGGGGATCAGAAAATGAATCACCGACAGTAGTGCGGTGACTTCCCCTTTCAGGGGAACGTAACGGATTAACAACGCGAGAATAATGCCTGGGAAAGCGGCCCAACCGAAAAGCAGTGTGAAGGCCGTCATCAGACCAAGCGGCATATAGACGAGGAAGACGCGGCTCCCTTCCATCACGGTATTAGCATTACACCAAACAGCAATGGGAAGCAGCAGACTCGGCAGCACCAGAGGCAGCGCCCACCATTTGTTCTTATTGTTCTTGTACCAGCTTGCCAGAGACATTGAAATTCGCCAGGAACCCTATCATCCAGCTCGGGTAAGTTTCGAACAGGTATCCAACCCGGACGTTATGCCCATATTGCTATGGGATAGAGTGCAGATTTTAGTTAGGGATTCCGTTATGAATATGATCTAAATCAATTTCCCCAATGAGTATGTCCTTTATTTACGATTTATTCAAAAAAGTAACTGGAGATATACTAATCAACTAATATTAAGAAATGTTTATATAACAAGGAGAAATGATTTCGCGTTCATTTCCAGGAAGAACAGGATTTGACCTTCAGGCATCGCTATGCCTAAATATTGCTGTCGCCCGCGGTTGACGGGTAAACATCAAGGATCATTTGCGTGACACAGGTTACGAGTATGCGAAGACGACATAAATTTAATAATCGTATGACCCGCATTATTCTGCTCATCAGTTTTCTCTTCCTTTTTGGCCGTTTTGTCTATTCTGCCATCGGTGCCTGGTACCATCATCAGGACAAAGTAGAAGCACAGCAAAGTAGCCTGTCCGTGGACAATACTAGCCGGTAACGCCTCACTTCAAAACATTGATATTCTAACCGCCAAACAGGTGGTCGATGCTTCACGCCTGAAGGTTGTGAAATGAGCGCGGATGGCATCCTATACTCTAACGACACGCAGTGAAGTGCACAGAATAAATTTGTGACAAGGAGAGAGTAGATGATACATGTCTTTGGCCATCTAAATCCCGATAGCGATACCGTCTGCACTGCGTACATGGCTGCGCGCTGGCTGACGATTAAAGGGCGAAATGCCCAGGCGTTTCGCCTCGGTGAGTTAAACAGAGAAACAAACTATATATTTCGCCATGCAGGCCTGACGCCTCCGCCGCTGCTTGATGATTCGCTTGCTGGCAAAGATGTCTGGCTGGTTGATTTCACCGAACCCGCTCAGGGACCCGCTTCACTCAATGAAAGCAATGTCATCGGCATTATCGACCATCACCGTCTTGGTGGCCTGATCACCCAACTCCCTCCTGAAGTGTGGATAAAACCTGTCGGCAGCAGTGCGACATTGTTATGGCAGCTGATGACTCCGACCCTTCGCCATGAGATTTCCCCCAGCGAAGCCATTTTGCTTTTGGGAGCGGCGTTGAGTGATACCGTCGCACTTCGCTCGCCGACGACCACTGATGAAGACCGCCAGGCTGTAGATGAGCTTTGCTCTCTCGCCAAAGTGGATCGTGAAGATTTCATTCGTGATTTGCTGACCGCCAAGACAGATATTGTCGGTTTAAGCGCAGACGAACTGCTGAATAAAGACAGTAAAGTGTTTGATATTTCGGGGAATAAAGTACTGACCGCACAACTCGAATTATATTCTCTGGACCAGGCAGAACCGCTTATCGATGAGCTTAAATCAGCGATGGAGCAGCGGGTCACGACTTCAGGAGCTGACCTGGTGGTTTTGATGCTGACCGATATCAGCGCTGAATGCTCAAGGCTCTACTTTGCTGGCCCCGCACTTACCGATAACGCACCCTGCACCATCGCCGGGATGTTAAGTCGCAAAAAACAGCTTCTTCCCTGGCTGCATGAGCGGCTCGGTTAAATGACATCATAAAAAAAAAGCCCATTAAAAAATGGGCTTCGATTCAACTGACTACGAGATAGTGATAGTTATGCCTGACGGCTCGTTATTCCCACTCGATAGTTAACACAAATATTTAATTATTAAAAATCAATTACTTAAAACAGTATCACTATCTAATACCATAAAAAATACCATGCTAGCTATTGGTACGAATTAGATCACAGTTTAAGTTAGTTTTAGATTAAGTTACTCGGGTTCGATCTAACACACAACAAACACATAGGTATTAGTGAATCTAGACAATAAAGGAGCTAATCAAAACTTCAACCACTGAGAGGCATGTTTTGGTAGCCTAAACATAAAAGTACAGTGCGGAGGAATGGATTTGCGATTTTTAGCCGACGGCCCATCAATCCCTGATGATCTACTTCTTGCCAGAGATCAGGGCCGAGTAATTTTCTTTTGCGGGGCGGGCGTTTCCCGAGCGCGTGCTCAATTACCTGATTTCTTTGGCTTAGCAAGTCAAGTAGTTGCTAGGCTTGGTGTCGACCAAAATAGTCCTGCCTATAGACTAATCCAAGAGGCTAGAGAGATTGACCAGCGTGTTGGCATACCCGGCGTAATATCTGCTGACCGTGTTTTCGGGCTTCTAGAAAGAGACTTTGCCTCACGCGATATCGAGGAGGCGGTAGCATCTGCATTAAAACCACCTGCGGATTGCGATCTGACTGCACACAGGATTTTGCTAGACTTAGCGACGACGCCAGAAGGCACTGTTCAATTAGTCACGACGAACTTCGACAGATTGTTTGATGACTGCGGGCGCAATCTTCGCGTATGGCAACCACCGAGGTTACCGAACCCTTCACTTCCAAATGAGATCAACGGAATAGTTTATCTCCATGGCCGCTCAACGCCGACTTATACAGCTGCTGAGAATGATGGCTTTGTTCTCTCAAGTTCAGAATTTGGTCGTGCATATCTATCGGACGGATGGGCAACAACCTTCATTCGTGAAATACTTGGAAAGTATATTGTTGTATTTGTTGGGTATACGGCCGACGATCCTCCAGTTCAATACCTTCTTGAAGCTTTGCGTAAAACCTCAGGGAACCGCGAAAACGCTTATGCTTTCCAATCTGGCGACCATGACGATGCCGTCGCACGATGGCGGCACAAAGGTGTTGAGGCCATCCCATATAGTCCAGATGATGTTCATGCTGCCTTATGGCAATCTCTTGACGCTTGGGCAGAGCGAGCCCGTAATCCTGATGACTGGTTCACAAAGGTTATTGAGACATCCAAAAAAGGACCGACAGCGCTTCAGCCTCATGAACGGGGTCAGGTGACACATGTTATTTCAACCTACGAAGGCGTAAAGAGGTTCTGCGAGGGGGAGGTTCTCCCCCCTGCTGAATGGCTTTGTGTGTTCGACAAATACCGACGATTCGCAAGGCCGGTTAATTCAATCTCACTTAGTAGCAAAGAACCCTATATTGATCCATTCGATCTATATGGCCTTGATTCAGACCCCCTGCCGACTAAACCAGATCCTGAAGATAATTATGCCAAGCGAGAAACACCATCCAATGCGTGGGATGCCTTCGAAATTAATCATCTTGATAAAGCAGCGATCCGCGATGAAAATCTTACTGCGTTTCGCGGACATTGGGCTAATCATTTCCCACGTATTGTTCCGCGCATAGATAAATTGGGCGTATGGCTCGCAAAGGTTTGCGACCAGCCTGCCGCTGTATGGTGGGCATCCCATCAGTCGTCACTTAATCAGAACATTCAACGGCTCATCTCTTGGGAGCTAGAGCGAAGCAATCACCCAATACGTCAGAACATTCGCAACTCTTGGCGTTTGCTTTTTGAAACCTGGAGCCACGTCGAAGACTTTTATCAAGAGTGGTATAACCTGCAAGATGTCATTAAGGTTGAGGGATGGAGTAGCGCAATAGTTAGGCGGTTTGGAGAGGTGCTCCGGCCTCACCTTTCTGCAAGGCCTTCTTCCAGGAATACACCGAAGCCGCCCGAAGCAGAGACTGCTCAGACAGATGAAGATCACTTGCTGTGGATGGACGTGAAATATCCTGAAACGCACGAAACAATCGCTGTTCCTGATGAATGGTGTTCAGCAATTGTTAAAGCCCTACGACAGAATCTCGAACTGGCTCTTGCACTTGAACAAGAAATTGGTGGCTACAGCCTTAGAAATATAAGCCCATTAGTCAAGGATAATATTGAAGATGTCGACGACTATCATCGAACGCATGGGCTTTCAGCATTAGTTATCCAATTTGCGGAGCTGTTCACACAACTAGTTCAAACTAATAAATCAGCCGCTAAACGAGAATTTTTATCATGGCCTACGGAAGATGACACCATTTTTGCTCGGCTACGAATATGGGCATCAGGTAAAAAAAGTGTTGTTTCAGATAATGAATTTGGACTATTCATATCGTCTTTAAGCAATACCGCATTCTGGGATAGTTACCATCAACGAGACCTATTACTGGTCATCTCAGAGCGATGGAAGAAACTCAGTGGAGCATCGCGTAAGTTAATCGAACAAAAGCTGTTGATAGGCCCAAAGCGATGGCAGCGCGAGAAGATTGCAGCCTTCGATAGCAGACGAGCTTGCTCGATTCTAAATCGCATTCAGTGGCTTCAAAACTCAGAATGCAAGCTTTCAGCCAATACCCGTAAACAAGCGAAACTGCTCCGTGCTGCTGTGCCCGATTGGAAAGAGGACTATGGCGGGAGGGCTGCTGAATCGTTGGAAGGTCGGACTGGATGGGTCAGGACTAACACCAGCCATGAGGAACTAGCAGAAATCCCCCTTTCACTAGTACTGCTGCGAGCGAAGGAACGTAGTGGTCGATCAGACGATTTTCTCATCGAGAACGATCCTTTTTCCGGCCTGGCCGCTCAGCGCCCTGCGCGCGCTTTTGCTGCGTTGACCTATGCTGCCAAACGAGGGAATTTTCCAAATTGGGCATGGCAACAGTTCCTTACCTCAGAGGCACGGAAGAATGACAAGTCGAGATTAGCTTGGTTGATTGCCGAACGACTATCTCGTTATCCAAATGCGCAGCTTGCAACGATTCTCCGCCCCGCGACCGATTGGCTGCAAAATGCCAGTACGAAGCTAAGCAAAGACTACTTTCCTATTTTCGACCGTATTTTGAGTAAGCTGGTTGGCGTCCTCCGTGAATCGCCGAACGAAGGTCGTTCGGGTATTATTCGAGGTTCCAAGGAACCAGACTGGGCTATGGAAGCGATTAATTCTCCTACAGGTAAGATCGCGCAGGTGCTTTTTAACGATCCCCGCACGGATAATCTGAATAAAAATCAAGATATTACTTCCGAATGGCTTGTTCGCGCTGAGGCTCTATTGGCGCTTCCAGGTGACTTGCGCAGACATGCGATTGTGATCTTTTTCCACAACCTCACCTGGTTTTTCGCTGTCGACCAGAAATGGACAGAGCATTACTTATTGCCTGCGCTTCAGGGTAACAACAGGGACGATCGCGACGCAGCATGGTCAGGCTTCTTGTGGAGGGCGAGAACTCCAAATCGAGAGCTCTATATGCGGTTGAAGAATGATATGCTGCAGTTCGCCGTTAACCCTCTCCCATCGCGACGCTCATATGGTGAAATCATCGCAGGTATGATCCTTGTCGGGTGGAGAACTGTCGACGACATCACCGGCGAGCGTTGTATCTCCAATGACGAGATGCGCAGCTTACTATTGGCAGTCGATGACGAGTTTCGAACACGAGTACTATGGCAGGCTCAACGATGGTCTGACGAGATAAACGAAAACTCACACGAACTATGGAAAGGACAGCTCCCCGAACTGCTGCAGATTTGGCCGCGCCAACTTTCAGCCAGAACACCCAACACGTCGGCTCGCCTTTGCGAATTGGCTTTCTCCAGTGGCGATGAATTTCCTACCATAGCTGCATTGGTTTTGCCGTTCTTGGGCAGAATCGAGCGTGACCATTTGATGCTGCCTGAACTTCGTCGATCAGGAGGCGACATAGTAGACCGGTACCCGGAACAGGCACTGGCTTTACTTCATGCCGTTCTACCAGACAACGCGCTGGCATGGCCATATGGGACAGAAGAGATATTGAAACAAATAGAGGAAGCGAACAGCTCGCTAAATAGCGACAATAGGCTAATTTCTCTGAAGCGACGATGGGACGCAAGGTGATCCTCGACATTCCAACATGATTCGAGAATCTAATTGCCTTTCTGTTCTTTGCATCTTTACCTTTGTTGAAAGGCATTGTCGTCGGAGAGATAAATGCAGTCACTCATGATGCCCGAGAAGGGTTGCGATCTTGATGCCACGAATACTCAAGCCGCCCATGCCTCACCAGGAGTGGCTGATACGCTTTCCCGATACCATGCCAGCGTCATGTAGCTAGCCATAGTATCGGCGACTTTTTCATGGCATGCCTTTCGGATGCCATGAAAATACCGTTGATGATATGGGATAGGTTGTTATCAATTACATATTATTGTAATAAGATCAATAACTTACAAGCAAACCCATTTCCACCCGATTGTTGATAGAGTATTATCACCTTACTTATCAGTAAGTTATAAACAAATTAGTTACCAACACCATGATTAGTACCATACCTCGAGCTAAGGACCCGTCGGCGCTCCCTATCGTGAAACAAGAACAAATTAGCCACGACTACAATCGGGCGTTGGAAGCATGACTGGGTCTGGGACATTTCAACCTTACCCTCGCGATTTGTCGAACGTCACATCAGACCAGTAGCGGATATTCGACATCTCACCGAATGAGGACGCGGAACGATCTCCTAGGCACCACACGTCGATAGCCCTTCTGATAGGACGGTAGGCCTGTAACAGACTAGGACGCGGCAAGATTGATCACGTCCTGAGTGGAGAAGAGACCCGACGCGACGATGGCGGCATGAGCCTGCGCAGGATCATCCGCAAAAAACACGACTCCCAAATCCTCGCCAGCTCTAGAACAGCAGACATACAGAAGTCGACGGGTGCGCATAATTGTCGTTTCGTTGCCATCCCGGATGTTCTGCTCGTCCGTGTCGGAGAGAGGCGTTATGCCGAAATACTTCCCGTAATGGAACTGGTTATGGCGACCTTCTTCGTCATCGAGGATCGCGAGGACCCGGTTGAACTCCGCACCCTTTACCCCCTGATGTGTCTCAAACGGCGACTGCTCCTCGATATAGCGACGATAGCCCCATAGTTGCCGGATCGGCGTGTGAAGGAGCTTCACCAAAGCGGCATGGTTGCCGCTTTCAGCCGATGGAGCCGCAGCATCGTATTCGGCCATTGCCGCTAGGATGCGTTCATCCAGCTTAAACATGCCTCCATCTCGCAGGTGTTCGAACGCAGCGAATGCAGGAGTTGCTGAA